>CAZGBA010000037.1:0-35668 GCA_964523435.1 uncultured Xanthomonas sp.
ACGGCCAGGTGAAGCTGACCATCGCCCAGTTCTTCCTGCCCGGCGGCAGCAGCACCCAGAACAAGGGCGTGGTTCCGGATATCCGGTTCCCGGTCAGCGTCGATGCCAGCGAATTCGGCGAGAGCACCTACGACAACGCGCTGCCGTGGACCCGCATCGCTGCGGTTCCGCACACCCAGTACGGCGATTTCGCGCCGCTGCTGCCGCAGCTGAAATCGCTGCACGATGCGCGCGTGGCGAACGACAAGGAATTCCAGTGGTGGTCCGAGGACATCGCGCAGTTCCGCGAGGAAACCGCGAAGAAATCGATCTCGTTGAACGAAGCCGAACGCCGCGCCGAGCGCGACCGCGATGCCGCCAAGCGCAAGCAGCGGCAGGAAGCGCGCAAGGCGATGGGCCTGGATATCGATCCGCTGGCCGAAGACACCGACGACGGTCTGACTTCCAGCGAACGCAATGTCGCCCAGGACGCCGCACGCGAAAAGGCCGCGCAAAAGCGCCCCGATCCGCTGCTGCGCGAGTCGGCCGCGATCCTGGTCGATGCGGTGCACGTGCTGGGCAACGACAAGCCCCTCTCGGCGCAGGTCCTGTTGACCGAAGCGCGCAAGCCGGGGCAGTGGGCGAACTGATCGTTCGATGCCGCGACGACAAGGAAACGGGCCCGTGAGGGTCCGTTTCCGTTTGTGGGATCCAGGTTTTCTTTCTGGGTGCCTTGGCTGGCGCAAGAATCGGATAGCGGGCACCCGCAGCGCCCGTTAGTCTCTGCCGCATGCGCAACGCCACCCATGACCCGCTCGAACACACCCGCGAATTGCTCGACGCCGGCGAGCCGACGCTCGCCGAACTGTCGGCGGCGGTCGGTCTCAGTGCTTCGCATCTGCAGCGTCGCTTCCGCGCGCGTTTCGGTCTGAGTCCGGCCGAATATCTCGCCCAGCGCAAACTCGGCGCACTGAAATCCGCATTGAAAGACGGTCGCGACGTCAGCGCGGCGTTGTACGACGCCGGCTACGGGTCGCCGTCGCGGGTGTACGAGACCGGCGCCGCGAAACTCGGCATGACGCCCGCGCGCTATCGCGCCGGCGGCGGCGGCGAGGAGATCCGCTGGAGCATCGTTGCGACAGCGCTGGGACAGGCGATGGTGGCGACCACCGCGCGCGGCATCTGCATGGTCGAGCTGGGCGACGATGTCGATGCGCTGGTGCGCAAGCTCCATGCCGAATTTCCGCGCGCGCAGCTGCAGCAGGTCGATGCCGGCCGCGACGAATTCCTCGCGCCGCGCGTGCGTGCGGTCGCCGATGCGCTGGCCGGCAAACGGATGCGGGCATCAGACAGGATTCCGGTCGACCTGATCGGCACCGCGTTCCAGAAGCGGGTCTGGGATGCGCTGATGAAGATTCCTGCGGGCGAAACCCGCAGCTACGCCGAGCTCGCCGCAGCGCTGGATGCGCCGAAGGCCGCGCGTGCGGTCGCCAGCGCCTGCGCCCACAACCGTGTCGCGATCATCGTGCCGTGTCATCGGGTGATCCGTGGCGATGGTTCGCTGGGCGGGTATCGCTGGGGGCTGGCGCTGAAGCAGCAGTTGCTCGGGCGCGAAGTCATCGGCGCCCGATAGGCCCCGTGTTTTCGTAGGAGCGACTTCAGTCGCGAAGCTGACCGAATTGCAGCCGCGACGTCGACCGTGATCTGAGACACCGCATGTTTCGCGACTGAAGTCGCTCCTACAAAGACGGGGCATCGCGACGAAAAGCTTTACTGTGTTCCGTGACGCGCGCCAATCGTCTGAAACGCGGGCGTAGAATGGTCCGGTCGCTGCGATGCGGCGACACGTCTTGATCTCCTTCATTTTCTTTTCGAGCACTGCGATGGCCGCTCCATCCGCGGGCGACCCGCGTCCTGCCTCCACGCTCGCCATCGGGCTTGCGCTGATGGCGGTGTATCTCATCTGGGGCTCGACCTATCTCGGTATCCGCTTTGCACTGGAAGGCGGCTGGCCGCCGCTGTTGGCGGTGTCCGGTGGGCGCATGCTGCTGGCCGGTGCGTTGCTGTACGCGGTGCTGCGCTGGCGTGGCGTGCCTGCGCCGACGCGCAAGCAATGGCCGTCGCTGGCGGTGATGGGTTTGCTGATGATGCTGCTCGGCAACGGCATGGTGGTATTGGCCGAAGAGGACGTGTCGTCCGGTCTTGCGGCCATCGCGATCGCGTCGATGCCGCTGTGGATGGGTCTGTTCGGCGCCATGTCCGGCCGTCATCCGAGTCGCGGCGAATGGCTCGGCATCGGCATCGGTTTCATCGGCGTGCTCTGGCTCAACGCCGGCAGCAGTCTGTCGTCGACGCCGCGCGGCCTGACCCTGCTGTTGATCGCACCGATCGCCTGGGCGTTCGGTTCGGTGTGGTCGCGCGGCCGCGATCTGCCGTCGCCATTCATGGCCGCCGCCACGCAGATGCTCTGCGGCGGGGTGATGCTGATCGCGCTCGGTCTGGCGGTGGGCGAACGCCTGCCGGCTGCGCCGACGACGCAGGGCACAGCGGCGTTGATCTATCTCGCGATCTTCGGCTCCATCGGCGGTTTCGGCGCCTACGTCTGGCTGTTGAATCACGTGCGCCCGGCCCTGGCGTCGAGCTATGCCTACGTCAACCCGCCGATCGCGGTGATGCTGGGCGCATGGTTGGGCGGCGAGCACTTCGGTCTGCACGATCTCGGCGCACTGGTGGTGATCCTGATCGGCGTGGTCGCGATCAGCCGGGCGAAAGCGCGAGGATGACGCCGGCGCAGGGACTCGATCGCAAAGGGCTGTCGATCGCCGCCAGCGCGTTCGTGCTGTGGGGGCTGATGCCGCTGTACTGGCACCTGCTCAAGGCGCTGCCGTCGCTGCAGATCGTCGCCCATCGCGTGCTGTGGAGCGCGGCGCTGGTCGCGCTGTGGCTGCTGTGGTCGCGGGGGAGGGGCTGGTTCGCCGCGATCGTCGCCAAGCCGCGGCTTGCCGCGATGCTGACGCTTAGCGGCCTGTGCATCGGTGTGAATTGGGGCCTGTACATCTGGGCGGTGAACGCCGGACATGTGGTCGAAAGCAGTCTCGGGTATTTCATCAATCCGCTGCTCAATGTGGTGATCGGCACGCTGTTCCTGCGCGAGCGTCTGAATCCGACCCAGTGGCTGTCGGTCGCCATCACTGCCGCCGGTGTGCTCTGGTTGACCTTCAATTACGGCAGCTTTCCGTGGATCGCGATGACATTGGCCGGATCGTTCGGGCTTTACGGCGTGATCCGCAAACTCGCAGCGGTCGATTCGGTGACCGGGCTCGGCTTCGAGAATTCGGTGCTGTTGTTGCCGGCGCTGGCGTATCTGCTGTGGATGGAAGCCAGCGGGCAGGGCGGTTTTTTCGGTGCGTGGGGATTCGCTGCCGATGCGCTGCTGATCTTCGGCGGCGCGTTGACCGCGCTGCCGCTGATCGCATTCTCGTTCGCGGTGCGGCGGGTGCCGCTGTCGACGATCGGACTGATGCAATATGTCGCTCCGACCATGCAGTTCCTGATCGGCGTGCTGGTGTTCCGCGAAACCTTCGACCGCGACCGCGCGATCGGTTTTGTCGTCATCTGGATCGCATTGGCGATCTTCGCGTTCGACAGCCTGCGGCGTGCGCGACGCATGTCCAGCGCCTGACGGCTTGCCTGCGACCGCCTGTCGCGACGTGTCGGTATTCGCATGGCAAACGATGGGTCGGTGCATTCCGCAGCCATCGCCGGCCGGCGCTGTTTTCCATCTCCCGAACGCGAACGAGGCGCCAATCGGCGCCCCGTTCGTGGACCACGAAAGCCCTGTGACTCAGGCGCTGCGCAGTGCCGTGGTCACCGACTGGCGTGCGGCGATCGCCGCCGGGATCAGGCCGCCGATGAAGCCGACCGCGACCGAGATCAGCAGGCCGATACCCACCAGGGCCGGTGTGACCTTGAACGCGAACACCACCTGGGTGAAGTTGGCGCCAACGGTCGAGACCGACATGTTGTTGAACAGCACGTAGGCGATCAGCGCACCGATCACCCCGCCCGCCAGCGCCAGGGTCAGCGCCTCGATCATCACCGAGACCAGCACCGGGAAGCCGCCAAAACCAATCGCGCGCAGCGTGGCGATCTCCTTGGCGCGGGTGGCGACCGCCGCGAACATGCTGTTGAGCGCGGCGAAGATCGCGCCGAGGGCCATGATCGAGGTGACCACGATCGCCAGCATGCCGATGGTCTCGCGGAACTGTTCGGTCTGGGCGCTGAAGTATTCCTGCTGCGAGATCACATCCACGTTGAGCCGCGGGTCGGCCTTCAGCGCCGCGCCCAGGCCCTTGAGCGATTTCTCGCTTTCCATCCCGGCCAGCACCGAGCTGTAGCCGTTGCGGCCGAAGCTGGACTGCGCGACCTCCACGTCGGTCCACAGCTCGCTCTCGTGGGCGTCGCCGGATTCAAACACGCCGACCACCGTCCAGTCCGAGCCGCGCATGCGCAGGGTCTTGCCGACCTGCGCGTCGTCGAACTGCTTGCTCACGCTTCGGCCGACCACCAGTTCGCGCAGGCCCGGCTTGAACTGCCGGCCTTCGACGATCTTCATCTTGGGCCGCAGCACGAACGCGGCCGGTTCCACGCCGCGGACGGTGAGGTTCGAGCCGTTGAGGGTCTCGCCGATCTTGAACAGCTCGGCGATCACGATGATTTCGGCCGAGGCCAGTGGCTTGCCGTCGGCACCCTTGCGGATGCCGGGCCCGAGCTTGATCAGATTGGTTTCTTCGCGGCCGAGGCCCGAGTTCAGCTCGGTGGCCGAACCGCCGCGCATGACCAGGGCATTGTCCTTGCTGCCGGTGGCGGCGAGGGTGGCGCTGAAGCCCTCGCTCATCGCCAGCAGCGCGGTGAACACCGCCACCACGCCGGCCAGGCCGATGATGATGACCAGCGATGGTCCCCAGCGCTCGGGGATGCTTTTGAGGTTGACGCCGGTAATGGCGAAGATCTGCGACAGCATTGGGATTCTCTCCTGAAAGGGGTGCGGTCAGCGGCCCGCGAGGGCGTCGACGATCTTCAGCCGTTTGGCGCGCAGCGCGGGCAGCAGCCCGACCGCGATGCTCAGCAGCAGGATGGCGATGATGCCGGCGGTCCACACCCGCCACTCCACGCGCAGCGGAATCGGGATGCCCGACTGCGCGATGAGCCAGCCGGCGACCGTGGCCAGGGCCAGCCCGATCAGGCCGCCGATGGCGCAGAGCGCCACCGTTTCGGCCAGCACGAAGCCCAATACGCTGGTGTCGGAGAAGCCCAGCGTCTTCAGTACCGCCATCTCAGGCACGCGCTCGCGCATGCTCTGGGCCATCGTGTTGCCCACCACCAGCAGCAGGGTGAAGAACACCGCGAACAGGATCCAGCGGACGATCAGGCCGATGTCGCCGAACTGCTTGGCGAAGCCGAGATTCCAGTCCTTCTCGTTCTGGGTCTTGGTCTCGTCGGGCGAGTTCTCGAACTTCGCGTCGATGGTCCGCGCCACTGTCGCGGCGGCTTCTGGATCCTTCAGTTTGATCAGGTAGATGCCGCCGGAGCCGCTGCCGAACTGGTTCTCTTCGTCGAAATAGCTGTGGTTGATCCAGACCTGCGTGGCCTGACGCTTCCACTCCTCGTCCTTGCCTTCGACGATGCCGACCAGATCGAACACCCAGTCCTTGCTGCCGTTCTTCTGCGGGAAGATGTTGGAGCTGATCGGCACCTTCTGGCCGACCTTCCAGCCGTACTGGTCGGCCACCTTGCGGCCGGCGACCATGGCGGTGCGGGTCTCGGCGAACTGCTTCCACTGCGCTTCGGGCAGATCCCACTCGGGATAGACCGCGTGGAAGCGCAGCGGATCGACCGCGAGCGCGACCAGCTGGTCCTTGCCCTGCCAAACGCCGCCGAACCACTGCGACTGGGTCACCGCTTCCACGCCCGGCACGTTCTCGATCTCGGCGCGCATGCGCATCGGAAGCGACTGGGTGAAGGACACGCGGGCCTGGGTGATGAGGCGGGCGGTGCCGAGGAAATCGGCGCCGGCATTGAACAGCACGTTCACCGACTGCAGCAGCCCGAACAGCAGGAACGCGGTGATGATGGACAGCATCGTCAGCGAGGTTCGGGCCTTCTTGCGGAACAGATTGGCGATGACGAATCCGGTCTTGGTCATGTCGATCTCCCTGCGCGGCTCAGGCCGGCGCGTGCGCTGCGTGGGCCTGCTCGATCAGTCGGCCCTTGTCGAGATGGACCGTGCGCTTGGCGTACTCCGCAGCGAGCGGATCGTGGGTGACCATCACGATGGTCTTGCCGTGTTCGCGGTTGAGCGTCTGCAGCAGGGTCAGGATCTCGTCGGCGGTCTTGCGGTCGAGATCGCCGGTCGGTTCGTCGCACACCAGCAGACTGGGGTCGGAGACGATGGCGCGGGCGATGGCGACGCGTTGTTCCTGTCCGCCGGAGAGTTCGCGCGGCTTGTGCTTGCCGCGATCGCCCAGGCCCACGACCTGCAGCGCGACTTCGGCGTTGCGCTTGCGCTGCGCCGCATTGAGCTTGGTCAGCAACAGCGGCAGCTCGACGTTGCCCTGGGCGGTGAGCACCGGCATCAGGTTGTAGAACTGGAAGACGAAGCCCACGTTGCTGGCCCGCCATTGGGTGAGCTGGCCGGCGCTGAGGGTGTCGATGCGCTTGCCATCGATGCTGATCTCGCCGCCGGTGGGCTGGTCCAGTCCGCCGATCAGATTCAGCAGCGTGGTCTTGCCGGAGCCGGACGGGCCCATCAGCGCGACGAAATCGCCCTTGGGAATTTCCAGGTTGATGCCGTGCAGGACTTCGACCTGCTGTTTGCCGCGGCTGTAGGTCTTGGTGACGTCGCGGATGCTGATCAGTGCGGACATGGGCGATCTCTCACAGGGGCTGATGGTGGATGTGGAAAGCGCCGTCTGAGGCGCGTGGTGGACGCTCTCGGGGGAGATTACTTTGCAGCCTTTTCGGACACTTCGGCCCCGTCCTGCAACTCGACGGGCGGTGCGGACACCACGGTGTCGCCGGGCGACAGGCCGGACAGCACCACGCGCTGCTCACCGCGGACCTCCGCAGTCTGCACCGGCGTGGCGATGGCCTTGCCCTCTTCGACGATGAAGACGACATCGCTGTCTTTTCCGTCGATCTTGCGCTGGGTGATGGCGTCGTTGGGGACCAGCACGCCGACCGGCTTGGGCGCCGCCGGTGCAGCCGGGTCGGCGGCGGTCTTCTTGTCGAGGAAGCTCACCCGCACGCCCATGTCCGGGACGATGCGTCCATCGCGCTGCAGCAGCGCGATGCGGACCTTCACCGTGGCCTTGCTGCGGTCGGCGGTGGGAATGATCGCGATGACTTCGGCCGGAATCTTCCAGTCCGGGTAGGCGTTGAGCGTCGCCTCGACCGGCATCTTCGGCTGGACCTTGCCGATGTAGGCCTCGTTGACGTCCACTTCGATTTCCAGCGAATCCATGTCGACGATGGTGCCGATGCCGGTGCGGGTGAAGCCACCGCCTGCGGCGGCCGGCGAGATGATTTCGCCCGGTTGCGCGGATTTGGCGATGATGATGCCGGCGAACGGCGCGCGAACGATGGTGTTGTCCACGCCGTTGTCGGCGATGCGCAGCGAATCGGAAGACACCTGGGCGTTGCGCTGTGCGGTGACCAGCTGCGCGCGCAGCGAGTCGCGCGCGGCGACGGCCTGTTCGTACTGCTGGCGCGAGACCAGCTTCTGGCTGACCAGTTGGCTCAGACGCGAGGCGTTGGCTTCCGCTTCCTTCAATTGCGCGGAGACGCTGTCGACCTGGCTGCGCGAAGCTTCCAGCTGCGACAGCGCCAGTGCGCGCGACGAGTCGGCATCGATCGGATCCAGCGTTGCCAGGATCTGGCCGGCTTCCACCCGCATGCCTTCTTCGATCAGGATTTCGCGGACCTTGCCGGTGACTTTCGCCGAAACCGTGGCGATGCGGCGCGGAACGACATAGCCGGTCGCGTCCAGTACCGAGGCGGCGCCGCTGCTGGTGGCGGCGATCGGAGCGGCGGTGGCCATGCGCACTTCGATGCTGTCGTTGCCGGCGAACAGTTTCCAGCCGCCGATCCCGAGCGCTGCCATCACGGCGGTTGCCAGCAGGCCGATCCAGAGCCCTCGGCGCGAGGTCGGTGGTTCGGCGGAGGCGTTGCGGTCGATGCGGAGTTCCTTGAGCAGATCAGCGTTGGTGTTCATGGCCTTCCAGGACGAATTCGTAATTTTGTCGCAAAGTGTGACCGAAAACAGCAAAACAGCCCACAAGCCCGAGCCGTGGACCCGCTGAAGGCCGTTGCAGCAGGCCGTGCAGAGGCTGTCGGCATTGTCGCGATACGGTCGGGAGACACGAAGCAGGCGCGGACGCCTGCTTCAAAGGGGGTGTTCCGGCGGAAGCGGGCAAGGCGCCCGGGCTTCCGGCCGATGCGCCTGTCCGGCAGGGACGGGCGCAAGGCAGCGCAAAGAGTAATGCCTCGGCTCCCCGTCGTCAGCTGACGAATGTCATGGTCGATGGCTGACGCTTCCGACTGCCCAGCGGCCGGGCGGGTGCCTAGTCTGAGGCCATCGCAACCGGAGTGCCGACGATGAGCCCGACCATCCATGATCGATCCCTCGCCCAACTGCGCGGCAGTCGCAAGCGCTACGGCGCCACACAGGCGCTGGACGGGGTCGACCTGTCCCTGCAGCGCGGCGAAGTGCTGGCCCTGCTCGGCGCCAACGGCGCCGGCAAAAGTACCGCGATCGCGCTGCTGCTGGGGCTGCTGGCCGCCGACGAGGGCAGCGCCGAGCTGTTCGGATGTCCTCCGGGTGACATGGCCGTGCGCAGGCGGATGGGGGTGATGCTGCAGTCGGCGGGTATTCCCGAGAACAGCCGGGTCTGTGAATTGCTCGACCTCACCCGCAGCTATTACCCGTTTCCGCGCAGCGTGGCCGACTGCGTTGCGCTCGCCGGCCTGGAAGGCCTGATGGAGCGGCGCTACGGCCGGCTGTCGGGCGGCCAGCAGCGGCGCGTGCAGTTCGCGCTGGCGATCTGCGGCAACCCCGAGGTGCTGTTCCTTGATGAACCCACCACCGGGCTGGACATTGATGCGCGCCAGCGGATGTGGGCGACGATCCGCCAGCTGGTGGCCGACGGCGTCGGGATCCTGCTGACCACGCACTATCTGGAAGAAGCCGAAGCGCTGGCGCAGCGGGTGGTGGTGCTCAACAGCGGCAAGGTTGTCGCCGCCGGGCGCATGCAGGACATCCGCGGTCTGGTGTCGCAGCGACGCATCCGCTGTCTTTCCGCGCTCGACGCTGCGCGCGTCGCCAGCTGGCCGGGCGTGCGCAGCGCGGTGCGCGGTGGCGACGGCAATCCCGCGCGGATCGAAGTGTTGACAGATGTCGCCGAGCCGGTGGTGCGCCGGCTGCTGGCCGAGGACGCCGCCCTGAGCGAACTCGAAGTGCAGCGCGCCGGCCTCGCCGACGCCTTTCTCGAAATCACCCGCCAAACGCCCGTACAGGAAGCCGCCTGATGAACGCCGCCACCCTCCCGATGCCCGCGCATTCGCCGCTGCGCAGCTATGCGCTCGAAGCCAGATACGAGTTCCTGCGTGTCCTGCGCACGCCGTCGTTCGCGCTGCCGTCGCTGCTGTTTCCGTGTCTGTTCTATGTGCTGTTCGGCGTGCTCCTCAACAAGGGCAGTGGCGACGCCGCACGCTATCTGCTCGCCACGTACGGCGTGTTCGGCGTGATGGGCATTGGCATGTTCGCCTTCGGCGTGACCGTCGCGCTCGAACGCGAGCAGGGGTTCCTGATCTACAAGCGCGCTTTGCCGATGCCGCCGGGCGCGTATCTGTTCGCGAAGATGGTGATGGCGATGGTGTTCGCCATGATCATTTCGCTGCTGCTGGCGACGCTGGCCGCCACGCTCGGCGGCGTCGAGCTGCGCGCGTCGCAGTGGCTGCTGCTGTGGGTCGTCAATGTGATCGGCGTGCTGCCGTTCGCCGCGCTGGGTCTGTTCGTCGGCACGTTGGTCGGTGGCCAGGGCGCGCCAGCAGTGGTCAATCTGCTTTATCTGCCGATGGCCTTTCTCTCCGGACTGTGGATACCGCTGAAATTCCTGCCGGTGTGGATCGCAAAATTCGCGCCGGTGTGGCCGTCCTACCATCATTCGCAGATCGCGCTGAAGATCATCGGTATGGATGCCGGCGGCAGCCTCGCCCTGCATCTGGGCGTGCTGCTCGGCGTCACGGTGTTGTTCTTCCTGCTGGCGCGCCGGCGGCTCGCGGCCTGAGCCGTCGGCCGTTACAGTGCCTGCGTCCATCCTCTCCTCGCGCGTACGGAGTCCGTCATGAGTCCAACGCTGAAGTCGCTGCTGCTGCGCTGGCGCGGGCGCCTGGTGCCCGAGGCGCACGGGCTGGGCTGGATGCCTTTCTACACGCTTGGCTATCTGGTGTTCCTGTTCATGCCGCTGGTGCTGTCGTGGTTCGGCGAATCCAACGGCTGGCGCCAACCGCTGTTGTACATGCTCGCCCCAACCCTGCTGTCGATTGCGGTGTTTCTGCCGCTGTATTTCGCTGCCTACCGCGCAACCGGCGTTCGCTCACTGCTGTGCGCGCTGACGATCGCCGCCATCGGCTACGCGCTGCTGCCGTACAACCCGTTCGCGAATGCCTACACGATCTACGCGGTCGGCTTCGCCGCGATGCTGGGCGGCCCACTGTGGAAGCGGCTGACGCTCGCGATGGCGATGCTCGGCGGTTTCCTGGCCGAAGTCATGGTCCTGGAATACCCCATTTTCATCTTCCTGATCACCCTGATCGTGTCGGTGGCGGTGTTCTTCGGCAACCATCATTTCGTCGAAAGCAACCGCAAGCGCGCCGAATTGAAGCTCTCGCACGACGAAGTGCGCCGGCTCGCTGCGCTGGCCGAGCGCGAACGCATCGGCCGCGACCTGCACGATCTGCTCGGCCACACGCTGTCGCTGGTGGCGCTGAAAAGCGAGCTGGCCGGCAAGCTGCTGCTGCGCGGCGATTCGCCGCAGGCGCGCGAGGCCGCGCATCGCGAGATCGTCGAAGTCAGCCGGGTCGCGCGCGACGCATTGGCGCAGGTGCGCTCGGCGGTCACCGGCATCCGCGCCACCGGACTGGCTGCGGAACTCGTGTCCGCGAAACTGCTGCTCGACAGCGATGGCATCGCACTGGTGTCCGACATCGATCCGCGCAGCAGCGATCCGCGTGCGCTGCCGCCGAAAGTCGAAACCGCATTGGCGATGACCCTGCGCGAAGCGGTCACCAATCTCCAGCGTCACGCGCAGGCCCGCGAAGCGCGCATCTCGATCGCATTGATCGACGGCGAAGCGGTGCTGCGCGTCGACGACGACGGTCGCGGCGGCGCGATCGTTCCCGGCAACGGTCTGGATGGCATGCGCCAGCGGATCGAAGCGCTCGGCGGACGGCTGCGCATCGACTCGCGCAGGGGCGAAGGCACGCGCATCGAGGCGCAGGTGCCGCTCGCCGCGCATCTCGAACACGACGACGCCTCCGCCGCGCCGCCGCCCGACCAGGCGATGCAGGCATGATCCGCGTGCTGCTGGCCGAAGATCAGGCGATGGTGCGCGGCGCGCTCACCGCGCTGCTGTCGCTGGAAACCGACATCGAAGTGCTCGGCGCCGCCGCCGACGGCGAGGCCGCGTGGCGCGATCTGCAGCGGCTCAAGCCCGACCTGCTGGTCACCGACATCGAAATGCCGGGCCTGACCGGACTGGAACTGGCGCAGCGCATCCAGCGCCATGCGCTGCCGACGAAGGTGGTGATCGTGACCACTTTCGCGCGCGCCGGTTTTCTGCGTCGCGCGCTGGATGCCGGCGTCTCGGGCTATCTGCTCAAGGATGCGCCGGCCGAAGATCTCGCCGAAGCGCTGCGCAAGGTGCATCGCGGCGGCAAAGCGATCGACCCGCAGCTCGCGCTCGAAGCCTGGTCCGAAGCCGATCCGCTCAACGACCGTGAACGCCAGGCGCTGCGCCTGGCCGGCGAGGGCCTGTCCGCCGGGGAGATCGCCACCCAGCTCAATCTCTCGCACGGCACCGTGCGCAATTATCTTTCCGAAGCCATCGGCAAGCTCGGCGTCGGCAACCGTATCGAAGCCTACCGGCTGGCAAGGCAGAAGGGCTGGCTGTGAACACGCCCCGCCCACCACCGCACGCCTGACGCCGACGCCCGCGTTCCAAGGAAATTTCTGCCGATGTCACATCGGCGGTACGGGAGCGTCTTGTCCCTCCAAACCCGTCCCATACCCATATCCATGAGGAGTCCTGCCATGAAATTCTGCACTCGTCGCTCAAGTGTCAGCACCGCAGTCGCCATCGCCATCACGATCGCCGCATCTGTCTCCAGTGCACCGCATGCCGCAACACCCGCACGCGACAACGACGACGCCAACGATGTCGTCATCCGCAACGTCCGCGTCTTCGACGGCACCCGCGTGCTGTCGAACACCAATGTGCTGGTGATCGACGGACGCATCGCGGCCATCGGCGCCAAGTTCGACGCGCCGAAGGAGTTTCCCTCCGTCGACGGCAGCGGCAAGACCCTGCTGCCCGGGCTGATCGACGCCCACACCCACAGCTGGGGCGATGCGCCGCGCGATGCATTGCGCTTCGGCGTGACCGCCGAATTGGACATGATGGGCGATGTCGGCCGCCTGTCCGCGCTGAAAACCCGACGCGAATCGCTGGCGCGCACCGACGAGGCCGATCTGTGGAGCGCAGGCGCTGCGGTCACCGCGCCAGGCGGCCACGGCACCCAGTACGGCATGAAAGTGCCGACACTCGCTGCCGATGGCGATGCCGCTGCATTCGTCGCCGCGCGCGTCGGCGAAGGTTCGGATTACATCAAGCTCATCGTCGAGGACATGAGCGCGTACAGCGCGACGATGCGCATCCCGACGATCGCCGAAACGCAGGTGAAGTCCGCCATCGCCGCCGCGCACAAGGCGCGCAAACTCGCCGTCGTCCACGTCTCGCGCCTGAGCGAAGGCAAATCTGCGATCGACGGCGGCGCCGATGGCCTCGTGCATATCTTCGGCGAGCCGGGCGACGCGGCGTTCTTCGCTTCCGCGAAAAAGAACAAGGCGTTCGTCATACCGACGCTCTCGGTGCTGGCGACGATGGCTCAGACCGGCGAAGGCCGCGCGCTTGGTGAAGACTTGCGGCTGAAACCGTGGCTCGCCGCCACGCAGGTCGACAGCCTGAAAGCGACGTTCGGCTCGGCGACGCCGAAGCCGGCGATCCTCGCCGACGCCATCGCCAATGTGCGCACCCTGCATGCGGCGGGTGTCGACATCCTCGCCGGCACCGACGCCGGCAATCCCGGCACCGCACACGGCGCGAGCATGCACGGCGAACTGGAACTGCTGGTGCGTGCAGGCCTCACGCCGATCGAAGCGCTGGCTGCCGCCACTTCGGTGCCCGCGCGTCGCTTCGGGCTCGCCGATCGCGGCCGCATCGCGGTGGGGCAGCGCGCGGACCTGCTGCTCGTCGATGGCGATCCGACCCGCGACATCCTCGCCACCCGCGCGATCGTGAATGTGTGGAAGAACGGTTACGCCGTCGCGCGCGTGCAGCCGCAGGCGCCTAACGCTGCGCCCATCGGTGAAGCGATTCCCGCCGGCAGTCTGGTCGACGATTTCGAAGCCGACGTCGCGGCCTCGTCGATGGGTATGTTGCCGGCGAAATTCGGCAGCGGCTGGATGCAGACCACCGATCAACTTGCCGGCGGCGCGTCGATCGCGATGCTCAAGCGCGAACACGGCGCGCTCACGGTGAGCGGCGAGATCAAAGCAGGCTTCGCTTTCCCGTGGTCCGGCGCGATGTATTTTCCTGCGAGCGCGCCGATGCAGCCGGCCGATCTTTCCGCACGCAAGACGCTGGTGTTCCGCGCGCGCGGCGACGGTCGCAACTACAGTGTCATGCTGTTCTCCGGCGTGCAGATGCAGTCGATGCCCAGCATGAAACCGTTTGCCGCCAGCGTCGAATGGACCGAAGTGCGCATCCCGCTCGACGGCTTCAACGGCGCGGATCTCAGCCGCGTGCGCGGCTTTGCGTTCACCGCCGGCCAGCCGGTCGGCGCGTTCGCGTTCCAGATCGACGATGTCGAGGTGAAGTGACGCGATGTCGCATCCGCCCGCATTCGCATTACGAACGGCACTGATACACGCGCCGCGCGCAATGTGATGCGGGACGGCATCGGTCTTCACCGCGCCGCTGGCGGGTGAGTCGTTAAAAACCCGTGATTTTTTAGGCGAATCGCGACCGCATTCACGCAAATCGCGTGATAAGGACGATTGCGAACCCGAAATATTGGGCGGATACTCGAAAATGCGGGCAGGTATCGTCGGCTGCCCGACGGTCTTCGATACGCAAGACATCTGTCTCGCGCGATGCGTCGAAGCGAAGAATTCGATCCGGCGACTTCATTCGATCGTATCAGGAGGATTTATGAAACAAGGAATCATCAAGGGCTTTGCGATTGCGGCATTCGTCGTCGCGATGTCGGTCAGCGGCTCCGCTGCGGCTGCCGCGCCGAACATCGCGTGCACTGCCACCCTTGCGGGGAAAACGGTGTATGTGCAATCGGGCAGCTATCGTTACTACTACATCTGCAGGCCGCCTACATGGATCTTCGTGAAGGCGTGCCCGATCAACGGTGGGCCCTGCATGTATTGATCGAGCGCCAATCGGAGGTGACGCTCCGCTCGCCGATCCGCACGAGCGCAACGAGCCCGGGCCATGCCCGGGCTCGTTTTTTTTGACGACGGGTTTCGCCTTCGTTCTGGCGGATACCGCCCGCTGCTGCGGTTTTCAAAAGTCGAGGTAATCGGGCCATGCCTGGCCCTGCTTGCGATTCCATGGATCCATCACGCGCTGCGGTGCTTGATGTAGAGCGTGTTCCGGCCGAGATCGAAGATCAGATTGAAACGTTTCAGGATCGCACCGCCCAGCACGCTTTTGTCCTGGTTTCCGATCCTTCCCGAAAAGAATCCCACGGGGACATCGGAGAGCATGAGCCGGCCCAGCGAAAAACCGGGCATCACGCCTTTCTTGACCTCGATGACATGCCCGTAGGAGTCGGTCAGACGGCCGGTGTCGGTGATCGCGATCCTGTTTTCGATGCCGCTCGACGCCGCAAACGCATCGTCCAGCAGGAGGCCTCCCGCATAACCGGAGTGGATCAGGAATCGATTCGCGCGCATTTCGTCGCCGAACAGGCAGATGCCCTCGACGTAGAGCTCGCCGTCCTCGTTCTTGATCGCGAGAGACTGGTAATCGCGCGCCTTGTCCGGCAGCCGGTCGTGGACGACGATGCGCCCGCTGTCGTAGTCGATCTCGACCACCGCGTCGCCGAAGAAGTCCAGCCCGAACTTGCCGTCCGTACCTTCACCGGAATTCCTGTTCTCCCAAAGCGTGACGCCATCCCGCGTCAACGGTCCGATCCGCAGGCGATTGCCCGTGCTGTAGCGTGAATCCGATGTCCCGCCCCAACTCTGGACGCGCGTCGTCTTGTCGAGCGCAAGATCCTCCAGACGCCGAACCGCATCCTCGGTCAGCGTGACGTTCAACGACGCGCTGTGCAGCATCAGATGCACGACATGGGATTCGTTGATCCGCACTTCCACAACGATATTGTTCTGCTCGCTGAGCATGAACGGGATCGAGACGGTCTGGCCGCTTTGCTCAGGGATCGACGCGCGAGTCGAAGCGCAACCTGCGATGCCTGCAGCGCACAGCGCGATGACAGCGACCATGGGGCGGAGTGAAAAATTCAAAGTGCGGCCTCGCTCTGCGTTCTGCAGGAGGGGAGATGGGTGACACCCATCGCCTTGTCGGAAATATCGAAGGATTTCGTTTCGCACGTACATCCTACCTTGCTGCATCTCTTCTCCCTCGCGCCTCGTATCTGTCATCCGCCGGGTTCGACCAGGCTTGCATATTCCCTACGCCCGCCCAATATCGAACCTCAGTCTCCCTCCCCCACAGCGACGCCCCATGACTCCGCCCCTGACCGATCGGCCATCCGTCGCCGTTGCCTCCAAGCCCCCCGCCCTCACCATCGAATCCCTAGCCAAACGCGTCCGTCTCCCCACCAGCGAACTCACCATCCTTGAAGGCATCGCCTTCGAGATCGCGACCGGCGACAGCGTGGCGATCGTCGGCGCTTCGGGCTCGGGCAAGAGCACGCTGTTGGCGCTGATGGCCGGGTTGGATACGCCCAGCGACGGGCGAGTGCTGTTGGATGGTGCGCCGCTGTCGACGCTGGACGAGGACGGACGCGCGAAGGTGCGCGGCGAGAAGGTCGGTTTCGTGTTCCAGAACTTCCAGCTGCTGCCGTCGCTGACCGCGTTGGAAAACGTGATGCTGCCGCTGGAGCTGCGCGGTGATGCCGATGTCGACGGCCCGGCGCGGGCGATCCTGCAGAAAGTCGGTCTGGGCGAACGTCTCGACCACTACCCGCGACAATTGTCCGGCGGCGAGCAGCAGCGCGTGGCCTTGGCGCGTGCGTTCGTGACCCGGCCGGCGTTGCTGTTCGCGGACGAACCGACCGGCAATCTCGACACCCGGACCGGGCAGGCGATCATCGAACTGCTGTTCGGACTGAACGCCGATGCCGGCACCACGTTGGTGCTGGTCACCCACGATGAACATCTGGCTTCGCGCTGCCATCGCGTGCTGCGGTTGGATGGCGGCCGGTTGGTGTCGGCATGACGACGACACGCAGCTCCCGATCGTTCCCGCGAACGCAGGAACTCGGAGCATTTTCGATCCAAGCGAAAACATCACTCCCTCCCTTTCGCATCGCGAAGGGGAGGGTTGGGGAGGGGTCATTCGCAGCCACATCGATGCAGAAGCACCCCCTCCCGACCTCCCCCTGCGCTATGCGCAAGGGGAGGAGAATAACGGCACGGCTTGATCTTCTCCTGTGCGGCGATGACTGCCAAAAGCCAGAGCGGCGGAGGCCATCATGAAGCTGCTCCCACTGGCCTGGCGCCAGCTGCGGCGCGATCTCGCCGCCGGCGATATCCGCATTCTCGTCGCCGCTCTGGTACTCGCGGTGATCGCGGTGACGTCGGTGGGTTTCGTCACCGATCGCGCCGCGCGTGCATTGGCGATCGAAGCGAACCGTCTGCTCGGCGGCGATGCGGTGGTGCGCGGCGATGCGCCGATCGTCGGCAAGATTCTCGAAGCTTCGAAAGGCAGCGGCCTGCGCCGCGCCGAAACCGTCGAACTGCCGAGCATGATCCGGGTCGGCAGCGGCGACACCGCGCGGCTGCGTCTGGGCGAACTGCGCGCATTGGGCGAAGGTTTTCCGCTGCGTGGGCAGTTTCGGATCGTCGATGCGACCGGCGAGCGCGATATCAAAGGCGGCCCCGCGCCCGGCACGTTGTGGCTGAGCCGGGGCGGCGCCGATGCGCTGGGCGCGAAGCGCGGCGATGTCATCGGCATCGGCAGCGCCGAACTGCGCCTCGCCGCCGTCGTATTGCAGGAGCCCGACGGCGCCATCGATTATTTCAACGTGGCGCCGAAAGTATTCCTCGCGATGGCCGACTTGCCCGCGACCGGTTTGATCCAGCCCGGCAGCCGCGTCGGTTACAAACTGGTGATCGCGGGCGGACCCGCTGCGGTCGAAACCTTCGCGAAGACCGCACGCGCGGAACTCGGTCGCGGCCAGCGCGTGGAAACCATCGGCGATGCGCGCCCGGAGATCCGCTCCGCGCTGGATCGCGCCGGACGTTTTCTCGGTCTTGCCGCATTGGTGTCGGTGGTGCTGGCGGCGGTTGCGGTGGCGATGGCCGCGCGCCGCCACAGCGAGCGCCATCTGTCCGGCGCGGCGGTGATGCGCTGCCTCGGCGCCAGCCAGCGCACGCTCGCCGCGATCCACATCGGCGAATTGCTGATTCTCGGCGTGGTCGCGAGCCTGATCGGTATCGTCATCGCGTTCGCACTGCAATGGGCGGTCGGCGCATGGCTGGCGAAAGAACTGCAGGTCGCGATTCCGCCCGCGAGCCTGTGGCCGGCGCTGCAGGGGTTCGCGGTGGGCATCGTGGTGCTGATGTCGTTCGGCGCGCCACCGGTGCTCGCGCTGCGTCGGGTGCCCGCACTGCGGGTACTCCGCCGCGATCTGGATGCCACCGAACCCAGCGCATGGCTGGTGGCGCTCGCCGGTTTCAGCGGTCTGGGTGCGCTGCTGTGGTGGCAGGCGGGCTCGGCCAAACTCGGCGGCATCATGCTGCTGGGCATCGTCGCGACCCTGGCCGCGCTGGCGCTGATCGCTTATCTGCTGATCCTGCTGGTGCGGCGTCTGCGCTCGCGGCTGCGCGGCAGTCTGCGTTACGGTTTGGCCAACGTCAGCCGTCGCGCCGGGACCAGCATCGCGCAGGTGTCGGCGCTGGGGCTCGGGCTGATGGCGCTGCTGCTGCTCACCTTCGTGCGCACCGATCTGCTCGACCGCTGGCGGCTGTCGCTGTCGGCCGATGCGCCGAATCGTTTCATCATCAACGTGCAGCCCGATCAGATCGACGGCGTGAGCGCGTTCATCGCCGAGCAGGGTGTGGCCGCGCCGAAGCTGTACCCGATGATCCGCGCGCGTCTGGTCGAGCGTAACGGCAAACCCACGAGCGGCGACGACTACGGCGCGCAGGGCGAACGCGCGCGGCGGCTGGCCGAACGCGAGTTCAATCTGTCGTCGGCCGATGGTTTCGGCGACGACAACAAGATCGTCGCCGGCAAGCTGTGGCCGAAGACCGGCGCGAAGACCCCGGAGCTGTCGGTGGAGGAGGGCTTCGCGGAATCACTGAACTGGACGCTCGGCGACCGCGTCGCCTTCGACATCGCCGGCCAGCGTTTTGAAGCGACCGTCACCAGTCTGCGTACGGTGGAGTGGGAAAGTTTCAAGCCGAATTTCTTCGTGATCGCATCGCCCGGCGTGCTGGACGCGTATCCCGCCAGCTACATCACCGCGGTGAAAGTGCCGGCGGCGCAGAACCGCTTCACCGCCGGTCTGGTCGAGCGCTTCCCGAATCTTTCGGTGATCGATGTCGACGCGATCATCACCCAGGTGAAAAGCATCGGCGACCAGGTGGCGATGGTGGTGCAGGTGGTGTTCTGGTTCTCGCTCGCCGCCGGTGTGCTGGTGCTGTTGGCAGCAGTCAGCGCAAGTCAGGACGAACGCCTGCGCGAAGGCGGGGTGATGCGCGCGCTGGGTGGTAGTCGCAAGCAGCTGCGCTTGGCGCAGGCCTCGGAGTTCCTGGTGATCGGCCTGCTGTCCGGCGTGGTCGCGGCGATTGCGGCGTCGATCCTTGCCGGCGTGGTCGCCACCCAGGTGTTCGATCTGCCGTGGCAGATCAACTGGGGCATGGCCGCCGCAGGTGCGGGCCTCGGCATGCTCGCTGCGCTTGCTGCAGGTCTGTTCGCGACCCGCCGCGTGCTGGATGCGCCGCCGTCGCTGGTGCTGCGCGAACTCGATGCCTGAGCCACTGCTGTTGATCTTGTGGGAGCGACGGAAGTCGCGATAGAACGTGACGCGCGATCAATCGCGGCTTCCGCCGCTCCCACAAAAGCCGCTCCCACAGGCCATCGGTTTATTCGATTTCGTAGGCTTTCAACGCATCCAGCTCAGCCTGTGCCTTGCGCAGACCTCCACCCGCAGCACCGTCTTCGAGCTTGCGGCCGAGCGCAGCACGGCTGGGATGTCGCGACCAGCGATGGAAGATCCACGTGCCGAAAAGACCGAGCACGCCCACTCCGAGGCTGATGTTCAACCAGTTCGCGAGCGGCGACGACGCGCGGGCGACGGCATAGATGTCGATGCCGGTCGCCGACATCGCGAGCGTCATCATGAAGGGCACCCACATCACCCACCATGGCAGGCCCACGCACATGCCGCCGAGAAGATAGTGTTTGCGCAGCTTCGCCAGCCGGCGCTGCAGTTCGAGTACCGGTGCGGCGTGATCGATGCCGGCGATTCCGCTGCAGATGACGCCGGCGGCGATGATGGTCGCGACGCCGTGGATATGCATCACGATGCCTGCGATCAACAGATGCGGCACATCGCGATGCGACGCCCATACATCGACGCCGATCAGCACCATCCACGCCCCGAACAGGATCTGGATGATCTGGCCGATGAGCAGCGGCCGCAGGCTGGATTTCATCTTGTCGACACGCTTGTCGCGCAACAGTTGGAATTGCATGGCGTTCTGCTGCTGCAGGCGCTTGTCCAGCGTCTGCCAGGCTTGTTTGAGTTCGTCGAGTTCCATGGTGGTATCCATCGTAGTCATGTCTTTGTGGTCGGGTTCTGGAAGCGCGGGATTCAGTCGAATGCGGGGTCCGCCAACTGCTGGCGGATGCGCTGTTTGAGCCGGTTGAGCTTGGTCGCGACATTGCTTTCGCTGATGCCGATGATCTCGGCGATCTCGCGCTGGCTGCGGTCTTCCAGCCACAGCATCAGCAGCGCGCGATCGATCGGCGACTGGCGGTCGATCACCGCGTACAGCGCGCGCAGTTGCTGGTCCGTCTCGTGCTGCGCGCTGCTGTCGTCGACCGCGAAGCCGGGGTGGGTGTCCTGGTGCTCGTCGAGCGGCACGGCGGAGGCGCGGCCGCTGACGCTGCGTACATGCGAGATCGCGACGTTCAGCGCGATCCGGTACATCCAGGTCGAGAACGGGCGGGCGTCGTCGTAGCCGGGGAAGGCGCGCCACAGCTGGGCGGCGATCTCCTGGGCCAGATCCTGGCGATCGTCGGGGTGGCGGCAATAGGTGGCCGCCACCTTGAACACGATCCCGCGATGCTCTTCGAGCAGGGCGGAGAAACGGGTTTGCGGCGAATCCATGGCGTCGGCGGTCGCGATCACTGGCGGGAATCTCGGGAGGATGCTCACATGATTCGCAGCGGCGCGGCAAAGATCACACCCGCCTGACATAAAATGCCGCGATGACACTTCCCACGCTTTGCCACCGAGGCCGCCGCAATGACTGCTGATCGCCGCGACCCCGCGCTCGAAACCCTCTTCCTGCCTTTTGAAAACGGCCTGCTGGCGTGGCCGGCCGAGGGCGGAGCACAGGCTCCGAACGTCTTGTTCATGCGCGCCCGCGACGGCTGGCCACTGCGCCAGCAGCTGCGTCCGGGATTGATCTGCGAACAGAGCTTCAAGCCGGATGCCGAGGCGCTGCAGCGGTCGGATTGGACAGTAGCGGGGGCTGCTGAGTCGGACGCGCGCTACCCGCTGGTGCTGCTGCTGCCGCCGCGTCAGCGCGACGAGGCCCGCGCGCTGTTCGCACAGGCGCTGCAGCGCTGCGCGCCGGGCGGCATCGTCGTGGCCTGCATCGCCAACGACGAGGGCGCCAAATCCGGCGAAGGCGATTTCAAGCGGCTGTGCGGGCTCGACGGCAATCTCACCAAGCATCATTGCCGCGTGTTCTGGTCGCGTCGCGACGACGCGAGCATCGATGCGGCGCTGCTGGCCCAATGGTCGACTCTGGATGCGGAGCGCCCGATCCTCAATGGTCGCTTCATCAGCAGGCCCGGCGTGTTCGCATGGGATCGCATCGATCCCGCATCGCAGCTGCTTGCCGAACATCTGCCCGCAGACCTTCGCGGTCGCGCCGCCGATCTCGGCGCCGGTTACGGCTATCTGTCGACCGAACTGCTGCAGCGCTGCCCGGGTATCGCATCGCTGGACGTGTACGAAGCCGAAGCGCGCGCGCTGGATCTGGCGAAGCGCAATCTCGCCGCTGCCGCCGCGCGCCTGCCGCTGCGTTTCCTCTGGCAGGACGTGGCGCTTGGATTGTCCGAACAGTACGACGTGATCGTCACCAATCCGCCGTTCCATGCGCAGCAGAGCGCCGCGCGTCCCGATATCGGCCGCGCCTTCATCGCCGCTGCGGCTGCAGCGCTGGTGCCCGGCGGGCGCCTGTGGCTGGTCGCGAACCGCAATCTGCCCTACGAACTGGAGCTGGACGCGAATTTCGGCAGCGTGCGCATCGTCACCCAGCAGCAGGGCTTCAAGATCATCGAAGCGATCAAGAGCGCCGCTGCGACGCCGCAGCCCGCGACGCCTGCTGTTTCGTTCGCGCGCAAACGTCGCGCGCCCAGCCGCGCCGCCGAAGCGCGCGCATGGCGTGGCGACGCATGAAACTGTTGAAGCTCATCGCGAACCTCGGCTACGGCAGTCGCAAACAGGTGACGGCATTATTTCGCGAAGGCCGCATCACCGATGCCGATGGCGAAGTGCTGTACACAGACGACGAATTCGGCGTGCACGCGACGCACGAAGCGATCCGCGTCGACGGCGAGCCGCTCGATCCACCGCAGGGCTTACTGCTGATGCTGCACAAGCCGGCCGGCTATGTGTGCTCGACCAAGGACAAGGGCCGGCTGATCTACGATCTGCTGCCGCCGCGTTTCCGTCTGCGCGATCCGGTGCTGTCCAGCGTCGGCCGGCTCGATCGCGAGACCAGTGGCCTGCTGCTGATGACTGACGACGGCGCACTGTTGCACCGGATCATTTCGCCGAAGTCGGAACTGCCGAAAGTCTACGAAGCCACGCTCGCCGATCCGCTGCGCGGCGACGAAGCCGCGCTGTTCGCCAACGGCACGCTGATGCTGGAATCCGAACAGAAGCCGCTGCTGCCCGCCGAGATGGAAGTGCTGGGGCCGACGCACGCGCGTCTGACCCTGCACGAAGGCCGCTATCACCAGGTCCGGCGGATGTTCGTTGCGGTCGGCAACCATGTCGAAGCGTTGCATCGCGTGTCGGTGGGCGGCGCGACGCTGGGCGATCTGCCGTCGGGCGAGTGGCGTGCCTTGGACGATGCGGACCGGGTGAAGTTGTTCGGGGGTTGAACTGCGGGAATTGCCTTGTGGGCACGGTATGAACCGCAGTTATTCCAGCAACAGTTTTCGGAAGCCTTCGAGGCCGAGCTTCTCCATCGTCTGCAGATTGCGTTCGACGATGACATCGGCTTCCGGATAGGCGGCGACGGCCTTGTCCAGGCTCGCTTCGCGCAGCAGATGCAGCGTGGGGTAGGGCGCGCGGTTGGTGCAGTTGCCCGGGTCGTCGGCTTCGCAGTCGGCGAAGCGGTAATCCGGATGGAAACTGGCAACCTGCAGGATGCCGTAGAGTTCCAGCGCTTCGATCAGCGCGTCGACGCGGTCGAGGAAATCGTTGTAGTCGAGGAAATCGCCCAGCACCTTCGGATGGACGAGCAGCGTGGTGTCGGTCTCGTCGGCCGGCGTGTCGCGCAGGCGCAGCAGCTCTTCGGCCAGCTCCTCCAGCAGATCCTCCGGCAGTTCCGCGTCGCTCAGCACGAAGCGCACCTGCTGCTTGACGTACACGGCTTTGGCGAACGGACAGAGATTCAGGCCGATCACCGCGCGTTCCAGCCAGCGCCGGGTGTCGGCGATGGCTGCGTGCGCGTCTTCGCCGCTCATCGGTTCAGTCGCGGAAATTGTCGAACTGCAGCGGGCGCTCGAATGTCATGCCGCGCAGCAGCGCCATCGCCGCCTGCAGATCGTCGCGCTTCTTGCCGTTGACGCGCAGTTTGTCGCCGTTGATCTGGGTGTCAACCTTGAGTTTCGCGTCCTTGATCGCGGCCTGGATCTTTTTCGCCAGCTCGCGTTCGATGCCCTGCTGCACCTTGATCTTCTGACGCGCGCCGGCGAGGTTGGTGTCGATGTCGCCGGCGTCGAGGCAGCGGGCGTCGATCTTCCGCGCGATCATCCGCAGCCGCAGGATGTCCTGCATCTGCTGCAGCTGGAATTCGCTGGGCGCGGTGAGCGCAACGGTGCTGTCTTCGAGGGTGAAGGTCGCATCCACGCCCTTGAAATCGAAGCGCGTGGTCAGTTCGCGACTGGCCTGGTCGACCGCATTGGTCAGTTCGTGCAGGTCGACTTCGGAGACGATATCGAAAGAGGGCATGGCGGCAGGGTTCAGTGGTGTGGTTGGCGGCGGGGCGCGAAGGTTAACCGATGCCGCTCGCGTCGTGCGCGGAATGTCATTGCTTCACAAGCTCCACGCGCCGGTTCTTGGCGCGGCCGGCTTCGGTGCCGTTGCTGGCCACCGGCGCGCCCTGGCCGAAGCCTCGGGACTGCAGGCGCGAAGGATCGATGCCCAGCCCGACCAGCGCGCCGAGTACGCTGCGCGCGCGCGCGGTCGACAGTTCCTGGTTGTGCATCGCCGTGCCGCTGTTGTCGGTATGGCCTTCGATCGACAGCTTGAGCGCCGGATCGGCGTTGAGCAGCTTGTTGATCTCTTCGAGCAGGGGCTGGGCGTCCGGGCGCAGGGTCGCCTTGTCGACATCGAAATTGATGTGCAGCGCGACCCGCCCGTGGGCGTCGATGGCCTGTTTCATCGCCGAAGCGTCGAGGAAGCCGACCGATTGCTTCATGACCCGGCGCTGCAGCACCACGATGTAGCCGTGCAGCGGAATCGCGCCGGTGCTGACCTGCACCCAGTATTCCTTGTCGCCCTGACGGAGCAGGTAGGTGTTGTTGTCGCAGTCGATACCCGAGCAGGTGCCGTGGTAGTGCTTGTCCAGAAGCTCGCGCCCGCCGAAGGCGTCGACGACTTCATCGGTGTATGCGGTCTTGCTGATCTTCACGCCGCCGAGCGCGAGGATCGCGTTCTCGTAGTTGCGCTGGAACGCGATCGCCGTGTAGCGGCGCAGGTCGGTGGCGTCGAGCGAGTACATGCTGCGCGCGACCTTGCCCTCGACCGCGACGATCTTGTTGCCCGCGATCATGTGCTCGCGATCGAATTCGGCATTGCGGTCGCGCTCGCCGAGCACGCTCACCTGGCCATCGGGCGCCTTGAAGAACGGGAACGGCGGCAGGGTCGCGGTGCTTTCCGGCACGGTGGCGGCATCGAAGTCGGGCTGTTCCGGCGGCGGAACGTTCGCCGGCCCGGTCGGGGCGGCATCGGTGGCGGACTCCGATCCCGCGCCGCCAGCGGCCGGGCCGCCGCGGTCGCAGGCGGCCAGACACAGCGCGCCCAGCAACGACAGGCAGAGCAGGCGCAGGGTGCGATCGGCGTTCGGCGACATGGCGATTCCTCGTGCAGAGGGGTGCAAGCTTGCACTAAAACCCCGAAATCGACACCCGCCGGGCGTGCGGGCCACGTGTTGTCGGCAGATCTCGGCCCTGGCCCCGCGACTGAAAGGGTCGGCGAACGCCCTACATCACAGCTTCACCAATTCCACCCGACGGTTCCTGGCGCGACCGTCCTCGCTGGCGTTGTCGGCCAGCGGTTTGTCCTGGCCGTAGCCCTTGGATTGAAGCCGCGCCGGATCCACACCCAGACCGACCAGCGCGCCCAGCACGCTGAGGGCGCGGCCGGTCGACAACGCCTGGTTGTGTGCTGGCGTACCGGTATTGTCGGTGTGGCCTTCGATCGACAGTTTCAGCGCAGGATCGGCGCTCAGCAGTTTGTTGATCTCGGCAACCACCGGCTGCGCGTCGGCGCGAAGGCTCGCCTTGTCCACATCGAAGTTGATGTACAGCGCGACCCGGCCGTCGGCGTCGATCGCTTTCTTCATCGCCGAAGCGTCGAGGAAGCCGAGCGACTGCTTCATGCCTTCGCGTTCCAGCACGGTGACGTAACCGTGCAGCGGGCCCGCGCCGGTGCTGATCTGGATCCAGTATTCCTTGCCGCCCTGGCGGATCAGATAGGTGTGGTTTTCGCAGTCGTAATCGCCGGGGCAGATGCCGTAGAAATGCTCGCGCACCTTGTCGTATCCACCGAACGCCTCGACGACGGGATTGGTGTATTGGGTCTGGCTGATGCGCACGCCGCCGAGGTCGCGGATCGCGTTCTCGTAGTTGCGATGGAATTCGATCGCGGAGTATTGGCGCTGTTCCGGATTGGTGAGCTGGAACTGGTCGCGGGCGATCCTGCCTTCGATCGCGACGATCCTGTCGCCGGCGATCATGTGCGCGCGATCGAAATTGATGTGGCGGTCGTTCTCCGCGAAGGTGGTGGTCAGGCCTTCGGGGGTCTTGAAGAACGGGAACGGCGGCAGGGTCGCGGTGCTTTCCGGCACGCTGGCGGGGTCGAATGCGGCCGCTGCAGGCGCGGCGGCTTCGGCGGGCGCGGTCGGTGGCGTTACCGGCGCCGCTTCAGCGACCTGCGGGGATTCCGCCGGAGCGGCGGTGGTCCGGCTGTCGCTGCCGCCACGGTCGCAGGCGGCCAGACACAGTGCGCCGAGGATCAGACAGAGCAAGCGCAGGGCGCGATTGGCGTTCGGCGACATGGCGGATACTCCAAGGGTTCATGACCGGGGGACGTTACACCGAATACGCGAAAATCGATGCCCGCAGGTCATTCTGACGAAGCATCGTGCTGCACCGGGATGCTGGCGTTGGCTGGCGACTCCCTTCATCCTGCAGGCATGACTTCCCTGCACCCCAACCGGCCCGCTGGCGCGCATCGCTGGCGCGCGGCCCTGTTCATGCTCGCTGCGGTGGGTCTGTTCTCGCTGATGGACGCAGGCCTCAAGCACCTGTCGGTGCATTACCCGCCGCTGCAGGTGTCGGCGCTTCGCGGCGGCGCTTCGCTGCCCTTCGTGCTGGTCTGGGCGCTGGCGACGGTGGGTGCGCGCAGTCTGTTCCGCGTGCGCTGGCCGCTGCATCTGCTGCGCGCGGTGCTCGGCATCACCATGATGGCGCCGTTCGTCTACGCCCTGCGCACCTTGCCGCTGTCCACGGCCTACACCATCTTCTTCATCGCACCACTGCTGATCACCGCGCTGTCCGTGCCGATCCTGGGCGAACGGGTCGGGCCGCGACGCTGGACTGCGATCGTGGTCGGTTTCATCGGCGTGCTGGTCGTGCTGCGCCCGACCAGCGCGGGCATCGGCAGTCTCGCCGGGCTGGCGGTGCTGCTGGCGGCGTTCGGCTATGCGGTGTCCGCGATCACGGTGCGGGTGCTCGCCCGGACCGACAGCAGCCAGGCCATCGTGGTCTGGCTGCTGGCATCGATGGCGCTGGGCGCCGGCCTGCTGGCGTTGCCGCAGTGGGTGCCGATCCGCAGCGCGGATCTGTGGCTGATCGCGGGCGTGGGCGTGGCCGGCGCGTTGGGCCAGTACACCATCACCGAAGCGTTCCGTCAGGGTGAGGCCTCGTTGATCGCGCCGCTGGAATACAGCGCCCTGCTCTGGGGCGTGTTGCTGGATTTCAGTCTCTGGGGCGTGCTGCCCGACGGCATGACCTGGGTCGGCGCGGCGATCATCGTGC
This sequence comes from uncultured Xanthomonas sp., assembly GCA_964523435.1. GTDB lineage: Bacteria > Pseudomonadota > Gammaproteobacteria > Xanthomonadales > Xanthomonadaceae > Lysobacter_I. The sequence continues at coordinate 27,315 of CAZGBA010000037.1, forward strand.
TCAGCGGTCTGTATCTGCTGCGGCGCGAGCGCGTGCATCTGGAGGCCGAACACCCCTGAGCGGCCCATCGCCTGTCCTCTGCCGCGTGCGTCCTGCGTTCTGCTCGGGTTGTCACCCAATCCTCCGGAGCCCCGCCTCATGCAACGCAAGCACATCCTCGGTTTGAGTCTGGCCGTCGCCGCCCTCGCATCGGTCGCCGCCTATGCGCAGAAAAGCATTCTGCTGCGCGACGACGCCATTCGCGGCGTGTCCGCCGATCTCCCAGTGACCGCCAAGCAGCGCGTGCTGAGCCAGCGCGCCAGCCAACTCGGCGCACAGACGATCGCCAAGCGCGCGCCGATCACGGCGAAACTCGCCGACCCGATCTATCCGGTGACCGAGGACGAGGTCTACGACGTCGACAGCTTCGGCCGCTACGTGAAGTGGCTGGGACTGGCCAGCGCCTTCATCAACGTGCAGTCGGGATGCCCGAAGCCGACCACGCCGGACGAGTACTGCCAGGAATTGAACACGACCCCGGGCGCCTTCACGTCCTTCACATTCAATGACGCCGCGCGCATCAAGCTGCCGAAGGGCGCTTCGAATTCGATCCTGTGCTACTGGTTCTCGCCGGTGCTCACCGTGAATTACAGCAACCCGACCGCCGCCCGCGTGATCGGCCGTTTCCGCTACACCCCGACCTTGACCATCGAAAACCCGGTGTTGTCCGACCCGTCGCTGATCGACCCGACGACCGGTGCGCCGTTCGGCGGCCAACTGCTGACCTCGATGACGTCTTCGGAACGCTTCGAAGAGTCGCTCGAGCCCGGCGTCACCCTCAACGAGCGGACCCGCGATTCCACCGTTTGCATGGCCGGCTTCATCAGCCACAAATCGCTGATCCTGAATTACGGACTGACCCCGGCCCAGGCGGACGACTTCTTCGCCAGCCCGACCACGGTCCGCATGAACATCACCGGCAGCACCCAATACGTAGGCAACGCTTCGATGGTGTTCGGTCTGCGCATCGTTGGCGACTGACCCGCCGCTGCGGCAACCCCTCCGGCCGTCGACCCGGCCGGAGGCTGTCCTGTCCATGCGGTCGACGGCGTTGTGTTCGGGTACCCGCCAACCTCCCGGAGCGCAACACCATGCATCGCAAGCACGTCCTCGCACTGAGTCTCGCCACCGCCGCCCTGGCCTCGGTCGCGGTGTACGCCCAGAAAGGCGGCCCGTCGAAGCACGAGATCATCGAAGCGGTTTCGCCGGATTTGCCCGTCGCCCAATCCCGGCACGCTGCCGCGCAGCGGAAAGCCGTGGCGATGACGGCCAGCACGGGCGTCGTCAAGGCCGCCGCAGCGCCGACCGTAGAGGACGTCTACGACGTCGATTCCTTCAAACGCAACGTGACCTGGCTGGGCTTGGCCAGCGCCTTCATCAATCTCAGCGACACCTGCCCCACCGATCCGGAGAATCCCGACGAGCTGTGCCAGGTGCTGGCGCCGGCCCCGGCCTTCACCAGCTTCAATTTCGAGGATGCCGCGCACATCACCCTGCCCGGCAAATCGGCGAATTCGCTGCTGTGCTACTGGTTCTCGCCGGTGTTGAACATCAACTACGCCAACTTCGGCGCCACGCCCACCTACGGCCGCCTGCGCTATAGCCCGACGCTGACCATCGAGAACCCGGTGCTCGACGATCCGGCGCTGATCGATCCGACCACCGGTGCACCGTTCGGCGGCCAGTTCCTGACCAGCATGACCGCCAGCGAGAGCTTCGTGGTGCCGTTGGATCCGGGCGTCAATTTCACCGAGCGTACCCGCGACTCTGCCGTGTGCATGGCGGGCTTCGTGTCGAAGCGGGCGCTGACCGACAACTACGGACTGACCGACGCGCAGGCCAAGGAATTCTTCAAGCAGCCGACGACGATTCGCCTTAACGTATCGGGTTCGGCCCAGAACGTCGGTTTCGCTTCGATGGTCTTCGGTCTGCGCGTGGTGGGCGACGAACGCTGATCGACAAGCGTTGCACTTGCGAACCCGAATCGCCGACCGATCCCGACACGCAACGCCCGGCCCGCGCCGGGCGTTGTCCTGTCAGGGCGCGACAGCGTGGCGCTGCGATGCACGATGACGGCATGCAGACGAAGCTGTAACGTCCCGCCCGACACCATCGTCCAATTCGTCGGGAGCGCGAGCAATGGTCTCCAGTGCAGCAAAAACCATCGACGCCTACCTCGCCGAACTGCCACCGGAACGGCGTGCGGTGATCGCCGCGATGCGCGACCGGGTCAACGCGCATCTGCCGCCCGGTTACGAGGAAACCATGAACTGGGGGATGATCACCTGGCAGATCCCGCTGGCGCGCTATCCGATCACCTACAACAAACAGCCGCTCGCCTATGTGGCGCTGGCGGCGCAGAAGAACAACTACGCGCTGTATCTTTCGGGCGTCTATGCCGAAGGCGAGCAGGAGCGCAAGCTGCGCGCCGAGGCCGCCGCGCTGGGCAAGAAGCTGGACATGGGCAAGAGTTGCGTGCGTTTCAGGAACATCGAGGATCTGCCGCTGGACGCCATCGGCGAACTCATCGCCAGCATGTCGGTCGAGGCCTACATCGCGAGCTACGAAGCCAGGCGTGGCGCCTTGGGTTGAGCTTCGGTCGTGCATGCGCCGCAGTATGGCCGCCGCTGAATACGTTTTCCGCTTCCACGCAGGCCGGTCGACGCGCCCCGGTCCGGCATCGTGGTTGGCGCGCGGCCCATCCGCGGCCACAATAGCCCGATGCCTCCGCCGCCCGGCGCAGGCGCGACCACCAAGGCCCGCACATGACAGATATGAAGGAAGCCCTCGTTCCCGACATCGGCGATTTCACCGGTATTCCGGTGATCGAGATTCTGGTCGCCGTCGGCGACAGCGTCAGCAAGGACCAGGGGCTGGTGACGCTGGAGTCGGACAAGGCGACGATGGAAGTGCCCGCACCGTTCGCCGGCACGGTTCGCGAGCTCAAGGTCAAGCTCGGCGACAACGTTTCCGAAGGCAGCGTAGTTGCGATCATCGAAGCGGCTGATTCTGCAGTGGCTGTCGCTACGACACCGGCGCCTGCACCTGCACCCGCAGCGCCTCCTCCGGCCGCAGCCGCGCCCACGCCCGCCGCAGCGCCGCCCGCACCTGTCGCGCCTGCTGCCGCAGCGAGCGCCCCGATGGGCGCAGGCTTGCCGCCGGTCCGCTTCGAGGCCGATGCCGTGCTGCCCGACAAGGTGCCCTACGCCAGCCCCGCCGTACGCCTGTTCGCGCGCGAACTCGGCGTCGATCTGGCCCGCGTCGCCGGCAGCGCACGCGGCGGACGCATCAGCAAGGAAGACGTGCAGCAGTTCGTCAAATCCGCATTGCAGACCGGCGTGGCGGGAGGCGCTTCAGCCCCGATGGGCGGAGGATTGAACCTCCTCCCCTGGCCGAAAGTCGATTTTGCGAAATTCGGCGAGATCGAAACCCGCGAACTCTCGCGGATCAAGAAAATCTCCGGCGCCAACCTCGCGCGCAACTGGGCGATGATCCCGCACGTCACCCAGCACGACGACGCCGACATCACCGAGCTGGAGGCGCTGCGTGTTGCGTTGAATGACGAGAACGCCAAGGCGATCGCCGCCGGCAAGGCCGGCAAGCTGACCATGCTCGCCTTCCTGATCAAGGCCAGCGTCGCCGCACTGAAGAAGTATCCGAACTTCAACGCCTCGCTGGACGGCGACAACCTTGTCCTCAAGCAGTACTACAACATCGGCTTCGCCGCCGACACGCCGAACGGCCTCGTCGTTCCGGTGCTGCGCGATGCCGACCAGAAGGGCGTGATGCAGATCGCGCAGGAAATGGGCGAACTGGCCGCCGCCGCGCGCGAGGGCAAGCTCAAGCCCGAGCAGATGCAGGGCGGCTGCTTCACCATCAGCTCGCTGGGCGGGATCGGCGGCACCGCGTTCACCCCGATCATCAATGCGCCGGAAGTGGCGATCCTCGGCGTGTCGAAGTCGGACACGAAGCCGGTCTGGAACGGCGAGAAGTTCAAGCCGCGCCTGGTCCTGCCGCTGTCGCTGAGCTACGACCACCGGGTGATCGACGGCGCCGCCGCCGCGCGCTTCACCGCCTATCTCGCACAACTGCTGGCCGACCTCCGTCGGGCCGTGCTGTAAGGGGCTGGTCATGGCAGACATCGAAAGCAAAGTCCCGGACATCGGCAGCCACGGCGACGTCCCGGTCATCGAGATCCTGGTCGCGGTCGGCGACACCGTGAAAAAGGACCAGGGCCTGGTCACCCTGGAATCCGACAAGGCCACCATGGAAGTGCCGGCGATCGCCGATGGCGTGATCAAGGCGCTGAAGGTGAAGCTGGGCGATGCGGTGTCGGAAGGCGCGGTGATCGCGGTGATCGAGGGTGTGGGCACCGCTTCCGAAGCGGCTGCGCCTGCGAAGGCCGCTGCAGCGCCGCCTGCGGTGGCTCCGGTGGCAGCGCCTGCGCCGGCACCGCCCGCGCCGCCCGCATCACAGGCAGCGTCCTCGTCCGGTCGTGCGGCCGACATCGTGTGCGCCACGGTCGTGCTGGGCGCCGGTCCTGGCGGGTACACCGCCGCGTTCCGCAGCGCCGACCTCGGCATCGACACCGTGCTGATCGAACGCTACGCCAGCCTGGGCGGCGTCTGCCTCAACGTCGGCTGCATCCCGTCGAAGGCGCTGCTGCATGCGGCGGATGTAATCGACCAGGCCGCGCATGCCAGCGATTACGGCGTCGATTTCGGCGCGCCGAAGATCAACATCGACACCTTGCGCGGCTACAAGGAAAAAGTGGTCGGCCAGCTCACCAAGGGCCTGTCCGGCATGGCGAAGCAGCGCAAGGTGCGCGTGGTCCAGGGCACTGCGAAATTCCTGTCCGCGAACGAACTCGAGATCGTCGGCGATGACGGCAAGGCGCAGGTGCTGCGCTTCGCGAACTGCATCATCGCCGCCGGCTCGCAGCCGGTGAAGCTGCCGTCGTTCCCGTGGGACGACGCGCGGGTGATGGATTCCACCGATGCGTTGAACTTGGCCGACGTGCCGAAGAAGCTGCTGGTCGTCGGCGGCGGCATCATCGGCCTGGAAATGGCGACGGTGTATCGCGCGCTCGGCAGTGCGGTGACCGTGGTCGAGTTCATGGACCAGATCATGCCCGGCGCCGATACCGATCTGATCAAGCCGCTCGCCGACCGCCTGAAGAAGCAGGGCGTGGCGATCCATCTGAAAACAAAAGTGATCGAAGCCCAGGCGACCGAGGCCGGCATCGTCTGCGGTTTCGATGGCGCCAGCATTCCCGCCAACGATACCTACGACCGCGTCCTCGTCGCCGTCGGCCGTGCGCCGAACGGCAACAAGCTCGACGCCGGCAAAGCGGGCGTCGCGGTCACCGAGCGCGGCTTCATCAACGTCGACCGGCAGATGCGCACCAACGTGCCGCACATCTTCGCGATCGGCGACATCATCGGCCAGCCGATGCTCGCGCACAAAGCCACCCACGAAGGCAAACTCGCGGCGGAAGTCGCGGCCGGCGAGAAGAAAGAGTGGGTCGCGCGCGTCATTCCGTCGGTGGCGTACACCGATCCGGAAATCGCCTGGGTCGGCGTCACCGAAACCGAAGCGAAAGCCAAGGGCTTGAAGATCGGCGTCGGCAAATTCCCATGGGCCGCATCGGGCCGCGCCATCGGCATCGGCCGCACAGAAGGCTTCACCAAACTGATCTTCGACGAAACCAGTCATCGCATCGTCGGCGCAGGTATCGTCGGCGTGCATGCGGGCGATCTGATCGCCGAGGCCGCGCTTGCGATCGAGATGGGCTGCGAAGTCGAGGACATCGGCCACACCATCCATCCGCATCCCACGCTCAGCGAATCGGTGGGCATGGCGGCGGAGGTCTTCGACGGCACGATTACCGATCTTTACTTGCCCAAGAAGGCCAAGTAGGCGGATTTGTACATTCCGAAGAAGATGTGATGCGCACGCTGGGTCTGATCGGTGGCATGAGTTGGGAATCGACCATTCCCTACTACCGCATCATCAACGAGCGCGTACGCGACAGGCTCGGAGGTCTGCACTCGGCGAAGCTGGTGCTGCAAAGCGTCGACTTCGCCGAAATCGAAGCGCTGCAGAATGCTGGCGATTGGCATACCGCCGGTGCGTTGTTGGCCGGGGCGGCGCGCGGGCTGCGTACCGCAGGCGCCGAGGCGATCGTGGTCTGCACCAACACCATGCACCTCGTCGCGCCTGCCATCGAGGCTGCGGTCGATATCCCGCTATTGCACATCGCCGATGCCACGGCAGAGCGCATCCATGCTGCGGGGCTCGCGTGCGTGGCGTTGCTCGGCACCCGTTTCACGATGGAACAGGCGTTCTATCGTGAACGCATCGAAGCGACAGGGATTGCGGTGCTGACGCCCGACCCGGCGCAGCGCGAGCGCGTGCATCGGGTGATCTACGACGAACTGTGCCTCGGACGCATTCTCGATGCGTCGCGTGGCGACTATCGAACGATCATGTCGGATCTGGTCGTACGCGGCGCGCAGGGCGTGATCCTCGGCTGCACCGAGATCGGCCTGCTGGTGGGCGAAGGCGATGCGGAGGTGCCGCTGTTCGACACGGCGCGCATCCATGCCGAATACGCCGCCGACTGGGCGCTCGCGGGCTGACACGCCTGCAGGAACAAAACGAAGCCCCGGCTTGGGGCCGGGGCTTCGGTGGCCGCACTACAGCCGCCGAGGGTCGGCGAAGGAGAGTCGTGCGGGACGGAGAGCAGATTAGCATCGATGCGGGAAGTTCCCGCCAGAGGTCGCCGGGATCATCGGCCGATGCAATGTTCGCCGCGCTCCGTTTGCCGCCGCACGCGCCTTGTTTCGTCGAAAAAGATCGAAAAAACAATCAGTTGAACCCGCTGGACGGAGTCGATGACCGACCATCGTCGAGGTTGCCCCGGAAAACGGCCGACTGTTATACTTTTGCGGCTTCGCGGGGCGGTTTTCGATCACAAGCATGTCTTGGGACCGGCCGCCCCGACGCTTCTGCCACTACCTCGGATGCCGCGTGCTGAATTCTGTCGCTGCGGGCCGTCGGCTGGCGCGACGCACGGTGCTGATGCAGACCGTCGCCACGCTGCTCGCCGCACTGGTCTGCCTGTCGTTCGGAGCGCAAGCCGCGCTCGGTGGGTTGGCCGGAGGCGCCGCGATGACTCTGGGCAGCGCTCTGGCCGCCTGGGGGGCGTTCTCGGGGGGTGTGGTCGGCGCGGGAGCCGCGTTCGGCCGACTGTTGCTGGGGTTGGCGGCGAAATGGATCGTGGTGATCGCGGGGCTGTTGCTCGCGATCGCCGTCTGGAAACTGCCGGCACCGCCGGTGCTCGCCGGAGCGGCCATGGCCGCGGCGGCGTTGTTGTTCACCGCGAGAGATGGACTGCGCCGAGAGTAGGCGCGTCCGGGTCGACCGGGTCGTTGGATTGATCGTCGCGAACATCCTCGCGGCGGAACCGTGGATTTGAGGGCGACAGCGTGAGTGCCGAAAAAAGCAGTGGCGGACTGACCGAATACATCGTCCATCACCTGACCCATAACAAGGTCGATGTGGCCGGTTACGGTTTTCATCTCGATTCCTGGGTGATTTCGCTGGCGCTCGGCCTGCTTGCCTGCCTTTTGCTGTGGTCGCAGGCGCGCAAGGCCACTTCCGGCGTCCCGTCCAAGGGCCAGGCGTTCGTCGAGCTGGTGGTCGAATTCGTCGATGGTCAGGTCAAGGATGCGTTCCACGGCGACCGCCGTTTCATCGCGCCACTGGCGCTGACCATCTTCGTCTGGGTCGTGTTCATGAACACGATGGACCTGCTGCCGCTGGACCTGCCGGGCTGGATCATCGCCAAGGTCGCCGGCGAGGAAACCGCCCACCACACCTTCCTGCGCGTGGTCCCGACCGCCGACATCAACACCACCTTCGGCATGTCGATCACCGTGTTCCTGCTGATCATCTTCTATTCGATCAAGGCGAAGGGCGGCTGGGGTTTCACCAAGGAACTGTTCACCGCGCCGTTCCACGGCCACGGTGTGATGGCCATCATCCTGGCCCCGTTCAATCTCTTCCTGAATCTCGTCGAGTACCTGTCCAAGCCGGTTAGCCTCGGCATGCGACTGTTCGGCAACATGTACGCGGGCGAGCTGCTGTTCATGCTGATCGCAGGCCTGTTCGCGTCGTGGGCCACCTTCGTGCCGGGCGTGTTCATCCACGCCGGCTGGGCGATCTTCCACATCCTGATCATCCTGCTGCAGGCCTTCATCTTCATGGTGCTCACCGTCGTCTATCTGGCGATGGCGCACGAGCACCACTGA
>CAZGBA010000038.1:0-35227 GCA_964523435.1 uncultured Xanthomonas sp.
CCGCCTCGCCGCGCACCCGCGCCGAATACAGCGCTTCCAGCTCCCGCGACAGCACCCCCATCGACCAGCCGTCCGACACGATGTGGTGCATCGTCAACAACAGCACGTGACGCTCCGCCGCCAGACGGATCAGCCGACCACGCAGCAGCGGGCCGCGCTCCAGATCGAACGCTGCGGTGGTCTCCAGCGTTTGCAGCGCATCCAGCTCGCGCTGTTGCGCCGCGCTGTCCAGAGCGCTCAGATCGTGTTCCAGCAATGCGAAGGCGGTCGGTGGGCCGATCCGCTGGTACGGCACGCCATCCACCGCTTCGAAACTCGTGCGCAGGCTCTCGTGGCGGACCACCAGCTGGTCCAGTGCGCCCTGCAGCGCCGCACGGTTCAAGGCGCCGCTCAGCTCCACGCCATCCGCGATGTGGTACGCGTCGCTCGACGCCTCCATCTGCGACAGGAACCACAGCCGCTGCTGTGCGAAAGACACCGGAAATTCGCGGCCATCGCGCGGTATCGGCTGGATCGATTGACCCTGACGACGCAGTGCACGGAACTGCTCCGGGGTCATCTGGCTCAGGGCTTCCTTGGACATCATCGATTGAACTCCTTCCGGCACCATTTCGATTTCGTCTCTTTTCAGCCGCGCCGCCAGTTCAGCGACCGTCGGCGACTGGAACAGCGCGGTCAACGCGACCTCCAGCCCAAGCTGCTTGCGTGCTGCGCTGATCAGTCGCACCGCAAGCAGGGAGTGTCCGCCCAATTCGAAAAAATTATCATGTCGGCCTACGCGTTCCAGACCCAGCAGCCGCGCCCAGATGTCCGCCAGACGCGATTCGATCGCGCCTTCGGGCGCCACATACTTCGACTCGCCGCCCAGTCGCTCCGGCGCAGGCAACGCCCTGCGATCCAGTTTGCCGTTCGCCGTGAACGGCCAGGCCGTCATCTCGACGTACGCGGTCGGCACCATGTAATCCGGCAGCGCCGCACGCAATGCAGCGCGCAGCGCTTCCGCATTCGTACCGTTCGGGTGGTCGCACTCGTAGTACGCCACGAGCCGCATCTGCTCCGCCGAATCCTGGCGCGCCAGGACCACGGCTTCGCGGATGCCCGACTGTGCCGCCAGCCTCGCCTCGATCTCGCCCAGCTCGATCCGGTAGCCCCTCACCTTCACCTGGAAATCGTTGCGGCCGAGATATTCCAGGTTGCCATCCGACAACCGTCGCGCGAGGTCGCCGGTCCTGTACAGCCGCTCACCGGACACGAACGGACTGTCGACGAAGCGTTCCATGGTCAGCTGCGGCCGGTTGAGGTACCCGCGGGCGACGCTTGCGCCGCCGATGTACAACTCGCCGATCACGCCCACCGGGCACGGCTGACGCTGACCATCGAGCACATACACCGCCACATTGGGAATCGCCTTGCCGATCGGCAGCGTGTCGCAGGTGCGCAACGGCAAGGTGGACACCGGGTATCGGGTGCTGTCGACGGCCGCTTCGGTCAAACCATAGGCGTTGGAGATCCGAACGCCGTCTCCGCACAGCCGGCGCAGGCGTTCGGCGCTCTCCTGGGTCCAGAGATCCGAGCCGCAGAGCACCGTGTCCATGAACCCCAGATCGCCGCCGGATTCCTCCAGATGCGCGATCAGGGTATTGAGCGCGCCGGGCACGAAATCGGCGAAGGTCACCCCATGCGTCCGCATGAAACGGTACAGCGCCGCGCTGTCGGACCAGTGCGCCTGCGAACACATCGCCAGCGTGCCGCCGAACGTCAGCGCACGCAGCCAATCGGCGGTGAACACGTCGAAGGCGATATTGGCCATCTGCAGATGCACCAGGCCCGGACGCAGCAGATCGATCTCGGCCCATGCCGCGCGGATCGCGGCGATCTGCCGATGTTCGATCATCACGCCCTTCGGCTTGCCGGTCGAACCCGAGGTGTAGATCACATAGGCCAGATGTTCGGGCCGCAAGCCGGTGTCTCCCGGCACCGGGTCGTGCGCCGGTTGCGCCTCCCACAGCGTCGCATCGGCATCGAGATCGACGAGCTGCTGGGCGATCGGCGGGCCGGCATCGATCGCAGCCATCGCCGCGCGCGCGCCCGCATCGACCAGAACGACCCGCGGCTGCGCGTCGTCGAGGACTTCGCGCAGTCGTTCCTGCGGAGATCCCGGATCGAGCGGCAGATAGCCGCCACCGGCTTTCAGCACGGCCAGCATCGCTTCCAGCACGCCAGGCGAACGCGACATGCAGATCGCCACCAGCGTCTCCGGACCCACGCCCTGCGCGCGCAGCCAATGCGCCAGGCGGTTCGCGCGTGCGTTGAGCTCGCCATAGGTCAACGAGAGCCCTTCGCAGACCACCGCCATCGCCTGCGGCGTCGCCGCAGCGCAACGCTCGAAGCCGGTGTGGATCGGCAGCGCGCGATCCAGCATCGCGGTCGCCACCACCGGATGCGTCAACGCGCGGTACTCATCCTCCTCCATCAGCGGCAGCCGGCTCACCGGCTGGGTCGCATCCGCGACCATTCCGAGCAGCACCTGGCGCAGATGCCCCGCATATCGCCGCATCGTCGCCGCATCGAACAGCGTCGTCGAATACTCGAGCGCGCCTTCGATCCCGTGCGCCGTCTCGGCCAGGCTCAAGGTCAGATCGAACGTGGATACCGCATGCGGCGTGTCCAGACTTCTCGCTTGCAGACCGTCGAACCGCAGCTCGCCCAATGCGATGTTCTGCCATGCGAACATCGTCTGGAAGATCGGCGCATAGCCCAGACTGCGCGCCGGGTTCACCACTTCCACCACCTGCTCGAACGGCAGCTCCTGGTACTCCTGCGCCGACAGCACACGCTGCTTCACCTGTTCGATCAGCGCCGAGACCGTCGCGTCCTCCAGGTCCACACGCACCGCCAGCGTGTTCACGAAGAACCCGATCAGGCCCTCCACCTCCCTGCGGCCCCGGTTCGCCACCGGCGTGCCCACCACCACATCCGTCTGCCCCGACAGCCGCGACAGCACCACCGACCACGCCGCCATCAGCGTCATGTACAGCGTCCCGCCGTGCTTCAGGCTCAGCGCCTTCAGCTGCGATGCCAGCGCCGCGTCCAGCCGCACCTCCAGCAGCGCGCCACGGTAATCCTGCTCCGCAGGACGCTTGCGGTCCGTCGGCAGCTCCAGCAGCGACGGCGCGCCCTGCAGCGACTCCCGCCAGTACGCGCTCGCGCGCGCCAGACGGTCGCCCGACAGACGCTCGCGCTGCCACATCGCATAGTCCGCGTACTGCACCGGCAGCGACGGCAGACGGTCCGCCTCGCCGCGCACCCGCGCCGAATACAGCGCTTCCAGCTCCCGCGACAGCACGCCCATCGACCAGCCGTCCGACACGATGTGGTGCATCGTCAACAGCAGCACGTGACGCTCCGCCGCCATACGGATCAGCCGACCGCGCAGCAGCGGGCCGCGCTCCAGATCGAACGCTGCGGTGGTCTCCAACGTTTGCAGCGCATCCAGCTCGCGCTGCTGCGCCATGCTGTCCAGAGCGCTCAGATCGTGCTCCAGCAGCACGAAGGCGGTCGGTGGGTCGATCCGCTGGTACGGCACGCCATCCACCGCTTCGAAACTCGTGCGCAGGGTCTCATGACGGACCACCAGCTGGTCCAGTGCGCCCTGCAGCGCCGCGCGGTTCAAGGCGCCGGTCAGCTCCACGCCCAATGCGATGTGGTATGCGTCGCTTGATGCGCTCATTTGCGACAGAAACCAGAGCCGCTGCTGCGCGAAGGACACCGGCAGTGCGCTGCCGTCGCGGGGCAGCGGGGACATTGCGTGTTTCTTCCGGCTGAGGGCGCGCAGTTGCTCCCGCGTCATCTGACTCAAGGCTTCTCTGGACAACATCATCGACTTACCTATCGTTGTATTTCTAGGGCGCACGAGCGGAAACGCGGGACGTGGGGCGATTCCGGCGCCCCCTGCCACAGGGATCAGGCCGGATCGGCCACGCCTTCGTCGACCCGCGAGAATATCAACGCGAGCATCTGCTCAATGGTCGGGCCATCGAAGAGATCGCGCAACGACAGATCGACACCCAAGGCATCGCGGGTCGCGGCCATCAACCGCGTCGCGAGCAGGGAATGCCCGCCGAGCTCGAAGAAATTATCGCGGATTCCGACTTTCTCCACCCCAAGCAACTCCGACCAGAGCTCCGCGAACGCCGTCTCGATCGGCGTGCGCGGAGCGACATATTCGCGAAAAGCGAACGCGTCGTCGCGCGGCGCCGGCAGCGCCTTGCGGTCGATCTTGCCGTTCGGCGTCATCGGCCAGGCGTCCAGCTGCACGTAGGCGGAAGGCAGCATGTAGTCCGCGAGCCCGGCGGCGAGCTCGGCACGCAGCGCTTCGACGGTGATTTCCTGCTGTGGATCGCGCACCTGGAAATAGGCGACGAGCCGCGTCTGCCGGGGCATGTCTTGTCCTGACGCACTCTGTCCGGGCATGTCCTCCCTCGCAACCACCACCGCCTCGCGCACGCCCTCGCACAACGCGAGCCTCGCCTCGATCTCGCCAAGCTCGATCCGGTAACCGCGGATCTTCACCTGGAAATCGTTGCGGCCGAGATATTCCAGAGCAGCATCGGCGCTTCGGCGCACGATATCGCCGGTCCGGTACAGGCGTTCTCCGGCAATGAACGGGTTGTCGACGAAACGTTCGGCGGTCAATTCAGGGCGGTTGAGATAACCGTTCGCGAGGCCGGCGCCACCGACGTACAGTTCGCCCGGAACGCCCGATGGCACCGGGCGACGATGCGCATCAAGGACATAGGTGCGGTGGTTGGGCAGACCGCGACCGATCGGAACGGTCGCACCGGCATCCACCTGCGGATCGCAGCGATGGATAGTGGAGACCACCGAATCCTCGGTCGGGCCATAGGCATTGAACAGCATGCGTCCGGGCGCCCATCGCTTCACCAATGCAGGCGGCATCGCTTCGCCGCCGGAAATCAGCACGCGCAGCCCGGGGAGCGTCGCGGTCTCGGGCAACGCCGACAGCACCACCGGCGGCAACAGGGCATGGGTCGTGCGGGCAGTCGAGACGAAGGTTTCCAGCGCATCGCCGACCAGCACCACCCCCGGTGCCGGCATGTGCAGCGAAGCGCCGTGGGACAACGCCAGCAGCCACTCGAATACGGACGCATCGAAGCTGAAGGACGCAAACTGCAGCACGCGATCCGCAGGACCGATGTCGAAGAGCGCCGCCTGCGCCTGCAGCAGATTGGCGGCGCCACGATGCGGCACCAGCACGCCTTTCGGCTTGCCGGTCGAGCCCGAGGTGTAGATCACGTACGCCGGATGGATCGACGCCAGACCGATCTCACCCGCCGGGATGTCGTTCGCGGACTCTCCCGCCCACTGCGCCGCGTCCGCATCGACATCGAGCCTGACCATGGGTACGTCGCCGTGGGTCGCCAACGCGCGCGTCAAGGCATCGCCGCCGACGGCATCCACCAGCACGATGGCCGGCTCGGCATCCAGCAGCATGTCGCGCAGGCGTTGCTCAGGATATGCCGGATCCAGCGGCACATAGGCGCCGCCGGCCTTCAGCACCGCCAGCACCGAGACGATCCACACGACCGAGCGTTGCATGCAGATGCCGACCAGACGCCCGGGGCCGATGCCGCGCGATCGCAGCGCATGGGCGAGCCGGTTGGCGCGGGCATTGAGCTGGCCGTAATCGACAGCATCGCCTTCGCAGGTCGCGGCGAGCAGGTGCGGCGAGAGGGCGGCGTGTTGCTCGAACCAGGTATGCGCGGGTCGATCGAGGTCGTAATCGGCAGCGATGAGATCGCCGTCGAGCGCCGCCGCGCGTTCGTCGTCCGACAGCGGATCGAACGCGCTCAATCGCGCATCCGGCGCTGCGAGACATTGTTCGAGCAGACGCAGATAGGTGTCGCGCACGCGTTCGATGGTGTCGCTGCGATACAGATCGAGCGCATAGGACCACAGCATCGTGATCCCGTTCGGATCCCTGCGGCCACGGGGGATCATGACCACGTCGAAATCGAACTTCGATGTGCGGTTGCTGTAGACCTCGTGGATATCCAGCTCGAATTCGGGCCAGACCAACTGCGGCCCGTTCGAGTTGTGCGAACTGAACGCCACCTGGAACAGCGGATTCCTGCCCGCATCGCGCTCCGGCTGCAATTCGCGCACCACCCACTCGAACGGCGCTTCCTGATGGTCGTAGGCCTCGGACAGATCCACCATGACCCGCGCCAGGAACTCGCGCCAGGTCGGATCGCCGGAAAGATCGCAGCGCACCGGCACCATGTTCACGAACATGCCGACCATGCTTTCGGTCCTGCGCGCGACGCGATTGGCCACCGCCGAACCAATCAGGAAGTCGTCGCTGCCCGCATGACGCGAGAGCGTCATCTGGAACACCGCCTGCATGACCGCGTAAAGGGTCGTCCCCTCGACCTGGCAGAACGCGCGCAGCGCCGCCACTATCTGCGGCGGCAGCTCGACCCGGAGCTGGCCGCCGCGATAGGTCGGCACCGCCGGACGCGGATGATCGGTGGGCATCGGCAGTTGCAGCGCGGCACCGGCCAACTTGCGCTTCCAGTAGCGCGCCTGTCGCAGGAAACGCTCGCCTGCGATGTCGCTGCGCTGCCACAGCGCGTAGTCCCTGAATTGCGCGGCCGGCGCTTCGAGCATCGGCGTCGCGCCGCGTTCGTAAGCGTCGTAGATCGCCAGCAGTTCGCGCAGGATCAGGTTCATGCTCCAGCCGTCGTGCACGTAATGCTGCTCGACCTGGATCAGCAGATGATCGTCCGGCGCCAGGCGGACCACCGAGAACTTGGCCAAGGGCAGCGCGGACAGATCGAAACGATGGTGCACATGCGCTTCGACGATGTCCGTCAGGCGCTGCTCGTCGAAACCGTCGTCGAAGTCGCCATCGGGTTCGATGTACTCGAACATGCCGGCCGCTTGCGGGTGCACGCGCTGGTAGGGTTCGCCGCCGGGGCCGGTGTGGAACGTGGTCCGCAGGATCTCGTGCCGCTGCGCCAGCGTGTCCAGGGCCCGTCCGAAGGTTCCGGGCACGAATCGCCCACGGATGCGGATCACGTTCTGCGCGTTGTAGGCGATCGACGTGGACGACAGTTGCTCCAGCAACCAAAGACCATATTGCTGATAGGACAGCGGCGCATGCTCGGAATAATCGGCACTGCGCGACCAGTCGTCGAAAGATCCCCGCATCGCTTCGGCGTTCTCGGCAGCGTCGTGTCCCGCGCCGGACAGCGCATCGATGGCCTCGGCCATCCGCGCCAGCGACTGCGGCTTGAACAGCGCGTGGATCGGCGGCGTCGCACCGAACCGCTGGCGGATGCGCGAGGCGAGCTGGATGAGCCGCAGCGAATCGCCGCCGAGCAGCAGGAACTGGTCATCGCGCCCGATGCGGCGCCCTTCGAGCAGCGCCGACCACATGTCGGCGAGCGTCTGTTCGGTGCCGGCGTGCGGCGACGCGAACGCTTCCGCCGGATACGCATCCGCGCCGGGCGGCGGCAGTGCTTCGCGATCGAGCTTGCCGTTGACCGTCTGCGGCCATGCGTCGATGCAGACATAGGCCGCAGGCACCATGAAATCCGGCAGCGATCGGGCCAGCGCCATGCGCAGCGATGCCGCATCGGGCGCATGGCCTTCCCCGGAATCCGCCGCGCGATAATAGGCGACGATCTGTTTCTGGCCCTGCGCGTCTTCGCGCGCAAGCACGATCGCATCGCGGACGCCTTCCACGCGACCGAGCGTCGCTTCGATTTCGCCCAGTTCGATGCGGTAGCCGCGTACCTTCACCTGGAAATCGTTGCGTCCGAGGTACTCGATGGTCCCATCCGGCAACCACCGCCCCAGGTCGCCGGTCCGGTAGAGCCGCTGCGGCAGCGTTCCGGCCGCATCGAGGAAGCGCTCGGCGGTCAGTTCGGGCCGCCCCAGATAACCACGCGCCAGCCCTGCGCCGCCGATGTGGATCTCGCCGCAGTCGCCGACGGAGAGGCTTCGTCCATCGGCATCAAGGATCTCGATCCGCACATCCGGAAGCGGCGCGCCGATCCTCGGCGGATCGCCCGCGCAGTTGATCGGCATCGCAGTCGCGTACACGGTCGCTTCGGTGGGACCATACGCATTGAAGAAGCGCATGCTTCCGCAGGATTCCAGCGTGCGCCACATCGCCGCGGGAATCGCTTCGCCGGCCACCACCACGGTCATCGACGACAGCGCTGGACGTTGCAGCAGGCCCGCATCGATCAAACCGACCAACTGCGACGGCGTGCAGTCGAAGAGATCGACGCGATGCCGCTCGAGCAGATCGAGAAGTTCGCCCGGATCCTGCTTCGCCGACTGCGGAATCATCACGACGCAGTCGCCGCCGAGCAGACGGCTCCAGCCCTGCACCGAGACATCGAACGACAGCGATGCGTTCATCGCCGCGCGCAACGGCGCGGCGCCCTGCGGATGGAGCACGCGGTCGAGTCCACGCCAGAGATGGACGACGGCGACGTGTTCGACTTCGACGCCCTTGGGTTGCCCAGTCGAACCGGAGGTGTAGATGACATATGCGCGGCGGCGGCCGCAGTCGATGCCCTGATCGGGTGCAAGGTCGTCGCACGGCAGTTCCGACCACAGCGCGGAATCTACGTCGATGTCGATCAGCAGCGGCGCGTTGTCGACACCGGTCAACGCCTGCCGCAGCGCATGGCCTCCATGCGCATCGATCAGCACCGCGGCGGGCATCGCATCGGACACCATGTAGCGAAGCCGCGCTTCGGGATAGGCGGGATCCATCGGCACGTACGCGCCGCCCGCCTTGAGCGTCGCCAGAACCGCCTCGATCATGCCGGCACTGCGTTCCATGCAGATGCCGACATTGCGCTCCGGCCCGACGCCATGCGTCTGCAGAAAGCGCGCAAGCCGGTTGGCGGCAGCATTGGCTTCGCGATAGCGGACGACGTTGTCGCCGCAGAGGATCGCGCAAGCATCGGGGTTTTGCGATGCCCGTGCCTCGAACAGACGATGGATCGGTTCGGCGGCGTCTGCGCCGACCGCTTCGGCGCGCAGTTTCATATTGTCCATATTCAAACTCTTCGTTCGGCGGCGAGGTGCTTCCTCTTCACGCCCGATCTTCCACCACTACCTGCGGTGCGGCATGCCTCTTTCGAAGCGCATATCGACGGTAATCCAGCCATGTCCACGCAGCGGACCGATGAAGTGCGGTCCATGCAAGGCGATGCAGGTTTCGTATCCGCGATTCGCGATCGACTGCACAGCCGTCCGAGTCTCGACTTCCGGGTTCGCTCTTCTTGACGCCTTGTAACATTCCTCCACGCGCACCGCGCGCCTAAGCGTTGTCCATCGCAGCCTCCCCGACGTTTGCGCAGATCGCCTCGAGCCTCTTTTCGATCGACGGCCCATCGAACAGTTCGCGCAGTGACATGCCCACACCGGAGATATTGCGCGTGCCGAATTCTTCGACGCCCGGCAGCTCCGGCCGCGACTGCGCGAGCGTGGTCTCGATCGGCGAGCTGGAGACGATGTATTCGCGCACAGCGGCGACAGTCTCCTGCGTTCGGCCTTGCCGTTCGGTGATCGGCGCCTGCTGCGGATCGTGGGACGGGCAGCAGGCCACATCGGTCAGGGCGACCGCAGGCCGCGCATTGAGGCCGATACACAGTGCGGGCAGATGATGAGCCGGTCGGTTGGCGCCTGCGTCCAGAACACCGCAAGCCGCGCGTGCATCGCCGCACGCCATGGTCGTGGCACCCGGGTTCCGAAGCGCAGGCCGCTCGAATGCCGAATGCGCAAACTCTCGCGAAAGCTTCATCCTGACTCTCCGTGCTTCTCTCACCTCAACAACCAACTCTCCTGCGCGACAGTGTCCGACTGCCCGCTATACGCCGCGATTGACGGGTCTCCATCGCGATCTGTACGTGACGATCATCTCACAGTTCAAGACGAGCCCCGTCGCCGTCGGCCGAGGCACAGGTCACCATACCGGCACGTATCGTGCGGAAGATTTCGTCGAGCTATCCGCCGTCATCCCGCGCACCGCGCGCAGCCGGAGGCGTCCGAACGGACTTCATGCGCTGCTGTCTTGGTGGACACATCGCAAGGGAAGCGCTGCAGGAGGGTCGCGGCTGCAGTGTCGTTCCGGGCAGATCGCTAGTGCGGAGAAATGCCGGTGTCATTGCGCGACGAGCGTTGCACCCATCCACAGACACCCCTCGCCTTGCGCGTTATCGCGCTGTTGCTTTCGCATGCCCGATGCCGCAAACGTCGACGGGCCGGCAAAAGCCGGCCCGTCGACGCAGTTGATGAAACGATTACCAGTTGCCCGGAGGATCGGCCGCGAACCCGTTCGGGAACGCCTGCGGCTGGCCGCGACGGCGATCGTCGTAGCGGTAGGGGCGCGGCATCACGCCCATCGCGACGAGATTGTCGACATCGTCATAACGCAGTTGCAGCACCTGGGCCGGCGTGCGCGAGGCGCGGACGAAGTCGGTACGGCTGACCGGCGACCATTCGCGGGCGCCGTGGCCGGTGCCGATGCTCTGGCCGACGCCATTGGCGGAATCCGAGGCAACGGATTCGGAAGCGCGGCGGGATGCCGGCGGCGCACCTGCAGGCGCGGCCTTGCTTTCGGCGCGACCGGCCTGGTCGCGATAGCGGCTGTCGCGGTCGTATTCGCGATCGTCGCGGCCGATCGGCGCCGGCTGGTAATACGGCTGCGGCTGCGCGCGTTCGCGGAACACCGCCACGCCGATCACGCCGACGTTGTCGGGCCGGCCGGTGCGCGCCGCATAGCTGTCGGGCAGGTCGGTGAAATAGAACTGGGCCACGTCCTGCCAGGACTTGCGCCAGCCGGTGATCTCGGTGCTCTGCCACGGGCCCAGCACGTAGCCGGTCTGGCTGGCGGCGGCAGTCTGGCCGCTGACCGCATTCACACCGTCGACCGACAGCACCACGAGCACGCGCTCGCCGGTAGTGTTGGTCATGCGCACGCTGTAGCGGTGGCCGGGGACACCGGGGACCCAGTCGCGGCCGCGATGACGGTATTCGGGCAGCCATTCGCCGGTGTCGCGGTCGACGATGTCGACATCGACCAGCGGCTGCGCCGACAGCGAGCTGCAGGCGGTGGTGGCGATCAGGGCGGACAGCAGCAGGACGGTCGGGCGCAACATGACGGGCTCCGTGAGTGATGGGTGTCCGAAGTGGACACTCACCATGAACGCGCCATGCCGCCGGATGGGGTTTGCGTCCGGTTCGGCGATTAGCTGCGTGGTCCGGCTGCGGGATTCAGCGACGGGTAAACTAGCCGGCCTGCTCTTCTCCGCATGGCCTCATGACCGTCACCCGCGTCCTCACCGGCATCACCACTTCGGGCATTCCGCATCTGGGCAACTACGTCGGCGCGATCCGCCCGACCGTCGCCGCCAGCCGCATGCCCGGCACCCAGAATTTCTACTTCCTCGCCGACATGCACGCGCTGATCAAAGTGCAGGACCCGGCGAAGGTGCAGCGCTCCACGCTCGACATCGCCGCGAGCTGGCTGGCCTGCGGACTGGAGCCGGACAACGATCGCGTGTGGTTCTATCGCCAGAGCGAGATCATCGAAATTCCGGAGCTGACGTGGTTCCTGACCTGCGTCGCCGGCAAGGGCATCCTCAACCGCGCCCATGCCTACAAGGCCGCCGTCGACAAGAACCGCGCCGAGGGCGAGGACGACGATTTCGGCATCACCGCCGGCCTGTTCATGTATCCGGTGCTGATGGCCGCCGACATTCTGGTGTTCAACGCGCACAAGGTGCCGGTGGGCCGCGACCAGATCCAGCACATCGAGATGGCGCGCGATTTCGCGCAGCGCTTCAATCATCTCTACGGAGATCATCTGGTACTGCCCGAAGCGGCGGTGGAGGAACACGTCGCCACCCTGCCCGGCCTCGACGGCCGCAAGATGTCGAAAAGCTACGACAACACCATCCCGCTGTTCTGCTCGCGCGAACAGCTGAAGAAGCTGATCTTCTCGATCGTCACCGACTCGCGCGCGCCGGGCGAAGCGAAGGACACCGAAGGCTCCGCACTCTTCCAGCTCTATCAGGCGTTCGCCAGCACCGAAGAAACCAACGCGATGCGCACCGCGTTCGCCGACGGCATCGGCTGGGGCGACGCCAAGCAGATGCTGTTCGAGCGCATCGACAGCGAGCTGTCACCGATGCGCGAACGCTACAACGCATTGATGGCGCAGCCGGAGAAGATCGAAGCGATGCTGCGCGAAGGCGCTGCCGTGGCCCGCGAACGTCATGGTCTGCCGCTGATGCGCCGGTTGCGGGAGGCGGTGGGGTTTCGGGATTTGTCGAAGATCTCCAAAAGTTCAGTGAAATCCGCGAAGGAAAAGAACGCGTTGCCGCAGTTCAAACAATACCGCGAGAGCGCCGGGCGGTTCCACTTCAAGCTTGCCGATACTGAAGGCCACGCGCTCGTTTGGAGCGATCCCGGATTTGACTCTCCCAAACTGGCCGGCGCTTGGATTGCTGCGGCAAGGATGCATGGTGGGCGGGTACTGGACGTCGTCGACCGCACCGGAATCTGCTTGAACTCGGCGCGCGAGGCGGATGTGCGCGAGGCACTCGACATGCTGCGAGATGCGGAGGCAGCCAAGCCCTGAGTGCAGCTGCCGGCGTGCCGGCTCAACGGCGAATCATGACGTTACGCAACGCCCCAGACCCGCAGGGCGGCGCACAAGGATGTACATCGCATTCCGACCGAGCCAAGGATTGGCGAGTCGGAATATCCCAGCCACATTGGCTTGGCGGATTTGCTTCGTCGGGGAGGGCCTTTTTTTGGTTCGTTTCTTTTGGGCCAGCAAGAGAAATGAACCGGCCACGCAGCGGACGAACGCTGTTGCGATTCGTCGCAAGTGGCTATCGAACGAAGACACTGGATCCCGGCTTTCGCCGGGATGACGATCAAAAGCGATACGCGTTGCTTTCGTTGAGCCTCGACGTAGCTCGTCTCGATTTGCATCGTTGCCACCATTTCAAGTTGCCTGCTGAACTCAAAGCGTGCGGACCAGCTCCTCCCCACGCGCAAAGCGCGGGGGGAGGTTGGGAGGGGGGCGAGGCCACGGCAGAGCCCAGACGTAGAAGGCCCTTTCGACAACCATCAGAAAAGGTGCTTGGCGAAGCAAGCCGTCGCCGCATGCAACCCCACCCCGGCCCTCCCCTTCGCCTGCGGCGAAAGGGAGGGTGCAGAGCAGCTGCGGCGACAACCACTGCTGCGATGCATTGAAGCCGAAGGCGCTCGCGCGGAGCAGTTAGAATCACCCGATGAACCCGCTGATCGAATACAACCTCGCGCTGATCCTGTTCCTGCCCTGGTTCCTGATTCTGGGCGCGCTGTATTGGATCTATCCGCGACAGCCGCGACACGCCGCGCGGGTGATGTTCGATATCGCCGCGTTGGCGCTGTCGGTCGTGGCATTCGTGGCGAGCATCCACTGGTCGCACGACAACGCCAGCGGCGGCCACGGCAGGATCTGGCCGCAGGTGTTGGCGGCGTCGCTGGGTTACGGCGTATGGCTGGCGGTGATGACGCTGGCGTTCCTGGTGCGTCGCGGGTGGTTGCGCGGTCGCGTGCGATCCTGAACCAAGCACTGCATTTTCCTTTCCTCTTTTCGATCGAGCCCCGATGACGTCATCCCTCAGTGATTCCGCCGCACGCCTGCGCGATGTGGTCAAAGCCGCGACCGTCGGCATGGTCGGCCGCGAACAGCTGGCCGAACTGATCGTGCTGGCCGCCGTGGCCCAGGAACATCTGCTGGTCATCGGGCCGCCCGGCACCGCCAAGAGCGCGATCGTGCGTCGGGTCGCGGGCGCGCTGGGCGGGCGTTATTTCGAATATCTGCTTGGCCGCTTCACCGAGCCGTCGGAACTGTTCGGCCCAGTCGATCTGCGCAAGCTGCGCGAGGGTGTGGTCGAGACCGATGTCACCGGCATGCTGCCGGAGGCGGATGTGGTGTTTCTCGACGAAGTGTTCCTCGGTTCAACGGCGGTGCTGAACACGCTGCTGGGCATCCTGAACGAACGCCGCTTCCGCCGTGGGCAGACCGTCCACCACTGTCCGCTGCGGGTCTGCGTGGGCGCGGCGAACGCGCTGCCCGACGACGAATCGCTGGCCGCCTTCGCCGACCGCTTCCTGTTGCATCTGTTCGTCGAGCCGGTGCCGGACAACCAGCTGGAAGCGCTGCTCGCCGGGGGCTGGCAGAGCGAACGCCTGCCGACCGCGCACTGCGCCGATCTCTCCCAGCTCGGCGCGCTGTGCGATGCGGTCGCCGCAGTGGAAATGGACGATGCGCGCGGCGCGCTGGCGGCAGCGGTGCGACAGCTGCGCGCGGCGGGCCTGGTGCTGTCCGACCGGCGGATCGTGAAGGCGCAGCGGCTGGTGGCGGCGGCGACCGTGCTGGCGGGCCGCCAGCGCGCGACCGAAGCCGATCTGTGGCCGCTGTTCTACGTGATGCCCACCCAGCAGAGCCAACTGAGCGCACGCGAAGTGCTGCGCGACCGGTTGGCGGTGGCCGCGAATCCCACCCTCCACGCAGCGGTGGAACTGGCCACGCTGCAGCCGATGTCGCGCGTGGCGCGGCTGGTGGATGCGGCGAAGAGCTGTCTCGACGGCGGCCACGACCGCGCCGTGCAGACCACGCTGGCGGAAGCGCTGCTGCGCGAGATCGACGCGAACTTCACCGCCGATGCGCTGCCGGACGATCTGGCCGAACAGCGGGCGCGTCTGGTCGCGATGGCCTCGGCTGCGGCCTGATCGGCCGTAGCGACCGCAGCACGACGATGCACTGGATCTGGCGCAGCGAAAGCGACGTGCCGCCCGCGATGGGCGTGGTCGGCTGCGGCGATGTCGCGCGTGCGCTGTTCGCGAAAGCCGAGGCCATCGCCGCTGCACAGGCGACCCCGCAATGGCAGGTCAGCGCGCATCAGGATCTGCTGGTGCTGACCGGCAAAACCGAGACCCTGCCGTGGGTGGACGGTGCGCGCTACATCGCACCGCGCGCCGAAGCGCCGACCCTGTGGCTGCCGACGCTGGAGCGCCCGGAGATCGCGCTGGACCTGTTGGCAGCGGCGATCGCACGCAGGCATCCGCAGCGACCGATGCTGTTGTGGCCGCAGCCGGCGCAATTGGTGCCGCTGCACCGGCTGTTGCCTGCCGACGCGGCGGTGTTGGCGCGGATCGCCGCGCGCTGGATGTCCTGATGTCGACGCCCGAGCCGCCGCGCTTGGCGTTGCCCGCACCGGCGGACGATGTCGCCGTTGTCCCCAAGACCGCCGCAAGCCCGATGCGCATGCCGGTGGCGCTGCAACCGTGGCGGCAATGGCTGGAATGGCTGGAGCCGGAACAGGTCATCGCGGTCGGCGATCTGCTGCAGCGGCTGCAGGCGGCGATGGGCGCGTTTCGCGGGCCGCAGCAGCGCGGCGAACACGAGCCCAACGGCATCGACGAACTGCGGCGGCGCGGGCCGTATCACCGGCTGCTGCTGAGCGAATGGGCGATGGCCGACGCGGCCCCGGACGAATTCCTGCGCCGCGCAAGCAGCGGCGAGCACCTGTTCCTGTCGCCACGGCGCGAAACGCGCAAGGCCGACGCGCGGATCGTCGCGCTGTTCGACACCGGTCCCGCGCAACTCGGCGCGCCGCGTCTGGCGCATATCGCGCTGTGGATCCTGCTCGCACGGCGCGCGCAGGAAGCAGGTATCGCTTTCTGCTGGGGCACCACTGCGGAGCCCGGCGCACTGCACGACGCCGACAGCGCCCGGCAGCTCAAGTCCTTCCTCGCCAAACGCAGTTGGGCGCACGCCGACAGCACTGCCGACAGCGCATGGCAGAGCGCACTGACCGCCGACCGGCGCGCCCACGGCGAACGCTGGCGCATCGGCGCAACAAGCGGAGAGGCACAGGACACGACCGCATTCACGCACCGGGTCGACATCCAGCGCGAATGGCTCGGCGCGCTGGCGGTGCGGATCGTCGGGCCGGGCGGGCGTCGCGACGTCGCCCTGCCGCTGCCACCTTCGGGCGCGGCGGCGAAACTGCTGCGCTGCCAGTTCGCATTCGAGGTGGCGGCCGTCGAAGCCGACACCGGGAGCGATGACGATGCCGACAAGCTTTCGCTCAGGCAGCCGCCGCTGATCGGACCCGGCGGCGAGCGCATCGCGGTGGCGCTGCTCGCGACCCACGCCGCGATGATCTACACCCTGCCGAAGAACGACGGCACGACGCGGGCCGCGATCCGGTCGATGCAGTGGACCAGCGGTCGCGAACTGATGTGCGCCGTGCTCGGCCAGAAGCACTTCGGCGGCATCATCGCCGACCCCGACCATCTGCATTTCTGGAAGATCGACGGCTTCCGCACGCGGCCGCGCCCCGCGAACGATCGTTTCCAGGCGCCGCCCGGCCAGGCGCACTGGCTGTCCTGCGCGTGGCTCAGCGGCGGCCGCAAGCCGCACCACGTGTATGTGCTGGACCAGGCCGGGCGGCTGCTGTGCTGGCAGGGCGAACAGGCCGGGCAGGCGACGCCGCTGGCCGAACAGATCGCCGACCACGTTCTGGCCATCGCGCGCGCCGATGGCGAACGGCTGCTGTTCCTGCGCCATCGACAGCAGCGCGTGGAGCTGGTGCTGCGCAGCCGATTCGGCAACGACACGGGAAAAGTGCTCGGTCATGCCGCAGCCCCGCAGGAGCCGGCTCAGGCCTTCCTCAACGGCCGCGTCAGCCGCAGCGGCTGGAACGGCGCATGGTGCATGCCCGATCCCGGCACGAGTCTGCGCAACGGCGGGCCGTGGTCGATCCATCCCGCCCGCCACGACGACGGCCCGTGCCGGCAGATCCAGATACAGATCGGCGCGAAATGGCGGGTGTTCGGGCTGGTGACGATGCCGGGAAGCTGGGAGCACGCCCTGGTGGTGCTGTCGCCGGACCGGCGTCGGCTGTCGTTGATCGGTCCCGCCAGCCACGACGTCCTGTACGGCGCCGACGCGCCGATCGCGACCGTCAGCGTGGCCACCGATTGCGATGTGATCGCGCTGGTCACCGAACATCGCCGGCTGGTGGTGCTGACCCCGGGCGGAGAGAAGCCGCTGGCATGGTCCGGCGATGGCGAGGCGATCGATGCGGATTGACGGCACCACAAGCACGGTGCATCTGCCGCTGTGGTCCGGCATGCAGCCGGTGTCCGCGCTGTGGTTCGATGGCGCGCGGCTGCCCGCTGAGGCGCGCGCGCAGCGGATGCTCGCGCACTGGCGCAGCGGCGCGCAGGCATTGCGCTTCGCGGATGGCGATCTGCTGCGCTGGCCAACACCCGAGCGGCTGGCCTGCGAATCCTTGCCGGGGCTGGCGCTGTGCCTCATCGGCCACGGCACCCTGAGCAGCGCGCCGCTCGGCAGCGCGGAACTCGCTGCGATCCGTGGCTTCGATCTGGTGCTGGTGCGCGGCGCGCAGGCGATCGGCCTGCGGCTGGCAGATGGTGCGGCGCTCGATCTGTCGGCGTGGGTCGAGATCGGCGATTACGCCTTGCACGACGCCTTCGACTGCAGCGCTTCGGTCAAGGCGGCGTCGATACCGCGCCTGAAGGGCCGCGACGTGCGCGAAGTGCTGGGCGACGTCATCCCGCCGCCCAGCGCCGAGCGCGAGGCCTTCGTCAAACGCGCGATCGCCGCTGGCGAAGCACAGGCCCGCAACCATGGTGGACGGTCCGGTCAGGGCGGCAGCGGCTGGCTCGGCAAGTTCGCCGCCTGGCTTGGTGCCGGGGCGGGTCTTGCCGCCGGCATCGGCAGCGGATCGGCCGCCACGCAGCGCGGCGGCGTCAATGCACGCCGCACGCCGCAGCGCCCGTCGGCATGGCGCGAAGCGCTGACCCGGCTGGCCATCGCCACGCGGGCGTCGCAGCTGATCGGCTGGCGTCAGGGCGCTTACCTGCGGCGGATGATGAAACTGTTCGACGAGGGCGACCTCGGCGAAGCGCTGCGCCACGCACTGCCGATCGACAGCACCGACGCCTCGCTGGGCCAGTCGTTCGGCGCGCCCGGCCGCCGACAGGATCTGCGCTTGGGCGGCGCTGGCGACGGCAGCGTGAACCTGAATCTCGGCCCGGAAATGCAGCAGCATCTGCGCGAGATGTACCGCAAGACGTTCGAGCGTCTCGACCGTCAGGGACGTATCGACGAGGCGGTGTTCGTGCTCGGCGAACTGCTGAACGCGCGTCAGGAATGCCTGGACTATCTCGAACGCCACGGCCGCCATGCGCAGGCCGCCGAACTCGCCCTGAGCTGGGACATGCCCACCGCGACCATCGTCCGCCTGCTGCTGCTCGCCGACGACTGGGAGCGCGCGCTGCAGGTCGCGCGGCGCGACGGTCAATTCGGCGATGCGGTGCTGGCACTGGAAAAGACGCGGCCGGAACTCGCGGTCAAACTGCGGCTGCTGTGGGGCGAGTCGCTGGCCGATCGCGGCGAATGGCTGGCCGCCGCCGACGCCGTCTGGCCGGTGCCGCAGGCACGCAATCTCGCCGTCGAATGGCTGCGGATCGCCGAGGATGGCGGCGCCACGCTGTCGGCGCGCGCGCTGGTGCGCCGGGCGGAAAAGCTGCCGGACACGCTGGAGAAGTACGGCGAACGCATCCTTGCGCTTGCGATACCCGGCGAGGGCGAACAGGCCGAGATCGCGGCCGCCGCACGCAGCGCGCTTGCCGACGCGCTGCTCGACGTCAAACAGCGCAACCGGACCGTGGCCGGCATCGCGAATGCGCTGCTGCCGGCGATCGCCGCCGACCGCGCCGCCGGACGCAATGCGCTCGGCAAATCGCGGCTCAACAAACTCTTGAGTTTGGGCGGCGACCCGTATCTGAAGGCCGACATGCCTGCCTGGCAATTGCCGCCGCCGACCCGGCGCGCAAGCGTGTGGTCGCGCGACACGCCCGCGCTGCACGCGGCACCCGCCGCAGGCCTGGCGCCGATCCACGATGTCGCGCCGCTGGACGACCACCGCTATCTGATCGCGCTCGGCGAAGCCGGTGTGCTGATGGTCGATGCGCGCGGCCGTACCCTGCAGCGCTATCCGGTCCCGGCCGATGCGCTGGTGATCGCCGACAACGGTCGCGTCGCGCTCGCGGTGGCGCGTCGCGAAGCGCTGTCGCGGGTCAGCCGGCTCGATCTGGTGCGGCACACGGCCGGCGATCTGGGCTCGCTGCGGATCGACGCCCACGCGCGTGAATTCGACGGCGCCGCATGGAGCGTGATCGCGGACAACCGGATCCTGGTGATCGATACCGCCAAGTCGCTGCGCGATGTGGTGTGGCACGTCGGCGACCTGCCGGGCCGGCTGGTGGCGGTGCGTTACATGCCCATGTTCGAGCTGTATCTGCTGCGCACCGCGCACGGCTTCGAGCTTTGGACCTACACGCTGCCCACGCGCCGGCTGAGCAATCGCGATGCGATCGAGATCGACACCGACCTGCCGGTGCTGCTGATGCCGTTCGGCCGCTTTGCGCAGCCGCAGATGGAACCGCCGGCCGACGATGCGGTGCGGATCGGTTTCACCACCTTCGGCGGCCGCCACCGGCTGGAAATGAAAGTGCCGCAGATCGAAGACGCCGCGTCGGCATCCATGGCGTCCCATGGCATTCAACTGCACTGCGACGCCGCGCAGCAGGGCCTCGTGTTCGCCGTCGCCGGTCCGTCGTTCACGCAACTGGCGCTGTGCCGGCTCGGCGACGGCGCAGCGGTGGCGCGGATGGACTGGGCTGCGGGTGTGGTCCCGCAGTTCCGCGAATCAGGACAGCATCTGCTGTTCTTCGACAGCGAAGGCCGGGTGCTGGATCTGGGCAACGATCACGACACGCGGATCGCATTCAGCGTGTGCTAGCGGCGCGCGGCGCTGAGCGTGCGGTTCACCAATCGTTCGGCGCCGCCCCGCGCTCCGGGTGATGCATCCGCACCACGCAGAAACGCTGGCCGGTGGGCGCTTCCATCACGCACCAGGTGTGGACGTAGGCGACGCGCTTCGCGCCGAGCGCTTCGAGGCGTTCGACTTCGGCGTCGATATCGTCGGTTTCGATATCCAGATGCACGCGCGAGGGATGCGTGACCTTCTGTACTTCGATGTGCAGGTCGCCGGGCGCGTCGTCGAGTTTGGCGTAGGTGGCGGATTCTTCCGGCGACAGTTCGCCGATCGGCAGACCCAATGCGCCGCTCCAGAACCGCGTGGCGGCGTCGAGGTCGTCGGTCTGGCAATCGATGATGAATCCGGCGAGACGGCTGCGATGACTCATGGCCTTGCTCCTCAACGACTGCGCTTGCGCGGCGGCGGATCTTTGACGGATTCGTTGCGCGCATCTTCTTCGAGTTTGCGCTGCTGCGCCTGTTCGCGCTCCAATGCCTCGATCAACCGGCGATGCAGCGCCTGCACCACCAGTGCCTGATAGATCGGATGGATGCCGCCGTTGCCCAGCGCCGCCCACAGCACGTCTTTGTCGGCGGTGTTGGCGAAGATCGAGACGCGCTCGAAATCCTTCAGCTCCGGAGGTTTGCGGTCGCCGATGACGGCGACGAATTCGCTGTATTCCATACGCCGCTCCCATTGAGCGAAGGATCAGGGGACGGTCAGACCGACTCCCACCACATCAGGAACTCGTGCCAAAGACGCTTGAAGAAGCCGCCTTCGACCACGCCTTCCACCGCCACCAGCGGTGCTTCGATCACCGGTTTGCCATCCAGCATCACCCGCACCGTGCCGATCTTCTGCCCGGCCTTGATCGGAGCGATCAGGGTCTTGGGCACGTCCATCTGCGGCTTGAGCTCGGCGTAGCGGCCGCGCGGCGTGCTCACCAGCAGCGGCTCTTCGAGGCCGAGCTTCACGGCGTCGGTCGTGCCTTTCCACACTTTGTGCGTGGCGATCGCGACATCGGGCTGATACAGGCGGTGGGTTTCGTGGAAGCGGAACCCCCAATTGAGCAGCGCCAGCGAATCCACCGCGCGCTCTTCCTCGCTCTTCGCGCCCATCACCACGCTGATCAGTCGCTGGTCTCCGCGCTTGGCCGACGACAGCAGGCAGTAACCGGCGCCGGAATGGTGGCCGGTCTTGATGCCGTCGACCGATTCGTCGCGCCACAACAGCAGGTTGCGGTTGCGCTGGGTGATCGGGCCGACGGTGAATTCGCGGATCCGGTTGTAGCTGTATTCGACCGGAAATTCGCGGATCAGCGCCCGGCCCAGCAGAGCCAGGTCGTGGGCGGTGGAGTAATGGCCTTCGGCCGAGAGGCCGTGCGAATTCATGAAGTGGCTGTTCTTCAGGCCGATGCGCTTGGCGTAGTCGTTCATCAGCGTGGCGAACGCCGCTTCGCTGCCGGCGGTGTGTTCGGCGAGCGCGATCGCGGCGTCGTTGCCCGACTGCACCACCATGCCCTTGACCATCTCGCTCAGGTTGGCGGTCTTGTTCACTTCGAAGCCGCTGTAACTGCCCTCGGTGGCGGCGCCGCCGGTGCGCCAGGCGTTTTCGCTCATCATCACCTTGTCGTTCGGCTTGATCCGGCCGGCCTTCAGCTCCGCCGCGATCACGTACGAGGTCATCACCTTGGTGATGCTCGCCGGCTCCAGACGCGCATCGATGTTCTCGCCAGCCAGCACCTTGCCGGTGGCCTCGTCCATCACCAGCCAGGCTTTGGCGCTGACCGGTTTGGGCGCGTCGGGAATGCTCAGCGGCGGCGGCGCGGGTTGGGCGGCATCGGGTTTGGGCGCGCCTGCCGGCGCCTGGGCCAACACCATGCCGGTCATCCACACGACGCAGGCGCCTGCCAGCAGCCACCGCATCGCACCTTGTCGCATCGCACCGTGAATCTTCATCGCATCGTTCGCTCTTCAAAGGCGGCTCGGGCTTCCGGCAGCGGAAGTCGGGTCGAGGCGCCATGGATATGTCGGGTCAGCCGCGTAGTCTGAAGCAAGCGGCGGTGGATTCCGAGCGGTCGACGCATTTCGCGCGACCATTCCATTCGATGCGGTCCTTCGTGCGCGATCCCTCGCGTTCGACGCGCTCCGATCACTCGCGCACGATCTGCGCCGTTGCGAAACCAAGATCGGCCGCACGGGCGGAAAGTTCCTGCACCCGCGATGCCGGAACCGGGCCAAGCCGCAGCCGCCACACCGGCTGTCCGTTGACCGCCGCCTCATCGATCCTCAGCCCATCGAGCCCACCGGCCCGCAATGTTTCCCGGGCGCGCTCGGCGTTGTCGCGGGCCGAGAACGCGGCCAACTGCAACAGAACCGCATCGCCCTGCTGCGCGACGGCGGCCGGTTCAGGCGGCGGTTCGGCGGGTGTGGAGGCCACCGGTCGGGCCTCGCCCGGTTTTCCAGCGGCGAAGCGGATGCCCCGGGTCTGCATCCAGCGCTCGAATTCATCGGCCGACACCGAGGTATCCGCCACCGCTGGCCGCTGCGGCTCGGGCGATGGCGGCGGAACGCGGGCCGTGCGCTCGCTGCGACTCCCGCCGCGCCCTTCGCCCGGCGTCAGCGCTCGCACTTCCACCCGCGCGGTGCCCTGCTTGGTGAAACCGAGCTTGGTCGCGGCGGCGTAGCTCAGATCGATCACGCGGCCGGCGTGGAACGGGCCGCGGTCGTTGACCCGAACCACCACCGACTTGCCGTTGGCCAGATTGGTCACCCGCACGTAGCTCGGCAGCGGCAGCGATTTGTGCGCGGCGCTGAAGGCATACATGTCGTAGACCTCGTGGTTCGAGGTCAGGCGGCCGTGGAATTTCTTGCCGTAGAACGAGGCCATGCCCTCTTCGACGTAGCCCTCGGCGGAATCGCGGATCTGGTAGCGCTTGCCCAGCACCGCGTAGCTGCGGTTGCCCACGCGCGAACGCGGCTCGTCCTTCACTTCCGGCTCGGGAATCGAATCGACATCGGGAATCGGCTCGGGCACGCTGTCCTGGATATGCGGCGCGTACAGACCGCCGGCGACGTAATCGCCGCGTTTGTCCGGGTCTTCCACTGCGGGGGCGTACGGCGAATGCTTCGCTGCATCGGCGACCCGCGCGGACGCTTCCGGACTGCGCTCGGCTACAGGCGGAGGCGCATCGGCCTTCGTCGGCGCGGTGCCGCAGGCGCTCAACGCCGACAGCGACATCACGACGACCAATGCGCGCAGCGCGACGTTCACCGCTGCGCTCCGGCGCGGATCGCCTGCGCCAGCTGATGCACAGCCAGGGCGTACATCGGCGAACGGTTGTAGCGGGTGATCACGTAGTAATTTCGATAACCCAGCCAGTATTCGCGCCCGGCATCGCCGTCGAGGTTGACCACGGTCGCGCCCTCGATCGTCGGGTCGGCAGGAACGGATTCGCCGGGCATCGGCCGATAACCACGCGCGGCCATTGTCTGCAGCGAATGGACGGGTTCGAGATTTTCCGGCACGAATTCCGCCTGCTGCGCATCGAAACTTGCGCGCGCCACCACCGGAGCATCGGCCTGCCAACCGTGGACGACGAAATAATTCGCGATCGACGCGAACACATCGGGCTTGTGGGTGAGCAGATCGCGGCGGCCGTCGCGGTCGCCGTCCTTCGCCCACAGCCGGTAGCTCGACGGCATGAACTGGCCCATGCCCATCGCACCGGCATAGCTGCCTTTCAGCGTGAGCAGATCGAGCTGCGGTTCGTCCTTGCTCAGCGCGAACGCCTGGGCGAGTTCGCCCGCGAAGAACGGCGCACGTTTGGGATGATCGAACGCGAGCGTGTACAGCGCATCGAGCACACGATAGTTGCCGGTGTTGCGGCCGTAGAAGGTTTCGACGCCGATGATCGCGACGATGTATTCGGCCGGCACGCCGGTCTGCGCGGCCACCCGTTCCAGCGGTTCGCGATTGTCGCGATAGAACGCGACGCCGCCGTCGATGCGCGCGGGGGTCATGAAGATGGTGCGGTAGTCGCGCCAGGGTTTCACCGCCTCGGCCGGGCGGGTGATGGCGTCGATGATGCTCTGCTTGTATTCGGCCTGCGCCAGGGTGTCGCGGATGCGCTGCGGGTCTATGCCGTAGGTCGTCGCGGTGTAGTCGACGAACGCGGCGATGCGCTGTTCGCGCGGGATCGCCGAATCGGTCACCGCCGGCGGCGCCACCGGACGTTCCTGCGGCTGCGGCACTTTCGGCAGCAGCACCTCGGCAGGCGCTGGCGGCTTGGCGGCCGGTTCGGGTGCGGCGACCAGCACCGTGGGTTTCGGCGGCGGGGACTGGGTGGCGCAGGCACTCAGCGCAACGCTCATGGCAATGACGGCAACACGGGGGAATGCACGAAGAATCAATGGCTTGCGCCTCATTTTATCGATCGACGGCGAGAGGTTAGCACGCGACAACCGAACGGCGGGCCGCCACGAAGACCTGAAACCGCATCGCGATTCAACCCACGAAGGTTTGGGGTTCAACGCATCAACCCTTGAACGATCACCCCCAGCCCCGTCGCTAGTGCAGCCGGCTGGTCGCCGAACAGGCAAATTAGTGTCATCGAAGCGACGATGGCAAGCCCTAGCCATAAGCGCCGGCGTTCGCGCAGGCGGACAGCTTCGAGTCGCGGACCATCAGCCTTGAAAGGGCCGAAAGGATTGTCAGGATGGGTCATATGGATGTCCTAGCATCAGTGGGTATCGCGGGGTCAGGTTGATCACGTGTTTTAGAGCTGGTCGGCATACTGAGTCCGGCTCACACCCTGCTGTCTCACGAGTTTCCGATACGCTAGAAACGGGATTTGCTGTGGCTCCGAGTCACTGTTGTGGACTATGGATACGGCGTTAACCCTTTCAATTAAAAAGAGTTTGTGGACGGCGCGTTATCCGGCATCAGCCATGAGACCCGAAAGAAATGAGCGCTCCACCGGGCGGCGTTGCTTTTCAGCCCCGGACCCCGGACGCTAGCCCGTTCCATCTACCGGCCCGGTCGCCTTGCCCCACACCATCACCACCACCGAGATCTTCCTCATCGCGATGACCATCATCTTCGCGGTGCCGTATCTGATCTGGCGGCTCGGGCGCACCGATTACTTCGCGCCGCTGGTGGTGGTGCAGATCATCACCGGCATCCTGCTGGGGCCCGGCGTTCTGGGCGCGGCGTTTCCCGATTACTACGCCTTCGTGTTCAACAAGGAGGTCGTGGGCGCGCTCAACGGCGTGGCGTGGTGGGCGGTGATGCTGTTCGTGTGCATCGCAGGCATCGAACTGGATCTGCGCAAGGCTTGGGAGCACCGGCGCGAAAGCACCATCACCGCAGGCCTCGCGCTGGGCACACCTCTGTTGTGCGGCTGTGCGGTGGCGGCGGGCATGCTCGGGTTCGATGGCTGGATCGGGCCGAACGGCATGACCTGGCAGTTCGTGGTCGGCGTGGGCATGTCCTGCGCGGTGACCGCACTGCCGATCCTGATCCTGTTCATGGAAAAGATGAACATCCTGCGCCAGCCGATCGGCCAACGGATCCTGCGCTACGCCAGCATCGACGACATCGCGATATGGGGCGTGCTGGCGATGGTACTGATGGACTGGGTGCGGATCGGGCGGCAGGCCGGCTTTCTTATTGCGTTCGCCGTGGCCTGCGTGCTGTTTCGCAAACTGATGCGCAGACTGCCGGAACGCGACCGCTGGTACGTCATGCTGATCTGGCTGGCGATCTGCGCGTTCGGCGCCGACTGGGCGGGCCTGCATTTCATGGTCGGTGCGTTCCTCGCGGGCGTGGTCATCGATACCGACTGGTTCGAACAGGAACGCATGGATCAGCTCCGCCATCACGTGCTGCTGGTGATGATGCCGGTGTTCTTCCTCAGTACCGGCCTGAAGACCGGCTGGAGCGTCGGCGGCGCCAGCGTGTTCATCGCTGCGGGCGCGCTGCTGCTCGCGCAGCTCGTGGGCAAACTCGCAGGCATCCACCTCGCCGGCCGCATCCTGAAATGGCAGCCGGGCGAAGCTTCGATCATCGGCTGGCTGCTGCAGACCAAGGCGCTGATCATGATCATCTTCGCCAACGTGCTGCTGGACAAAGGCATCATCACCAGCGCCACCTTCACCGCGCTGCTGCTGATGGCGGTGGCCAGCACCATGCTCACGGTGCCGATGGTGGCGCCGAAGCTGCAGCGCATGCGCGCGTTGCTGTCGCGCAGTGCGTAAACTCGATCGCCACACCCCGTCTGTCGTCCTCGAAGGAATGTCCATGACCACCCCGATCCGCACCGTCGCGCTGCTGTCCACGCCGCTGTTGGCCACACTGCTTCTGGTCGCTGCGCCCGCATTCGCCGACGACACCGGACAAGTGCGCTGGCCGGCCGGATGGAAGGCGGGCGAGGTCGCGACCTACAGCACCGAATCGGTTGTCCGCGAAAGGGGCAAGAAGGGATCGAGCACCCGGCGCACGACCGACCGCACCGAGATCCGCACCAACGAGGCCGGCAATACCGGCTACGTCCTGACCTGGGTAACCCGCGACAGCCGGGTCGAAGCGGTGGAAGGCGACCGCAGCATGGTCGATGCGATCGCGCCGATCCTGGACAAGCTCGACGGCATGGAAATCGTGATCGAACTGGACCGCGACGGGCGCTATCGTCGCGTGCGCAATCTGCAGACATTGATCGCCAAGGTGCGCGCAACGATGCTGCCGGTCTTCGCCGCAAATCTGTCGAAGATGTTCGACGACGATCCGAAAATCTCCAAGGCCGATCGCGGTGCGATCCTCAAGATCGCGCAGGACAACCTCGAAGCGTCGATTGACGACATCATCACGCCCGGAAGCGTCGAAACGATGTCCAGCGAACAAGCGAAGACCATGACCGCGTTCGTCGGCAAAACGCTCGAAGTGGGCAAACGCTATCGCGACACGGAGCCGATGGAATCGCCCAATGAAGGTCGACCGCTGCAGGCCAACCGCGAGTACGTCCTCAGCCTCGTCGACGACGACCCGAGCCTCGCGCGCATCCGCTGGACCCACACCCTGGATACCGCCGGCAATGCCCAGTCGCTGTGGGCGCTGGTCGACGAACTCACCTCGGGCGAAGACAAGGCCAGCGTCCGCAAGGCGCGCCCGAGCGATCTTGCGCTGCGCGAAGAGGGTGTCGTGGTGTTCCGCCGCGATACCGGCGCGGTCGAAATGCTTGAAACCACGGAAACCAGTCGTTACGGCGCCATGCACGACGAACACGAACGCTTTCGCATGCGTCGCAGCGGTAGTGCGCGCACCTGGGCGCAGGAAGACGCCGCGAAGCCCTGAGCACCACCGGGCGACGACTCAGCGGCGATAGTGCAGCAGACGCCCGCGATACGGCGCGCGGTCGGTGTCCTCGAACGCACAGCGCGCCTCGTCCACGCGGTAGTTCTGATCGCTCAGCGCATGGCTCAGCGGATTGCCGAAGCCGCGTCCGGGATCGGTGATCATGATCTCCGCGCCGTCGCGGGCGTGCCGCTCCAGCAGCGCGGCCAGTTGCGCGACATGCTGGTGTTCGTACAGCACATCGCTGCCGATGATCAGATCGAAGCGCCCGAGCGCGATGTCGGCGGTGAGCCACGGCAGATCGCGATAGGCGATGAACGGCAGA
This sequence comes from uncultured Xanthomonas sp., assembly GCA_964523435.1. GTDB lineage: Bacteria > Pseudomonadota > Gammaproteobacteria > Xanthomonadales > Xanthomonadaceae > Lysobacter_I. The sequence continues at coordinate 27,643 of CAZGBA010000038.1, forward strand.
CCATTGCGCAAGGCATTGCCGCGCAGGAAGCGTTCGGCGAGCGGGTGATGATCGCTGGCGGTGATGTCCGCGCGCCGACGCTGCAACACCAGGCTCGACAGGCCCAGACCGCAGCCGATTTCCAGAATGCGCTTGCCGGCGATATCGAACTCCACCATCGCCGCAGCGAGGATGCGACCGGCCGGCCAGAGCTGACCGAACAGGCACCATTGCGCGGAGCTGATGCCGGCGCGCTCGGCCAGGCCATCGGGATCGGCGTATTGCTGCCGGTCGGCCAATGCGCGGATGCGATAGTCGTCTCCGGGCAGGCTGACATCGATGAGGCGGGTGCGATATTCCGCACCGGGACGGTCGTCCGGCATGCATGCTCCAACGGTCGTTCCGCGATGGCGGCGACCTTGCGAAGGGAGCGAGACGGGCGACGGAAACCGGCCGGGCGTGGCGCGCGTGCGTCCGGTGAAATCACCGGGCCTGACCCATGCTACGCGTAAAGCGGTGGTTCCGTACGACGCATTAGACTACGCGCCATGCCTCGCCTGCCGCCCACGCTGCGCCTGATCGCACAGTGCCTGATCCTGTCGTCCCTGCCGTTGTCGGCACAGGCGCGCACGGTCTATCGCTGCGTGCACAAGGGCACCGTGAGCCTGTCGACCGCGCCCGAGCCGGGTTCCAAATGCGAACCGAAGCAGATCGACGACAGCGCCGTGCAGACGCCCAACCTCTGGGGCGAAATGGGCGTCTTCAGCGGCACGCTCTACGAACGCGAACAGGACGGCAAGCTCGTATACGGCACTCGCAACCTGCCGGGTTCGCGCGTCTATCTGCGCTTCACGGTGGAAACGCCGGAAGGCGAACCGGCGCACGAGGGGCTGGGCAAGGTCGACACGCCCAAGCTCGACCGCCACGCGCGACTGTTCAAGGCCACTGCGAAAAAAACCGGCGTCGAGGATGCCTGGCTGCGCGCGATCGCGCATGCCGAAAGCGGTTTCGACGAAAAGGCCGAATCGCCCAAAGGCGCGCAGGGCGTGATGCAGCTGATGCCCGCGACCGCGATGGAATACGGCGTGACGGATGCGTTCTCGCCAGCGCAATCGATCGATGCCGGCGCGCGCTATTTCAAGATGCTGCTCAAGCGCTTCAAGAACGATCCCGCGCTGGCGATCGCCGCCTATAACGCCGGCATGGGCGCGGTGGCCCGCTACAACGGCGTGCCGCCCTACAAGGAAACGCAGGCGTATCTGGAGAAAGTCCAGCTGCTGTATCGCGCCTATCGCGCGGCGCTGTCGCCGCCGCCGCTGCGTCCCGCCGATGCAGTGCCGATGACCGACAGACTGCGCACCACGCTGCCATGAACGAGATGTCCCGCATTTCCGCCGACGAAGAGAGCATCGCACCATGACTCGTGACATCAAACTGATCGGCTTCGACGGCGACGACACGCTGTGGCGCAGCGAAGACTATTACCGCGAGGCGCAGAACACGTTCGAGCGCATCGTCGGCGGCTACGTCGATCTCGACGACGCCCACGATCGGCTCTACGCGGTCGAGAAGCGCAACCTAGCGCTGTTCGGCTACGGCGCGAAAGGCATGACGTTGTCGATGATCGAAGCCGCCGTCGCGATCACCGATGCGCGCATCTCCGCGCAGGATATGCATCGCATCGTCGAGCTGGGCAAGTCGCTGCTGCAGCATCCGGTGGAACTGCTGCCGGGCATCCGCGAGGCGGTCGAGGAGATTGCGCGCGAGCGCCCGGTGGTGCTGATCACCAAGGGCGATCTGTTCCATCAGGAAGCCAAAGTCCGCGAATCCGGCCTGTCGGATCTGTTCCGGCGGATCGAGATCGTCAGCGAAAAAGACACGGCGACCTACACGCGACTGCTGGCGGAGTTCGCGCTGGCACCGGAACAGTTCGCGATGATCGGCAACTCGCTGCGTTCGGACATCGTGCCGGTGCTGGAACTCGGCGGCTGCGGCGTGTACATGCCCTATCGCGTGACCTGGGCGCACGAAACCGAAACCGCGCCGCCGTCGGCATTGGAGCGGTTGCGCAGCGTGGGCGAACCCGCCGAGCTGGCGGCAGCGGTACGCTCGCTGCTCGCGGGTTGAGCGATGGCCCGGATGCGCTGCCCGGCCGCTGTGGATCGTGCGACCATGCCGACATCGCCCGCCGGACGTCCCGCCATGCGCAAGCACATCGCCACTGCAGTCCTCGTCATCGGCCTCGCCGCCGGCAGCGCACAGGCGCAGGACTTCACGTTCGGCTGGAATCCGCGCAGCGGCGATGTCTGGGTGGATGTCTGGCTGGAGGACATGAACCGCTACGGCAACCGCTACCGCGATCCGTTCGTCGACGAACTCGTGCGTTACCACGGCGCGCCACGCGATCTGGTGGTGGAACTGCTGACCCGTCGGCGCTGGGCGCCGGGCGATGTCTACTTCGCCTGCGCGCTGGCCAAATCGAGCGGCCACCCCTGCCGCCATGTCGTCGAGATCTGGGAACGCGACCACGCCCAGGGCTGGGGCGCAGTCGCCCGACGGCTCGGCATCAAACCGGGCTCGGCCGAATTCCATGGCCTGAAGCGCGGCATGGTGCCGAGCTACGACCGCTGGGGCCGCCCGATCGAACTCGACCGCGATCTGGATCGCGACTTCCCCGGCCGCAGCAAAGGCCACGGCAGACATCACGACGACGGTCGTGACGACGATGACCATCGCGGTGACGACCATCGCGACCGCAGCGGCGAAAGCCATGGCACCAAGGATCGCCGCAAGGGCAAAGGCAAGGACTGACACGATGTCCGCACCGCTCGTCGTCCATCGCGGCGGCTGTCACTGCCGTCGCGTGCGTTTCGAAGTCGATGCACCAGCGGTGCTCGATGCGCTGGACTGCAATTGTTCGATCTGTCGGATGACCGGCTTCCTGCACCTGATCGTGCCGGCCGCGCGCTTCCGGCTGCTGGACGGCGAAGACACGCTCAACGAATACCGCTTCAACACCGGCGCCGCGCGACATCTGTTCTGTCGTCACTGCGGTGTGAAAGCGTTCTATGTGCCGCGCAGTCACCCCGATGGCTACAGCATCAACGTGCGCTGTATCGATGCGGGTACGATCGAAAGGGTGGTCATCACGCCCTTCGACGATAACGATCGCGATGCGGCGACGGCCGCTGTTGCGCATCTGTCGAAAGACTGAACATCGGTCGAAATTTTTCCGGGTCTTCCTGGACAGGCGCGGCTGATGCATTTCCACACGATCGCGGGTGTTCTTCGAGATCCAGGATTTCGACAGGCCATGGTGCGCCAGCATCGAGAGCGCCAGGAAAACTTCCCGCAGAAGTGGCGGAAAGATCGGAAGTTCACGAAGAACCCGATTCTTCTCCGCGCAGCGGATTCTCTCCGAACAACGCCAACGCCTTCGCGAATTCCGCATCCACCGGCGCCACGGCTTCGATCCGCATGCCGCTGTGCGGATGATCGAAGCGCAGCCGTTCCGCGTGCAGCAGCATGCGATGGATGCCCATCATCCGGAACGCGCGATTGTGGCGCCCGTCGCCATGACTGGTATCGCCGATCAGATGATGCGACAGATGCTTCAAATGACGCCGGATCTGCCGGAAGCGCCCGGTCTGCGGCTGCGCGCGCAGCAGCGCGTAGCGTGAAGTATCGAAACCGGCGGAAGGCACCGCCAATTCGCAGGTCGCCAGTCGTTTGAAATGCGTGACCGCCGGTTTCTTCTGCGGTTTGCCGGGGCCGCCGTCGAGCGGATGGTCGACGACGAAATCCTCCTCCGGCCAGCCGCGACACATCGCCAGATAGTCTTTTTCGAAATCTCCCGACATCAGCGTCTTCCCCAGGGTCGACGCGCTGTCGCGATCGAACGCCAGCAGCAGGCAGCCGCTGGTCGCGCGATCGAGGCGATGCACCAGGAAGATCTGCCGGCCGAACTGTTCGCGCAGACGGTCGGCCATGAAATCGGTCTCGCCGCGCGCCAGCGCGCTGTCGTGCACCATCAGTCCGGCGGGCTTGTCGACGACCGCCAGCGAGGCGTCGCAGTACAGCACCGGTATCTCTGCGGGCGCAGAGGCGGCATCGGGGAACTCCGGACAGGACTTATGGGTCATCGTATGCCGCGCGGCGTCTGCGAGAATCGACGCCCATTGTCTCCGATCCGCATCCCGAGGAATTTCCGATGCTTCTGCGCACCGCTCCACGCCGCCTCGCACTGGCCTGCGCGCTCGCGCTGTCCGCACAGATCGCCATGGCGCCTGTCGTCTTCGCCGCCGATGCGGCGGCGCCACCGAAAGGCATGACCGCCGGGCCCTGCGTGGAAGGCATCTGCGAATACACCCTCGGCAACGGTCTGCGCGTGCTGCTGTTCCCGGACGCCAGCAAACCCACGGTCACCGTCAACATCGCCTACGGCGTGGGCTCGGTGCACGAGAACTACGGCGAAACCGGCATGGCCCATCTGCTGGAGCACATGCTGTTCAAGGGCACGCCGAAACACGGCGATATCCCCGGCGAAATGAAGAAGCGCGGCATCGACAAGAACGCCACCACCTCACTGGATCGCACCAACTACTACGGATCGTTTCCGGCCAACGACGAGACCCTGGACTGGCTGCTCGGCCTGGAAGCCGACCGCATGCTCAACTCCTTCGTGGCGAAGAAGGACCTCGACAGCGAAATGACCGTGGTCCGCAACGAGATGGAGCGCAACGAGAACAACCCCGGCGCGGTGATGTTCCAGCGCCTGCGCTCCACCGCGTATCTCTGGCACAACTACGGCAACAGCACGATCGGCGCGCGCTCCGACGTGGAGAACGTACCGATCGAGCGCCTGCAGGCGTTTTATCGCAGCTGGTATCGCCCCGACAACGCGACCCTGATCGTCGCCGGCCGCATCGATCCCACCGCCACTCTCGCGACCGTGCAGCGCCATTTCGGCGCGCTGGCACGACCGAAAACCGCGCTGTCCCGGCTGTACACGGTGGAACCCGCCCAGGACGGCGAGCGCGAGGTCACGGTCCGCAGAACCGGCGACACCGGCTTCGTCGCGCTCGCATATCACACCCCCGGCACCACACACCCGGACAGCGCCGCGCTTGCGGTACTGATGAACGCACTCGGCGACGCACCCAGCGGCCGCCTGCACAAGGCGCTGGTCGAAACCAAGCTGGCGGCATTCGCAGGCGGCGGCAACAGCGACATGCGCGAAGGCGGGATGACCAACCTGATTCTGGTCGCGCCCAAAGATGCCGATCTCGCCAAGGCCGAAGCCGAACTGATCCGCCAGGCGGAAAGCGCCATCGTTGCCACGCCGCTCAGCGCCGAGGAAGTGGCGCAGGCCAAGCAGCGCATCGCCAACGGTTACGAAAACAGCTTCGCGAACGTCAACGCCATCGCAATGTCGCTGACCGAATCGGTCGCTGCCGGCGACTGGCGTCTGTACTTCCTCAAGCGCGACCGCATCGCGGCGGTCACGGTCGACGACGTCAACCGCGTCGCCCGCACCTACTTCAAAGCGAACAACCGCACGCTGGCGCGCTTCATTCCCACCGAACAGGCCGAGCGCGTCGAGATCGCCACCGCGCCCAGCGCCAGCGATGCGCTGAAGGGTTACACCGGCAAGGCCGCGCTGGCGGCCGGCGAAACCTTCGATCCGACCCCGGCCAATATCGATGCGCGCACCGAGACCTTCACCATCGGCGACAAACTCAGAGTCTCGCTGCTGCCCAAGGACACCCGCGGCGACACGGTGATCGTCAACGCTACGTTCCGTTTCGGCGATATCGAATCGCTCAAGCGCAGTCCCGATCCCGCCGGCAGCGCCGCAGGCGCGATGTTGATGCGCGGCACCCGGACGATGACGCGGGAACAGATCGCGCAGCGCTTCGAAACGCTGAAGACCTCCGCCGACGTGTCGGGCGGCTTGCAGAACGCGGACATCGCTCTCAACACCAAGCGCGAACAGCTGGCCGATGCGCTGGCGCTCGCCGCCGACGTACTGCGCAATCCGAGTTTTCCCGAGGCCGAATTCGAACAGTTCCGCCTGCAGGCGATCACTGGCCTTGAAAGCGCGCGCAAGGAACCCGGCACCATCGCCGGCATGGCGATGAGCGAATACTTCGACCCGTGGCCGGAAGGGCATCCGTTCGCGTATCAATCGATCGACGAAACGCTGCAGCGCATGCGCGCGCTGAAGCGCGAGGACGCGATCGCCTTCCATCGTGATTTCTACGGCACCACCGAAGGCGAGATCGCGATCGTCGGCGACTTCGACCCGGTCGCGGTCAAAGCGCAACTGCGTACGCTGTTCGGCGACTGGCGCAGCGCGACGCCGCATGCGCCGGTCAGCACGCACTACACCGATGTCGCCGCGCGTGCGGTCCGGCTGGAAACGCCGGACAAGGCGAATGCGGTGGTGATGGCGCGCAGCAATCTGTCGCTCAACGACAAGGACGCGGACTACCCGGCGCTGCTGGTCGCCAGCAACGTACTGGGCGGCGGCTCGCTGAGCTCGCGCCTCGGCGACCGCCTGCGCCAGAAGGAAGGCCTGAGCTACAACGTCGGCAGCAGTATCGCCGCCGACAGCAGCCGCGAAGGCCGTGACGATGCCGGCGTGCTGACGATCCAGGCGATCGCTGCGCCGGAGAACGTGACCCGGCTCGACGCCGCGCTGCGCGAGGAAGTCGCGCGCTTCGTCCGCGACGGCATCACCGAAGCCGAACTGACAGCATCGGTGAACGATCTGCTGACCCAGCGTCAGCAGGGACGCGCCAGCGACGCCAGCGTCGCCGGTCTGCTCGGACGCAATCTGTACATGGACCGCAGCATGGCCTGGGCCGCCGATTTCGACGCGAAGCTCAAGGCGCTGACGGTGAACGATGTGAACGCGGCGATCCGCAAACACATCAAGCCGGAGGCGCTGAGCGTGTTCGCTGCTGGCGATTTCGCGAAGGCGACGGAATAGTCTCCTCTATCGTTGGGCGGGTCTTGGTCTACTGCCAGTCAATTACGCCATATGGCTGGTGATTGAAGCCATTGCCCTGCCCGGACGAGTGATGGGTGCTTTGCACATGCCAGCTGGAACCATGATCTGCGTTGGAGGCTTTTATGGATTCAGGTATTCGGGGATTTTGATGTGCGGGTAAGGCCTGGATCTTTTTCGCGCTGGTGCGCGAGTTACTTTCTTTGGCGCAAAGAAAGTAACCAAAGAAGACATTTCAACTCCAATTCTAATCTGCCGTCTGAGGTGAAGCCGGGATTTTTCGATGAGACGTCCTGTCTCATCGAAAAACGGCGCACGTCCTGTGCGCCGCCCTCCGGGTCTGCAATCCAATCCGACGACACCATAGTCTGGACATCGGTGGGACGATGCGGATTGCTGGAATTTCGGCAACGAGCGGATGATTTCATGACATGGCGAAACTGTATCCCATGAAAGATCAGGCTAGCGACAGAGCTATTGTTTGAATGCCAATAGAGGGTAACGTCCCGATGATCTTGCAGACGCGGCACGCTATCCCTTGATCGGAGACCCGTAGGGCGATGCACAGGATGTGCATCGTTTTTCGATGAGACA
>CAZGBA010000039.1:0-33559 GCA_964523435.1 uncultured Xanthomonas sp.
TCGTCCATCGGCGTGTATTCGTGCACGTCGGTGAGCACCGGAACGCCGATCTGGCGCTTCACTTCAGCAAGCACGCGCAGGCCTTCCTCCATGCCGGGCCCGCGGAAGCTGGTGCCCGAGGTGCGGTTGGCCTTGTCGAAGCTCGATTTGAAGATGAAGGGAATGCCGAGCGCCGAGGTGATCTCCTTGAGCTGGCCGGCGACATCGAGCTGCAGCTGCTCGGACTCGATCACGCAGGGGCCGGCGATCAGGAAGAACGGGTGGTCCAGACCAACATCGAAACCGCAGAGTTTCATGGTGTGACGAGCCCTCGTTGCAGCATGGAATAGGACAGCAGTGCGGAGGCTGCGAGACAGGCGAGCCCGATGATCAGATAGCGGCGCAACCAGCGCACGGAACGACCGTGACGGATCAGATAGACCCAGCCGACCATCGGCACCACCATGGACAGCAGCGCGAAGCGTTCGCGACCCTGCTCGCGGGCCAGCCCGACCGCACTGATCGTCGCGGACACACCGACGAAAAACAGCATGGCGACCGACACCGCCAGCAATCCGACCAGCGACAACGCCATCACAGCGGAGACCGCAGCGTCATTCACCCGTTCACTTCCTTCAACAGCTTTCCGCCCGCCCGGCCTTCATTCGCCTTGTACTCGCGCGCGGCGCGGATGAACCCGATGAACAGCGGGTGGCCGTGACGCGGCGTGGACAGGAATTCCGGATGCGCCTGGCAGGCCAGGAACCACGGATGCTGCGCCTGCGGCAACTCGATCATTTCGACAAGCAGATCGTCCATCGACTTCGCCGCGATCACCAGGCCGGCGTCTTCGAGCTGGGTGCGATAGCGGTTGTTGAATTCGTAGCGATGGCGATGACGCTCGCCGACCACGTCCTTGCCGTACATGCGGTGCGCCAGCGTGCCCGGCTTGATGCGCTGTTCCTGCAGACCCAGACGCATGGTGCCGCCGAGGTCGCTCTTCTCGCTTCTACGCTCGACTTCGCCGGTCGCCGTGCGCCATTCGGTGATCAGACCGATCACCGGATGCGGGCTCTGGCGGTCGTTCTCGGTGCTGTTGGCGTCGATCAGGCCAACGATATTGCGGGCATAGTCCACCACCGCCGCCTGCATGCCATAGCAGATGCCGAAATACGGAATGCGGTGTTCGCGGGCGTACTGCGCGGTGAGCACCTTGCCCTCGAAACCGCGGTCGCCGAACCCACCCGGCACCAGAATGCCGTCGATTCCGGCCAACACTGCAGCAGCGCCATCGCGCTCGATGTCTTCGGATTCCAGCCACTTCAGGGTGACCCGGCTGCGCTGGCGGATGCCGCCGTGCTTCAGCGCTTCGGCCACCGATTTGTAGGCATCCTTGTGATCGACATATTTGCCGACCATCGCGATGACGACTTCGTCGATCGGATGCTCGGACGCGTCGACCACGGCTTCCCATTCCGACAGGTCGGCGGTCGGCGCGGCCTTGTTCTGCAGGCGCAGATGTTCGACCACGATCTGGTCGAGCTGCTGCTGGTGCAGCCACATCGGAATCTTGTAGATGTTGTCCAGATCGACGGCGGAAATGACCGCTTTCTCGGATACGTTGGTGAACAGCGCGATCTTGCGGCGCTCGCCGTCCGGCAGCGGCTGTTCGCTGCGGCACAGCAGCACGTCGGGCTGGATGCCGATCGAACGCAGCTCCTTCACCGAATGCTGGGTCGGCTTGGTCTTCAGCTCGCCGGCGGCGGCGATGTACGGCACCAGGGTGAGATGCATGAACATCGCCTGGTCGGCGCCGCGTTCGGTGCGGATCTGGCGGATGGCTTCGAGGAACGGCAGCGATTCGATATCGCCGACGGTACCGCCGATCTCCACGAGCGCCACGTCGAAACCTTCGGTGGCCGCGTCGATGCAGCGCTTGATCTCGTCGGTGATATGCGGAATCACCTGCACGGTGGCGCCGAGATAGTCGCCGCGACGCTCCTTGCGGATCACGGCTTCGTAGATCTTGCCGGTGGTGATCGAGTTCTTGCCGGACAGGCGGGTGTTGACGTAGCGCTCGTAGTGGCCCAGATCGAGGTCGGTCTCGGCGCCGTCGTCGGTGACGTAGACCTCGCCGTGCTGGAACGGGCTCATGGTGCCCGGATCGACGTTGATGTAGGGATCGAGCTTCATCATCGTCACCCGCAGGCCGCGGGCTTCAAGAATGGCTGCGAGCGAGGCAGCGGCAATCCCTTTGCCGAGCGAAGACACCACGCCACCGGTAACGAAGACGAGTGGAGTAGCAGTGCGGGGGGAAGTCATGGCGGCAGCGGGTCGCTGGAAAGCGGTAGTTTAGCGGGATGCGACCGGCGAGGCGACAGAATCATGACAAGTCGCTGATTTTTCAAAGCAAGAAGCTTCGCAAACAAGAACGCCCCGGTCGGGCCGGGGCGTCTGTGGAGGGAGCGGGAAGCGCGACCGGCAAGCGCCGCACTTCAGATGTCCTCTTCTTCCTCGAGCTCGCGCTCGGGGGCTTTGTCATCCTTGGTTTTGTCGCGCTTGGGCTTGCGGGCCTCGGCCTTGCGCGCGGCTTCGGCTTCGGCCGCACGCTTGTCGGCTTCGGCCTTGGCCTTGTCGGCGTCCTCGGAGGACTGCGGTGGGGTATCGGTCTGCGACTGGGCGGCGGCCGGGCCAGCGAGCGCCAGCCACGCGACCGCGAGCGCCAGCGGCGACAGGGCAAGTGCGAAACGGCGGGAAATGCTCATGATCCGTGCTCTGCCCGCATGCGCGCCGGACATCGGCGGGGTCTTGTGCGAGCCCGTGCACCATAGCGCTGATCGGCCTTCTGCGCGGTGAATGTCCCTGCCCCGCCATGCCCGGATCTGAACGGCTTGACCCCCGGCGGCCGTCCCGCCAAGCTCGCCGGCCTCGGGCGCCGCGTTTGCCGCCCTCTTCACACGGTTCCGTCATCGCAATGAGCAGTCGCTACAACGCCGCAGATATCGAAGTCCTCTCCGGCCTGGACCCGGTCAAACGCCGGCCGGGCATGTACACCGATACCACCCGTCCGAACCATCTGGCGCAGGAAGTCATCGACAACGCGGTCGACGAGGCGCTCGCCGGCCATGCCCGCAGCATCGAGGTCGTGCTGCACGCCGACGGCAGTTGCGAAGTCTCCGACGACGGTCGCGGCATGCCGGTGGACATCCATCCCGAGGAAAAAATTTCCGGCGTCGAACTGATCCTGACCCGCCTGCACGCGGGCGGCAAGTTCAACAACAAGAACTACACCTTCAGCGGCGGTCTGCACGGCGTCGGCGTGAGCGTGGTCAATGCGCTGTCGAAGCAGGTCGAGCTGTTCATCAAGCGCGACGGCAACGAATACCGGATGGCCTTCCGCGACGGCAACCGCGCGTCCAACCTGGACATCGTCGGCAGCGTCGGCAAGAAGAACACCGGCACGCGCCTGCGGTTCTGGCCCGATCCGAAATATTTCGACACCGCGAAATTCAATTTGCGCCATCTGCGCCACGTGCTGCGCGCAAAAGCGGTGCTCTGCCCCGGCCTGACGGTGAGCCTGCACGATGCGGCCACCGGCGAAAAGGACCAGTGGTTCTACGAAGACGGCCTGCGCGATTATCTGAAAAGCGAACTCGGCGCGGGCGAGGCGCTGCCGCCGGATCTGTTCGTGGGCCAGTTGAAGAAGGATTCCGAAATCGTCGACTGGGCCGCCGCCTGGGTGCCGGAAGGCGATCTGGTCCAGGAAAGCTACGTCAACCTGATTCCCACCGCGCAGCACGGCACGCATGTGAATGGTCTGCGCACCGGCTTCACCGACGCGCTGCGGGAATTCTGCGATTTCCGCAATCTGCTGCCGCGCGGCGTGAAGCTGGCGCCTGAAGACGTGTGGGACCGCGTCGCCTTCGTGCTCAGCGTGAAGATGACCGACCCTCAATTCAGCGGCCAGACCAAGGAGCGCCTGTCGTCGCGGCAGGCGGCGGCATTCGTCGAAGGCGCCGCGCACGACGCATTCTCGCTGTGGCTGAACACGAATACCGAGCTCGGCGAAAAAATCGCACAGCTCGCGATCGAGCGCGCCGCCGCGCGCTTGAAGACGGAAAAGCAGATCGTCCGCAAGAAAGTCACCCAGGGCCCGGCCCTGCCCGGCAAGCTCGCCGACTGCATCAGCCAAGACCTGTCGCGCACCGAACTGTTTCTGGTCGAGGGCGACTCCGCCGGCGGTTCGGCCAGACAGGCGCGCGACAAGGATTTCCAGGCGATTCTTCCGCTGCGCGGCAAGATCCTCAACACCTGGGAAGTCGCTTCCGGCAGCGTGCTCGCCTCGCAGGAAGTGCACGACCTCGCGGTGGCGATCGGCTGTGACCCCGGCAAGGACGACATCAGCGGACTGCGCTACGGCAAGGTGGTGATCCTCGCCGACGCCGACTCCGACGGTCTGCACATCGCGACGCTGCTGTCGGCGCTGTTCCTGAAACATTTTCCGGCGCTGGTCACCGCCGGCAACATCTTCGTGGCGATGCCGCCGCTGTTCCGCGTCGACGTGGGCAAGCAGGTGTTCTACGCGCTTGACGATGAAGAAAAGCGCATCCTGCTGGAGAAGATCGAGCGCGAAAAGGCCGCGAATACGAAAGGTTTCGGCGGCGCGGTCAATGTCACCCGCTTCAAGGGTCTGGGCGAAATGAATCCGCAGCAGCTGCGCGAATCGGCGATCCATCCCGATACGCGTCGGCTGGTGCAGCTCACCGTCGACGGCGGCAGCGAAACCCATGCGCTGATGGACATGCTGCTCGCGAAGAAGCGGGCTTCGGATCGGAAAACGTGGCTGGAGACCAAGGGCGACCTGGCGACTCTGGAGGTCTGACGTGGCTATTCATTGCTGCCAGCCGTTGCGACGGCACGCATGGCACCGCCGCTGAATTTCCCGCATGGCGCGGGCGATCTTGCGACGCAGGAAGTCTGAGTGGTTATTTCACTGCCTCCAGCCGTTGCGACGGCACACACCTCGACGCAACTGCATGGTCTTCGTGGCGCGGCGACACTGGAGGTCTGATTCATGGCGATCCAGATCGCGCTGTTCCGCGGCATCAACGTCGGCAAGGCCAAACGCGTTGCGATGGCGGATCTGCGCACGATGTTTCAGGCGATCGGATTCAAGGATGTCCAGACTCTGCTCAACAGCGGCAATGTCGTTTTCGATGCCGGCCGCAGTTCGGCTGCGACCAATGCGAAGCGGATCGCCGCTGCGCTGATCCAGACCACCGGCGTCTCGGCCAACACGCTTGTCCTGACGCCCGCCGAACTCGATGCGGCTGCCGCCGGCAATCCGTTTCTCGATCGCATGGACGATCCGTCGCGGATGCTCGTGGGTTTCATTGCCGCCGGCGCTGACCGCAAGCCGTTGCAGGCGCTGGTCGACAAGGCGGCGACGAGCGAGCATGTCGCTCTAGGCACGGATGCGCTTTATCTGTGGTGCCCCGACGGGATCCTGGAAAGCGCATTCGCCGACAAGCTCGTCGGCCCGGCGTTCCGCGACGTCGTGACCAGCCGGAACTGGTCCACCGTATTGAAGCTGCAGTCTCTCGCCGCAGGGAACCGCTGAAACGACTTTACCGGTTAGACATTCGCGACATACAGCTGCGAATACAGCGGGTGATCGACTTCGCCCAGCAGGCGAAGCCGCTGCGCTTCGGGCAGCAGCACAGCGATATGTTCGAAGGTATCGATCGGCGACAACGTCTGCGCCAATACCGAATCGACCACCGGACCGGAGGAATCCCAGTCGGCCGCCATCCGCGCCAGATCGGCGGCGTCTTCGCGACTCAGCAGATCGTGGACCACGACCACGTGGTCGCGGACCCGCTCCCATTCGCGGGCATCGACCTGTCCGGACTGCAGGAAACGATCGATGATCGCCTCCTGCAGCGCGGACAACCGGTTGCCGCGCTCCATCTCGACCGCCCATTGCATCTGCTTGTCGTCGAGCTCCGGCACCGGCGTGCCGGTGGCCTCGGAGACGCGCGCGCCGACGCGCCGCATCTTGTCCGCGTCCGGCATGTTCTTCGAGAGGATGTGGTCGATCGATCGCGCGTACAGCTCGATGAAGACCGGGTCGAAATTGACGGCGTCCACCGGCAGCACCGTGCCGGCGCGAGACTCAGCGCGCAGGGTCTCCAGCGCTGCCTCTGCGGTCATCGCGGGATCGGCGATGCACAGGCTGCCCTGCGGAACATTGTCCGGGTCGTGTATGGGGTTCGTGGTGACGGTACAGGTGGCGTAATCCTCGTAGACACGTACCAGATCGAAGAACACCGGCATCTTGCCGTGATCGTAGACCGCAGCCGCGATACCGTCCTGCGGATGGACGCCGGCCCACAGTTGCATGGTCGGCATTTCCGGCACGGTGTAGCGCCCGACTTCATCGAATCCCAAGGCCAGCAAGGCATCGACCTGCCCGCCGGTCGCTGGCTGCTGCCAGGCCTGGACGTTCGGCACCAGGGTGATGCGTGCGGCGATACCGGTCTGCGGCAGATTGGCCATCGCCGCGATCTTCCGCGACAGCCACCAGGGCAACGCGAAACGCAGCAAAAGCAACAGCAACACGACGAAGCCGACAAGGGTCGCGAGCACCACGGCCAGGATCTGCAATACGGTCATTCCCCATTCCCCTGCCGGGCTGAGGTCGCCGGCACGGGCAGAGTGTACGGAATTCGGCGCTTGCAGCCGTACATCTGACGTCATCGGAATTGCCACAACGCGACACCGGAGGGCACAAATCGCCATTGACAGCGTGAATCGAAGGCTTTTTTGCGTGTGGGCATCACGCTATTTCGACGGCGAAACCGCAGTGCCCGGATGGCACGGTCCGTGCTTGAGCGCTTCGTACCACACGCCTTCGCGAGCATGGCCCACACGGCACGTGATTGCGGTGTTCCCAGTCCATCCACCAAGGAATGACATGATGCTGAAGACCCACAAGACCCTCGGCGCAGCCGGCCTGCTCTGCCTGGCCATGGCTGCCGTGATGCCCGCCCATGCCGAATCCGACTTCCAGACCGGAGCCGGCACGCTGAACGCGAATGCCCGCCTCGACTTCCGGGTGGTCATCCCGAAGTTCATCCGCTTCCAGGTCGGCAGCGCAGGCGCCACGATCGATCTCGTCGAATTCGCGGTACCGGCCGCCAACGTCGGCGACGGCACCGACATCGCCCGCACCAACGGCGGCGCCGTTCCGGTGCTGCTGCAGAGCAACAACGGCAATGTGTCGCTGACCGGCACCACGCTCGGGCAGCTCAACAACGGCGCTGGCGAGAACATCTCGTTCGCCGAGATCCTCTCGACCAGTTCCGATCCCAACCTCAACGTGCCCACCCTGATCGATGGCGGCACCAGCGCAGCGATCACGGTCACGCCGAACGTCGGCACGCGCGTGGTCAATCGCACCGCCAACTGGTCGTTCGCCTACAGCAACACCAACTTCGTCGGCGCCGGCAGCTACGGTGGCGTGAACGTCAACAACGGCCGCGTGACCTACACTGCGTCGCTGCCGTAATCGAAGACAGCCTCGTATCCTGCTTCATCAGGAACTGTTCGTCTGGGGCTGTCCATCAGGACAGCCCCTTCGTTCGAGAGGATCACGCCATGGATTTGCGTCTCCGCTGTTTTCCGCGCATCCGCATCGCATCACGCATGCTGCTGTCGCTCGTGCTGGCCTGCATCTGTATCGGCCAGGCCTGCGCCTACACCGTCACCATCGGCACCGGCACCAAGGCCGCCTATCTGCGCGTCGGCGACGGCAGCATCAGCGGCGGCAATTACAACGCCGGCGGTACGCCAGCCGCCAACACCACGGTCAATCTGGTCAGCGTCACGGTGCCCGCGAACGTCGTCGGCAACACCGTCGACCAGACGATGACCGGCACCGGTCGGCTCACCAGCGACTGGGACGGCTTCGCCTTCTGCAACACCGGGCAGGTCTACATCAGTGCGTTCTTCCGCTTGCCCACCACCGCGAATCAGAGTGCGACGCTTCGCGCGACATCGCCCGCCACATTGACCAGCGCTGGCGGCAACACCATTCCGATCAGCCAGATCAGTTGGACCAGCAGCGGCAATGGAGACGCCGGCGCGCAGCCGATTCCGGCCGGCACCTTCACCGGCGGCACACAGACGCTCGCGACGCTGCTGCGCAACACCTGGAACGAGAGCTGCCACACCTTCCGCTATGGCAACGATGCGATCGTCGCCGCCGGCACCTACAACGCGCGCGTCACCTACACCCTGGCGACACCATGATCCGCAGCGTGCTGTTGCTGCTTGTCGCAGTGCTGTTTACGTCACCCGTCGCCGCACAGACCTTTCCGGTCGACGACAGCGCCAGCCACGTGCTGGAGGCCGGGCCGGTCAAGATGCGCTGGAATACGCTGGTGCCGCAGCCCGGACAGGCATCGACCATGACCGGTCAGGTCGTGGTGCTGGTCCGGCTGGACGTGTCGCCTTGGCGCGGACGCCGCGCCCGCATCTACCAGACGCTGCCGTCGCAGCCGATCGGTCCGGTGGACGTGCGCTGGACCGCCAACGGCCCGCTGTTGCCCGGCGCGCTGCGCGACGGCGGCCGCACCCTGGTGTATGCCGGACCGATCCAGACCGACCGGCTGGAAGACACCTTCCGCATGACGATCCAGGCCGATGGCAACCGCGTGCTGCGGCCGCAGGATCTGACCTTCGCGTTCGAGATCGAACTGGAGTCTCCGTGATCACATTCTTCCGTCTGCGCTGCGTGTTCGCGCTGATCGTCGTCGCGTTCGCCTCCGCACTGCTGCCCACGCCCGCAGCTGCGCAGGAATTCGCGGTCGTGGTCACGCCGCCGCGCTTTGAAGACCGCGCGAAAGCCGGTGAGATCTACCGCAACGTCATCGAAATCAACAACACCTCGACGAAAGCCTCGCGCTACACCGTGCAGACCGCCGACTGGACCCTGGATGCGCAGGGCGGACCGGTGTTTTCGCAGGCGCTGTCCGAGGGCAGTTGCCGGCCATGGGTCGGCATCGAAGCCGGCGAGATCACCGTGAAAGGCAACGGCAAGCGCCGCTACCGCTTTGAAGTCGCGGTGCCGGCCGGTACGCCGCGAGGCGAATGCCGGTTCGCGATCATGATCGAGGGCGAACCGCAGCCGCCGCGCGGCAATGTGCCGCTGCCGGTCAGCGGACGGATCGGCGTGATCGTCTATCTGGCGATCGGCGATGCCGCGCCGCGCCTGGAAGTGCTCGAAACCCGCAGCGCCAGCGTGCAGGGACAGACGTTGCCGATGCTGCGCGTGCGCAATCTCGGCGACATGCACGGCCGCCTGGAAGGCTATCTCGCGGCCGTCGACGCAGCAGGAACACGAATCGTGCTGGTGCCCGACAACAGTCCCATTCTGGTTGGCGCGACCCGCGACATTCCGCTGTATCCGCAGGCCGAGGGCGACAGCGCGCAGACGCCTGCGATCGTGTATCCGCTGCGGATCAAGGGCCGGCTCGATTCGGGCAGCCAGCGGCTGGATATCGAGACCACCCTGAGCCGATGATCAGGACGCAAGGAAGCTCCGCAGCTTGCCGACTTGCGCCAAGACAGCTGGCGCTCGCGGTCGCCCTCGCGCTGATCTCCGCGCAGAGCTTCGCTGCCGGGTCTTCCGGTGCGGATCCGAACGGCGGCACGGTCGAAGACGCCGGTTTCGATCCGGACTACGATCCGAGCTACGACCCTTTCACCGAACTCGGCGCGCCGCCGACGGGCGGCAGCGACACCACAACGCTCTACCGCGACCGGATCATCCTGCCGGAAAGGCTCGCGCCGTTGCCCGTGGATGAGGACGAGCAGAACACGTCGGGCGCACCGCGCGCCGTGCATGTCGAACTGATCGCGCACCGCAGCCGTTTCGCGGGCGAGCGCAGCGTCGAACTCGGCGCGGGATTCGGTGGTTTCTGGGACACCGATGCGTTCGGCACGCTTTCCGCAGAGGCGCTGGTGTTCCGCAGCGATCGCGCGCGCGACGGCGGCGAGCGCTGGCGCGGCAGCGCCACGCTGTGGCAACGCGGCCTGGCCATGCCGGGCGGCTGGTCGGTGAACAACGGCATCGGCGTGTTGAATACGCCGATGCCGGCAATGTTGCGCGATCAGTATCGTTTCTTCCTGCCGAGCGTGCCGATGCTCGGCGCCAGCAGCGAATGGCAGCAGCGCGCGCGCGGGTTGCAACTGCAGGCCGCTGTCGGTCGCGGCGGCTCGTACAACGGCACGCGATTGAGCGGCTTCGACACCAGCGACGGCTCGGTGGCGACCGTCGGTGCGCAGTGGGCGTGGTCGAAGCGCTGGACCGGCGCGGCATCGCTGCTGATCACCGATGGCCGTATCGTTCCCGACGATCAGGGCCTGCCCGGCTTCCAGAACACCGCCACGCGCGCGCTGCTGTTCGGCAACCGCTGGCAGGGCACGCACGACACCGTCGCCGTGCATCTGCAGACCAGCGACACCGATGCCGCGCAGGCGGCCGGCGCATGGATCGACGCGCGCGCCGATCGCGGTCGCTTCACCCATCGCTACGGTGCATTCCATCTCGAACCGGAGCTGGCCTGGGGCGCGTGGCCGATCAACAACGATGTCCGTGGCGGTTACTACCGTCTGGATTTCAACCGTGCGCGCTGGAGCTGGAATGCCGGCATCGATCGCATCGATTCGATTTCCGGCAGCGGCTTCGACGGCTGGTACGGCAACAGTTTTCTGCGCTATCAGGCAAGCGCGCGACTGGGTTACGGCGGCGGACTGTCCGCGCGCGACAGCCGCAGCGACAGCGCCGACGACAGCGCGCAGGCGCTGCAGCTGTTTCTCGACGCGCAATCGCGCTGGGGCCAGACCCGGCTGCAGTACGATCGTACGCACGACCAGCACAATGCCGACAGCTGGCAGGTGCTGGTCGATCACGCGCTGCGGATGCGCGAAGGTTCGCGTTTGTCGGTGTCGGCCGGCATCGGCGAGTTGGCAAACGGCCAGTCGCGCACCAGTCGCACGCTGTCGCTCGCGGCCTATGGCGGCTTCGATCTGACCGACGATATTTCGCTCGACGGCACGGTCCGCTGGAGCCGCAGTCAGGACGACGATGCGTCTCAGGGTCTCGATCTGAATCTGGGCTGGCGTTGGCGACTCGCATCGCGCTGGACCCTGCTCGGCAATCTCAGCGAGAGCCGCAGTGCGCAGCGCTCGCCGTTCGCGCTCGATCCATTGACCAACCAGCCGGTGTTCGGAACGCTGCCGCACGACCGCTCGGTCCATGTCAGCCTGCGCTACGACTACACTGCGGGTCGCGCGCGGCAAGTGCTGGGCGGCCCGCCGGATGCCGCGACGGGACGCATCGCCGGCAGTGTGTTTCTCGACGACAACAACGACGGCGTGCGCTCCGCCTCCGAGCAGCCGGTCGCGAACATCAGCATCGTGCTCGACGGCCGCTACAGCGTGCACACCGACGATCAGGGCCGGTTCGTGTTCGATCGGGTCGCGGTCGGCGCGCACACGCTCGAAGCCGTCGCCGACAACCTGCCGCTGCCATGGTCGATCGACGAAGAGCGCGGACGCCGCAATCTGCAGGTCGATGTGCGCGGCGAAACGATCGTCGATATCGGCGCCGTGCGTCCGCGTTGATCCAGCGCTGCACTGTTTGTCTCCTCCCATTGCGCGCAGCGCAGGGGGAGGTCGGGAGGGGGGCTTTCCGCTGCGATCAACCCCTCCCCAACCCTCCCCTTCGCGATGCGAAAGGGAGGGAGTGGTCTCGCTTGAATCGAATAGACGCTAAATCTTCGAACGCGACATCGACAGCACGCCCACCACCACCAGCAACGTTCCGGCGATCTGCCAGGGACCCATCGGCTCATGCAGGATCAGCAGACTCAGCACGATGGTCGAAACCGGCCCGATCATGCCGATCTGCGATGCCGGCCCGGAGCCGATGCGCCGGACACCAATCATCGTCGCCAGCACCGGCAACACCGTGCACACCGTTCCGTTCAACAGCGACAGCCCGTAGACCGCGCCAGGCAACGCGGGCAAACCCGAAGGTTCGAGCAACGGATACTGGCCGATGCACAGCACGCTCGCGACGGTGCTGGCATACGCGGTCAACCGCACTGCGCCGACCCGCACGACGATTTCGCCGCTGCCGTAGAGATAGATCGCATACGACACCGCGCTGCCGAGCACCAGCAGACCGCCACGGACGACATCGCCGCCAGCGATGCCCAGATCATGGCCGAACGCCAGCAGCACGCCGGCATAGCTGATCGCGAGTGCGACGAGCTGACGTCGCGTGGGCCGTCGTTGCGCGAGCAGCGCGCCCAGCAGCAGCACGAATGTCGGCGTGAGATACAGGATCACCCGTTCGAGCGTCGCCGAAATATAGGCGAGCCCGAGAAAATCGAACAGGCTCGCGAGGTAGTAGCCGCAGACGCCGAGCGCAACGATGCGCCAGCGGTCGCCGCGCGCCAATGGCGGCGCGCGGCGCGCGGCCCAGACACCGATCAGCAGGAACAACGGCAGCGCCACCGCCATGCGCAGCGCGAGCAGGGTGATGGCATCGGCGCCGAGCCGGAACCCCAGCTTCACGATGATGGCTTTGCCCGAGAACGCGACCGCACCGAACGCGACCAGCAGCACGCCAACCAGATCGAGTCTGTGCGGAATCGCAGCAACGGCCGATGTCGAATCCGATGTCTGTGCAGCGATGCCGCCGCCATCGTCGGTCACCGCCTCCGGCGCAGTCATGTCGTTGGACTCATGCCAGCGCGGCTTCGATCAACGCCCGGATCGCGCGCTGCGCGTCCGTGGCGAGCGTTTCATCGTATGCGAACGAGTCCTCGTCCATGTAGATGCGCTGCGCGATCTCCAATTGCACCGCATCGATGCCGTTAGCCGGATCGCCGTAATGGCGGGTGATGTAACCGCCCTTGAAACGACCGTTGATCACCCAGTCGTAGCCGGACTGCGCGCGCAGCGCGGCTTCGATCCGCGACTGTCGATCCGGCGCGCAACTGGCGCCGGATGCGGTGCCAATATTCAGATCCGGCAGTCGTCCGTCGAACAGGAACGGACACTCGCCGCGGATCGAATGCCCTTCCCACAGCAGCACGCGATCGTGTACGGCGCGCAGGCGGTCGAGTTCGTCGCGCAGCGCGGCGTGGTACGGACGCCAGTAAGTGTCGATGCGGGCCTGGATCTCATCGGGCGCCGGTGTTTCATGCGGCAGATACACCGGGTCGCCGGAAAACCGCACCGTCGGACACAGTCCGGTGGTGTTCTGTCCGGGATACAGCGAGACATCGTCCGGCGGACGATTGAGGTCGATGACATAGCGCGAACAGCGCGGCACGAGGATCGAAGCGCCGAGCTCGCGTGCGAACGCATACAGGCGCGACACATGCCAGTCGGTGTCGGGCGCGCGCTGCGCCTCGGGAGTCATCCGCGCTGCGAGCGCGGCGGGAATTCCACTGCCGTCGTGCGGCAGGCTGATCAACAGCGGCGCGGTGCCGCGATGCAGGTCGAACACATTCATGCGGCCAGTGTAGCCGCATGAATGTCGATGGCGTGACGCCGATCGCCGTCGGCGACTACGCTTTGACCTTGCAGGTGTTCACGCCGAGCAGCGTGTACAGCGGGCACCAGCCCATCAGTGCGGTGAACAGCGGGACGATGCCGATCAGGCCGAAATACTTCATCGGCGCTTCGAGCAGGAACAGCAGGCTCAGCAGACCGAGGCCGAGGACGATGCGGACGATCTTGTCCGCGGAACCGACATTCTTCTTCATGGGACTCTCCAACAGTGCGGCGGGAATGGCGCCAAGGTACGCCGCGCGCGCCGCAGACTCAGTGACCTTTATCACCGGCCAGTCTGTCGGCGGACGAGAGCGCGCCCTGCGCCAGCGCATGCAGTCCTTCGGCATCGGCGATCCGCACCCCGGCGCGCGACAGTTCGACCAGGCCCTGCTCCGCCAACTGGCCGAGCGTGCGCGTCACCATCTCGCGCACGCTGCCGATCTCGTCGGCGATCTGCTGGTGGGTCATCGCCACCGTCTGCAGGCCAGCTCCGGCATGGTCGTTGAGGAATTCGGCAAGCCGGCGGTCGAGACGATGGAACGCCAGACGCTCGACCCGCTCCATCAGGTCGGACAGCCGGCCGGAGAGCACCGCGAACAGGAAGTGACGGAAGCTTGGCGACTCCGCGATCATCCGCTGGAAGAGTTCCGGCGGCAGGATCGCCATCTGCAGCGCGCCCTCGGCCACGCCCTCCGCGCTGTAGTCGGTACCGCCCAGCAGACAGCTCGACGTGAGAATGCAGGTCTCGCCGCGCCCGACCCGGTACAGCACGATTTCACGCCCGGACTCGGACCGCTTGAACACCTTGATCCCGCCCTGCAGCACCAGCGGCAGGCCGCCGCAGTGCTGGCCTTCGCTGAAGATCCGGCTACCGTCGCGGAAGGCGTGCATCGCCGCCTGCGCCAACACCTCGTGCTGCAATGACTCCGGCAACTCGGCCAGCAACGGATAGGCGGCGGACAGCGCCGTCGATCCGCTCATGCGAAGCGCTCGGGCCGATACGGTGCGGCGTCGATCGCCGGGACGCGCCCGGCCATCAGATCGGCCAGCAGCTGCGCGCTGCCGGCGCTCATGCCCACCCCCATCATGCCGTGACCGGTGTTCAGCCAGGTGCGACGGCAACCGGGCGCGCGGCCGATCAGCGGCATGTCGTCGCGACTCATCGGCCGCCAGCCGTACCACTGCTCGCGCACTTCGGGGCCGACGGGATCGTGCAGATACTCGCGCGCGCCGCGCTCCAAGGCACCGAGACGCCGCGCATTGAGGGTCTCGTCGAAGCCGGAGAATTCCATCGTGCTGCCGAGACGGTAGCCATCGCCCCACGAGGTGACGCAGACCGAGCGCTCGCGCAGCACCAGCGGGCGCTTCGGCACGCGCTCGGGTGCGCGATAGGTGATCGAATACCCCTTGCCGGGCTGGATGATCTTCTTCATCCACGGCATGCCCAGTGCGTCGGCGGACTTCGCCGACCATGCGCCCAGCGCCAGCACCGCATTGCGCGCGCGCATCGTGCCGTGGACGGTGTGGGCGAGCACGCCCTCGCGGTCTTCGCGCAGCCCGTGCAGGGCGCAGTGTTCGACGATCTCGCCGCCGCGTTCGCGGACCGCGCGCGCCAACTCGGCGAGATAGCGGTCCGGTCGCAGCGAGGCGTCGCCACTGAAGCGCAAGGCGCCGGCCACGCCCGGCTTCAGCGCCGGCTCCTGCTGTTCGTACGCGGCCCCGTCGATCGCCTCCACCGCCACGCCCAGCTCGCGCAGCAGCGGAAGCTCGTGCTGGCCGTGCGCGAAGGCGCGGGCATTGCGGAAGACGTAATCCTCGCCGGATTCGACGAATTCGCACTGCAGTCCGAAGCGCTGCACCCAGTCGGCGAGCCGGCGCCGGGAATCATCGAGCAGCGCGAATTTGCCGTGCGCGCTGGCCTCCCAGTCGCGGACATTGCAGCGCGCGGCGAACCCCAGCAGCCATCCCCACAGCAGGGGATCGAAACGCGGTGGGATGTACAGCGGCGCGTCCGCCGTCAGCGTCCACTTCAGCGCCTTCAGCACCACGCCGGGCGCGGCCAGCGGCGGCGCATGGCTGGGCGTGATGGTGCCGCAGTTGCCGTGCGAAGCGCCGCTGCCGATGGCATTGGCCTCGATCACGCGCACGCCGCGCCCGGCTTCGAGCAGTGCCAGCGCCGCAGCCAGACCGCTGACGCCGCCGCCCACGATGAGTACGTCGTATTGCTGTTCCATGGCCACAGTGTAGCGGCGTCGCGATCGGCGCGGCCACGGGTCCGGAACGCGAACGGCCCGCTTTCGCGGGCCGTCGGTTTCGTTCCAGCAGATTCGTTCCAGCAGATCCGCTGCGAACCTCAGTGGTGATGACCGCCGTCGCCGTGCACGTGACCGTGCTCCAGCTCTTCGGGGCTGGCCGCGCGCACTTCGACCACTTCGATGTCGAAATGCAGGGACTTGCCGGCCATCGGATGATTCAGATCGACATCGACCACACTCATGCCGACCTTCTCGATGGTGACCGCGCGCGGGCCGTATTCGGTCTGCAGCACGACCTGCATGCCCGGCAGCAGACGCTGGTCGCCGAAATGCTTCTTCGCGATGCGCTGGGTCAACCCTTCGCGACGCTCGCCGTAGGCTTCGGCGGCGGGCACATCGACGGCGAAGCTCTCGCCGGCTTCGCGGCCGTGCATCGCATTCTCCAGACCCGGGATGATGTTGCCGTGGCCGATCATGATCGCCAGCGGTTCCGCGCCCTGCGAGCTTTCGGTGGCGGGCTGGCCGACTTCGCCGACGGTGTAGTGGAAACGGACAACGCAGTCTTTTTCGATTTTCATGGGTCTGGCTCGGGAAGGTCTGGAGAAGGGCGGCGACATCAGCGGCTTGATCGCCACCCGGCGATGCGGCCAAGATGGCCGCCGTGAAGGCCGCGCATTATCCGTGCTCCACCGCTTCGGCGCCATTGGCGCAGCGGGCGGTCGTCGCCGCGCTGCTGATGGCGCTCGCGCTGGCCGGCTGCGGCAAACCGGACACCGTGCGCCAGCAACCGCCGCCGTCCCGCGACTGGTCCGGCAGCCAACCGAACGACCCCGCCGCCGCCAACGCGGTGCTGATGCGGGCGATCGGGCTGGTCGGGACGCCCTACCGCTACGGCGGCAACACCCCGGACACCGGCTTCGACTGCAGCGGGCTGGTCAACTACGTCTTCCACGACATGCTCGACCTGCGCCTGCCGCGCACCTCGCGTGAGCTGGCGGCGATGCAGGGCCCGAAGATCGCCACCAGTCGTCTGGCCCCGGCCGATCTGGTGTTCTTCGGCAGCGGCGGCGAGATCAGCCACGTGGGCATCTACGTCGGCGAAGGTCGCTTCGTCCACGCCCCGCGCACCGGCGGTACGGTCCGGCTGGATCGCCTCGACGGCGCCTACTGGCGGGACCACTACACCGGGGCCAAACGGGTCCTCGACTGACCTACGCCCGGGTATGGATGTCCCGTTTCGGGACTCTGGTCACCTTTTCCGGCTCGGGTCTAACGAAATCTGAACCCCCTCGCGGCCACGGTCGGGCACTATCCTTCCTCCTTTCCGCAAAGTGCATGACGCGTGACGACCCAAGCCCAAGGCTCCGGCCGCTCTTCCGCCATCCACCGCCTCATCCGCGGTCAAGCCCGTTATCTCGTTGCCGGCATGCTCGCCATCGGCAGCCTCCCGGCATTCGCGCAGCAGCGCGCCGAGGCTCCGACAACGCTAGACCCTCTCGAACTCGGCCTGCTCGCCCCGATCGGCGACGCCACCCTGCACGGCCCGCTGTCCCTGCCCGGCCGCAGCATGATGTTCGCCAAGGACGTCCGCAACATCTTCGAAACCGCGCAGATTCCGGGCGAAAGCACCGAAGAATTGCCCGCCGCGCCGACCGAAGGCCCCATCAAGACCATGCTGAAGCGCGCGCTGGCGCTGCTCGGCACGCCCTACCGCTGGGGTGGCACCAGCCCCGAGCGCGGCTTCGACTGCAGCGGTCTGGTCGGCTACGTGTTCCGCCACAGCCTCGGCATCGAGCTGCCGCGCATCTCGCGCGACATGGCGAACGTCGGCCAGCTGATCCGCGACCCCAACGCGCTGGTCGAAGGCGACCTGGTGTTCTTCAGCCGCCGCGGCAAGCATGTCGACCATGTCGGCATCTATATCGGCAACGGCCAGTTCGTCCACGCCCCGCGTACCGGCAAGGACGTGGAAGTGGCCAACCTCGCCACCGGCTACTGGAGCCAGAAGTTCTTCCAGGCCCGTCGGGTCGCCGCGCAGTAAGCGCACGCAGCGCCCAGGGTTCTCCGCAAAGGCCGCGAAAGCGGCCTTTCGCTTTTGGGGGTTCGCCCACGCGGCGACAGCCTGGGCTGCTTGAGCCCCTGCCCGCTTGCGGGCGTGCCGCAGCAGGCACATTCTTCGCTACCGGATCGATGGAATGGGGACAACGACGATGGGGCGCACGATTCTCGGCATGCTGGTCGGATTGGTGACGATGTGGTTGACCGTCGCCGCACTCGAATTCCTTGGTCACGCAATGTTCCCGCCGCCCGCCGGCCTGGACCCGCAGAACCCCGAACACCTGCAGATGATCATCGCCGCCGCGCCCACCGGCGCGCTCGTGATGCTGGTGGTCGCGTGGGCCGGCGGCAGCTTCACCGGCGGCTGGGTCGCCGCGCGCATCGCCCGCCACGCGCGCGCCGCCGCGATCGCGGTTGCAATGTTCGTGATGGCGGGCGTGGCCGGGATGATCATGATCGTGCCGGATCATCCGGGATGGGTGTCTACGCTGGGGTTGGTGTTGCCGATTCCGGTGGGGTTGGTTGCGGCGCGGTTGGCGGGGAGGCGGGAGAAGACGTTGCCGAGGTGAGGCTTAATTTGCTGGACAGAGATCAATTCAACACCGACTTGTATTTTTTGAAACTCATCGCAATTAGGAAATCAGCGATTTGGCACAGCAATTGATGTCGACATGAAACATATCATCGACGATCCAATATTTATCTTGCAAAAATACGGAACACCCAAGAAATAGCGAAACAGGGGAAATCACGAATGGAAACAGACAGGGGGAAAGATACACAAAGATATTATGGAGCAGGACCATCTGCTGAAAAAAATAACGCAGAACATGAATCTTTACTAAGAAGAATTGATGAAATATTCTCTTCAGATAAATCACATGGAACACCTCACAGCCCTACTAGTCTAGGATTTTTATCCTTGCAAACACACGGCAGCACATTATGGAATGCTTGGAGAAAAGAATATCCAGACTCAGACGTAGACCTCAGTAATCTTGACCTTAAAAGCCGTCGTTATGATTTTAGCGGGTTCGATTTTTCAGGCGAAAAAAATAAAAAAATCAATTTTCGGAACACTATTTTTGGCTCAGTTTCTTTTGAAAGGTGTGTTTTTTATTCTGCCGATTTTTCATCATGCGTATTTGAAAAAAATTTTTCTTTTAATGAATCTTTATTTAAAGGAAAATCATCATTCAAGAAAATTAAAACAAAGGGTAAAGCAAAATTTAAAGGAGTTGAATTCAGAGCGAATACCAGCTTTTACGACGCTACTTTTTCTATAGGGGCTGATTTCGAGAACGGAAAATTCTACGGCAGTACAGATTTTTCAGAATCTCAATTTAATGGTCAGGCATTAATGAGAAACGCGGAGTTTGATGACGTAAATTTTGCATCCGCCTGGTTTCGAGAAAGAGCAGATTTCTGCCACTGCAAATTTGGAAGGGATCAATCTTTTCGGCAAGGAAAGCTGTGGGGTGATTCAACAGAAGAAAAAGAAGAAATATCTTTTAAAAATGCAGAATTCAGCAAAGAAGCAGATTTTGAAGCAACAATTTTTTATAAGAATGCGAATTTTTCATGCAGCTCAGAATTTTCTGATAAAAAAGAACTGGAAATTAAATATATATATTTTTCAGGAGCCATAATTAGAAGTACGATTATCTTTAGCAACAGAAAATTCATTGGAAAAACTGATTTCGGCCGCAGAGACAGCATTATCTCAACGCCAACATTGAATTCAAAAGGATCTGGGTTCCTAGTCAACCAAATATATCCGCCCACAAAATTTTACGAACCACCTGTATTCCACGGATGCAAACTACATCAAAATACAATTTTTGAAGGCGCAGAATTTCTCACCGCGCCAAGCCCGGAAGCCGCAAGAGCTTATAGAACACTCAAGGTCGCCATGGAGCAATTCAAAGCGACACGAGAGGAACAGAAATTCTACTTGCTTGAAATGAAAGCCGAACATAAAAGCCTCAGCCTGGGTAGACGCTGGGTATCGAAACTTTATGAATTATTTTCAAATTATGGCTTCAGTCTATGGCGTCCCATCCAAGGACTCATAGCGTTCTCTCTACTATTTGCCACAGGCCATATCTTGCTCGCTAATGCGTGCACAAAAGACCCAGAATGCATTCAATCAGCCATTCAGAAAGATAAAGATATGGTGTTGGATTCAAAAAGAAATCCAAGCCTTGTTAAGTACACCCTAGCTAGCGTCGCTCCCGTGCCGGGCCTGGACAAAATGCAGACCGAACTTCGGGCGCCACTGTTCGGTGAACATGGGTGGATCGCGGTCGCAGCGGTGCTGCTGGAAATCGGCCACAAGATCGTGACGCTGGTGATGACGTTTTTGTTCGCGCTGGCGCTGCGCAATTTATTCAAGATGAAATCGTAGGACGGGCCTGGCCCGCCGTTGCAATCTGTGCATTGAAAGTCCCGATGATCGAAAGCCGTTTCGATCATTCTGCGGTGCGATCGAGAACGCCGTAACAGCGGGCCAAGGCACGCCTTACCGGCTTGTTGCCACAAATCAGAAGGAGTGGCTTCTCAACCGGAGATTGGCCAGACAAGATAATGGACCAGACATCACAAACACCAGCAGGAATTGGTGATATCCCATCACTGGCCACAACGTCGTGGTCTCTTCTCATTTCAAGGAGTCAGAAATGAATCGTACGTTCGCGAAAGCGCTGCTGTTTTCCGCACTTGCGTCGTCTGTGCTCGGCGGCACTACCATTGCGTCGACCTATCCGCGAGAGGCGTTCGAGACGGTGTTTTACGATGACGACGGGAACTATGTCGGCATCATCGGATACAGCTGCACACGTGGTGCCTATCGTGCAGGCACTCGCACTCTGAACTCGGAAACCGTTGAATTCGGCCCCTGTCCGTAATGCGTTTGGCGCGGCGCCCGGCTTTCGGTCGGGCGCCGCTCGCGGAAGAAGCCGGCGGGCCAGGGCCCGCCCTATGCAACCTCTTCGAGGCCGACATTGGTCGGCGCGCGCTCGTAGATCTCGCGATCCAGCAATCCCGTTTCCTTGGCGACGAGCACTGGCACAAGCATCTGCCCGGTGACGTTGATCATGGTGCGCATCATGTCGAGGATGCGGTCGATGGCGTAGAGGTAGCCGATGACTTCCAGCGGCAAACCGGCGGCGCTGAGCACGACGGTGGCCATCACCACGGCGGTACCGGGAACGCCTGCGGTTCCGAAGCTGCCGAGGACCGAGGCGATCAGCACGATGAGATATTGCTCGGGCGTGAGCGGCGTGCCGGTGTATTGGGCGATGAACACCGCGCACAGCGCCGGGTAGATCGCGCCGCAGCCGTCCATCTTGATGGTCGCACCCAGCGGCACCGCGAACGCGGCGTAGTCTTTGTTCACACCGAGGTTGTGGGTGACGCTGCGCAGCGACGACGGCAGCGAAGCGAAACTCGACGAACTGACGAACGCCACCTGCATGCCGGGCGCGGCGCCACGGAAGAATTTCAACGGGTTCAAACCGTGCGCCATCAGTAGACCGCCGTAGACGACGAAGATGTGGATCGCGCAGGCGACATACAGCGCCAGCACGAAACTGCCCAGCGGCAGCAGTTTCTCGAATCCATAGGCGCCGACCAGCGAGGCGATCAGGCCGAAGGTGCCGATCGGCGTCATCTCCAGCACGAAGCGGGTGAGCTGGATCGTGATCTCGCTGACTTCGCCGACGAGTTTGCGCGCCAGCGCGACTTTCTCGCCCAACTTCACCATCGCGAAACCGATCAATCCGGCGAAGAAAATCACCGGCAGGATCGAGCCCTTGCCCGCCGCGAGCACGGTTTCGCCCGCCGCGTTCTTGACCGCGCCGATCCCGGTCAACGCCTGGAAGGGATTCGCCGGCACTACGTTCAACAAAACCTGCACGACGCTGGGCACGTCTTTCGGCACGTAGTCGGGATCGACCATCAGCGGTATCTGCACCATGCCCGGCTGCATGACGGTGCCGACCGCGAGACCTACACCCACCGCGAGGACCGCGGTGATCGCGAACCACAGGAAAGTGCGGCCGCCCAGCGCAGCCATCGACTTCTGCCCGTGCAGCGAGGCCACCGCGTTGATCACCGCGAAGAACACCAGCGGCACCGCGATCATCTTGATCAGGGTGACGTAGAGATCGCCGAGCGGGCCGAACCAGGTGTCGGCCGTGGGCCCCATCAGTTTTCCGGCGATCCCGCCCAGCACGAAGCCGGCAAGCACGCGGGCCCAGAACGGGATGCGGAACCAGGCCGAGATCAAACCCATGTGCGGTCTCCGGCGCGGCGTGCGCCTGTGAATCGATCACGCACGATAGCGGAGCCCGGCGGACCCCGCGAGGCCGGATGCGGCATGAGCGCATTCCACGATTGCAACGTCGGGCGGGCATAATCGCTGCTTTCGGCCAAACCACCGCGCCCATGTCCTTCCGTCACGCCCTGCTCGCCTTCGCCTGTACCCTCGCGGCCACGTCCTGCACCACGGTCCCGGTCGCCGCTCCGCGCGCTTCGGCAAGGGTCGCTCCGATCGATGTTCCACAGATCCAGCGCCCCGGCGGCGAAACGCCTGCATGGTGGTTCCGGGCCGGCGCGGCGCAGGCGGCATCGCGCGGCGCAACCGGCGGCAAGGCGAAGAACGCGATCCTGTTCGTCGGCGACGGCATGAGCCTGACCACCGTCGCGGCAGCGCGGATCCTCGATGGTCAGCGCAAGGGCGGCTCCGGCGAGGAGAACATGCTGAGCTGGGAGGCCTTCCCGCACACCGCGCTGAGCAAGACCTACAACACCGACAGCCAGACGCCGGACTCGGCCGGCACGATGTCGGCGATGGCCACCGGCGTGAAGACCCGCGCCGGCGTGCTGAGCATCGGCCAGGACGCCGAGCGAGGCGACTGCGCCGGCGCACTGCGCTCGCCGATGCTGAGCCTGTGGGAGCTGGCCGCCAGCACCGGCCTCGCGACCGGCGTGGTCACCACCACCCGGGTCACCCACGCCACCCCGGGCGCGACCTTCACCCATTCGCCCGACCGCAACTGGGAAAACGATGCAGAGCTGTCCTCGGCCGCGATCGACGCCGGCTGCGCCGATATCGCGCGGCAATTCGTCGAATCTCCGTACGGCCTTGGCCCCGATGTGCTGATGGGCGGCGGTCGCGCGAATTTCTTCCCGGCGACCGAACGCGATCCCGAATACGACGACAAGGTCGGCCTGCGCCTGGACGGCCGCGATCTGGCGTCCGAATGGAAGCAGCGTCATCCGGCCGGCACCTACGTCTGGAACGCGGCGCAGTTCGCAGCCGCGCCGAAAACCGGGCCACTGCTGGCGCTGTTCGAGCCCAGCCACATGCAGTACGAACACGACCGGCCGAAAGACCGTGCCGGCGAGCCGTCACTGGCGGAGATGACCCGCAGCGCGATCGAACGCCTGCGCGAGGATCCGCAGGGCTACGTGCTGCTGGTCGAAGGCGGTCGCATCGATCACGCCCATCATTCCGGCAACGCCTACCGCGCACTCACCGACGCGATCGCGCTGAGCGAAGCGGTCGCAGTGGCGGCCTCGATGACTTCGGCCGATGACACGCTGATCCTGGTCACCGCCGATCACGCGCACACCCTGACCTTCGCCGGCTACCCGGTGCGCGGCAACGCGATTCTCGGCAAGGTCAAGGGCAGCAGCGGCGAAGGGAGCAACCCGAGCGGATACGCCAACGACGCCACCGGTCTGCCCTACACCACCCTGGGTTACGCCAACGGCCCCGGTCACGTCGGCGCCACCGATCAGCAGCCTGAAGGGCCGAAGCGGTTCCTGCACGAGGTGAGCGGTTATCAGGAAGCGAAAGACGGTCGCCCGGACCTGAGCGATATCGATACCGAAGATCCCGACTACATGCAGGAATCGATCGTCCCGCTGTCGAACGAAACCCACGGCGGCGACGATGTCGGCATCTGGGCGCGCGGCCCGGGCGCGGATGCGGTGCGCGGCACGATCGAGCAGAACGCGATCTTCCACATCCTGCTGCAGGCCACACCCGCGCTGCGCGAACGTCTGTGCGCGGCGAAACTGTGCAACGTGGACGGCGTGCCGGTGGAATTGCCGACCCCGGCGGAGTTCAGGTAGAGCGGCCTTCAGACTGCTCTACCCGACGCAAGGCAGCATCAACGATCAGAACGGCTTCGCAAGCACCAGATAAACGACCGCGATCAGCGCGAACACCGGCACTTCGTTGATCCAGCGCATCGCCTTGGCCGATGGCAGCGCGCGGCCCTTGTCGACGCTTTTCAGCCAGCGCCCGCAGACAACGAAGTACGCCAACATCAGCGCGACCAGCGTCAGCTTGGCGTGCATCCAGCCGGTGCCGGGCGCGACCATCGTCGGAAAGTCCGCGAACATCCGGTAACCCAGCCACAGCACGAGTCCAAGCAGCAGTGCGATCCCTAACATGATGTGGCCGAAGCGGTACAACCGCCGGCCCATCAGCACGAGCCGTTCGCGCACCGCAGGCACGTCGCCGACTTCGGCGATGTTGACGAGTATCCGCGGCAGATAGAACACCGTCGCCATCCATGCGATCACGAACACCAGATGAAACGTCTTGATCCAGAGATAGGCCTGCATGGAATGTTCCGTCCTGAATGGGCATTGTCGAGTCGCGATAGGATGACACGCTCCGCCTCCAAGAGCCCGCAGCGATGACGATGCCCGTGCTGTTCCTCGGCCACGGTTCGCCGATGAATGCGATCGAGGACAACCTGTGGTCGCGCGCATGGCATTCACTGGGCACGCGACTGCCGCGCCCGCGCGCGATCCTCTGCGTTTCGGCGCACTGGGAAACGCCGGGGCCGTGGCTCACCGGCAGCGCAGCGCCGCCGACGATCCACGATTTCGGCGGGTTCCCGCAGGCGCTGTTCGATGTGCAATACCCGGCGCCGGGCGATCCCGCGCTGGCGCAGCGCGTGGTCGAGCTGCTGGGCGAAGATCCGTCCGCGCGGATCCATCCAGAACGCGGACTCGATCACGGCGCCTGGGGCGTGTTGCGGCCGATGTATCCAGAGGCCGATATTCCCGTCGTCCAGCTCGGCATCGATTCGCGCCGCCCGGGCGCATGGCATGTCGCCCTGGCGCAACGGTTGGCGCCGCTGCGCGACGAAAACGTGCTGGTGATCGCCAGCGGCGACATCGTCCACAACCTGCGACTGTTCGACTGGCGCGACCAAACCCCGCTACCGTGGGCGCTGCGTTTCCGCGACCGCGTCAATGCGCTGATCCGCGAGGGCGATCTCGCCGCGCTCGCCGACTGGCCCGCGCTCGGCGAAGATGCGGCGCGCTCAATTCCCACACCCGAGCACTACCTGCCGCTGCTGTATGCGCTGGCACTGACGCGCAGCGGCGATACTCTGGAATTCTTCAACGACGATGTAATCGGCTCGCTGTCGATGACGTCGCTACTGATCGGACACGCATGATTCGCACAGGCATGATTCACACAGGCATGAGTCAGCACGACAAGACCTACGACCGCGATTACTTCGACCGCTGGTATCGCGAACAGGGCATCGGCGGACGCCAGCGCCTGCAGCGCAAGGTCGCGTTGGCGGTGGCCACCGCCGAATATCATCTTGGACGTCCGATTCGCAGCGTGCTCGACATCGGCTGCGGCGAAGGCGTGTGGCGGGCGCCGCTGCTGAAACTGCGGCCGAAGCTGCGTTATCTGGGTTTCGACAACAGCGAGTATGCGATCCAGCGCTACGGCGCGCGCCGCAATCTGCATTTCGCGGGCTTCGGCGACTTCGGGATGCTGCGCCCGTGCGCGCCGGTGGATCTGCTGATCTGCAGCGATGTGCTGCACTACCTGCCGACGCGCGAACTGGATCGCGGCTTGCCCGGATTGGCGGAACTGTGCGCAGGCGTGGCATTTCTGGAAGCTTTCACCGCCAGCGACGAAACCGAAGGCGACAACGTGGGTTTCCAGCCCCGGCCGGCGAAGTTCTATCGTCAGCGGTTGGCGGCGCTGGGGTTCGGCACGCTCGGCTCGCACTGCTGGCTTTCGCCGATGCGCGTCGGGGACGCCGCCGCGCTGGAACTCGGCTGAAACCTCACAGCGTTGCTAATGCCAGTCAGTTAAGCCTCGTCGCGTTTGCAAAATTCCTCCTCCCCTTGCGCGAAGCGCAGGGGGAGGTTGGGAGGGGGTGCTCTTGGCGGCAAAAATCACCCCTCCCCAACCCGTCCGGCCAGTCTGCAGGACAGACTGGCGTTCGTCGGCATGCGAGCCGGTGGCTCGCAACATGCCTCCTCACCCCCTCAACCTGCGGTTGAAGGGAGGGAGGAAAATCTCTCGTCGTGAGTCATGCCCATCAGGCTTAACTAACTGGTATTAACAGCGTTGCGGGTTTTCGCGGGCGCTTGGCGGTGGCTTTCTTCTTTGCGGGTTTGGAAGCAGCACTGCGCAGCGCCGCTTCCAACGCCAGCCGCGCCCAGGGGCGCATCGCCTCGGGCGAATCCATGGCCTCGTCGGGCGGGGTCCAGTAGCTCGCCACCGTCACCTGCTTGTCCCTGCCGTCATACACGAACGGCCTGCCGCCGGCATCGGCGAACAGGTCACGACTCGACGCGTCCGCCTTCAGATAGAGCGTGCCCTCGATCTCGAGCCCGACGATCAGGCCGTCCACGTACAGCCCCGCCCCGCCGAACATCCGACGGACGGTGATCGTGCCCAGCGGTTCGAGCAGTTCGCGAAACCAAGCGAGGTCTTCGTCTCGTGCAGTCATGCGACCAGCCTAACCGAACCGCAGGACTGCGGCACAGGTCGCACCACGGCCCTGAGGATGGGGTATGCTGCAGCGCACCATTCCCATGGTCGAGCGCAGGGGTTCAACGATGCTGCTGTATCAGATGCAAGAGCTGGGCCGTGCCTGGATGGCACCGGTGACGTACTGGGCCGAAGCCAATGCCCGGATGTTCTCCGCACCCGGCAGTTGGATGTCCAGCCTGCCGCAGGCGCAGCGCTTCGCCGCCGCCAACGAATTGCTGTATCGCATCGGCAAGGATTACGAAAAGCCGAAGTTCGGCATCCACAGCGTCACCGACGATGGCCTCGGCGGTTCGGGCATGGTGTTTCCGGTGGTCGAACGCGAAGTGCTGCGTACGCCGTTCTGCCGCCTGCTGCGCTTCAAGCGCTTCTCCGACGACGCCGACGGCATCGTCGATCTGAAGAACGACCCGCCGGTCCTCGTGGTCGCGCCGCTGTCGGGCCACCACTCCACGCTGCTGCGCGACACCGTCAAGACCCTGCTGCGCGACCACAAGGTCTACATCACCGACTGGGTCGACGCACGCATGGTGCCGAAGGACGCCGGCGCATTCACGCTCGACGATTACGTCGTTACCATCCAGGATTTCATCCGCCACATCGGCGCCGAAAGTCTGCACGTGATCAGCGTCTGCCAGCCGACGGTGCCGGTGCTGGCCGCCGTCTCGCTGATGGCCGCGCGCGGCGAAACCACGCCGCGTTCGCTGGTGATGATGGGCGGACCGATCGACAGCCGCGAATCGCCGACCGCCGTCAACACGCTGGCCACCGAAAAACCGATCAGCTGGTTCGAGCAGAACCTCATCCACGTCGTGCCGGCGAACTACCCGGGCCGCGGCCGCCGCGTGTATCCCGGCTTCCTGCAGCACATGGGTTTTCTGGCGATGAATCCAGAACGCCACGTGATGTCGCACTGGGATTTCTATCAGGATCTGGTCAAGGGCGATCTCGACGACGCCGACGCGCATCGCCGGTTCTACGACGAATACAACGCGGTGCTGGACATGCCGTCGGAGTATTACCTGGACACCATCCGCACCGTATTCCAGGAACATCTGCTGCCGCGCGGGCTCTGGGATGTGGCCGGCGAGCGTGTCAAGCCGTCGGCGATCCGCAATACCGCGCTGATGACCATCGAGGGCGAACTCGATGATATTTCCGGCCTGGGGCAAACCCGCGCAGCGCACAAACTGTGCACCGGCATCGCCGAAGCCGATCGCGTGCATCTCACTGCGCAAGGCGCCGGTCACTACGGCATCTTCAGCGGTCGTCG
The DNA here is from genome assembly GCA_964523435.1 of uncultured Xanthomonas sp. Taxonomy (GTDB): domain Bacteria; phylum Pseudomonadota; class Gammaproteobacteria; order Xanthomonadales; family Xanthomonadaceae; genus Lysobacter_I. Next base: position 28,031 of record CAZGBA010000039.1, read on the forward strand.
CTGGCGCGACCAGGTCTATCCTCAAGTCCGGGACTTCATCGCGAAATACGCTGCGCCTGCAGGCAAAAGTGAGACGCCTGTCAAGGCCGCGAAATCCGCTTCACGCCGCAAGTCCGGCTGACGCCATCGCTCGATCGGTGGTTCGCCGGACGCCCCGGAACCACCGCACTCCACACTCGGCCGCCACCGGTCGGACAGGTGTGCCCGCCGGCTTGACTCCGTTACGGGCCGAGGCCACAGTCGGCTGCATTCGTATCGACATGTGATATCCCCGTATGGCTTCACGCCATCTCCCGCTTGCTGTCCTGATGACGCTCATGACCATGACCAGTTGCCAAAGCGCTTCCGCACCCGATCACCGCCCGCAGGCCGTCGCTGCGGCGCCGGTCCCCGATGTCCACCCCAGGCAGAATCCGGCACCGAAGCGCGGGTACGCCCTGGCGCTGCGTTTCGCCGATCTGCCGGCGGCGGTGACCCGGCTGTCGGTCACCGCGAATTACGAGGTCGACAATCTCGATTGCGTGCCGGTGGATTACACCAAGGCCATGGGCGGTGTCCGCCTGCCTCCTGAGCAGCGCATCGAATTGACCCTGCAGCGTATCGACGACAACACCTATGCCACCACGGTGCATGAAGACGCCTTCCTCGACGAGGATTATTACGGCCTCGGCATCTGCCACTGGGCGCTCGGCACCGCGAGCGTGCATTTCCACTCGCCTTCCACCAGCTTCGTCGGCGGAATCTCCGCAGACCAGCTGACGGCGGAAGCGGAAGTGACCGAGCATTACCTCGTCCGCGACTTCGCGCAGAAACCGGCGGTCGGCGACGTGGTCTTCGGCGAAGACTCGCCGAATTTCTATCTGGCCAGCCTCGGCCCGCAATTCAAACTCACCATCAGTGCCCGCAAGGAAGCGCCATGACGATCAGCAGCCGAGACTACGCCGCACTGAGCGAACATTCGTACCGGCATCCGCAGACGCCAGCGAACGATTCGGTCAAGATCGAAGGCGTCGACTACCGCATCCTGGCCAACAGCGATCAGCGCAACGGCTATCAGGGCACGATCTACCAGCGGCTCGATACCCGCGAGATCGTCGTCGCCCATCGCGGCACCGAGCCGAACCGGAGTGCGGGCGAGACCTTCCGCGATCTGGTCCGCACCGACGGCGGCATGGTCACCCACAGCATCAACAACCAGTCTCAGGATGCGATCAACCTGACCCAGCGCGCGCTGGAGTTCGCGCGTCAGGAAGGCGAGCGCAGCGGCCGTACCCCGCCGGTCACGGTGACCGGACATTCGCTGGGCGGCACCCTCGCCCAGATCACCGCGCACCGTTTCGATCTGCACGGCGAAACCTTCAATGCCTATGGCGCCGCAGCCCTGCGGCAAGGCGTGCCGGAAGGCGGCAACAACGTCATCAACCACGTCCGCGCCACCGATGTGGTCAGCGCCGGAGCACCGCATTACGGCCAGGTCAGGATCTACGCCACCCAGCAGGACGTCGATGCGCTGAACAATGCCGGTTACAACAACCGGGAAACGCGCTGGGATCTGCGCAATCCGCTCAGCGTCGCGGCGAACCGTGGACTCGCCGCGCACGAGTTGGGCGCCTTCATCCGAGAAACCGGCGGCGGCCCGCTGATGACCGAAGCCAACCAGCGCCTGGCGCAGGATCACCACAATCAGATCGACAAGTACCGCGACGACGTCCAGGCGATCCGTACCGGCATCACCGTGGGCTCGGACGCGACCCGCGACGGCATCAACATCATGCGCGGCCGCTGGGACAGGGTGTTCACGAACCACAGCACGCGCGCGGACCTGGGCGACGGGGCGTTGATGAGCGACAACCCGATGGTCGGTCAGACCTATGCCGCGCTCGCGCGCAGCAGCGATCCTGCGGTGCAGAACGCGGATGCGCGTACGGTCGCCGGGATCGTCACCAACGCACAGCAGCAGGGTCTCACCAATATCGATCACGTCACCGCCGGCAACGGCAATGGCACGCTGTACGCCGTGCAGGGACGTTCGGTGGAAGATCCGGCCGCGCGCGTGGCGCCGGTCAATCTCAGCGCGGCGCAACAGCAGCCGCTCGCCGCCGCATCGCAGCTCTCCGCAGCGCAGCAGACCGCGCAGCCTGACCCGCAATTGGCGGAACAGCCGCAGCGCGCGGCCGCGATGCGTTCCTGATCGTTTCTTTTATCGGGACAGTCAAAGAAAAAGCCGCAGCGATGCGGCTTTTTCATGTCTGACGTTCCGTTCCGGTCCCGGGTACGGGACCGGAACGCAGAAGTCAGTTGCCGGCGGTGCCGTTGGCGTAAGCCACGGCCAGACTGTAAGCCTGCGCACCGACCTTGCGGCCGAGTTTGCGGCCTTCCAGATCGCCGTTGCGGAAGTGGATACCACCGTACAGACGCGAGATGCCGGCTTCGTCTGCAGCGGCCGTGAAGGTCGGCCAGGACAGCGTGATGTTCGTCGCCGGCACGCCGGATTCGATCACTGAGCTGCCCGCAAGCACCACGGCCGAGTTCGGGAACCTGTCGCTGCCGGTGAAAAGCCTCAGCGCTTCCGCAGCGGACGAACTGAAAGTGCTGTGCCCGGAGACATGTTCGGAGAACGGCGGCGTGGGACTGGTCGAGATCTGGTAAGGCGTCCAGTTCTGGCCGAGGATCAGTTTGGTGCCCTGATTCGGGCCGCCCCAGGCGAAGATCGGACGGTTGTTGAACAGGTAGTGGATCGTGGTGATGGGACGGGCGTAGTCATACTGACGTTTGTAGCCCCACACCGCGATTCCCGCATCGAACATGGCATTGGTCAGCGCGAAGTGCATCTTCACGTCCTGGGCCAAGGTGTGACCCTTGCGGTCCGAGACCTGCTTGGCGAACAGAATCCACGTACCCGGCGGCGTTTCGGAACCCGGGCCATCGGCCCACCATTCGGCGATCGTTTTGGTGCGATCGGTCAAGGTGGCGCTGTAGAAGACGACTTCGCTGGCCTGACGCCAGAACTCGAAGCTGTGCAGCGGCGCAGGCGACTTGACCGCGAACTGGTTGTACTGGGTCAAACCGAAACCTTTGACATTGCCCCAATGCGGAACCAGAAAACTCTGGGTGTTGAAGCCACCGCTGCCGTTCGGCACCGAGAGCGGCTGCCAGCGGGTCGGGTCGATGATCTGAGTCGGCGTATTCACCGGGATATACCCGGTGTAATCGCTGTAGGGCGCGCCGCCGTTGAGATTGCCGAGCTGGTTGGAACCATCGGCGCGGCGGAACTGGATCACCGCAGCGGCGGCAACGTTACCGATACCCTGTGGAGTGGCGATATTGCCGGTGGTATCGGTGGGGTCATAGCCAAGACGCGCCATTTCGGCATTGAACTGCGCCGTGCGGCTCGGGAAGAGTTCGACCAGCGCGCGGTACGCGGCGAAGCTCATCGCCTTGCGGCGATTGGCGTCGGTGCGCTCGGACGCCGGGCGACGCAGTTCGCCGCCGAGCTGGGTGCCATTGGCTTTGTTGTCGTAGGCGGCCCAGGCATCGAACATTGCGGTATTCACGATGGCGTTGGCGCGGGCGAAGATCGGCGGCGCCATGCGAGTCGCGCGCACGGCCTGGAGAGCCTGGTCGTTCCAGTCGGTGACCAGCGTGGCGGAATGGGCGGCACCGACGGTGCCGAGCAACAGTACACAGGCCAAGGCGAGCTTGGACCGGATTCCATGTTTCATTCAGTAGATTTCCCGTAAGGAGGTTCGTAGGAAGACGTGACGTCGGATACCGCTTGCGGATGCCCCCCCTGCGCCTTCCGCGAATCAACGTGCGTTACCCTCTGAGACGTTGGTCTTGAGGTCTTTCAAGCATTTTGCAGCGCGCGCATATTGCAGTACGTGCTCCGGAGATACCGGAATCGCGGAACGACAGCCTGCAGGGTTCCGTATATTCCCGACGGCAGGGCTTCATTCCGCAGAACAAACGCAGTAAGCAAACTTTGCAGGCCACGACCGTCGTGGACCCATCCCCCGTTGACCTTCCAAACGACGGGCAACCGCAAAGAACCGATTAGAATGCCGCTTTCTCCGCCCGGCCTCACCATGCCCGACACCGCACGACCCGCCTTCCACGGTTTCGAACAGATCCCGCTGCGCGAATACGCCGAACGCGCGTATCTCGACTACTCGATGTACGTGGTCCTGGACCGCGCCCTGCCCTTCCTCGGCGATGGCCTGAAGCCGGTGCAGCGCCGGATCATCTTCGCGATGAGCGAACTGGGCCTCAACGCCGGCGCCAAACCGAAGAAATCCGCGCGCACCGTCGGCGATGTCATCGGCAAATACCATCCGCACGGCGACAGCGCCTGTTACGAAGCGCTGGTACTGATGGCGCAGCCGTTCTCGTACCGCTATCCGCTGATCGACGGTCAGGGCAACTTCGGCTCCAGCGACGATCCGAAATCATTCGCGGCGATGCGCTACACCGAATCCAAACTCACGCCGATCGCCGAAGTGTTGCTGGGCGAAATCGGCCACGGCACGGTCGACTGGGATCCGAACTTCGACGGCACCCTCGAAGAACCCACCTGGCTGCCGGCGCGGCTGCCGCATCTGCTGCTCAACGGCACCACCGGCATCGCAGTGGGCATGGCCACCGATGTGCCGCCGCACAATCTCAACGAAATCGTCAGCGCCTGCGTGCGCCTGCTCGACGATCCCGACGCCACCGTGCGTGATCTCTGCGAACACGTGCGCGGCCCGGACTATCCGACCACCGCCGAGATCATCACCCCCATCGCCGATCTGCAGGCGTTGTACGAAACCGGCCACGGCAGCGTGCGCGCGCGCGCCACTTACCTCCGCGAGCAGAACAACATCGTGATCACCGCGCTGCCCTACCAGGTCAGCCCGAGCAAGGTGATCGAGCAGATCGCGCAGCAGATGCGCGCCAAGAAACTGCCTTGGCTGGAAGACCTGCGCGACGAATCCGATCACGCCAATCCGACCCGGATCGTGATGATTCCACGCAGCAATCGCGTCGATGTCGAACAGCTGATGGGGCATCTGTTCGTCACCACCGATCTGGAAAAAAGCTATCGCGTCAACATGAACGTGATCGGCCTCGATGGCCGTCCGCAGGTCAAGAACCTGAAGATGCTGCTGAGCGAATGGCTGATATTCCGTAGCGACACTGTCACCCGCCGTCTGAAGCACCGTCTGGACAAGGTCGACCGTCGCCTGCATCTGTTGGAAGGCTTGCTGATCGCATTCCTCAATCTCGATGAAGTGATCCGCATCATCCGCACCGAGGACGAACCTAAGCCCGCGTTGATCGCGCGCTTCGGGCTGAGCGACGACCAGGCCGACTACATCCTCGACACCAAGCTGAAACAGTTGGCGCGACTGGAAGAGATGAAGATCCGCGGCGAACAGGACGAACTCGCCGCCGAACGCGACAAGCTGATGTCGATCCTCGACAGCAAATCGAAGCTGAAGAAACTGGTCAAGGACGAACTGCTGGCCGACGCGAAGAAATTCGGCGACG
>CAZGBA010000040.1:0-33211 GCA_964523435.1 uncultured Xanthomonas sp.
CCGAGGATTTCGGCATCTCCGCGCGCGTCGGCACCGGCCGCGAATTCGTGGTCGAAGCCGACGAATACGACACTGCGTTCTTCGACAAGCGCAGCAAGTTCGTGCACTACCGGCCGCTGGTGGCGATCCTCAACAATCTCGAATACGACCACGCCGACATCTTCCCCGATGTGGCCGCGATCCAGCGCCAGTTCCATCACCTCGTGCGCACCGTGCCCGGTCGCGGTCGCCTGATCGTCAATGGCGAGGACGAGCGTCTGCACGAAGTGCTGGCCATGGGCTGCTGGACGCCGGTCGAACGCTTCGGGCTGCTGCGCGACGGCATGGCCGACGATGCGTACGACTGGGGCGCGCGCCTGCTGCGCGAAGACGGCAGCGCGTTCGCGGTCTTCCATGGCGGTCGTGCGGTCGGCGAAGTGCAATGGTCGATGCTGGGCAACCACAACGTGATGAACGGATTGGCGGCGCTGGCCGCGTGCAATGCGGTCGGCGTCGACGCCGCCAGCGTGATGCCCGCGCTGGCCGGGTTCCGCAGCGTCAAGCGTCGTCTGGAAGTATTGGGGTCTGCGAACGGCATCACTGTGTACGACGATTTCGCGCATCACCCCACGGCGATCCGCACCACGCTGGAAGGACTGCGCGCGAAAGTCGGCAGTGCGCGGATCGTGGTCGCGATGGAGCCGCGCAGCAATTCGATGCGCCTGGGCGCGCATGCCGATGCGCTGGCGCCGTCGCTCGCGATCGCCGACGCGGTGGTGTTCCTGCACCGCCCCGAACTGTCCTGGGATGCGACGAGAGTCATCGCGGCGATCCGCGGCGAAGCGCGGACCGCGCCGACCGCCGATTCGCTGATCGCCACTCTGCGTGCGTTGACGCAGCCCGGCGACCATGTCGTGTTCATGTCGAACGGCGGCTTCGACGGCGCGCCGCGTCGGTTTCTCGCTGCGCTGGGGTGATCGCGTCGTGGCCGATACGCTGCCGCTGTTTCCGCTGCAGACCGTGCTGGTGCCCGGCGCATCGCTGAGCCTGCGGATTTTCGAGACCCGCTATCTCGATCTGGTCCGCGATTGCGGCCGCAGCGGCACCGGATTCGGCATCTGTCTGATCCTCGATGGCGATGAGGCCGGCGCGCCGGCAGTGCCCGCAGCGGTGGGCACCGAGGCGCGGATCGAGGATTTCGGCAGCACGGAAGATGGTTTGCTGATGCTGCGCGTTCGCGGCGGGCGGCGCTTCCAGGTGCTTCGGACGCAGACGCGCGGCAATGGACTGGTCGAGGCCGAGGTGGATTGGTGCGACCCGGACCCCGACGACGAACTGCGTCCCGAACATGGATTGCTTGGCAATGTGCTGCAGCAGGCGATCGAACAGGCTGGCGGCGAATTCGCCAAGGTGCCGCCATCGCGGTTCGACGATGCCGCGTGGGTCGGCTGGCGTCTGACCGAGCTGTTGCCGCTCAGTAATCTGCAGCGACAGATGCTGCTGCAGGAGAACGACCCGCATGCGCGGCTCGACCGGCTGCTGGCATTGATGCCTTGATGCTTTATTTACTGGTGCGCAACAGCAGCACCGGCAGATCGCCGTCCGGATGCGCCGATTCGGCGATCTGCAGACCCTCCAGCGCGACGCGGACCCGCGCATGCGAGGAGCCGTCGTCGGTTTGCGGCATCCACAGCCCGACTGCGGGAATCGGGCGGACATAACGCATGGTCTGGGTACTGCCGATCCACAGCGGCTGACCACTGTCCAGCAGCGCGGGCGCACGCCATACGCGCAGCACATGGATGATGTCGGGACGGGCGCCGGGGATGCGCATCAGCAGCGCTTCGGCTTCGCTGTCCAGGGTCGCCGGCAGCACCGGCTGGCGCGCGGTGCGGCGCTTGGGATCGAGCAGGCCCAGTGTCGCCACCCAGGTCGCCTGTGGCTGTGCTTGCCAGCCCGCCGCTTCGAGGCGCGCACGCACCGGCGCCAGCGGGCCGGCGATCTGCACATCCAGCGGCCAGCGTCGGCTGGCGTCGCGCTCGTTGCGGCGTGCGGGCAATGTCCGCCAGTCGCGTTGCCACCAGTCGTCGGTCGCCAATTGCCGGGTCGGCGGCGGCGACACGAACTGTGCGAGCACATCGTCGATCGCGCGCGGTGCGTGCCACAGCGCGGCCAGCGCGAAGCTGACATAGAACACCTGCGCCAGCGGGCGCATCCAGAACGAGCGGCCGATGTGGCGGCGATACGCGATGCCCAGCACCAGCAGCCAGAGGATCCCGAACAGCGCGCCGCCGACGATATCGCTGAGCCAGTGCGCGCCGAAATACAGCCGCGCGAAACCGGGCAGCGCCACCGCCACGCCGGCCACCAGATATGGCCACACCCGCTGCCGGCCCGGCATTTCGCGCGCGATCAGCACCGCGAAAAACCCGAATACGATCGTCAGCATCGTCACCGGAATCGACGGGAATCCGAAGCCGTCGAGCGCGGTCGGCGGTCGCGGCATTTCCACCGACAGCGCAAGGAATGCCGTGAATGCGAAGCCGAACGCCACTGCCGCCAGCCAATGCAAGGCCGCGGCGAAACGGCGACGCCAGAACAGCCAACCCAGAGCGAGCGCCAGCGCCGGCAGCAGGATCTGCAGGTCGCCCAACGACGCGAGCGCGGCCATGAAACGGTCGGCGAGCGGGTTGCGCAGCGATGCCATCACCGCATGCACCTGCTGATCGATCGCCAGCGGACCGCGCCGGGTCACCACCACCGCGAGCAGCGCGAACCATCCCCATCCGATCCCGATCAGGCACATCGCCAGCATCGCCAGCGCTGCGGATTCCGGTCGTTTGTGCTGGATCAGCGATGCCGCATACCGGCTCAGGCGCGGATGCGCGCGCGTCCACTTCAGTGCACGCGCCAGCAGACGGTCCGCGTGACCGGCGAACCATCGATAGGTGTAAAGCACTATTGCCCACACCAGCGCCAGCACCGCGACCAGCGCCAGCAGCACCAGCGCAAGCCGGTCGGCGACCGCCGCCACCGCGTCGTAGGACGCGCCGAAGATCCAGCCCGGCGCCAGGAAGCAGGCCGACCACAGCACGGCCGCCACCGCGCTTGCCGGCATGTAGCGCCGCAGCGGCATCCGCAGCATGCCGGCCACCGCCGGCACGAACGGCCGCACCGCGCCGACGAAACGTGCGATCACGATGCCCTTGCTGCCGTGCTTGCGGAACATCCGCTCGCCGCGGTCGATGAACTGCGGATAGCGGCGGAACAGCCAGTGCTCGCGCATCGACGGCCCCCAGCGATGCCCGAGCCAGTAGCTCAGTGCGTCACCGGCGAAGGCGCCGAGCGCGGCGCAGGACAGCGCGTAAGGACCATCGAGGTGCCCCAGACCGATCAGTGTGCCCACCGCGAACAGCAGCGGCAGCGCCGGCACCACGATCCCCACCACCGCCAGCGCATCGCAGAACGCGATCAGGAAGATCACGCCGCCGGCCGCCACGGGGTGCGCGGCGATCCAGTTCGTGGTGGTGTCCAACCAAGCGCTCGTCATCCGCCGATTATGGCAGGTGCCCCGGTCGGAGCCCCAGCCGCGCGCCCACGTCCATGGGTCCGTACAATTCGCGCATGTCTTCCGAAGCCATCGAACTCCAGGCGCTGAAAGCCGACAGCTTCGGCCGCATCGCCCTGATGCGCGACGCACGCGGCCTGTTCGTGCGTCGCGATCTGGCCCACGTGCCGCTGTGGCTGCGACTGCCGGCATGGTGGTTGGCGCGACGCGAGGCGCGCGGCCTGCAGCGGGTGCTCGGCGCCGAAGCCGTGCCGCAGTTGTTGAACTGGGATGGTCGGCGGCTCGACAGGAGCTATCTCGATGGCGCAGCGATGTATAAGCGCCCGCCGCGCGGCGATCTCGCCTATTTCCGGCTTGCGCGCCGCCGCCTGCAGGCGCTGCACCGGTGCGGGTTGGCGCACAACGATCTCGCGAAGGAGGCCAACTGGCTGGTGCTGGCCGACGGCACGCCCGCGATCATCGATTTCCAGCTCGCCGTCTGCGGTGCGCCGCGTTCTCGCTGGATGCGCCTGCTCGCGCGCGAGGACCTGCGCCATCTGCTCAAACACAAGCGCATGTACTGTCCCGATGCGATCACGCCCGTCGAGCGTCGGCTGCTGAAGCGCCGCTCGTGGCTCCGCGATCTGTGGTTCCGCACCGGCAAGCCGGTCTATCGCTTCGTAACGCGAAAAATACTGAAGTGGGAAGACAATGAAGGCCAAGGCCCCAAGCCCTGAGCGCAGCGCCGTGTTGCTGATGTGCGCCTTGGGCGTGCTCGGCGCGTGTGCCGATGACGCCCGGACGTCGCCCGTCTTCGTCTTGAGCGACGCGCCCCAAGAGCGCGTCTGCCGGGTCGATGGCGACTGCACCGCCGTATTCCTGCCATGTCGCGGCTGGCAGCCTGTGCACCGCGATCGGGCCGTTGCGCTGTCGATCCGCTATCAGGAAGAAAACCTTGAAGAAATGCGGCGCAGCGACTGCGACAGCCCCGGAGATCTTCAGCCTCCAGTCGTCGGTTGCGTCGCGGCTGCCTGCACCCTGACGCCCGTGGCCAACGCCACCGGCCGCGCGCCCTGAGCGCTCGACTTCGCATGCTTCGTTCAAAACGTTCATTTCCCGGACCCCCGCCATGACCACGCTCTCCGGCAAGACCCTTTTCATCACCGGCGCCTCGCGCGGCATCGGCCTGGCCATCGCGCTGCGCGCCGCTCGCGACGGCGCCAACGTCGCCATCGCTGCGAAATCGTCGGTACCCAATCCGAAACTCCCGGGCACCATCCACAGCGCTGCCGAAGCGGTACAGGCCGCAGGCGGGCAGGCGCTCGCGCTGAAGTGCGATATCCGCGAAGAAGACGACGTCCGCGCAGCGGTCGCGGCCACGGTCGATGCGTTCGGCGGCATCGATATCCTGATCAACAACGCCAGCGCGATCTGGCTGCGCGGCGTGCTGGACACGCCGATGAAGCGTTTCGACCTGATGCAGCAGGTCAACGCGCGCGGCAGCTTCCTGTGCGCGCAGGCCTGTCTGCCGCATCTGCTGCAGGCGCCCAACCCGCATATCCTCACCCTGGCGCCGCCGCCCAATCTCGATCCGAAATGGTGGGCTCCGCATACCGGCTACACGCTGGCGAAGATGGGCATGAGTTTCGTCACTCTGGGGCTTGCCGCCGAATTCGGCCCGCGCGGCGTTGCGGTCAATGCGCTGTGGCCGCGCACGGTTATCGCCACCGATGCCATCAACATGATTCCGGGCGTCGAGCTGTCGCAATGCCGCAGACCCGAGATCATGGCCGACGCCGCGCATGCGGTGCTCGTGCGCAATGCTGCCGGCTTCCACGGCCGATTTCTGATCGACGACGAAGTATTGGCAGATGCCGGTATCACCGATCTGTCCAACTACGCTGTGGATGCTTCGCAGCCGCTGTTGCCCGATCTCTTCCTCGACTGACGCCGCCTGGAGCATCGCCATGAAATACCTGCACACGATGGTCCGCGTCCGCGATCTTGATGCCTCGCTGCGTTTCTACTGCGAAGGCCTGGGCTTGAAGGAAACGCGACGGATGGAGAACGCCGCCGGCAAGTTCACGCTGATCTTCCTCGTTGCCGAGGAAACGCCGAACGCCGAAATCGAACTGACCTACAACTGGGGTTCGCAAGAGGACTACGGCACGGCGCGCAACTTCGGTCACCTCGCGTTCCGCGTCGAGAACATCTACGAGACCTGCGCGCGTCTGCAGTCGATGGGCTATCTCATCAACCGTCCGCCCCGCGACGGCCACATGGCGTTCGTGCGTTCGCCCGATCTGATCTCGATCGAACTGCTGCAGGAAGGCCATCTGCCGCCGCAGGAGCCGTGGATGTCGATGGCGAATACCGGAGTTTGGTGAGCGCACGGCGTGTTCTTTTTTCCATGCCTGCAGTGCATCGACGCCGATAGCCTCTAACTCCATGCGCCCAGAGCCGTTCCGTGCTCGCAAAAATGTCTTTCCGTGCGATCGGACGCCGCGGTTCCGGGCCCTGCTTTCAGGCCGCTTCATTTCAGGCCGCTTCATTTCAAGCGGCGAGCATGTGCCTGCGCTGCGATCGTTTGCCTGTCGAAACACGCATCCACGACCCATCGGTGCAGCTGCAGCGCGCATTTCCCGCAGCATGGACAGAGCTGCGCATCCGCATCAGGAAAGGATCGGCAACATGAAAAATGTTCGCGCCTGATACGTGGACGTTATGCATCGATAACGATTTGAAGAATTCATTTGTATCGAATTGTATCGCTGTGTGGCGAATTGTCGCCGAATCGATGGGTTCGCGGTGAACGTAGACACGTCTCACAAAACGCCATCAGGCCGTGAGATATATATGAATTGCGTCGGACGTCGATGTTCTCGATGTTCCGACAGAGAATTCATGAAACAGTTTGCCAAGGATGGAGTCGCAGCGCCGGCGGTTGGTCGAATGTCGGCATGCACAGGGGGGTGATTCCTGCGTTTTTGCGAATTGACGGCACGGCCGTCATTCCGCAAGCGCGATACGCGAAAGGTCGATCAATGGCCGAAGTTGCGTATCGCTCAACGGAGGAAAACAATGGACGTTGTTTCAAGTCAAAAGATGAATCCCCCGCGCAGTTGGGTCGATCTGCTGCAGCAGCGCGCCGCAGAACGCGGAAACTCACCGGCATACACGTTCCTGGAGAACGGAGAGGATGCGGCCGAGACGATCGGCTACGTCGAATTCCGGGATCGTGTGCTGGCTTTGGCGGTGAAGTTGAAGTTGCACTGCGCGCCGCGCGATCGCGTGTTGCTGCTGTATCCGCCATGCATCGATTACATGGTGGGATTCTTCGCATGCCTCTGCGCGGATATGGTCGCGGTTCCGCTGTTTCCGCCGCGTGGCACGAAACACAATCTCCGGCTTGAAGCGATCGTCCGCGACTGCAATCCGAATGGGGCGCTTCATTCCACGCGGCGGTCGGCGCACAGGCACGAATCCATCGCCGAACAGCCCGCATTGGCGGCATTGCGATTCATCTGCAGCGATGATGTGGACATCGCCGCCGCAGCGCAATGGCGGCATCCGGGCGTCGACAGCGACACGATCGCATTCCTGCAATACACCTCAGGATCGACTGGATTGCCAAAAGGCGTGATGGTGAGTCACGGCAATCTGTCGCACAACCAGCAGATGCTGCAGGATAGCTTCCAGAGCGATCAGGACACCAGCATCGTCAGCTGGTTGCCGATCTATCACGACATGGGATTGATCGCGAAGATGCTCGCCGCAGTATGGTTGGGCAGCCACAACATATTCATGACGCCTGCCGTGTTTCTGCAGCGACCGTTCCGCTGGTTGCAGGCGATAAGCAAGTACCGGGCCTACATCAGCGGTGGGCCGAATTTCGCGTTCGACCTTTGCGCGAGCAAGATCACCGAAGAGCAGAAACGCACGTTGGATCTCTCCTGCTGGAAAGTCGCCTTCAGCGGCTCCGAGCCCATCAGGCTCTCTTCGCTCGAACGCTTCGCCGCCGCGTTCTCGTCCTGCGGATTTTCGCGAGATGCGCTGATGCCCGGTTACGGTCTCGCCGAAGCCACTCTCGTGGTATCGAACGGACACGTAGGGTCCACGCTGATAAGCAAGCGCGTCAACAAGTCGGAGCTCGCCAGACGTCGAGTAGTCGATGAGAACGATCCCGAGTCAGCGCAGCAGCTTGTGGCGTGCGGCCACACCAACGAGCGGCATGGTCAGGTCGTACGGATCGTGGACGAGACGTCGTGCTGCGTATGCCCGCCGGGCAGTATCGGCGAAATATGGGTGGCCGGGCCGAGCGTGGCGCAGGGCTACTGGGGTCGCCAGGCGTCGAGCGCGGAGAATTTCGGTGCGCGCATCGTCGACTCGGACGACGGTCCCTTCCTGCGCACGGGCGATCTTGGTTTCATCGATGGCGGTCAGCTGTATATCACCGGCCGGATCAAGGATGTGATCATCGTTCGGGGCGCCAATCACTATCCTCAGGATATCGAAGCCACTGTTGAGGCGGCCGACCCTGCGATCAATGCGGCAGGTGTTGCGGCGTTCGGCTACAGGGACGCGGTCTCGGACGAGGAACAGGTCGCGATCGTCGCTGAAATTGCGCGCACCAGAATGCGCCAAGTGGATGCGCAGATGCTGATTCGCGATATCTCCCGCCATGTGCTTGAAGCGCATGAAATCATGGTGAGCGATGTGGTCTTGATCAGGCACGGAGCTCTGCCGAAGTCCAGTAGCGGCAAGGTGCAGCGCGGTCAATGCCGGATGTTGTATCTGTCCGATGGCCTGGATGCGCTCGCCGCCAAGCGACCTCGATCTGCGACACCCTCCGGATCGGATACCCACGCTTCCTGCGCGATTGTCGCCGAAATCGCTTGAGTCGCATTCGCGACCACATCCCCCAATGCGTCCAACCGACAAGGAAGATTGAAATGGATGTATCTCTCATCATCGACAGGCCCGCCCAGGTGGTGTCGATGGCGGAAAAGCGGTCTCGAATCGAGCGCTGGCTGATCGCCCATATCGCGCGCTTGGCTGACGAGACCACGAACGACATCGATATCAACCTGCCCTTCTCGCACTACGCGCTCGATTCGCTTGCGACAGTCGAATTGACTGCGGATATCGAAGACTGGCTGGGGTTGCGGCTTTCGCCGACGCTGGTCTGGGATTACCCGACAATCTCCGTGCTTTCGCATCATCTTGCCGACCTGAAAGGAGCCCCGGCATGAGTGCGCGCCGCATGGAGCCGATCGCGATCACCGGCATGGCGTGCAGGTTCCCGGGCGCACCGTCGCTGGACGCGTTCTGGCAATTGTTGAGCGAAGCCCGCGACGGTATCGGCGAGACACCGGTGGATCGCTGGGATTCCGAAGCGTTGTTCGACGAGGATCCGAAAGCCCCGGGCAAGACCAACGCGCGAATGGGTGGATTCATCGTGGGTATCGATCGTTTCGATGCAGGATTCTTTGGAATCACACGTCGCGAAGCGACGCAGATGGACCCACAGCAGCGGATCCTGCTGGAGCTGACCTACGAGGCATTGGAAGACGCCGGCATCGCCCCGATGACGCTGGCCGGGTCGGACACTGCTGTATTCGTCGGTGCGATGACCAACGACTATTTCCGACAGCAGATCGCCGACGGTTATCGCCTTATCGATGTGCATACCGGTTCCGGCGCTGGCTTGTGCATGATTGCGAACAGGCTGTCGTACCAGTTCGATCTGCGCGGACCCAGTATCGCGGTCGACACCGCATGCTCTTCGTCGCTGGTCGCGGTGATGCAGGCATGCCAGAGCCTCTGGGCCGGGCAGTCACGGCTGGCACTGGCGGCGGGCGTGAACATCATGCTCGACCCCGCCATCAACGTGTTCTACGCCAAGGCGGGCTTGTCCGCTGCGGACGGCAGATGCAAGACCTTTTCGGCGGCAGCCGACGGCATCGGTCGCGCCGAAGGCGCCGGCGTGATCGTGCTGAAACCGTTGAACGATGCATTGAAAGCCAATGATCCCATCCACGCGGTCATCCGCGGCGGCGCCGTGAATCATGATGGCCGCAGCAATGGTCTCACCCAGCCCAACCGCTGGGCGCAGGAGCAGCTTCTGCGCAGCGCTTTTGCGCACGCCGGCGTCGATGGCCGCGAATTGCAGTACATCGAACTCCACGGCACCGGTACGTTGATCGGCGATCCGATCGAAGCCAACGCGCTCGCGGCGGTTTTGACGGAAGGCGGCGAACGTGCGCCTTGCCTGGTGGGTTCGGTCAAGACCAATGTGGGCCATCTGGAAGCCGCTGCCGGCATCGCCGGCCTGATCAAACTCGCGCTCAGTCTCGCGCGCGGAGCGATTCCGCCTAGCCTGTGGTTCGATGCGCCGAACCCGCATATTGCATTCGACCGTATCCCGCTGCGCGTCAACACCGAACTCCTGCCGTGGGACAGGTCGGAGACGCCGCGAATGGGCGGTGTGAGTTCCTTCGGGCTCGGCGGTGCGAATGCGCACGTGGTGTTGGAATCCGCGCCCGGGTTGCCGCGGCAGACGGCCGCAGTCGATCCGGCGGCGCAATCGCATTGCCTGTTTTTGAGCGCACGTTCCGAACCTGCGCTCAAGGCGCTTGCCGCCCGTTACGCAGAACTGTTGCACGAGCTTGCTGCATCGGATCTGCCGGCGGTCTGCGCGACCGCGCTACGCCGCAAGGGCGTGCACGATTTCCGCGCGAGCGTGCTGGGGCGGGATGCATCGTCTCTCATCGCCGCGCTACGCGCAGTCGCCGACGGCGTCCCGCATCCGGATGCGTTCGTCGGCCGCTATCGCACGGCCCAGCACCGGCTTGTGCTTGCGGTGCCGGCGCTGGACAGGATCGATGCGCGACTGTTGTCCGGAATCGCCGTCAGCGCTGTCGCCAGGACCGCATGGAATACCTGCAGAAATGCGTTCGGCGGAAATGCTTCCGTGCTGCCGACCGCCGAAGCCATGGCAGAAGATTTCGTCATCGAAGCGACGCATCCGGATTTCTCTACATGGCATTTCGCCGTCCAGTACGCCTTGTGCCGACTGCTGCTCGAGGATGCTGCCACCATCGAAACTGTTTTCGCCGACAGCATCGGTCAATTGGCCGTGCTGGCCGCCATCGATGCGATAGCGTTGAGCGACGTACCCGATCGGCTGCAGCAAAAGCGGCGACGGCGCATCAAGTCCGCAACGGCCGGGCGTCAGGCGCTGCGTCATGCGGTGCATTGCGACTTCGCCTCCGGTGTCAACCAGGGCCTGGCGCAGATCGATTGGTCTGCTCCGGAAATCGCGTGGCACAAGCGGATGCAAACTTGCCCCGACCATGCGAACGTCGATGTCCTGATCTTGGGCGCAATGGACGATGGGTTGCCGTTCATGGGGCAGGGCGAATGCATCGCGCCGGCGGACGTCTTCGCTGCATGGGGGGCCGTGTTCGCGAGGCTCGCACTGCGACACGCGCTGAAATGGGCGAACTGGGCGGGAGACGACATCTTCATCCGTTTGCCAGCGTATCCATGGCAGCGCGAAACGTACTGGCTGGCGCCAACGGCGACCTCCGACTCCGCCGCATTGCCATCGACATCGCGGACGCAGCTCGCAATGTATGCAGCAGACGCTGTGCCGGGTCTGCTGGGCAGGCGGATCGATGCGCCTGCCATGGGCTGGCGCAATGCATTGGATCCTGAGCGCATCGCATATCTGCTCGACCATCGCGTGCAGGGAGCGTTGGTGCTGCCCGGGGCTGGGTACGTCGAAATAGGACTGGCCGTGTATGCCGCGATCGAAGGCACGCTTCCTGCGGCGATCTCGGATCTGTCATTCCGCCATGCACTGATGATCGAGGAAGGGCAGGCGCCGCCCATTCATGTCGCCTACGACAGACGCCTGCGCGAGTTCACGGTCCATAGCCGGAAGTCCGACGACGAAGTATGGGTGTTGAATGCGCGTGGACGTCTGGCTCCGGTAGCAGCGTCGGGTTCCGTGCCAGCCGCAACGATCGGACTGTCGGAAATAAAGGCGCGCTGTACCCGGTTCACCGATGGCGATGCCCACTACGCCAACATGCGCCTGCGTGGCTTCGGTTACGGCCCCGCATTCCAGGGCGTGCGCGAACTGTGGCTCGACGCCACCGGCGAGCATGTGCTCGCGAAGATCGTGCGGCCAGCGGTGTTGCCGGCCCATGCGCAGGGCGAACATCTCCATCCGGCGCTGTTCGATGCATCGTTGCAGTCCTTGCTCACCACGCTGACCGCATGCGGCGATTCCGATCTTTATATTCCGACCGGTATCGATCGTCTCACGTTGCATCGAAACGCTGGCGATGTCTTCTGGTGCTATGGCAGCCTGCGGTCCGGATCGCATCGGACGATCAAAGGCGACATCGTGCTGTTCGACGATGCCGGACAGCTGATAGCCGAAGCGCAGGGCGTACGCGCACAGGCATTGACCCGGAAGGAGCGAGACGATCTCAAGGAGATCGACAGCTGGCTTTACCGGTGGTCGTGGCAGGTCGTACCGTTGGAGAAGAGCGCTTCAGGAGGGCGGTGGCTGTTGCTGGTCGAGGAAGATTTCGACGTCGATGCGCTGTCGAAGGGCATCGCGGAAGCGGGCGCCAGCCAGATTGTGCTGGTGCGGCCCGGCGACGGATTCGAGCGCACAAGCGATATCGAATACCGTGCGTCCCGCGGCAGTCGAGAGGACCTGGAGCGTGTGTTTGAAGCAGTTGGAATCGCCGATTTCTCCGGCATCGTCTATGGTTGGGCGCTGGGATGCGATGCCGACCTTGATGGAGCGCCTTATGCGGGCGCGGATGCCGCAGTTGTTCTGTACACACTGCAGCGGCTTGCCGTAGACAAGCGCCGGATACCGGCACAATTACTGCTGCTGACCCGCTGTCTGCAGGCAGTGCCCGAATCGGAGGGCGCGAACGAAACGATCGAGGGTCTGATGCAGGCGCCGTTGCTCGGTCTGGCCCGTGTCGCTGCCAATGAATTTTCAGAGCTGCGCGTCCGCACGATCGATATCGATCATGAAGCCGCAACGCTTGCGCAGTTGGCATTGGAGATCGCATCCACCGATGCTGAAGAAGAAGTCGCGCTGCGCGCGGGCGAGCGTTTCGTTCATCGCATGCGCCGGGTCACTGCTGTCGAGATGAATGCGGCGATGCCCGCCGTTGTCGGCACAGGTTTCGCGCCCGACGCGACCTATATGGTGACAGGCGGATTCGGCGGCTTCGGTCTGGAAGTCGCGACATGGCTGGTCCGACAGGGCGCCCGTCATCTGGTGCTGATCGGTCGTCGCGGCGCCAGCACGACGGAGGCGCAGGAGGCGATCGAACGACTGCGCGCGCACGGCGCGAAGGTTGTCGAAGTCTCGGCGGATATCTCCAGCGAAAGCGAAGTCGTGCGGGTACTGGAGCGGATTCGCGCGGAACTGCCGCCGCTCGATGGGGTATTCCATGCGGCGGCTGTGCTGGACGACGCGCCGATCGCGCAGTTGGAGCCACAGCAGATCGATCGTGCGATGGGCGCCAAAGCGCTGGGTGCGTGGTATCTGCACCGCCATACGGCGGAGGATACGCTGCGATACTTCGTGCTGTTCTCGTCCATCGCTTCGATGGTGGGTGGATCGGGTCAGGCTTCTTATGCGATGTCGTGCAGTTATCTGGATGCGCTATCGCGCTATCGGCGTGCGCGCGGCCTGCCGGCGGTCTCGCTCAATTGGGGCGCGCTGCGCGATGTCGGCATGGCGACGCGTTTCGGCGATATCCAGAAATATCTCAGCGATACGGGTGTCGGACAGTTTTCGCCCGCCCAGGCGATCAGATTGCTCGAACAGGCGCTGATCTGGGAGCCGATCGAGCTTGCCATCGCGAAGATGGACTGGAAGCCCTGGGCTGCGGCTTATCCCACCTGGGGCGCTTCGTCGAAATATCGTGATCTGTTGACCGGAAAGGCGCTGGAAACAACAGCCGCGCGGAATCATCCGCTGCGCTTGCGTCTGCTTGCGATGGAGCCTTCCCAGCGAGAATCCGACATCGCTGCGATGCTGGTCGATTTGTTGGCGAAGACCATCGAGACGAGCCCAGATAGCATCGACACCAGCCTGCCCTTGCCGAGTCTTGGCTTGGATTCGTTGATGGCCATGGACTTGCTGGCGGCGATCGAAGACGGCTTCAAGGTCAAGGTGCCGATGCTCATGGTGATGAAGGGCAACAGCACCGTGCAACTGGCCGAGCTGATCGCCGCGATGATGACCGATCCCACGCAGGACGCGGCAGCGCCGGCGCAACCGCGAAGTCGCGATCTGCCTGATGAACTCGATCTCGAAGCCGCGGAGCGCTTCATCGCGAATCTCGCAGACTTCGACGACGGAGAAGTCGATCGGCTGCTCCGGAAAATCATGCAGGAAGAAGGAGAGCTGCAATGAGCGCGGTTTCGATGGATGTCGCCGCCATGTCGGCTGCCGAGAAGCGCGAACTGCTCGCGGAAGCGCTGCGCCGAAAGGCAAGGCAACTGACGACCACCTCGCCGCTTTCCTACGGCCAGAAGGCGCTGTGGTTCCTGTATGTCAGCGCGCCGGACAGTTTCGCCTACCACGTCTCCTTCAGCGCGCGGATCCATTCCCCGCTCGATGTCGACGCGCTGAGGCGCGCCTTCCAGCAGTTGATCGAACGCCATGGGGCATTGCGAGCGGCATTCAAACTGCAGGATGGGGCGCCGGTACAGGAGATCGCCGGCGACCGCACGGTGGCCTTCGACCTGGTGGAGTGCGAGGGTTGCAGCGACGCGCACCTGCACAGACTTGTCGAGAGCGCGTATCGCCGTCCCTTCGATCTGGAACAGGGCCCGGCCTTCCGTGTCGAGCTGTTCGCGCGCGACAGCAACGATCATGTGCTGTTGGTGACCGTCCATCACATCATCTACGACGCCTGGTCGCTCTGGTTGAATCTGGACGAGATCGGTCAGCTCTACGCCGCCAATGCCGCAGGCGCCAGCGCGAAGCTGCCGCCACTCGAATACTCTTATCGCGACTACATCGCACGCCAGCAGGAGATGATCGCGGGTGCGCGGGGCAAGGAGCTCTGGGATTTCTGGAGCAACGAGCTGTCGGGCGAATTGCCCACGCTGAATCTGCCGATCGACAGGCCGCGACCACTGGAGCAGACCTACTGCGGCGCATCGCATCGTTTTTCGCTTGGACCGGAGATCAGCCGACAGACGCGCAAACTGGCGCAAACCGTGGGCGTGACGCCGTTCGTGCTGCTGCTCGCGGTGTTCCAGGTGCTGTTGCACCGTTATTCGGGCCAGGACGAGGTCATCGTCGGTTCGCCGACGACCGGACGCGGCGACGCGCATTTCGGCGGTATCGCAGGCTATTTCGTGAACCCGGTGGTGTTGCGCGCGAATCTTGCCGGCAATCCCAGCTTCGCCGCCTTCGTCGAGTCCGTGGCGCAGACTACGGTCAATGCGTTGCAGCATCAGGATTTTCCGTTCCGCTGCTGGTCGAGCGCCTGCAGCCGCGTCGAGACCCTGCGTATGCGCCGCTCTTCCAGGTCTCGTTCGTGTACCAGAAGCCGCAGCGGTCGAGCGCCTCCACCGACTGGCTGAGTTGGACCAGTGAACGCGGTACGCGACTGAATTGGGCGGGTTTGGAGATCGAGTATTTCGATCAGGCGCAGCAGGAAGGTCAGTTCGATCTTGAACTGGAGGTACTTGACGCGAGCGACAAATTGCACGGTGCGTTCAAATACAACACGGATTTGTTCGATCTTGCTTCGATCGTGCAGATGGAGCGCTGCTTCAAAACGCTGCTCGATGGCATCATCGCCGCCCCCTCGAAGCCGGTCGGCAGCTTCCCTCTGCTGGAGGTGGAAGAATCGCGGCGTCTGAAGGCCCTGGCGCCGCGTCTGCCGACAGATCCGAAGCAGACCCGATGTCTTCACCACAGCTTTGAAGCGCAGGCGCGGGCCAATCCGGAATCGATCGCGGTCACCGATGGTGCGCACCAGATCAGCTATGCCACGCTCAACGCACAGGCCAATCGTCTTGCCCATCATCTGATCGCCCTCGGCGTCAAGGACGAAACGCGTGTGGCGATCTGCCTGCAGCGCTCTGCGCGGATGCTGGTGGCGATGCTGGCTGTCGTGAAGGCAGGTGGCGCCTACGTGCCGATCGCGCCGGAGGCGCCACCCGAGCGCAACGCGTTCATTCTCGAAGACAGTCGGGCCGTGCTGTTGATCAGTTTGACGAAGCTCGCCAAGGGTCTGGAGCATGGGACCCTGCGTATCGTCGATCTGGACGAACAGCAGGCAGTGATCGATGCGCGACCGGATAACGATCCCGACCTGCCCATCGCGATCGACCGTCTGCTGTACGTGATCTATACCTCGGGCTCGACCGGGAAACCGAAGGGCGCACTGATCACGCATTTCAACGCCGCGCGATTGTTCGCCGCGACCGACCACTGGTTCGACTTCGGCGCCAACGATGTGTGGACGATGTTCCATTCCTTCGCGTTCGACTTCTCTGTCTGGGAAATCTGGGGTGCGCTGGCGTATGGCGGTCGCCTGCTGATCGTGCCGCATCTGGTGTCGCGCACGCCGGAGGATTTCATCGACCTGATCAACCGCGAAGGCGTGACCGTGCTGAACCAGACGCCGTCGGCGTTCCGTCAGTTCATGGACGCCGAAGAGCGGCACCCGCTCTACGCGGATACGGTGCTGCGTCTGGTGATCTTCGGTGGCGAAGCGCTGGATATGAAGTCGTTGGCTCCATGGTATGCGCGACACGGCGAGATGCATCCGCGTCTGGTCAACATGTATGGCATCACCGAGACAACGGTGCACGTCACCTATCGGCCGCTCGGTGTGAGCGATGTCGCGGCCGGCAGAAGCGTCATCGGCGAACCGATCCGCGATCTGCAATTGCAGGTTCTCAACGCGGCATTGGAGCCGGTGCCGGTAGGTGTGCCTGGCGAAATGTTCGTCGCAGGCGATGGTCTGTGCCGTGGATATCTCGATCGTCCGGAGCTGACTGCTGAGCGCTTCATCGAACGCGATCTTGGCGATGGCAGAACGATCCGCCTGTACCGAACCGGGGATCTTGCGCGTCGCCTCGCCAATGGCGATATCGAGTATCTGGGCCGCACCGACGACCAGGTGAAGATCCGCGGTTTCCGCATCGAACTGGGCGAGATCGAGGCCGCGCTGAACGAGCATCCGGGAGTGAAATCGTCGGTGGTCGTCGTGCGCGAAGACGGCGATGACAAGCGTCTGGTGGCCTATCTGGTGGTTGCCGACAGCGTGGCAACGCCATCGACGGTCGCGCTGCGCGAATTCCTGCTGACACGCGTGCCCGACTACATGGTGCCCGTCGCCTTCGTGGCGCTGGAGCGACTGCCGCTGAACGCCAACGGCAAGATCAACCGTCTGGCGCTGCCGGCGCCGCACTTGGATCGCTCCGGTGGTGCAAGCGCTTTCGTGCCTCCGCGCGATGCGGTGGAGCAGGCGATCCTGCATCACTGGGAAGCTGTGCTGAAGCTGCATCCGATCAGTGTCCGCGACAATTTCTTCGAAATCGGCGGCCACTCGCTGCTCGCGGTCAACCTGATCGCACGGTTGGAGCGGGAGTTCGGGCAACGGTTGCCGATGGCGACCCTGTTCCGACGTCCGTCGGTCGAGCAACTGGCGCAAGTGCTTCGCGCACAGGCACCGGTCGCGAGCAATCCATTGCTGGTGCCGATACAGCCGAGCGGCGATGGTCGCGCCTTCTTCTGCGTCGCGGGTGGCGGCGGCAGCGTGATGTACTACTACCCGCTCGCGTTTCACATGGGGGCGGAGCGACCGTTCCTCGGCCTGCAGGCAGTTGGATTGGACGGCGACAACGAACCGATGACATCGGTGGAAGCGCTCGCCGCCGCGCAACTTGAAGCGATTCGTGCAGCCCAGCCGCATGGACCGTATCTGCTCGGTGGCCATTGCTTCGGGGGCTCGGTGGCTTTTGAAATATCGCAACGCCTACTGGCGCAAGGCGAAGAAGTGGAACTGCTGGTGTTGATCGACGTTCCCTCCCGCTACATCGCATCAGCTGCGGCTGTGGCGAACGATGCACCTGTATGGATCGCGAGGCTCGCCGCAGTCATCGATGAGTCTGCCGGTGTCGATCTCGGTATCGATGAGGCCGCACTGACCGCGCTGGATGCCGATGCGCAGTTGCAACTGCTGAACGAGCGGATGCAGGTGGTCGGTGCCATGCCGCCCGACGCGGATGTGGCGAAAGTCCGCGGACTCTTGAAGGTGTTCGTCGCCAACAGTCAGGCGCGTTACGCGCCGCGTGAAGTTCGTCCCGTGCCGATCGCGCTGTTCCGCGCCGGAGAATTCCATTCCGATTACGACTTTTCCGCTGTCGATGACCCGGGAAGCACGATCGAAACATCGACGCTCGGCTGGAAAGCGTATGCGTCCGGCGACGTGCATGTCGAGGTTGTTCCAGGCAATCACATCACGATGCTTTCGGCCGAAAACGCGCCTCGCCTGGCCGAACGCATGGTGCGATGCCTGGCATCGGTATCGAACCGATCGAGCTCAGCGCCGGATGCTTCCAGCGGAAGTGCGGCCGTTCCCGTGTAGGGCAACGGAGCCGCATCAGCGCGGTTGTTTGAACCAGATCAGCGATTAGCGCCGCACTAATCGTTGCAGATCCCCCGAGTGCGGCATCCAGAAAGTACACAGGAGTTAGAAAGAATGAACAAGGTATGGATATCGACGCGAGCAGCAGCGCTGCTCATGGCGGCGTGCGCACTGCCTGCGATCGCTTTCGCAGCGAACCCGCCCAAAAGCCCGCCGAGCGAACTGATCATCATCAGCGGATCGCTGTCGGACGTGGGCAACTACTCGTCCGTGCACGGTGATTTCGGCCCGCCGTTCGCCCCGGGTCGCAGCACCAACGGCCGGAATCTCGATGACTATTTCGCGGAGATGCTGAATTTCGAAAACAAGCCGTCGCTGCATCTTGTCGGTCCGGTCAAGGGCAACAACTTTGCGGTGTTTCAGTCGTTGGCGCGTGGCAACGGCCCGGAAGATCTTCCGGCGCAGATCCAAGCGTATCTCGGTTCGCGCGGTGGGCGTGCCGACTCGAAAGCGCTGCATCTGTTCCTGATTTCCGGATCCGACGTCATCGACGCATTGTTGCAGCCGAGCGACACGGTGGCCACGCAGATCATCGACGCAACGGTGCAGGGACAGGAGAACGGTCTGCGCACGCTGATCAACGCCGGGGCCAAGCGCATCTACGCCCCGGGCTTTTCCGATCTGAGCCTGACGCCGTATGCGGTGAAGACCGGAACCACCGTGCGGGCGAAGCGTATCAGCGAGGAATACGACCGGAAGTACACCGCGATGCTCGATCGCATCGATCGGCGTCTGGCGCTCGAGCACAGGACCGATGTCGAGATCATCCGCTGGGACTTTCTCGGTTATTCGCGGCAGGTATACAAGCACTTCGTCGATTTCGGCTTCACCAACCTGACCGAATCGTGTCTCGATCTGGTCGCTTCCGGCAAATGCAAATTCGATCGCTTCGTGTTCCTGAGCGACTTCTTTCCGACCACGCGCACGCATTACCTGTTCGCGGTCGCCATGGCGCAGAACCTGATCGATTACGACCGCTGCCGCAGCCATCGCGGCAGGCTGGACAAGAACCGGGTGTGCCGCAACACCGTGACAGGCGCACCGATCGATTCGGACAACGATTGATTGTCAGACCCTGCGGTTGACCGGGGATCAGGCTGTATCGATTGCCGGCCATATCGCGAATCCACTCCACACTTGTCTTATCAACGAGGAATTTATGTCAAAACTAAACATTAGGCCGTTCGCGACGATCGCCGCAGCCGCATCTCTGGTGTCGATCGCCCTGCTTGGCTTCGCCATGGCCGAAGAGCCTGCCAAGCCCGGTAAACATCCGTCCGAGCCGCGTTACCTGAGCGGGACCTACGGATTTTCAGTGACACAGGCGTGCGCGCGTGCGCCGTTCCTGCCTTCGCCGGAGAAAGGTTTCGATCCGGTCACGAAGCAACGTCTGGTCGACGGGGAATTCTCGAACGGAATCGGAACTGGCGTGATGCGGTTCGAGCGCGGCGGAATCGCCACGATCGAAAACGGACTGATCACCGAAATCTCGGCCACTCTGACTTCCGCCGGGCAGACACCGGCGTCGGTGGGAACCCGCTTCGGCTGCGTCGGTACCTACACGCTGAGCAACGACAACAAGATCGCCGTATCGTTGTCCTGCGAAACCTTCCCGCCGCCGCCGGGCCTGCGGGTGATTACCGAACCGGTGGAATTCGAGGGCTTCCTCAGCAGTACGCGCACGATCAATCTCGGCACGTACAAGAGCGCCCTGCAATCGATCACTGTCTACGACGGCACCACGCCGGTCCAACAGCGGCAGCGCATATGCCTGCAGACGCTGAATCTCGATCGGATCTGAGCAATGCACAGCGGCGCTGCGGATGATTGCCGCAGCGCCGCATCTCCATCCACCATTCAGGAGGTATCCGGTGATCAAGTCCTTGCTTGAAAGATACGCGCAAGCGGTCGTGCGCTATCGCGGGCGCGTACTTGCGATCGGCCTGCTGGCCACTGCCGGGCTTGCATCGCAAATTGGCGTCCTGAAGCTGAACAACGATCCTGATATCTGGGCACCGCAGAGCCACGAATTCACCAGGAACACGCGCGAACTGGAGCGCGTATTCGGCGGGCGGAACTTCACGGTGATCGGCGTTTTTCCCAAGCAAGGCGATATCTATCAGCCGCATATCCTCGAGAAAATACGCGCATTGCAGAGCAGCATGGAAGCGCTGCAGAACGCGATCAAGCACAATGTCGTCAGCCTCGGTGCCCGGCGCGTCAAGGACATCTCGGGTGACGCTGACGGGATGCAGGTTCGCGAATTCCTTGCGCCGATGCCGACCACGCCCGAGGCGCTCGAAGCGCTCAAGCGCGCCGTCGCACGCAATCCGGCGTATCAAGGCGCGCTGGTATCCAAAGATGGCAAAGCTGCCGCGATCGTCGCGGACTTCACTATCGGCGGCAAGGATGCGGCCTACGCGCCGCTTTACCAGGAAATACTGGCGGCGGTCGAACCGCAGCGAGACGACAGCGTCGACATCGTCATCGGCGGCCAGCCCGTCTATGCCGCGCATCTGGAATTCGCGATGCAGAAAATGCCGATCTATTTCGGTATCGCACTGCTGATCATTCTTGCGGTGCAGTTCTTCGCGTTCCGTACGCTGCAGGGCATGGCCCTGCCGATGGCGACTGGCATTCTCGCGGTCGTATGGGGCTTGGGCATCATGGCCGTTGCCGGCGTCCCGATGGATGCGCTGAATACCACGACGCCGATCCTGATCATGGCGGTATCGACCGGCCATGCGGTGCAGATCCTCAAACGCTACTATGAAGAATACGCACGCTTGGCGACGATCGACGCAAGCGACCTGGCAGCGGCCAGTCGTGCGGCGGTCGCATCATCGCTATGTCTGATCGCGCCGGTCATGGTCATCGCCGGTCTCATCGCGGCGGCGGCATTCTTTTCCCTGCTGGTGTCGGATGTTGAAATGATCCGTCACTTCGGCCTGTTCGCCGGTTGTGGAATCCTCTCTGCACTCATCATCGAGTTGACCATCATTCCCGCGCTACGCGCCATTCTGCCGGCCAAGCCACCGACCGCCGCGCGGCGGTCGGATTTTCTTGATCATGCGCTGCGCCGATTGGGACAGTGGCTGACCGACCCGGCCCATGCCCGCGCGGTCGTGGCATGGGCTGCGGTCACACTCGCCGTGGTGTCGATGGGCGCTTTCAATATCCATGCAGACAACAGCTTCAAACAATACTTCCTTCCGGACAGTTCTGTTCGCGGCGCCGATGCACGGCTGAATCGCGCGTTCGGCGGGACCGATTCGATCGCGTTCATGGTGGAAGGACCGCGCGAAGACAGTCTCAAGGATCCCAAAGTCCTGTTGGCGATGAAGCGTCTGCAGGTCTTTCTGGAGGCGCAACCGTTCGTCGGCAAGACGCAATCGATCGCGGACATGGTCGAACGGATGAACCAGGCGATGCATGGCGACGATGCCGCGTACCATCGCATTCCGACTGAAACCAATCTCGCTTCGCAATATCTGCTGCTCTACTCGCTGTCGGGCGATCCGCAGGATTTCGACAATCTTGTCGATTCGGCTTATCGACGCGCGGTCGTCTGGACATATCTGAAGACCGACAGTACGGCATATGCGCAGGAGCTGTACAAGCGGGCGCTGCCGCTCATCGCCACCGAGTTTCCGCCGGAGATCACGGTCAGACTGGGCGGCAGCTTGCCGCAGACAATCGCGTCCAACGAGTCCCTGGTCCGTACCAAGTCCGCCAGCATCGTGCAGATCGCGCTCATCGTCTTCTTGCTGGCAAGCATTGCATTCCGCTCGCTGGTCGGCGGAATGCTCGTAGTGATTCCGCTCGCCGCGATCGTGTTGATGAACGTTGGCCTGATGGGTTGGTTCGGCGTACCGCTCGATATGGGCACCGCATCGATCACCGCGATGGTGATCGGTATCGGTGCTGATTACGAAATCTACATGCTGTTCCGGCTGCGCGACGAGTACCGGAAATGCGGCGACTTGAACCGTGCGTTGCAGATATCGCTGATGACCTCGGGCAAAGCCGTGCTGTACGTCGCGATATCGATCGCCGGTGGCTACGCGTCGCTGCTGATCTCGGATTTCAGGTTCTACCCGCGGATGGGTTCAACCATGATCATCACGATGGCGATCAGCGCCGCCATGTCGCTGCTCTTGCTGCGTGCGACCGTCACATTGATTCGCCCGCGGTTCATCCTGGGCGGCATGCGCGTCGCCGCCCCGATCGTCGAAGCGACCACTTGACCAAGGAATGACCATCATGCTGCAACGTATTCTTCAGTCGCTGTGCGTCCTCGTCCTTCTCCTGGCCTCCGCAAAGGCCTCGGCGATCGACGCCGATGCCGTGATGGAAAAGAACTTCATGGCGACCAAGGTCAGCGGATTTGTTGGCGAAGTCACCATGACACTGGTTGGCGCGCGCGGCGAGAAGCGCGTGCGTAAGATGTCGGTACGTTCGCGGCTGCGCGAGAACGGCGTCGATTCTGCAGTCATGACCAGATTCAGCCAACCTGCGGACATCAAAGGTACGGGGTTTCTGCAGATCGAGAACCGGGCCGCCAACGACGATATCTGGGTTTATCTTCCTGCTCTGGCAAAAACCCGGCGGCTGGCGTCAAACAACAAGCGCGACAGCTTTTTCGGAACCGACTTTTCCTACGGCGATATCCTGCTGCCTGCAGTGGCGAAGTACGAACACACCCAGCTCCGGCAGGAGATGATCGACGGCAGCGAGTGTTACCTCATCGAATCCAGGCCGCGCGATGCGAAGACCCGCACCGACACCGGCTACAGTCGCAAGCTGACCTGGGTCGATACCCGTAGTTTCGTCGAACGCAAGGTCGAATATTTCGACATGAACGGGGTGCTCATCAAGACCCAGCTGACTTTTGATGTGAAGGCTGTCGACGCCGGGCGATGGATGCCGATGCGTCGGCAGATGACGAATCGGCAGACCGGCCATCAAACTGTCTACCAGTTCGAGAGCTTCGTTGTCCGCAAGGATCTCAAGGACGCCAGTTTCACAGTGCGTCATCTCGAGGAAGAATGAGTCATGTGCCGCAGGACGATCGCGCAGATAGCGATGCTGCTGTGCATCGTTGGCGTCGTTGATGCAGCAAAGGCGGCGGAGGGCAGTGGATTGCACGTTAGCGGTTCTCTCAGGCTCTCCTACTTCAGCTCGTCCCGTGACCTGAATCAGCTAGGCGACATACCGGTATTGACTGGCGAAATCGAGATCGAACAGCCGATCGCCGACGATCAACGCATTGAATTCA
Source organism: uncultured Xanthomonas sp. (assembly GCA_964523435.1). GTDB lineage: Bacteria > Pseudomonadota > Gammaproteobacteria > Xanthomonadales > Xanthomonadaceae > Lysobacter_I. The sequence continues at coordinate 23,528 of CAZGBA010000040.1, forward strand.
AGTTGCGAGCTACGGAAGAGGGGCTGCTCCGCGACTCCGACACCCGCGTCAAAATGGATAATGCGTACTGGTCCCTGCGGACCGAGCGCATCGCGCTGCGGTTCGGTCTGCAGCGGGTCCGCTGGGGCATGGCGGATGGCATCAATCCCACCGATTTTTTTACGCCGAGCGACAACACCGTGCTGCTGCCATTGGAGGACGATCGTTATTTGGCCGTGCCGGCATTGCGCGCTGACGTGCACGTCAGCGACAACGACAGCGTTTCCCTGATTGTCGAGCCCGGCTTCACGGCGACCCGACTGACGTGGCCGAAACCTTCGCCTGTGATGGTTCGAGACGACGAACCGTCTGGATGGCAGTTCGGTGCTCGCTGGTTGCATACCGGTGAGCGTATGGACTGGTCTGCTTCGATCTTCCAGGGATATTCCACTTTGCCGCTGCTGCATTTCGATGGATATGCGTCGACCGAAGCACCGACTTTCTTGCGTCATTACACGGCTATCCGCGCGATCGGAGCGGATCTGGCACGCAATTTCGGCCAGTACGGATTCCGCGCCGAATTGGCTTACATACGACCTTACGCGTCGACGGGTCGCCAATCGGTGAGGGCTGGCTATTTCCTTGTCGCCGGTTTCGACCGCAAGTTCGATCGATGGAATATCAATTTGCAGGCATTGGTGCGTTATACGCCGGGTCTTGGCGCGGTGGCGGCGGATCCATTGCCGCCACGACAATGGGCGACGCTGCAGAATGCGATCGTGTTCGGTCAGCGGACGCGCATGGCGTATGGCATGACTGCGCGCATTATCGCCGGTTGGTTCAATGATACGCTGGAGACCGAGTTTCTCGCTGTGGTGAACTTCTCGCCGGGCAATTATCTGATTCGGCCGCTGTTGACCTATTCGTTGAGCGATCGCACCAAGCTCCGATTGGGCGCGGAACATTATGCTGGAGTCGATGAAAGTTATTTCGGGGCGCTCAAACGCAACCGCACGGCGTTCGTCGAAATGCAGTTTTCCTTTTGAACCTGTCGTCCGCCCAGTACGGCATTCGGCAGAAAGATGGTCGCCTGCAGACCACCGCAGTCGCGGTTGGCCAGCATCAGTGTCCCGCCGAGGGCGAGCACGAGTTGCCGAGCGATCGCAAGACCCAGGCCGGAGCCGCCGGTCTCGCGATTGCGCGAATCATCAATGCGGTAAAACGGCCGCATCACCGACTGCAGCTCGCTTTCGGGAATTCCCGGTCCACGATCCATGATATGGATCGACACTCCGGTCGCATCAATTCCGACCAGAACCTCCGCATCGGAACCGAATTTCAGGGCGTTCTCGATCAGGTTGATGACGATACGCCGCAGCGTATTTGGACGGGTGATGATCGGTTCGCCGACGCCTCCGGAAAATTTCAGCTCATGGCCGTCGCAGACGTAGTCGTGTACGAGGCTGTCCAGCAGCGCATCCAGATCCACGCGGCAGTCGACTTCCATGATCCCGTGCCCATCGCGTGCATAAGCGATGCTGTCTTCTACGAGCATTTGCATGGAGATGAGGCTTTCAATAAGTTTTTCGCGAAGTTCCTGATCTTCCAGCAGATCGGCGCGCAGTCGCATGCGCGTGATTGACGTCTGCAGGTCGTGCGAGATTCCTGCAAGTGTCTGCATGCGCTCTGTCAGGTGATCGCCTATGCGTCGTTGCATCAGGTTGAATGCCCGGATAGTGCGTGCGGCCTCTGTTGACCCATTTTCCGACAGCGGGCAAGGCCTGAAGTCGGTGCCAAACTTGTCGGCGGCCTCGGCCAGCATGGCCAATGGCCGCGCCACCCATTGGGCTGCCAGCCAGCCGACCAGAACAAGCAGCAGCAGTTGCAGACACAGAATGGGGAACACCCACGACGACAATAGTGCGGGCGACAGTGCGAATTCAAGTGTGAATGGCGTGCCATCTCGCAATTGCAGGTAGGTGGATGGATGGTCATTCCCGTCTTGCAGCAGGCCTGCTTCCATGCGGTGATTGGATCCGGATACCCCAGTGCTGGCGTCTACGGCGCGTTGCTTGATGTGTGATACGACTGTGCTTTCTGGTGCCGAAATGCCAAGTACATGGCTAGCATTCCACCGATCGGGATGTTCAAGCGGACTCGCGCGCTTGTGGTCTGATCGTTGTGCGAGAACAGCGACCGGACTGGCCGCGTCTTTGCCGAAGTCGCGGATCGTCAAGCCTGACGTACTTTGCGTATGTTCGTAGAAAGCCAGATAAAGCGACAGCAGATGCGTGACGACCAGCCCCGGAATCATGATCATCATGAGTCTTCCGAACAGCGAGCGCGGAAGTTGCCTGCATTTGGAGGCCATGCGCTTCATGCATTGACGGACTTGCTTTCCACCTGTGCGGCGAAGAAATAGCCTTCATTGCGCACTGTTTTTATGTAATGCGGCTCGCGCGCATCTTCACGCAGGCGCTGGCGTAGTCTGCTCACAAGCAGATCTATCGAGCGGTCCAAAGGCTCCGCATCTCGTCCTTGGGCCAGGAGCAGCAATTGATCCCGTTTGAGAACGCATTGCGGATGATCCAGAAACACGCGCAACAGTCGGTACTCCGCTCCGCTGAGCGAGACCACCGTGCCGCTAGAGTCCAGCAGATGGCGCGCGCCGACGTTGAACATCCATTCGCCGAAAGCCAACTGGTTTGCCGTTCCCTGGCCAGCCATGCTGGGCGGTAGCATGTGCGTTCGACGAATTACTGCGCGTACCCGCGCCAGTAGTTCGCGCGCTGCGAAAGGTTTGGCAAGGTAGTCGTCTGCGCCCATCTCCAGGCCCAGAACCCGATCCATTTCCTCGTTGCGGGCAGTCAGCATCAGGATCGGGATGGCCTTGTTCTCGACACGGCGCAACTGTCTGCATAGCGCAAGTCCATCTTCTCCCGGCAACATCAAGTCCAGCACGATCAGGTCGATCTGCTTGATCGCGATGGCGGCGCGCATCTGCCTGCCATCTGCCACAGCAGTGACGCGATAGCCGTTCTTCTCGAGATATTTTGTCAACAGCTGGCTGATCTCGCGATCATCGTCGACGATCAGGATGTGATCCATCTTGTCCATATCCTTTGTATTCCGCCCGGTTCCATCGAGCTTCGATTGGAATATTAGCGCAAGTCGTTTGTATCATGATGTTTCAAAACATTATGTCGATACAAGCCGATGTTAGGTCGTGATTCCAGTGATCCTGCCGATCTCTTCTGGGGAAACCAACGGGCAGATCGTGAATCTGTGAACTGCATACATCGTTTCCTGAATGAGCGTGGTGCAGCCGATTGGCGCTGATCCGTTCATATTCGGTTTTTTTGGATTGACGATGTGATGGAACGACCTGAACAGTCGTGTGTTGGTTGACCGGAATCCAAAACATTGAAATCGATATCAAGCTTTGTATTGAAAGTCTTTTGCCGCCACGCGGCGGTTATTCATGGCCGTACGATGCGAAAACTGAGGCGCACGAAAGATGGATCGATGGCAGCGCCATTCGAGATCACAACATTTCCTCGCTTTTTGTCGGCAACGGACGCAGGTATGGAGGATAAAGAATCCATGGTTGCGGCGATGGAAAATCATTCAAAATCTGTCATGACAGCGCTATCGTTCGGCGCGACGCGGTTGCACCTCCGTGAGTTCCAGCCGATCTCCGATAGCCCTCTGGTTGGACGCGCATGTCGCGCACGCTCGGCATGACTCCGCCGCGAGCACGCGATTTGCAGCCGGATAGCAGAGCTCTGGGCCGGTCGGCCAGTTAGAGTTGGCAGATCCGCCCTCGCGGATGGTCTTCGCCTTGCGTAGCAAAGCAGTCCCGATTGAATCTCTTCGGGACGCATTCCCCGCCGATTGCGGCTTGGTCTTCTGGTACTTCTTGTTCAATTTCCGCTGTCTTGTTGCGGGGGTTGCTTATTTCTGAACGCATGCTTGCATCCGATAACCGTCGCGCCCTGCCGCGCGCGGGCAGGGCAGGTGCAAGAACTGAAGCAAGTTCGCCGGAAGCGCCGGCTGTTCATTCAAGAGATTGCCCCAGCCTCACTCAGCCGCTGGTTCTCGGTCGAATGCGGCGGGTTGGAGGCATTCCTACAGTGGCGTCAATGCGCAAGATAAATCCGCGATCAGATCATCGATATGCTCCAGCCCCACCGAGATACGCAGCAGATTCTGCGGCGAGCGTGGATTCGGGCCCTCGACCGATGCACGGTGTTCGATCAGCGATTCGCAGCCGCCCAGAGACGTGGCGTTGGTGAAGATGCGGACTCTAGAAGCCATCGCCAGTGCCGCCTCGCGGCCGCCGCGCAGTTCGATGCTCATCATTCCGCCGAAATCCCGCATCTGCTTCGCCGCCACGGTGTGGCCGGGGTGCGAAGACAGGCCGGGATAGTTCACCCGTGCGATCTGCGGCTGCGCGGCGAGAAATTCAGAGATCGCACGCGCATTCGCGCAATGCATCGCCATGCGCGCGCCCAGCGAGCGGCAGCCGCGCAGGATCAGCCATGCGCTGAACGGCGCCAGGGTCGCACCGGTGATGTGCAGCCGATGCGCGGCTTTCGCGGACAGCGCGTCTTTCTTCGCGAACACCAGCGCACCGCCGAGCACGTCGCTGTGGCCGCCGAAATATTTGGTGGTCGAATGCATGACGATATCCGCGCCCAGCGTCAGCGGGCGTTGTAGCAGCGGTGTGGCGAAAGTGTTGTCCGCGACGACGATCGCACCGGCCGCATGCCCGATCTCCGCCAATGCGGCGATGTCGCTGATCTTCATCTTCGGGTTCGAAGGCGTCTCGATCCACAGCATGGCAGTCGGCGCCGCGCAAGCGGCTCGCACGGCGTCGAGATCGCCCATGTCGATGGCGACGGCCTCGATACCGCGCTCCGGCAGGTATTGGGCGCAGAGCATGCGCAGTCCGGTGTAGCAGTCATCGGGGATCAGCACCCGCGCGCCGTTCGGCAGGCATTCCAGCAGTGTGGTCATCGCCGCCATGCCGGACGCGAAGGTGATGGCGTCTTCGCCGCCTTCCAGCGCGGCCAGCGCTTCGCGCAGGCGGTCGTTGGTTGGGTTGCCCTCGCGCTGATATTCGTAGCCGGCGATGCGCTCGCCTTCGGCGCCGTGGCGGAAGGTGGTGGCTAGGTGGATCGGCGGTGCGACCGCGCCGGTCGCGGGGTCGGATTCATTGCCGGTGTGGACGGAAAGCGTTTCGGGGTGGAGCGCGCTCATGCCCGCAGCTCCCCGAATGATGCGCGCGCGGCGGCGATCGTGGTGGAGATGACCGCGTCGTCGTGCGCCATCGACAGGAACCCGGCCTCGAATGCCGACGGCGCCAGATACACGCCGCGTTCGCGCATCGCATGGAAGAAGCGGTTGAATGCCGCCGTGTCGCCGGCCGTTGCCTGGGCGTAGGTTTCGACTTTTTCGGCCGTGAAGAACAGGCCGAACATGCTGCCGACCCGGTTGGTGCTGAACGGCACGCCCGCGTCGTGAGCGGCAGTTTCCAGTCCGGCGCAGAGTTCGGTAGTTCGTGCATCAAGGGTTTCGTAGAAGCCTGGCGCCTGGATCAGCTCGAGCATCGCCAGGCCAGCGGCCATCGCCACCGGATTGCCGCTGAGCGTGCCGGCCTGGTAGATCGGTCCGCTCGGCGCGATCTGGCGCATGAGGTCCGCGCGGCCGCCGTATGCGCCTACCGGCATGCCGCCGCCGATGATCTTGCCGAAGGTGCTGAGGTCGGGCGTGATGCCGTAGACCGCCTGCGCGCCGCCGAGCGCGACCCGGAAGCCGGTCATCACTTCGTCGAAGATGAGGATCGTCCCGTGCTTCGTGCACAGGTCGCGCAGGTGTTGCAGATAACCGGGTCGCGGCGGGATGCAGTTGGCGTTGCCGATGATCGGTTCGACGATGACCGCCGCGACCTCGCTGCCGATGGCATCGAACAATCGGGTCGCGGCGTCGAAATCGTTGAAGGTCAGCGTCGAAGTGAGATCCGCCAGCGCCTTCGGTACGCCCGGCGAGTTCGGCACGCCCAGCGTCAACATGCCGGAACCGGCCTTCACCAGAAAGGAATCGCCGTGGCCGTGATAGCAGCCCTCGAATTTCACGATCCGGGTGCGCCCGGTGGCGCCGCGCGCAAGGCGGACTGCCGAGAGTGTGGCTTCGGTGCCGGAATTCACCATGCGCACCATCTCGCAGCTCGGGATCAGCCGGGTGATGGTCTCGGCCATCGTCACTTCCAGCGGATTCGGCGTGCCGAAGCTGAGGCCGTTGCGCGCGGTGGCGATCACTGCTTCCAGCACTTTGGGATGGTTGTGGCCGGCGATCATCGGCCCCCATGAGCCGACATAGTCGATGTAACGGTTGCCGTCGGCGTCGTACAGATAGGGGCCGTCTGCACGTTCGACGAAGAATGGTTCGCCGCCCACCGATTTGAAGGCGCGGACCGGCGAATTGACGCCGCCAGGCATCAGGGTCTGGGCGCGGGCGAACAGGTCGTGCGAACGGTCGGTTTTCATCGGGATCTCGTGATGGATGTGCGTATGAATGTCAATCGGGATGGGTCAATCGAAGCATGCACGGTAGGCGCGCATCGCGGCGACCGGGTCTGGGGCGTCGAAAACGCCGCTGATCACGGCGATCAGGTCGGCGCCAGCGGCTATGACCAATCGCGCATTCTCGGGGGTGATACCGCCGATCGCCACCCGCGGTAAACCGTAACCGGCGCTGTCGCGTAGCAGATCGATGCTGGCGCGACGAGCATTCGGTTTTGTGGCAGAGGAGAAGAATGCACCGAAAGCGATGTAGCTGGCCCCGGAAGCTGCCGCAGCACGTGCCCGCGCAGGATCGTCGTAACAGGACACGCCGATGATCGCGTCCGGGCCGAGATGACTGCGCGCTGTGCCGGCGTCGCCATCGTCTTCACCCAAATGCACGCCGTCGGCGCCGATGGCGTCGGCCAACGCGAGGTCGTCGTTGACGATCAATGGGACGCCACGTCTCGCGCAAACTGCGCGCAGGGCTTCGGCCTGCGTACGGCGCAGCGCGGGCGAAGCGGATTTGTTGCGGTATTGCAGCAGTGCCGCGTGCCCCAGGACCGCATCTACGCGCGCGATCAGATGCCCGGTATCGGCATCATCGGGTGTGATCAGATAGATGCCGCGCGACCAACGTCCGGACCGGCGCATGTCGCCATCGGTGGTTCGATCAGTGATCGTATCGGTATTTCTGGTCGCAAAACTCATCGGTCGACGCTTCCGGCAATGGGCGCAGGATGGGACAATGCCCCAACCCTGAGACTGGACATTATCCGATGAGCGAGACTGCTGCCCTTGTGACTTACCGCACCTGGATGTGCGTCGTCTGCGGTTTCATCTATGACGAGGCCAAAGGATTGCCGGACGAGGGGATCGCCCCCGGCACCCGCTGGGAGGATATTCCGGAGACTTGGTGCTGCCCCGACTGCGGTGTAACCAAGAGCGATTTCGAGATGACCACGATCTGAGATCCGGCAGACTGCGGCCTCATGGCCTGCCGTCGGCTCAGGTATGGTCAGTGCAGTCGTTGGCGTTCGCGACCCTGCTCGACGATACGGTTTCTGACCGCTTCGGCATCGTCGGCTTCGGGGCTGAGCTGCAGATAACGCCCGAGATCATGATGGGCCGCGGCGCTGTGACCGAGTTCCGAGTAGCCCAAACCACGATCGCGTACTGCTTCGGCGTTGTCGGGCACAAGCCGCAGGATCCGGTCGGCGCAACGCACTCCCCGCGCCCAGTCGCCATTTTCGGTGTACAGCGCGTAGAGGTTTCGCAGCATCCTCACCAGAATCGCCCGGGGTGGCGCCGGATTCAGAATCTCCATCAGTGCCTCGTCGGGTACATCCTCGCCGAAGTGCGGCCGGGCGCGCAGCCGTAGCTCGTCGGCATTCAATGGGCGTCCCCGATTGAACGGGTCCATCACGAGCACCCCATCGTCCACCGGCAGCCGGACCAGGAAATGCCCCGGGAACGAGACGCCATCCAGCGGAACTCCCAACCGGCGAGCCACTTCCATTTGTACCAAAGCCAGCGAAATCGGGTTTCCCAACCGTCGGCTCAGGACCTCATTCATATAGCTGTTGCGCGGGTCGTAGTACTCGTCGTGGTTGCCCGCATAGCCCAGTTCATCGAACAGGCGATGATTGATCGCCTGCATTTTCAATGGGTTACTGTCAATTTGGCCCAATTCTTGGCGCAGCGATGCCACGTGCGCTTCGACCAGGACATTGCAGGCATTGGCATCCAGGTCAGGGTATTCGTCCTGCGCGATCAATAGCGCACTGCCAAGCAGCGGTACTTGATCGTCTGCCAGGTCCGCCAAGGCGGACCAGTCGGGGAGGGCGAAAGCTGCGTTCATACGAGTAAGACTGCGGCGAGCCAGCTTTCGGTACAAGTCCTGTAGCCGGGCGATTCAGTCGGCGGGTGGAATGTTCGGACCGAAGGTCAGCGCAGCACCATCCTTCAGCCCCAGTTTGGCAGCCTGCCCGGCGTTCAGTTCCAGCACGTAGATTGCCGCCTGGTGGCTGGGATACGGAGGGCATCGATTGCCTAGTGAGCAAGGTGGAACATCCCGCTGTTGCGACACCAGCTGTCGCTTGCTGTTGAAGTAAAGAATATCCAAGGGAATCTTCGTGTTCTTCATCCAATATGCGAGCGGCTGTTGATCGTCGTGGATGAAAAGCATGCCGTGGTCTTCGCCCATCGATTCACGAAACATGAGCCCGCGCGCGCGCTCCATGTCGTCGTCGGCGATTTCCACGTGGAAACGATGGCCTCCCAGCTCTACCCAATGATCTTTTGCATTGCCGCACCCGCTTGCCAAAAGGCTTAAAAACAAGGTTGTCAAGGATAAAACACGCATAAATTCGACTCCAGGAAACGAATTGAACCATTACGGAGATGAAACTTCTCGTCAAGGTGGTCCCCCCTTCCCAAATCGATTGCTGCCGTGCACAATGCGCGCCCTTGCAGCGGCATCGGCAACGAACCGCGACAAGAAAAGTTGATGCGCCGGGGTGTTGACGGAATCTGATGTTCCCCTATAATGCGCGGCCCTCGCAACGGTGTCTGGTCGAATCGAAACGAGAGTGAGTTGAAGCGGAAAAGAGGTGTTGACGAAGTCGTCGAAGCCTCCCATAATGTAAGACCTTCTGGCGGCGCCTAAACGGGCCGACAGTAAGAAAAAAATCGCAGCAGGGTGTTGACGGCAACGAAAATCACCCTATAATGTGCGGCTCACTCGGACGCTTCGGCTGACAGAGTTGAGAGACATAAAGGGATGCGGCGCTGAGGCCAAATCCGACGATCTTTGACAGTGTGCGCAGGTGACTTGTGCGGGCGTCTGGCAAGTGGATAGTTGTCCATTTTTGCAGACGTTCGACCAAGAACCAAATAGATTCAAAGCATGCAAATGCAAGAAAGTAATTTGGGGCTCGGACGACGACTGCACTCAAAGCATTAGGACTTCGGTCCGAAAATTTTAAGTGAAGAGTTTGATCCTGGCTCAGAGTGAACGCTGGCGGCAGGCCTAACACATGCAAGTCGAACGGCAGCACAGAGGAGCTTGCTCCTTGGGTGGCGAGTGGCGGACGGGTGAGGAATACATCGGAATCTACCTTGTCGTGGGGGATAACGTAGG
>CAZGBA010000041.1:0-32479 GCA_964523435.1 uncultured Xanthomonas sp.
TCTCGTTGACCTTGTCGATCAGGATGAAACCCGGCTCGGCGAAGTCGTAGGTGGAGACCATGATCATGTCCCACAGATGACGGGCACGGATGTGGCCGTAGATCTTGCAGGCGACCAGACCGTCGTCGCGGCTGATGTAGGTGTCGTGGGTGGGCCATTCGCGCCAGACGACCTGCTCGGCGCTGTTCACGTCGATGTCGCCGACTTCCTTGGCGTTGATCGGGAACACCAGCGGCCAGTCGGCGTCGGTTTCGACCGCCTGCATGAAGCCGTCGGTGATCAGCAGCGACAGGTTGAACTGGCGCAGGCGCCCGTCTTCGCGCTTGGCGCGGATGAAGTCCTTCACGTCCGGGTGGGCGACATCGAAGGTGCCCATCTGCGCGCCGCGACGGCCGCCGGCCGAGGACACGGTGAAGCACATCTTGTCGTAGATATCCATGAAGGACATCGGGCCCGACGTGTACGCGCCGGCGCCAGCGACGAATGCGCCGCGCGGACGCAGGGTGCTGAATTCGTAGCCGATGCCGCAGCCCGCTTTCAGGGTGAGGCCGGCTTCGTGGACTTTTTCGAGGATGCCGTCCATCGAGTCGGTGATGGTGCCCGACACGGTGCAGTTGATCGTCGACGTGGCCGGCTTGTGTTCCAGCGCGCCGGCATTGGAGGTGATGCGACCCGCGGGAATCGCCCCGCGGCGCAGCGCCCACAGGAAACGTTCGTACCAGTACTTCTGCTTTTCGGTATTCGGTTCGGCGTCGGCCAGCGCACGCGCCACGCGCTGGTAGGTGGCGTCGATATCGGTATCGACGTCATCGCCCTGCTTGGTCTTGAGCCGGTATTTCTTGTCCCAGATATCCCAGGACGCCGGCTGCATCGGTATTTCGGCGGCAGCGCTCGCTTTCGCGACCGCTTCAAGACGCACTGTGCTCATCCACTCCCATCCTCGTCGTTAATGTAGGCGCGGTGCTGCCGCAGCCTGTTGTTCTTGTTGCCGATGGCGGAGCTCCGCTCCACGCCTCGGTGAATTCTGTGATGCGGTTCCGGATCCAACCGCCGCGCAGACACTCCCTGACGATCCAGATGTTTTCGCCTGACACTACTGTCTTTTTATATGAGACCCGATTTGTCGAAGCTGGTTTCGAAGCCTGTTGTGAAGCCTGCGACCCAGGGATCTTCCGTGGAACAAGATTTCCCGTGAAACACCATTGGTTGGGTCTATTTCCGCGCTCACCCCAAGATATAGTGGCGACGCGGGGTGCCAAGCTACGCCCCTGTTCGGCCCAAGTCAACGGCTTGACGCGAGAGAAATCACACTCTCCGCCAGGCGGCGCAACCCGGGTCCGGCCGCCTCCCGGGCGCCGGCCGGGCGGGAGGTTTCATCTGCGGTTTAGGGCCCGCCACCGAGACTGCCCCGGGCGGCTGAATGCGTTCATGGGGCTTGATTCCCAGGGCCTCTGCCGCGATGTTCAGCGAACGTCGCCGCCCCCGGCTTTCCACCCAGCAGCCACCCGACTTCCCCTCCGCGTCACGACCTGTCCGAAGACGATGACCACCGACCGCGCCCGCACCAAGAAGACCTCGCTCCTGCTCGCCCTCACCGCTGCCGCCGCATTCGGTGGCTTCGCCGCCACCTGGGTCCGCGAAACCCTGCAGACCCCGGCGATGGCCGCCCCCACGGCCGTTCCGGCCGCACTGCCAACGGTGGCTGCGCTGCCCAGCGCCGTCGACGGCCAGCCCATGCCCTCGCTGGCGCCGATGCTGAAGAAGGTCACCCCGGCCGTGGTCAGCGTGCATACCAAGCAGCGGGTGCGGGTGAACACGCCGTTCGGCGACGACCCGGTGTTCCGGCGGATGTTCGGCATTCCGGAGGAGCGGATCGCCGAGTCGCTGGGCTCGGGGGTGATCGTGGACGCCGAGCGCGGCCTGATCCTGACCAACCACCATGTGATCGAGGGCGCCGACGATGTCTCGATCACGCTCAGCGACGGACGGACCCTGAAGGCCGAATTCGTCGGCTCCGATCCCGACACCGATGTCGCGCTGATGAAGATTCCGGCGCAGAAACTGACCGCGATCGCACTGGCGTCCAGCAGTCATCTGCAGGTCGGCGATTTCGTGGTCGCGGTGGGCAACCCCTTCGGCGTCGGCCAGACCGTGACCTCGGGCATCGTCTCGGCGGTGGATCGCACCGGCCTGCCGGGCCTGGGCTTCCAGAACTTCATCCAGACCGACGCCTCGATCAATCCGGGCAATTCCGGCGGCGCGCTGGTCAATCTGCGCGGCGAACTGGTCGGCGTGAATACCGCCAGCTTCAACCCGCAAGGCAGCATGGCCGGCAATATCGGCCTGGGTTTCGCGATTCCGATCGATCTGGCCCGCAACGTGATGGCGCAGTTGCTCGACGGCGGCGCGGTGCGGCGCGGCGCGCTGGGCATCGACACCCAGGACGTGGACGCGCGGATCGCGCAGGGACTGGGGCTGGACGAAGCCCGCGGCGCGGTGGTGACCCGGGTCTACTCCGGCTCATCGGCGGCGGCGGCCGGGCTGAAGATCGGCGACGTGATCGTGGCCGCCAACGGCCAACGCGTGGACGACAGCGCCTCGCTGCGCAATTTCCAGGGCCTCCAGCCGGTGAACGCGAAGGTTTCGCTGGATGTGCGTCGCGAAGGCAAGCCGCTGCGGATCGCGGCGACCCTGCGCGAGCAGCCGCGCGAGATCGACGGCGCCAGCCTCGATCCGCGCCTCACCGGCGCCAGCTTCGCCGAGTTGCCCGAATCGCTGCGCCGTCAGGGCGCCTCCGGCGTGCTGGTGGACGCCGTGGTCAACGGCAGCCGCGCCGCCCGCAACGGCCTGCGCAAGGGCGATGTGATCCAAGCCAGCAACATCGGCAAATTCACCGACCTCAGCGGCTTCCGCGCCGGCTTCGACGAACGCACCGAGCCGCTGGTGCTGTGGGTGTGGCGCAACGGCCGGCAGGGCGATCTGCGGATGCAGTGACGGCGGCACGCCGGATTTGCCGGGGCAGCGGATGCAGGGGCGGATCGCTGTAGGAGCGGCGCAAGCCGCGATGCGCAACCGATGGACGTTTTCCCATCGCGGCTTGCGCCGCTCCTACAGCCGTCGCTTCTGCTGTCACGACGCCCACAACCGTTAGAATCCCCCATGCATTTCGACATCCGCGCCATCACCCTCGATCTGGACGACACCGTCTGGCCGTTCGCGCCGATCGGTGCGCGGATCGAACGGGTGCTCGACGATTGGCTGCGGATCCACAGCCCGCGCACCGCCGAACGTTTCCCGATTCCCGCGATGCGCGCGCTGCGCGAGCGGGTCTTCGATGCACACCCGCATCTGCTCCACGACATGAGCGCGCTGCGCAGGTTGACGCTGGAGCGCGCGTTCATCGAAAGCGACAGCGACCCGGCACGCATACCGGGCATGACCGATGCGGCCTACGACGTGTTCTATGCCGAACGCAATCGCGTGGAGTGCTATCCCGATGCGCTGGACGCGCTGGCGCGGATCAGCGCGATGTTGCCGGTGGTGGCGCTGAGCAACGGCAATGCCGATCTGGTCGTCATCGGCCTGGATCACCATTTCGCCTTCCAACTGGGTTCGCGTGAACACGGCGCGGCCAAGCCCGATCCGAGCATCTTCCTCGCCGCCTGCGCACGCCTGGGCTGCGCGCCGGAAGAGGTGCTGCATGTCGGCGATCACATCGAGATGGACGTGCTTGGCGCCGCGCGCGCCGGTCTGCGCACCGCGTGGGTGCATCGCGACGACGCGCACCATCCGCACTGGCCGCACGACGACATCCGGCCGGATCTGATCGTGCCCGATCTGGCCGCGCTGGCGGATCATCTCGATACGATGCGCAGCGCGACGTCCGCATCGCCCGGAACGATTCCTTCAGGCACACGCTCTTCAGGAACACACCCATGACCGCATTGCCCGGCTTCACCGCCACCGCCGAACACGCACTGCCGCTGCATGCGGTGACCGCGAACGGTTTCGCCGCGTGGTCCGCGCGGCAATCGGGGCCGCTGCAGGCCTGGCTGAAGGCGCAGGGCTTCACTGCCGCCGCCGGTACCGTCGCGCTGTTGCCCGGCAGCGAAGGGCTGGCCGGCGCGGTGCTGGGGATCGCCGATGCCAAGGATCCGTTTTCCTACGCACACGCCCCGTACGCGCTGCCGGTTGGCGACTGGCGCATCGCCGATGCGCTCGACGCCGACGCAACCGCAGCGCTGCAATTGGGCTGGGGACTCGGCAGCTACCGCTTCACTCGCTATCGCGACGCCGCGCGCGCGCCGGCACGGTTGGCGATCGATATCGACGACGACATCGCCGCGCAGATCGCGGCCTGCTTCCGCGCGCGAGATCTGATCAACACGCCGACCGAGCACATGGGTCCGGACGAACTCGAAGCGGTCGCGCGCGAGATCGCGACCACCCACGGCGCCGATCTCGATGTGCTGGCCGGCGACGACCTGCTCACCCACAATTTCCCTGCGATCCATGCGGTCGGTCGCGCATCGCACCGCGCGCCGCGGCTGATCGTGCTGCACTGGGGCGGCAATACCGACGAAGGCAAGGCGCGCCCGCACATCGTCATCGTCGGCAAGGGTGTGTGCTTCGACACCGGCGGCCTCGACCTCAAAGCCGCCGCAGGCATGCGCAACATGAAGAAGGACATGGGCGGCGCCGCGCACGCGATCGCGCTGGCCGAACTGATCATGGCGCGCAAGCTGCCGGTGCGGATCACCCTGCTGGTGCCGGCGGTGGAGAATGCGGTCGGCCCGAACGCCTACCGGCCCGGCGAAGTCATCGCCACCCGCAAGGGCGTCAGCGTCGAGATCGACAACACCGACGCCGAAGGCCGGATCGTGCTGTGCGATGCGCTGACCTACGCCGCCGAACAATCGCCGCAGCTGATCCTCGACTTCGCCACGCTCACCGGTGCCGCGCGCGTCGCGCTGGGTCCCGATCTGCCGGCGCTGTTCAGCAACGACGAAACGCTTGCCCACGATTGGCTCGGCGCCGGCACGCAGCACTTCGATCCGCTGTGGCGGATGCCGCTGCATCGCCCGTATCTGCGCTATCTGAGTAGCGGCATCGCCGATCTCGCCAACGGCAGTTCGTCGACGATGGCCGGCTGCATCACCGCCGCGCTGTATCTCGACCGCTTCGTGCCCACCGAACAGCCGTGGGCGCATCTGGATGTCTACAGCTGGAACGACAACGATCGCCCCGGCCGTCCCGCTGGCGGTGAAGCGCAGGCGCTGCGTAGTTGCTATGCGATGTTGAAGGCGCGTTATGGTTGATCGTCGCCCGTATCGGCTGCAGTGGCGCGCATTGCTCGCGACCCTTGCGCTGCTCTGCGCATTCGCAGGCGCGCAAGCCTTCGCGCAGCCCGCGAAACAGCCCGCTGCGACCACCGCTGCAACGCCCGCAGCGCAGCGCGCCGTGCTGGTGATGGGCGATTCGTTGTCGGCAGCCTATGGACTGTCCGCCGCGCAGGGCTGGGTCGCGCTGACCGCTCAGAAGATCGCGAAGGAGAAACCCGGCTGGCGCGTGATCAATGCAAGTATCAGCGGCGAAACCACCGCCGGCGGCGCCGCGCGCATCGCTGCTGAGCTGAAACGTCACAAGCCATCGGTCGTGGTGATCGAGCTCGGCGCCAACGACGGCCTGCGCGGTCTGCCGCTTGCGCAGACCCGCGCCCATCTCGCGAAGATGATCGCAGCGTCGAAATCCGCGAACGCGAAGGTGCTGCTGATCGGCATGCGCCTGCCGCCGAACTATGGTCCGGATTACACGACACAGTTCGAGCAGATCTTCCGCGATCTCTCTCAACAGCAGAAGACCGCATTCCTGCCGTTCCTGCTGCAGCCGATCGCGATGGACGATCGCGCGTTCCAGGCGGACCGCCTGCATCCGGTCGCCAGCGCGCAGCCGAAGCTGCGCGATCACGTGTGGCCGGCGCTGGTCCCGCTGCTCAAGTGATCGGCACAAGACGGGCTGGAAGACGCTTCAGCGGCTACTGCGCACCTTGCCGACAGTCGGAAATGGTGACGTTGTAGCGGATGTACAGCAGCAGCTCGGCCGCCGATGCGCGCTCCCACTCGACGCGCCGATTGAGGCCATCGATCTCGGTCTTGCAGTCCAGCGCCATCGCATCCATCAACCGCTTCGAATCCTTGGCGATGGCATCGATCAATTCGTAGCGGTAACGCTCCGGCTTGTTCATCACCAGCGCGGTATCGCCCCTGATCTCGATCTCGGTGCGGCCGACCTTGTTCGCGCTGCGGATGAAGCGACGCATCTCGGCGATGATCGTCTCGGCCTTCGCCGGATCGCCGCCCACGCCGACGCGGATCTGCAGGACAACGAGATTCGAATCCGGACGCTTGCCGTCCACCTCCAGCTCGACCCGATAATTGTCGCGATTGAGCGCGATCCGGTATTCGTCGACGTGGAACACCACATACCGGCTGCCAGCGGACGCGATCAGCTGCGCGATGGTCTCGTGGATCTCGCGCTTGCGCATCTCGGCATCGCGACTGTCGTTGCTCAGCACGATGCTCTGCAGCAGAAAGTCGCCGGGTTTGGTCAGCGAAACGGCGGGCGTATCGAGCAGATCGCTGTAACCGATCCGCGACCCGGTCACCACCACGGTATCCAGCTCATCGGAAGAATCCTGACCCAGCGCGATCATCGGCAACACCAGCGCGCACAGACCGCATAACAGCATCGATTTGTGGAACATGAGGACGCTCCGCAGTGGGACGAGGGTTGATCTTGTACTGCATTGTGGTTTGTATCAAGGTGTGTGGGGCGGGACCGCCAAATGCCCGTCGTCGCCCCGATGCGGACGTTTCGTAGGGTGGTGGTGAGCGCAGCGAACCCCACCGCTGTGTGGTCGCAACTGCGGTTATCCTCAAAGGGTGCAGGCGGCTGAGAGTCTGAAGGTGGAGTTCGCTGCGCTCACCCCACGCTACGCGCTGGGTCATTGACCCAGCTCAGGGGTGCTGCCGATGGCGCTGGGTCGATGACCCAGCCTACGGGCTGTAGCGGATATACAGCAGCAGCTCGGCCGCCGAGGCGCGCTCCCATTCGACGCGCCGGTTGAGCGCGCAGGCTGGTCTGAATCGCGAATGCCCGTCGCCCCCCGATGCGGACGTTTCGTATGGTGGCTGCGAGTGCAGCGAAACCCACAGCTGTTCGGTCGCACCTGCTGCTATCCTCAAAGGGTTCGGGCGATTGAGAGTCTGAAGGTTGGGTTCGCTGTGCTCACCTCACCCTACGCGCTACACCAGATACGCTCGTTGCATCGATATGCGCGGCGAAGCTTTGGCCGTGCGAGATGCTCTGGTCACGGATATCAAACATGTCTGAAAGAGGATAAATCGTGCCTGATTCGGTGCTGCCGAGCACGCCGACAGCCATGAGCCCGGGATCGCTCCCGGGCTGTCCGATACCGTCCTGCTGCCGTCTGCCATCAGTACACGTCGCCGACCGTGTTGTGCACGTTGAACTTGCCGGTCGGGGTGATGATGCGTTTGTCGTCGATCACCGCCTTCAGGGCGCGGGTCTTGTCGTCCACCACCACGATTGCCGAGCGCTCGGTCTTGCCGTTCCACACGGAGAACCAGACCTCGTCGCCGGCTGCGTTGTACTCGGGCTGGACCACGCGTTTCGCGCCCGGGCCCAGATTCGCCCATTCGGCGATCGGCAGCACCACGAAGCCCTTGTCGAGATGGCGGATGTCGAATACGGCGATCGACTGGCTCATCTTCGGATCGGGATTGAGCGGCGTATCGACCCACAGGTTCGTCGATTTCGGATGGGTCTTGATGAACAGCGAGCCGCCGCCCTGGCCGGTGAGCACTTCGCAGACTTTCCAGGCGTGGGCTTTGTGCTTCGCCGGATCGGTGCCGATCAATGTGATCTTCGGGTTGCCCAGCGCGGAGGTCGCCCACACCGGACCGCAGGTGGCATGGGTGAAGTTTGCGCCGCGGCCCGGGTGCGGGATCTTGTCGACATCGATCAGCGCGGTTAGTTTCTGCTCGCGCGAATCGACCACCGCGATCTTGTCGGACTGGTTGGCGGCGGTGAGGAAATAACGCTTGGTGATGTCCCAGCCGCCGTCGTGCAGGTAGCGCGCCGCGCCGATCGTTGTCACTTTGAGGTTGTCGATGTCCTCGTAGTTGACCAGCAGGATCTGCCCGGTTTCCTTCACGTTGACGATGAACTCGGGATGCTCGTGCGAAGCGACGATCGCGGCCACGCGCGGTTCCGGGTGGTATTCCTGCGTGTCCACGGTCATGCCGCGGGTGCCGACCACTTTCAGCGGTTCCAGGGTTTCCCCGTTCATGATCACGTACTGCGGCGGCCAGTACGAACCGGCGATCGCGTACTTGTCCTCATAGCCTCTGTATTTCGACGTTTCCACCGAGCGCGCTTCGAGACCGATCTTGATTTCCGCGACCTTGTCGGGCTTCGGCATCCACAGATCGATCAGGTCGATGCGCGCATCGCGGCCGATGGTGTAGAGGTAGCGCCCCGAATGTGATGGGCGCGAGATGTGCACCGCGTAGCCGGTCTTGATGATGTTGATGATTTGTTTGGTATCGCCGTCGATCAGCGCGACTTCGCCGCTGTCGCGCAGCGTCACCGCGAAGATGTTGTCGATGTTGAGGTCGTTCATCTTCTTTTTCGGGCGCTGGTCCGCTGGCACGAAGGTGACCATGCTCTGCCTCATCTCCTTCATGCCCCATTCCGGCGGTGACGGCGGATCGTGCTGCAGGAAGCGCGCCATGATGTCGATGTCCTTGGCGCTGAGTTCGCCTGAAGTGCCCCAGTTGGGCATGCCTGCGGGCGAGCCGAAGTTGATCAGCGCGCGCAGGTATTCGGTGCCCTTGGCGCGGGTGATGTCCGGCGTCAGCGGCTTGCCGGTGGCGCCCTTGCGCAGCACGCCGTGACAGCCGGCGCAGCGTTCGAAAAAGATCTGGGTCGCGTGCTTGCGTTCGTCGTCGCTCAGCGGCGGCAGGCCGGCGCTGCTGGCGAGCGCGGTCGGCGCGGGAATCGCGGTCGGTGCGCCCTGGTATTTCGCTTCCGGGGTTGTCGTGCCGGCTTTCGCCGCTTCGGGTGTCTGCGTGCCGCGTCGCGATGCGATGTCGGCTGCGGCGATGCTGATGCCGGCATTGTCCCAGCTGTTGCTGACGTACGACAGCACGTTGGCGATGTCGGTGTCGCTGAGATGGTTCAGCGCCGGCATCACACCGTCGTAATCGACGCCGTTGACCTTGACCTTGCCGCTGAAGCCTTTCAGCACGACATCGATCAAACGGTCTTTGGGCACGCTGCGGATGTAGTCGGAATCCGCAAGGGGCGGAAACGCACCCGCGAGGCCTTTGCCGTCGGGCTGATGGCATGCCGCGCAATTGGCGAGGTAAGCGGCTTCGCCGGCTTCCATCGTCGATTTGGGTGGGCGCTCGTTGACGACCTCGTCCGCGATCGCGAATGCGGATGCGGCCGCGACGAGAACAAGTGCGGATGCGATGAGTGTTTTCTTCATTGAGATTCCCCGAACACGAAAGGAGGCGTGAAACCGCGAGCTGCGGTGGTCCGGAGAGGATTGTCCGGCGCGGTTTTTCGCCGACGCATGACCTAGGTCAAGCAGGTCGCAGTTACCGGTCGAAGCGCGGGGCGCGGCTTCTTACACTTCGGGTCGTCCTTCCGATGAGCACCGCCATGTCCCGAATCCCTGTCTGCGTGCCGCTGGCCGTGCTGTGCTCGCTGTGGTGTCAGCAAGTGCATGCCGACGCCAATGCCGCGGCGCCGCAGCCGCAGGAACTGGATCGGGTGGTAGTGATCGCCAGCAGAGCGCCGGAACCGGCCGGCCGCGTGGTCGGCACGGTCGCAGCGATCGAACGCGAATCGCTGGAACGCAATCAGGTGCAGGACATCGCCGATCTGGTGCGCTACCAGCCAGGCATCGACGCGCTGGGCGACAGCACGCGCTTCGGCTGGCAGGGCTTCTCGATCCGTGGGCTCGACGGCAATCGTGTTGGCATGGAGATCGACGGTGTACCGGTGGCCGAAGCCTTCAGCATCGGCCAGTTCGCCGCCGCCGGCCGCGACCTGGTCGAACTGGACGCGCTGCAGCGCGTCGAAATCCTGCGCGGTCCGGCCTCAACGCTGTACGGTAGCGATGCGCTGGCTGGCGTGGTCGCGTACCGCACCCGCGACCCCGGCGATCTGCTCGCGCGCGGCGACGACGACCATCAGTTTTCATCGCGTCTCGGGTGGTCGGGCCGCGACGACAGTCTCGGCGCGTCCGCCGCGTTCGCGATACGCGATGCCGATGGTCGCGTCGAAGGCATGCTGATGACGATGCGGCGCGACGGTCACCAGGCCGACAACGCATCCTCCTCGCATCCCGCCAATCCGCTGGATTACCGCCGCGATGGCGTGCTGGCGAAAGCAGCCTGGAACGGGCAGCAGCACGGACGTTGGGTCGCGACTTTCGATCATGGTGAAGGCGAGGCGCAGACCGATGTGCGTTCGCTGCGCTTCGGCTCCGGGCGTTTTTCGACCACCACCGATCTGCGCGGCGACGACCGCTATCGCCGCAGTCGCGTCAGCCTAGGCGTGGAGTGGTCGCCGGAATCGACATCGTGGCTGGTTTGGCTCGATCGCGCCGAACTGCTGCTGTACACGCAGCGCAACGAAGTGCGGCA
Organism: uncultured Xanthomonas sp.; assembly: GCA_964523435.1. Taxonomy (GTDB): domain Bacteria; phylum Pseudomonadota; class Gammaproteobacteria; order Xanthomonadales; family Xanthomonadaceae; genus Lysobacter_I. Next base: position 10,740 of record CAZGBA010000041.1, read on the forward strand.
GGACACCGCGCAGACGCGCCTTGCAGACCGCACCACACGCTTCCCGTCGCTGCGACTGCGCCGCTTCGAGCTGCAGCAGCGCAACAGCGGCGTCGAGTGGCTGGGCGAAGTGCGCAGCGGCGAGGGCACAGTCCGCCACCGTCAGGTGTTCGGCATCGAACTCGCGCGCACCGAGTATTCCGGACAGCGCGACGGCAGCGAAATCAATCTGCTCACCGGCGCAAGCAGCAACGTCGTGTTGGGCGAACGTTTTCCGGTGCGCGATTTTCCGAACAGTGTCGCGCACGAAACCGGCGTGTTCTGGCAGGACGAGATCGGCATCGGCGAGCGCTTCGCGGTGGTGCCGGGCTTGCGCTGGGAACGCTACGACCTCGACGCAACGGCCGACGCGATGTTCCGCGAGGATTATCCCGCCGTGCGCGTCGCCGACATTCGCCGTTCGGCGTGGACGCCGAAGCTCGGCCTGCGCTGGCAGGCGGGCGGATATTCGACGTTCTTCGCCCAGTACGCGCGAGGCTTTCGCGCACCGCCGTTCGGCGATGTGAACATCGGCCTGTCGCTGGCCCTGCTGAATTACGAAGTGCGGCCGAATCCGGATCTTCGCCCTGAAACCAGCCACGGCCTCGAAGCGGGTTGGCGCTGGCAGCGCGACGGCATGCGCGCCAGCGTGTCGGTGTATCGCAACCGGTATCGCGATCTGATCGATTCGCGCGCCAACCTCGGCGTCGATCCGGTCAGCGGCGCGCTGATCTTTCAATCGGTGAATCGCAGCCGCGCGCGCATCGAAGGCATCGAAGGCGAATGGCAGTGGACGCCGGCCTTCAGCAGCGACTGGGAATTCCGCGCCGCCGCGGCGTGGGCGCGCGGACGCGATCTCGCCCGCGACCAGCCGCTCAACAGCGTCGCGCCCGCGCGCATCGTACTGGGCGCGAGTTGGGCGCCGGTGCGCGCGGACTTCGGCGTGGAAGCGGTGGCGACCGGCGTCGCCGGGCAGTCGCGTCTCGACGAAACCGCAGGACCGCTGTTCCATGCGCCCGGGCATGCGTTGTTCGATGTCCACGCGTGGTGGCGACCGGCGCGGGAAGTACGCGTGAATCTGTCGCTGCTCAACGCTTTCGACCGCCGCCACTGGGACTGGAGCACGGTGCGCGGCGTGTCCGCGACTGCCAGCGATCTCGACTTCTATACGCGCCCCGGCCGCAGTCTGGCACTGTCGGTGTCGTTCGACTGGTGAAAGTCCGCAAGTCGTATAGGTTTGTGGGGTGCACAAGCCGAAGGCGTCATGCACCTTTTCCGAGGAAGTTGACCAGCTATGTGAGGCGTGGCGCATGACGCCTTCGGCTTGTGCGCCCTACGAGGAATGAATATTGTCCATCCTTGGGCGAAAGCCGCCAGAATGAAATTGGCGAGTTCACCTTCGCGCACCACCCCACACAAACCAAAAGTAAAAGATGCTCCATAGCTGCGCTCTATCGATGCGGCTGCTGTTGCGTCTGCGACGGTTCCTCGTTCGGATGTGCGCATTGTTTCTCGGGGCGATGAAAGGATCAAGAGCCCCGGCTCTCGCCTGCGGCGAGAGCCGGGCTACGGCACGCGTGGCGCTGCAAACATCACCACGTCGCCATGTTTCAAAATGGCGACGCATTTGATCCCGGTCATCTTCTGCGCTTTCGCTTGCAGGTAGGATGATTTCGTCAGAAGAGGCATCCTTGATGTCGATCGTCGTCTTGCTTCGCTCGAACGCGGTCGTGCGCAACGCGCGGTAACGGCGCAGCGCGTTGCGCCTGCGCTTCGCTGGTCGAAGATCCCGATCCAACTTCTTCTCTGTGCTTTTCGCACCTTGAATGTCAGGCGTCGCGGCATCGCCCGTTATGCCGCATGACCCAAGGAGTAACGTCATGGCTTCTGCGGACAACACCCGCCAGCATGCTTTGCTGGAACAGCTGAAGGAAAAAGGCTTCTCGCTCGATCAGAAGATCCTTGCACGGATCGATACGTTATCTGCGGGACTGGATTTCAGTGCGGAAGGATGGAAAGCGGCGGGCGCTGTCGACGCTGCGACATCCGGACTGCCGATGGCGGTCGCGCAGGACATCGAGTTCACGGTCAACGAATGGGGTCTCGTCCTGATCATCCGCGAGCCGGCGGTGAAATACCTGCAGGGCGGCGGCACGCTGACGGCGGCGACGCTGACGGAAATCGCTGCGGCGGCCAGCATTGCGATTCCGGTGGCGGGCGTGGCCATCGGCGCGGTCTGCGGCATTTATGCGTTCGTGATCTCGGCCTACCTCGGCGTCATCACCATGGTCGATGAAGGCAAGGGCGTGTACATCACCGAGTCGTGGGGGCAGATCGTCGCTGCCATCCTGCTTCCCGCGTTCGCGGGCACGATTCTTCTGCCGGTGGTCGGGCCGATCAAGTAACGGCAAGCATCGGCGTAGCCCATGGCGCCCACGCTGAAAGGACGATTTCGGCGTGGGCGCATTCACCTTCCAAGCGCGCATATACCACGCATCCCTGCGGACAACCGCGCCGAGGCAACACCGGCGGCAACGGGAGTACACTCGACCCATGCGTCCGCACTCGCTCCTGCTGCATGTCCTGTTCAGCCTCGCGCTTGTCGCGAACGGCATCGGCACGGCGATGGCGTCGCTGAAAACGGGCTGTGCGGATTCTGAAGCCCCTGCGGTCGTGACTGCCGAACAGCCGCCCTGTCACGAAGACATGTCGACGACAGCGGTCTCCGACGATGCACCGGCCCCGCCTGCGACCTTCACCCACGATGATTGCGGCGACGATTGCAGTGGTCAGTGCGACTGCGGATGCATCACCCATGGTCAGGCGGCGCTGATGCCGCCCACGCTGCTGCTGCCCATCTCCGAACGCATCGTCTACCCGGCTGCGCCTGCATATTCCCGCGCAACGCCTGCGCTGCCGCATCCGGTTCGACCTCCCATCGGCTGAGCAGTCCACGCGCGTCCATTCGGACGCTGTCGTCGCGCGCACAACGCGCCTTCCAATCGCCATTGATCCGACTTCACTGCGTATCCCGCGCGTGAAGATCGTGGAGCGTTCCGATGTCTTCCTCTTTTTCCGGCGATCCCACCCGTCGCCGTTTCGTGCAGGGCCTCGCCGCAGGCGGCGTGGTCGCCGCGTTCGGCTGGCCGCGCGCCAGCAATGCCGCTACGCCCGTGCTCGCAGGCAGCAATTTCGATCTGAGCATCGGCGAATTGCCGGTGAACTTCACCGGCCGCATGCGTATCGGCGTGGCGGTCAACGGCTCGGTGCCGGCGCCGACGCTGCGCTGGCGCGAGGGCAGCACGGTCGAGCTGCGCGTGAGCAACCGATTGCCGCCACATTCGATCCACGGCCGCACGACCTCGATCCACTGGCACGGCATTCTGCTGCCCGCGAATATGGACGGCGTGCCGGGCATGAGTTTCGACGGCATCGGCCCGGGCGAAACCTACCGCTACCGTTTCGCGCTGAAACAGTCGGGCACGTACTGGTACCACAGCCACTCCGGCTTCCAGGAACAGGCCGGACTGTACGGCGCGCTGATCGTCGACGCCGCCGAGCCGGAGCCCTTCGACTACCAGCGCGACCACGTGGTGTTGCTCAGCGATTGGACCGATCTCGCACCTGCCGATCTGTTCGCGCGGCTGAAGAAAATGCCTGGTCACGACAATTATTCAAAGCGCACGGTCGGCGATTTTCTCCGCGATGCGAAGCGCGATGGCCTGGGCGCGACGATCGAAGACCGCAAGCTGTGGGGCGAGATGCGGATGACGCCGACCGATCTGTCCGACGTCAACGCGCACACCTACACCTATCTGATCAACGGCACGACATCGCTGGGCAACTGGACCGGATTGTTCGCGCACGGCGAGAAAGTGCGGCTGCGTTTCATCAACGGCTCGGCGATGACCCATTTCGACGTACGCATTCCCGGGCTGACGATGACCGTGGTCGCAGTGGATGGGCAGCATGTGCATCCGGTGACCATCGAAGAATTCCGCATCGCGACTGCGGAAACATTCGACGTGATCGTGAGCCCGAACGGGCAGGATGCATTCACCATCTTCGCGCAGGATCTCGGCCGTACCGGCTACGTCAGCGGCACGCTCGCGATACGCGACGGCCTGCGCGCACCTGTGCCGGCGGTGGACGCACGACCGATCCTGAGCATGGCCGACATGGGGCATGGCGGCATGCGGCACGGCGGCCACGACATGCGCGACATGCCGATGAAAGGCATGGAAGGCGGCTGCGGCGCGAATATGCAGGGTTCCATGCAAATGCATCCGGCAAGCGAAACCCATAACCCGCTGGTCGACATGCAGACCATGATGCCGACGCCGAAACTCGACGATCCCGGCATCGGCCTGCGCGATAACGGCCGCAAGGTATTGAGTTATTCGATGCTGCGCAGCCTGTTCGACGATCCCGACGGCCGCGACCCGGGTCGCGACGTCGAGCTGCATCTGACCGGGCATATGGAACGCTTCGCGTGGTCGTTCGACGGCGAGCCCTTCGCTCGCGCGGAACCGCTGCGCCTGAACTACGGCGAGCGCCTGCGGATCGTGCTGGTCAACGACACCATGATGACCCACCCGATCCATCTGCACGGCCTGTGGAGCGATCTGGAAGACGCGAACGGCGCGTTCATGGTCCGCAAACACACCGTCGACATGCCGCCGGGCACGAAGCGTTCGTATCGCGTACGTGCAGACGCGCTCGGACGTTGGGCCTATCACTGCCATCTGCTGTACCACATGGAAGCGGGCATGATGCGCGAAGTGCGGGTTGAGGCATGATCGCCATGCGCATCCTTCATCGCAGCATCGCCATTGCCGTCGCGCTCATCGCCGGCAACGCGCAGGCGCAACAGCACGATCACAGTCGGCACGTTGCCGTACCGGTCGAATCGGAAGACAACATCGCCGATCACTCGAAGATGGATCATTCGCAGCATCAGACCGCATCGACGCAGGCACCGCTCACCCCGATCCCGCCGCTCACCGATGCGGATATCGAAGCGGCGAAACCGCCTGCGCACGGCCACGATCACGGCGGCGGCGTATTCGGCCATCTGCTGGTCGACCGGCTCGAAACCCGGGACGCCGAGCCGGGCAGCGGACAGGCGTGGGAAGCGCAGGGCTGGATCGGCACCGACCGTCACAGACTCTGGTTGCGCAGCGAAGGCGAACGCAGCGACGGACGCACCGAAAGCGCGGATCTCGAAGTACTGTACGGCCGCCCGATCGCGCGCTGGTGGGATCTGGTGGCGGGCATTCGCCACGATATTTCGCCGGGTCCGAAGCGCGACGATATCGCGATCGGCGTGATCGGCACCGCGCCCTACAAGTTCGAGGTCGAAGCCACCGCCTATCTCGGCGCATCCGGACGCACCGCCGTGCGGGTGTCGACCGAATACGAACTGCTGCTGACCAACCGGCTGATCCTGCAGCCGAAGATCGAAGCCGAATGGCACGGCCGCGACGATCGTTCGCGCGGCATCGGTTCCGGACTGGGAAAAATCGAGGCCGGCCTGCGCCTGCGCTACGAATTCACCCGCAAGTTCGCACCGTACGTGGGCGTGGTGCACGAACGCAGCTTCGGCGGAACTGCCGACTTCATGCGCGACGATGGCGAGGCGACTCGCGACACGCGCGTGCTGGCGGGGGTGCGATTGTGGTTCTGAGCGCGTTGCGCGCTACCCCAGCAACATCCTCAGGATGCCGAACGGGTCGTGCGCACGCGCGATCGAAAACATGAACAGATAGGTTGCAGTCGCGGCGGCGAAGCAGAGCAGTCGCGCGCGCGGGCTGGGCGCCCGCTTCAGCGCGTAACTGCCGAGAATCACATACACGATCAGCAGCACGAGCTTGGTCGCCAGCCAGCCGTTGGCGAAAACACCGCCGGGCAACATCGCGAACAGCATCAGTGCGGCGGTGAGCAGCACGGTATCGATGCTGTAGCTGGCAAGCCGAACGGGCAGCGCCATCGGCCAGCGCGCGTCCGTGAGCACGCCTGTGCCGCGCAGGAAGAACAGCGTACCGCTGAGTACGACGCAGACGATGTGAAGCAGACGAATCTGCGGATAGAACTCGATCATGACCTCCCCTCATCCAGCACTGCGCGCCACCTTCTCCCCGCGTGCGGGGAGAAGGAAAGCAGCGAGTCACTCACGGCTTGGCCGCTTCACCGGCAGGCAAGGCGGGCTTGCGTTTCGGCGCCACCCACAGCCGGAACACGAACCAGCTCACCAGCACGGCGCCGATACTGAAGATGGTGTCGCCGGGCACGCGCATCCACACCAGCAGATCGAAGATCGGCTTGCCCATGAACTCGGCGGAACGTGCGTACCAGTAGCCGTGCTCCAGCGCGGCGCGCAGTTGCAGCAGACCCATCGGCAGCAGCGTGAGCACGGCCATCAGGGTAAGACCGACGTTGAGCGTCCAGAACGACCCCGACAGCAGCTTTTCGTTCCACACCGCCTCGGGTTTCAGCCCGCGCACGCAGAACAGCAGCAGACCGATGCCGAGCATGCCGTACACACCGAACAGCGCAGTGTGGCCGTGCAGCGGCGTGAGGTTCAGGCCCTGCATGTAGTACAGCGCCAGCGGCGTATTGATGAGGAAGCCGAACAGACCGGCGCCGACGAGATTCCAGAAACTCACCGCCAGGAAAAACAGGATCGGCCAGCGATAGCGCTGCATCCACGGCGTGGCGCGGCCGTGTTTCCAGGTGTCGTAGGCTTCCAGACCGATCAGCGCCAGCGGCACGACTTCCAGCGCCGAGAAGCTCGCGCCAAGCGCGATCACCGCCGTCGTGGTGCCGGTGAAATACAGATGATGGAAGGTGCCGAGGATGCCGCCGGCCATGAAGATGATGGTCGCGAACAGCACGTTGATGGTCGCGGTCTTGCCGCGGATCAATCCGAGTTTGACGAAGATGAAGCTGATCACCGCAGCGGCGAACACTTCGAAGAAGCCTTCGACCCACAGATGCACCACCCACCAGCGCCAGTATTCGACCATCGAAATATGCGTGTGCTCGTTCCACATCAACCCGGCGCCGAACAGCAGGCCGATGGCGACGGTGGACAGGAACAGCAGCCCGATGATCGACGACATTTCGTCCTTGCGCCGCAGCGCCGGCCACAGCGCGCGGCCGACGAGGAACAGCCACAGCAGCAGGCCGATGAACAGGAACCATTGCCAGAAGCGGCCGATATCGGTGTATTCCCAGCCCTGATGACCGAACCAGAAATTATGCTCGAGGCCGAGCTTCTGCATCACCGCGAACCACTGCCCGGTGAAAGCGCCGACAACGATGATCAACAGGCAGGCAAACAGCACGTTCACACCGAGCCGCTGGAATTTCGGTTCGCGCCCCGAGACTGCTGGCCCGATGTACAGGCCGGTGGCGAGCCACGCGACCGCGATCCACAGCACCGCCAGCTGCGTATGCCAGCTGCGGGTGAGCGAGTACGGAAGAAAGTCGGAAATCGCAACACCGTAGGCCTGTTGGCCTTCGACCTGGTAATGCGCGGTGGTCGCACCCAGCAGAATCTGCACCAGGAACAGCGCCAGCACCAGCCAGAAATATTTCGCGGTGGCCTGCATCGACGGTGTGGGCACCAACGCGCGCAGCGGATCGACTGCGGGCGGTGTCGCTGGCGCTTCCTTGCCGTGCCACACCGCGTAATGCCAGCCGAGCAGGCCGATGCCGGCGATCATGAAAATCACGCTGAAGACGGTCCACAGAAAACTCGACGATGTGGGCGTGTTGCCCACCAGCGGTTCGTACGGCCAGTTCTGCGTGTAGCTGACAACATCGTCGGGCCGGTTGGTCACCGTGGCCCAGCTCGCCCACCAGAAGAACGCGCCGATCGCGCGGCGATGCGATTCATCGGGAACGGTGTTCTCGCGCATCGCATAGGTTTCACGCAACACATGGGTGGCGGGATCGTTGGAAAACAGGCTGCGGTAATGCGCGGAGACCTGCGCGATCGCCTGCGCACGTTCGTCCGAAACCACGATCCTGCGGGTGTTGGCGTCGTAGGTGTTGCTGCGGATCAGCGGCTTGAGTTCGGCCTGCAGTTTGGCGCGGTCGCCTTCGCTCAGCGCGTCGTAAGGCTTGGCATACGCGCCCTGCGCGCGCAGATCAAGCCATGCGACCGCTTCGCGATGCAGGCCGTCCGCCGTCCAGTCGGGCGCGATCAGCGCGCCGTGGCCCCAGATCGAGCCCAATTGCTGGCCGCCGATGCTCTGCCAGACCTGGCGGCCCTGTTCGATCTCGGCGCGGGTGTAGACGGGCATACCGTCTTCGGTGACGACGGCTTCGGGCATCGGCGGCGCCTGCCGATGGATTTCTCCGCCCATCCAGAGCAGGGTGCCGAAACCGACGATGAGCAGGGCGGCGAGGCCCAGCCAAAGTCTGCGGGTGGTGGACATGGGGAGACTCCTCCGGAAGGTGGAGGAGATGGTCGATGCGCCGCGCGCCGCGGTCGATGACGCAGGTCAAGCAACCCGCAGACGGAAGATACGTGCGCCGGTTACTCGCGCAACACCGGCGCGGCCAGCGCCATCAGCGCATCGCGATCAAGCAGTTCCACATCGCGGCGCTCGATACGCAACAGTCCGTCGTCGTCGAAGCGCCGCAACACCCGGCTGACGGTTTCCGGCGCGAGCCGCAGATAGTTGGCGATATCGGTACGCGCCATCGTCAGCTGAAAGCGGTTGGCGGAAAAGCCGCGCTCGGACAATCGCCGCGACAGGCCGATCAGGAACGCCGCCATGCGCTGATCCGCCGACCAGTCGCCGGCGAGCAGCGCGGCGCGGCCGATATCGCGACTGAGCAGACGGAACAATTGCTTCTGCACGCCGGGCAGACGCGTGGCGAGCACCGCGATCTTCGGAAACGAAAACCGGCACAGCATCACCGTGTCCAGCGCGATCGCGTTGCAGGGGTAATGATCGCCATCGATGGCGTTGAGGCCGATGACCTCGCCGGGAAGATGGAAACCGAGCACGTGTTCGCGACCATCGCGATCGACGACGTAGGTCTTCACCGTCCCGGCGCGCACCGCAGCGATCGCCTCGAACGGGTCGCCCTCGCGGAAGATGTGTTCACCGGCGCGGAACGGACCGATGTGCTCCACCAGCACGTGCAGATCCTTCAGCGCGCGCTTGTCCATGCCCTCGGATATACATGCCTGCGAGAACGCGCAGGTGGTGCAGAAATGGAATTCATCGCCGTCGTCGGACAGCGTGCGCGCATCGACGCGCGGAAAAGGCAAACGCGTCACGCGCCCCCCCGGACGTGGCTCAGATGGCCTTTGAGAACCGGGGCTTGTCGGCCGGTTGCTGGAGATAATGGTCGAAGCACATGGCGATGTTACGCAACAGCAGGCGGCCGCGCGAGGTCACGTCGATCCGTTCCGGAGCGATCTGCACCAGACCGTCGGCCTCCAGCGGCCGCAGCCGTTCCATCGCATCGGCGAAATAGACGGCGAAATCGATACCGTAACGTCGCTCCAGCGCCGAGATCGGAATCTCGCCCTGGCACATCAGCCGCTGTATCAGATCGGCGCGCAGTTGGTCGTCCTCGGACAGCACCATGCCGCGGAACACGGGCAAATGACCTTCGTCCACGGCCATCTGCCAGCTCGGCAGATCGCGTGGATTCTGGCTGTAACTGTCGCCGATATGGCTGATCGAACTCACGCCCAGGCCGATCAGATCGCTGTCGGCATGGGTGGTGTAACCCATGAAATTGCGATGCAGGCCGCCGCGCGCCTGCGCCAGCGCCAGTTCGTCGTCGGGCAGGGCGAAGTGGTCCATGCCGATGTAGACATAACCTGCGGCGGTCAGGGTTTCGATCGCCAGTTGCAGCAACGCGAGCTTGGTTTCGGCATCCGGCAGCAGGCTGGCGTCGAGCTGGCGCTGCGCCTTGAACATGTCCGGCAGATGCGCATAGCTGTAGACCGCGAGACGGTCCGGATGCATCGCGATCACCGTCTCCAACGTGCGCCGGAAACCGTCTAGCGTCTGGCTCGGCAGTCCATAGATCAGGTCGATGTTGACCGAGCGGAAGCCGTGGGTGCGGCAGGCGTCGACCACCGCGCGGGTCTGTTCGATGCCCTGAATGCGGTTGACCGCCTCCTGCACCGCCGGATCGAAATCCTGCACGCCGAGGCTGGCGCGATTGAAGCCGGCCAGCGCAAGCTCGGCGATATCCTGCGGCGATACCGTGCGCGGATCGAGTTCGATCGAGATATCGCGGTCGGCGGCCTCGCTGAAGCGGAAATGCCGCTTGAGCACATCCACCGTGCAGCGCAATTGCGTCGGGGTGAGGAAATTGGGCGTGCCGCCGCCGAAATGCAGCTGGATCACCTCGCGATCGCGGTCGAACTGCGGGGCGATCGCCGCGATCTCGCGACACAGATGGGTCAGGTACGCATCGCTGCGGGTCTTGTCGCGGGTGATCACCCGGTTGCAGCCGCAGTAGAAACAGGGGCTGAGACAGAACGGCACATGGACGTAGATCGACAGCCGGCGCGGGATCGGGTCGCCGTTGCTGTCCTGGATGGCGCGGCGCAGGGCGCCCTCGTCGAAGCCCGCCGCGAACTGCGGTGCGGTCGGATACGAGGTATAGCGCGGGCCGGGCCGGTCGTAGCGGCGGAGAAGGTCGGCGTCAAAGGCGAGATTCGGGATCATGCGCGGCAGCGTATGTGCCGGCCTCAGCCGCTGCCTTGACTCAAATCAACATCGACGGCGCGTCGCTCAGCCGAGCAGCATCGCCGGCACGTCCAGCTCGATCGAGAGCGCCAGATGGTCGGACCAGGCCGCCGGCATCGCACGCATTCCGGCGCACTGCAGCCCATCGCTGACCAGGATGTGGTCGATCGCCCGCTGCGGACGCCAGCTCGGGAAGGTGTGCACGGTGCAGGCTGGGGGCTGCAGCCGGGTGCGCTGGAACAGGAGCGACATTTCCGGCTGCTCGGCGGTGCAGTTGAAATCGCCCATCAGCACCGAATGCGGGTGGTCCTGCAGCAGTTCGCCGATGAAGGCCAGCTGCGATCTGCGCGAACCGGCGCCCAGCGAGAGATGGGCCACGGCGATGGTCAGGCTGTCGGTGTGCCGGCCGAAACGGGCGATCAGCACGCCGCGGCCGGAAATGCGGCCGGGCAACGGATGTTCGCTGACCTCGACCGGCTCCATCCGCGACAGCAGCGCGTTGGCGCTGGAGGCGACCATGCCGACCCGGCGGTTGGGCTGGTGGCTCCAGAAGTCGAAACCGGCGCGCTCGGCGAGATAGTGGGTCTGGTTGGTGAAGCCGGAGCGCCAGCTGCCCGGGTCGCTTTCCTGCAGGCCGACGATGTCGTGCTGGGCGGCGAGCGCGGCGATGGTGTCGAGCGAGTTCTGCTTGTCGCCCAACGGCAGCACATGCGACCAGCTGCGGGTCGCATAGTCGGTGTACCGGCGGGTGCTGGTACCGGCCTGGATATTGGCGCTGAGCAGCTTGAGCCGCTGCACAGCGGCGGCAGGCGTGGCAGCCTGCCGCCCGGTCATGGTCGTGGTCGAATCCATCCCTCGGGCCGGAATCCTTCGCGGCTCAGGGCGTTGCCGGCGCGGCGGTCCCGGCGAGTTCGTGGGCGATCAGCGCATCCACGATCCGGAGCCGGTCTTCGGCGCTGCGGCCGAGCGCGCTGTACTTGCCGTTGACCATCAGCGTCGGCGTGCTGCTGACGCGCTGCGACATGATGTACTGCTTGGCCTTGTTGAACTTGCCGGTCACCGCGAAGCTCTTCATGTTGCCGGCGAACTGCTTGGCGTCGACGCCGAACTGGGCGTAGAACGCGGCGATCTCGGCATCGCTGTCGTTGCCGCGCTCGCCCTTGAGCTTGTTCTCCAGATGGATGCCGTCGTAGACGCGCTCGTGCGCTTTCTCGGCGATGCCCATGGTCTGCGCGGCGTAGAAACTGCGCACGTACTGGTCCCAGTTGCCGCCGAACGCCGCCGGCACGTAAGTGAAACGCACGCTGGCCGGCAGCTTCTTCTTCCAGCTCACCACCAGCGGCTGGAACGAGGCGCAGGCCGGGCAGACGTAGTTGAAGACTTCGACCACTTCGACCTTGCCGTTGAGCGGCTCGAACGGCTGGCCGTTCTCGACGATCTCGTAATCGATGCCGAGCTTGAGTCCCGGGATCGCGTCGGCGGCTGCGGCCGCAGGCGCCGCATCGGCCGGGGCTGGCGTGGCGGCAGGGTCGGCGGTCGGGGCAGGCGCGGCGTTCGGGTCGGCCGACGCCTTGGCGGCGGCTTCGGCGGCGGCCATCAGTTCGGCTTCGCTGGGCGCGGCCGCAGCAGGGTTGGCATCGGCCGCCGGCGCGGGCGCCTCGTCCTGCTTGCCGGTGCAGGCCGACAGCGCGAGCGCAGCCAGAAGGGCGAGGGTCAGGTGTCGCTTCATCGTGGATCTCCTGTCGGATTCTGGAAGCTGCGCGCATCGTGCGCGTCAGCGTGCGTTTCAGTGCGGCGTTCAGCGCTTCTTGGCGGCGGCGCGTTCGAGCGCGATCAGCGCATCGACCACCCGCATCCGGTCGGCATCCCGCGCGCGGATCACGTATTTGCCGTTGACGATCAGCGTGGGCGTACCGCCGATGCGGTTGACGACGGCGAAGTCATGCGCCCGGGTCATCTGCGCCGCCACCGCCTTCGATTGCATCAGGCCGACCATCTTGGCCCGGTTCAGACCGCGCTGGGCGAACCAGGTTCCGATCTCGTCCGCCGTGGCGTTGCTGCGCGGCAGTTCGCCGGCCTCATGGATGGCATCGAACAGCGGCTGGTGGATCCTGGCCACGGCCTTGACGCTCTCCGCCGCGAAAAAGGCTTTGCCGTAGGCGTCTTCCTTGTCGAAGGCGGCCGGTACGTAGACGAAGCTCACGTCGGCCGGCATCTTCTTTTTCCAGGCATCCACGGACGGCTGGAACGACGCGCAGTGCGGACACCAGTAGGCGAAGACCTCGACCACCTCGATCTTGCCGTTCGGCGCCTGCCAGCGCTGCCCCTTGTCGAGGACTTCGTAATCCTCGCCGGCCACCGGTGGGCCAGCGGGCGCCTGTGCGCAGGCGGTCAGCGGAAGAAGCAACAGCAGCAACCACAAGAAGGAACGCGGCATGGACGGGATCCGGGAGTGCTCAGAGAGAGGGAGGAAAACAAAAAACGCCAGCACAGAGGATGTCCGTGCCGGCGTTCCGATTCAAGCGTATTCGCAAGCGTATTCGGGACTGGCGTCGCGCGGACCGATCGTCGCGCGCCCCGGAAGCCGCCGCTGCGCGACGCTGCCGATCAACCCTTGCCGCCAGCCGTCGGCTCGGCGCGGGCGTGCAGGCCCTGCATGTAGCTGGACAGCGACTGGATTTCTTCGTCGGTGAGCGACTTGGCCACCGTGGACATCACGTTGAACAGGGCCGCGTCGCGCGCGGTGGTGGTGCCGGTGCGGTATTCCTGCAGACGGCGGGCGGTGTACCACGACTGCTGGCCACCCACGTGCGGATACGCCGGGCCGGGATTGCCGGCGCCGGTGGGGCCGTGGCAAGCCATGCAGGCCGGGATGTTGCGGCTGGTGTCGCCGCTGCGGTAGAGCTTCTGGCCGACTTCGTAGAACTTCATGCCCTTGTTCGGGCCACTGGCGACCACGCTGTCGTCGGCGATGCCCGCACCCGACTTCTGGGTCGAGAAATACGCGCCGACATCGCGCATGTCCTGGGCGCTGAGCGTGCTGGCGAAGGGGTACATCAGCGCATTCACGCGCTCGCCGCTCTTGAACAGGGCCAGCTGGTGGGCGATGTAGCGCTCGCTCTGGCCGGCGAGACGCGGGTAGAGGGTGGGATCGGTGGCGTTGCCGTCCAGACCATGGCAGGCGGCGCAGGCGGCGGCCTTCGCGGCGCCGGCGGTGGCGTCGCCGCCGTTGGCCTTGGCCAGTTCGGCCGTCGCCGAGACATCCAGCGGCACCGCTTCGACCGGTGCGGCTTCGGGCACGGGCGCGACCGTGGTCTGGGCGATGGCGGCGGCCGCTGCGACCGCAAGAACCGCAAGACCAGCAAAACCGTAGGCACGGGCGTGACGCATGCTCAACACTCCAGAAAGCAACCGATGGAAACCACCGGTGGAAACCAGCCGATGGATGAGGCGCGGGACCGGCAAGACGCCAGCCGCAGGCCGAAACCACCGAATTATCGTCGCGGCACCGGACAGGGTCAAACGGCAATCGGGCCTGGCGCGAGGCCGGGCATTGTGCCGGGCCGTGCGATCCTATGCGCATGGCCACTCCCCAGAACCCGTTCGCACGCGCCGATTATCTGTTGGCCGCCCACACGCCGCGCCAGTTGCCGCCCGATGGCGGCTTCGAAGTCGCCTTCGCCGGCCGTTCCAACGCCGGCAAATCCAGCGCCCTCAACGCCCTGTGCCAGCAGAACGCCCTCGCCCGGGTGTCCAAGACCCCCGGGCGCACCCAGCAGCTGGTGTTCTTCGGCCTGCCGCCGCACGAAGGCAAATACCTCGTCGACCTGCCCGGCTACGGCTACGCCAAGGTGCCGAAGGATCTGCAGGCCCACTGGCAGGCCTTCCTCGGCGACTACTTCCGCAGCCGCGAAGCCCTCAAGGGCCTGGTGGTGGTGATGGACATCCGCCACCCACTGAAGGATTACGACCGGCAGATCATCGGCTACGCGGTCGAAAACAATCTGCCGGTGCACGCAGTGCTGACCAAGGCCGACAAACTCGGTCGCGGCGCCGGCCTCAACGTGCTGCAGGCCGTGCGCAAGGACCTGCAGGCCACCTACGGCGACAGTGTCGCCGTGCAGACACTGTCTTCGGAATCGAAGGCCGGCGTGGATGAGTTGCGGCAGGTGGTGGCGCGGTGGTTGGAGGTATAGATCGGCCCCGCCGGGAACCGCACTGTCAGATACCGCTCTGCCAGCAAAGCCCAGCCAGGATCGGCCAGCGACCATGTCCAAGAGCGTTCGCCGGCCGCATGCTCAACCGCACCCGATCGCGATGGCCGCATTTCTCTGTGCATTCCATAGTGTTGCGTCCGCCGGTTTTCACCTGATAGTTTCGGAGCAGGAGCGATACGGCAGAACAAACCGGTTGAGGGATCAACCACGCTCACTTCACATACGATCAAACCAGCGAACAGGGGAGTTTTGCGATGGGTGATGGCGTCGAAGCCCTCGTATACGAGGCATTGCTTTTCTTGCGTAGAGACACGGTTCCAGCACATGACGGGCACACGGGACATGTCGCTTGGGGATTCAAGACGGCAGATGGCGGCTATTACGGTGGAGGTACCGAAAACACGTCCGGCGAACCCTTGGTGGTGGCGCCGGGCGACAACGGCGCATGGATTTCACGGTTCGAGTCGTCGGAGGAATTGTTCGCGGCGATAGACCGACTTTATTACGACGAATACAGAATCAGCAGGCATCGTCGGAATTGCGACAGCGGCGCAGCCGTGGCGCAGGGCGAAGCCAATCGCGATCGTGGTTACGACCTCGTCGGAAACAACTGTCTGCATCACGCTGCGTTCGTGCTCAGAGCATATGCCCCCGGCATCGATCTGCCTTCGCTGAGCGATCATTCCTCTCCAAGCGACTGGTTCGATCGGCTTGACGGGAACGTCTGGACCACGGATTTGGGCTGAAGGCCATGCGTCGGGAACGGGCATCTGGCGGATCGATTCCAGCAGCAACCGCACCCGTTTCCAAGCGCCGCACTTGAGTGCTTTGTGACCTGTCTGTCCCCTCTGCATATTTCTGCGGGGTGGACAGACAGGCGTTCAGTGCTCAACCCTGCGCGTAGCGATACACCAGCGACGCCGTCAGAGCGCCGCCGATCACGATGAACAAGAACAGGATGGCCGCCTTCGCCAGCGAATAACCGCCGCCGGCCGCGCGTTGCGGCATGTCTTCGGGCAGCGCTTCGTTGTCCGGGAATTCGTCTTCCATCGCCACCGGCTCGGCGTTTTCCCATTCGTCGACGATGGCGCGCGCAGCGGCGGCGTTGTCGTCGGCCACGTGCACCAGGATTTCGGTATTCGCCGGCAGCTCGCCGACCGCGCCCTGCAGATATTCGCCCTGGATAAAGGCGGGAATTCCTTCGTTCTCAAGCAACTGACGCATCAGATGCGCATCGGCGATGTTCGCGGCGCGGTAGATGATGATCATGCGTCGTCGTTCCGATGTCGGATCATGCGCGAGCTTAACCCGCTTCCCTCAGTCGTGGATCCATCCACGCACGCAATGCATCGACCAGCGTATTGATCGCGACGATCAGCGCGCCGACCACCAGCACCACGCCGAGCACCAGCGTGTAGTCGCGATTGAGCGCGCCCTGCACGAAATAGCGGCCCATGCCGGGGATGCCGAACACCTGCTCGACCACGGCGGAACCGGTGACGATGTTGATCAGCGCCGGCGACAGCCACGCCACCACCGGCAGCAGCACCGGCTTGAGCGCATGCGCGAACAGCAGCCGCGCTTCCGACAGTCCACGCGCGCGCGCGGCGGTCAGATATTCGGCATTGAGGATGTCGATCATCGACGCGCGGGTGAGCCGCGCGCAGTAGGCGAGATTCGGCAATGCCAGAGCGATCACCGGCAGCACGATGTTGCGCCATTCGCCCCAGCCGCCCGCAGGCAGCCAGTGCAGGGTCACCGCGAACAGCAGCACCAGCAGCGGCGCGACCACGAATTTCGGCACCGCCAGGCCCAGCCCTGCGAACAGCATCAACCCGCGATCCAGCCAGGAGCCCGCATGCCGCGCCGCCCACACGCCAAGAGGCACGCCGCACAGCAGCGCGAGCAACAGCGCAAGACCGCCGTTGAGGATCGACACCGGCAAGGCCTGCGCG
This sequence comes from uncultured Xanthomonas sp., assembly GCA_964523435.1. Taxonomy (GTDB): domain Bacteria; phylum Pseudomonadota; class Gammaproteobacteria; order Xanthomonadales; family Xanthomonadaceae; genus Lysobacter_I. The sequence goes on from CAZGBA010000041.1 coordinate 27,660, forward strand.
ACCAGCTGGTTGACGGTGTAGTCGGGATACTGGAACGAGGGGCCGAGATCGCCGCGCGCCACATCGCCCAACCAAGCTGCGTATTGCGCCGGCAGCGGGCGGTCGAGCCGGTACTGGGCCGCCAGTGCGGCCTGCACTTCGGGCGGCGCGGATTTTTCGGTATCGAACGGGCCGCCCGGCGCCGCGCGCAGCAGCACGAAGCACAGCGTGGCCAACAGCCACAGCGTCAGCAGCGCTTCGAGCAGGCGCGCGGCGAAACGTTTCATCGGGGCCTGCTCATCGGGATATGTTCATCGCGGAATCTTCAAGCGTGCACGCTCCGGCTCAGACCTGCACGTCGAACAGGCGGCCGATCAGCGAGGCCGCAGCCATCGCCATCGCGCCCCAGAAACCGACGCGCAGCGCACCACGCCATATCGATGCACCACCCGCCCAGCCGGCAAGCGCACCGGAACCCAGCAGCGCCGCCAGCGTCACCGCGAAGGTGGTGGCTTCAACGCGACCGTCCGGCGCCAGCAGCACCGCTACGATCGGCAGCAGCGCACCGGCAACGAACGCGCCCGCCGAGGCCAACGCCGCCTGCAGTGGCCGCGCGCGCAACGCTTCGGTGATGCCCAGCTCATCGCGCATATGCGCGCTCAGCGCATCTTTTGCGGTGAGCTGCTGCGCGACCTGCGCCGCCAGTTCGTGGGTGAGTCCGCGCTTCACGTAGATGTAGGTCAATTCCTGCAACTCGTGCTCCGGCTCTTCGGCCAATTCGCGGGTTTCTTTGGCGATATCGGCCGCTTCGGTGTCGGCCTGCGACTGCACCGACACGTACTCGCCCGCAGCCATCGACATCGCACCGGCGACGATGCCGGCCACACCGCTGCCGAGCACCGCGCTGCTGCTCGCGCCGGTCGCAGCCACGCCGACCAGCAGACCCGCGATGGAAATGATGCCGTCGTTGGCACCGAGCACGGCGGCGCGCAGCCAGCCGACGCGATCGGTGCGGTGTGTTTCCAGATGCCAGCGGCGCATCGCGTTCCCCTTGTGTCGAATCAGGCCCTATTGTCGCAGTTGCAGCCAACGCGAGGGATGGCGATCGAGCGGATTCGCCTCGAACCCCGCCACCTGCGGCGAGACCAGATGCTTGGATGTGTAGAAGTACAGCGGAATCAACACATGCGCGTGCAACAGGCGGGTTTCGGCGGCGCGCAGCCATGCATTGCGCACGATTTCGCTGCGCGCGCCATCCGCATTCGCGAATAATTCCCGATACCGCACATCCTCGTAGCCGGGCCAGTTCAGCGCGCCATCGTCGGCGAAAGCGCCGAGGAAATTGCGCGCGTCGGCGACATCACCGATCCAGCCGCCGCGGAACACTTGGGTGATCGCGCGCTGTTTGCGGTTCTGCACGAATACCTTCCACTCTTCGTTGCGCAAGCGCACGCGCACGCCGAGCGTGTCGCGCCACATCGCCGCGACCGCGAGCGTGAGCCGGCGATGCGGCGTGGACGTGTTGTAGCGCAGTTCGAGGGTCAGCGGATTCGCGTCGGAATAGCCGGCCGCGCGATACAGCGCTTTCGCACGCGCATCGCGTCGCGCCTGGTCCCAGTCCGCCCAGTGGATCTTCGCGGCGTGGTAACCGGGAATTCCAGGCGGCACGATGCCGTAGGCCGGGGTTTCGCCAAGACCGGTGATGTAGCGCGTGAGCTTGTCGCGATCCACCGCCAGCGACAGCGCTTCGCGCAGCCTCGGATCGTCCTTCAACGGCGGCCTGGTGACATTCATGCCCAGCCAGAACGCGCCGACGTACGGCGCGATGCGCAATTGCGCCCCGAAACGTTCGCGCAGTTTCGGCAACGGCTGCGGCGGCGCGGTTTCGGTGATGTGCAGATCGCCGGCCGCGAAACGCTGCAGCTCGGCGGCGGCATCTTCGGTGACGTGGAAGCGCACGCGCGCAATCCGCACATGGGCGGCATCGTGGAAATGTGGATTGCGTTCGACCGTGAGATTCGCCTGCGGCGTCCACGCGACCAGCCGGTACGCGCCGTTGCTCACCAGATGCCCGGGCCGCGTGTGCTGATTGCCGTACTCGGTCACCGCCGGCAGATACACCGGAAACGCGATCGGCAGAGTCAGCAACGCAGGCAGCGAAACCTGCCGCGTCGTACGGATGCGGATGGTGCGCGCGTCCGGCGCCTCGATGCCCAACGCGGTCGACGACGCCTTGCCCGACTGCACGGCGGCCGCGTTGAGGACCGCATCGAACTGTTCGGCGAACGGCGCGGCGGTGTCCGGCGCGAACGCGCGGCGGAAACTGGCGACGATCGCCGCCGCCGTCAGCGCTTCGCCATTGCTCCAATGCAGACCCTCGCGCAGATGGAAGGTCCAGAGCCGGCCATCGCCCGACACCTCCCAACGCTCGGCCATCCCCGGGATCAGGCGCCCGGTGGCGTCCTCGGTCACCAGACCTTCGTAAAGATCGCGCAGCACGTTGCCGCAGGCCACTTCCTGGCAGCGATGCGCGTCCAGCGTGGCGGGCTCCGGGCCGTTGCCGCGTTCGAGCTGCGCCACCGGCCGCGCCTGTGCGGCGGCCTCGATGGAACACAGACAGAACAGCAGGGCAACAATGCGCTTCATCGAGGGCGTCTATAGTGCGGAACTTGCGATGTTAGGGTATGGCCCCCATGTCGCCTATCCGCACGTCGGGCGCACCCTGTCCGCCTCCGATGCGCTCTTAGTTGTCGTCCCCTACTGCGGAACCTCCATGTCCAGCCCCAGCCATGTCGCCGACACCCCCATTACCGATCGCGACCAGCTGGTAGCGGTACTCGCCTCGGGCGAGAAGCCCAAAGCCGACTGGCGCATCGGCACCGAACACGAGAAGTTCGGTTTCCGTCGCGACGATCTGCGTCCACCGACCTTCGAAGGCGAACGCGGCATCGAGGCACTGCTCACCGGCCTCACCCGCTTCGGCTGGGAGCCGGTGCAGGAGCATATCGGGCAAGCGCCGAGCCACACCGTCGCGCTGCTCAAGAACGGCGCGTCGGTCACGCTGGAGCCTGCCGGCCAACTCGAGCTGTCGGGCGCGCCGGTGGAAACCATCCACGACACCTGCGCCGAGATCGGCAGCCATCTGAAGGAAGTGAAGACCGTCGCCGACGAACTCGACATCGGTTTCCTCGGCATGGGCTTCCAGCCGAAGTGGCGCCGCGACGAGATGCCGTGGATGCCGAAAGGCCGCTACCGGATCATGCGCGATTACATGCCGAAAGTCGGTTCGCTCGGCCTCGACATGATGACCCGCACCTGCACGGTGCAGGTCAATCTGGATTACGCCAGCGAAGCGGACATGGTGAAGAAGTTCCGCGTCTCGCTGGCGCTGCAGCCGATCGCCACCGCGCTGTTCGCCGATTCGCCGTTCACCGAAGGCAAGCCCAACGGCTACCTCAGCTACCGCTCGCACATCTGGACCGACACCGACCGCGACCGCACCGGCATGCTCGATTTCGTGTTCGACGACGGCTTCGGCTACGAACGCTACGTCGATTATCTGCTCGGCGTGCCTATGTACTTCACGTACCGCAACGACGAATACATCGACGCCAGCGGCCAGGACTTCCGCGATTTCCTGGCCGGCAAACTGCCGGCGCTGCCCGGCGCGCTGCCGACGCTGCGCGACTGGTCGGATCACATGACCACCGCGTTTCCCGAAGTGCGGCTGAAGAAATTCCTGGAGATGCGCGGCGCCGACAGCGGCCCATGGAACCGGATCTGCGCGCTGCCGGCGTTCTGGGTCGGCCTGCTGTACGACGACGCCGCGCTCGACGCGGCCTGGGATCTGGTCAAGGACTTCAGCATGGACGAGCGCAACGCCCTGCGCGACGGCGTGCCGAAACTCGCCTTGAACGTCCCTTTCCGCAACGGCACCCTCGGCGACCTCGCCCGCGAGGCGGTGAAGATTTCTGTCGCCGGCCTGCGCCGCCGCGCCGCGCTCAACGCCAGCGGCGCCGACGAGACCCGCTTCCTCGAACCGCTGATCGAGATGGCCGAGGCCAACGAAACCGCCGCCGAACGCAAGCTCGCGCTGTACCACGGCGAATGGAAAGGCGACATCGACCGCGTGTTCCGCGAGTTCGCTTATTAGTCGATGAGCGGTAGAGCGGCCTTCAGGCCGCTTTGTCTTACCCACGAAAACGACAGCGGCCCGAAGGCCGCTCTACCGTCGTCCGCACTCATCCCATGCGGGCAACAGACATATGCACACGAATACATATCCAGACCTCCCGCAGTTTGTGTAGGCTCGACGATTCGCACCCACTGCGAGCCACCATGCGCGTCCGCGACACCCTCGAATTCGCCGAAACCGACACCCTGCTGCGCGACGACGTGCGGCGGCTGGGCGCGATGGTCGGCGACATGCTGGCCGAGCAGGTCTCGGCCGAACTGCTGACCCAGGTCGAATCCGTCCGCCGCGCCGCGATCGCGCGCCGCGAACAGGGCAAGACCATCGACGAACTGGCGGCCCGCCTTGCCGCCGTGCCGATGGAGGACGCCGACGCCCTCGTCCGCGCCTTCGCCGCCTACTTCGGCGTGGTGAATCTGGCCGAACGCATCCATCGCATCCGCCGCCGACGCCACTACCAGCGCAGCAGCGCCGCACCCCAGCCCGGCGGCCTGTACGCGGTGCTGCGCTCCCTGCGCGAGGACGGCGTCACCCTCGATGAGCTGCGCGAGCTGCTGCCGCGGCTGCGGATCGAACCGGTGTTCACCGCGCACCCGACCGAAGCCCTGCGTCGCGCGCTGCTGCTGAAGGAACGCACCATCGTCGAGCG
>CAZGBA010000042.1:0-31240 GCA_964523435.1 uncultured Xanthomonas sp.
GCGTCCAGCTGCGACATGCTCTGGATGATCGGCAGCAGGCGGATGTTGTAGCCGGCCATGTACGACACGGCGGTGGAGATGATGTCGACCTTGCCGATCGACGTGAACTCGTCCATCAGCAGCAGGCACTGGTGCTTCAGCTCCTTGTTGTTCTGCGGCAGTTCCTTGGTATTGAGATTGATCAGCTGGCTGAAGAACAGATTGATGATGAGCCGGCTCTCGGCCAGCTTGTTCGGCTGGATGCCGATATAGATCGTCATCTTCTTCTTGCGCACATCGGTCAGAAGGAAGTCGTCGGCGCTGGTCACCGCGTCGAGAATCGGGTTGATGAACGCGTTCAGCGGTTCCTTGAAGGTGCCGAGGATCGACGCGAAGGTCTCGTCCGCCTGCGACAGCATGCCCGAGAACGCGGTCTTGGCATGACTGCTGAGGAACGGGCGCTGCGCCAGATCCTTCAGGAACGGCTTGAGTTCGCTCTGTCCATCGCCCGAGGACAACCGGTAGATCGCGCCAAGCGAAGGCGGCTTCGAGAACGGGAAGCCGATCTTCTGATCGTCGTCGTATTTCTCGAACAGATACAGCGTGAACGCCATGAACGCGTTGCGCGCCTGACTCACCCAGAATTTCTGGTCTTCGGCGCCGTCCGGATAGAGCATCGCCGCGATGCTCATCAGATCGGACACGCGGAATGCGGGATCCTTGGAAACGTAGGTCAGCGGATTCCAGCGATGGCTGCGGCGGTCCTCGGCGAACGGATTGAACAGATAGATTTCATGGCCGACGCTCGCGCGCCAGCCGCTGGTCAGATCGAAGTTCTCCTGTTTGATGTCCAGCACCACCAGCGATTCCTGGTAGTCGAGCAGGTTCGGGATCACGATGCCCACGCCTTTGCCTGAGCGGGTCGGCGCCGCCAGGATCACGAACTGCTGCCCGCTCAGTCGCAGCAGCTTGCCGCCGAACTTGCCGACCACGATGCCGTTCTTCTCCGGCTTGAACATGCCTTTGCTCGCCAGATCGCCTCCGGTCGCGAAACGGGCGTCGCCGTGAAGCGCCTGTCCCCTGGGCTTCAGTACAAGGAAGACAAGCCCCGCCCAAAGCAGGAACGGCGTGCCGAAGCCGATCATGCCGCTGAGCTTGATTTTCTTCACGAACGGCCGGACCTGGGGCTGGTCGATGGCCTTGTAGTAGTCGAGCCAGGTATCCCAGGACAGCGGGACCTGCGACAACTTGAACTGCATCAGCACGATGTAGCCGGACAGATACAGCCCCCCGGCCAGCACGAGGATGAAGAGGGCCAGGAGAAAAAGGATTTTGCCGATGATGTTGGATTTGTGCGTGCTCACGAGACGGCGTCCTGCGGAAATTCTGTGGTCCGGGGGAGTGCCCGGGAAGGGAAAAGAGCGGTGGTGTGTCCCGCGTGCAGTGCCGTGACCTGGATCGCGGCAGTGGACCGGGGCAGGTTGTGCGAAGACGGGCGCATGACCTGCACGGCTTCCGGATGCTTGGCATCGAAGACACCGGACCCGATGGTTTCAGTTGCAACTTTCACGGGTGATTCCCGCATGCACATGCCCCCTGACGACTGCCGACGATCTTACGTCATTCACCTGCGGGGCCTGCAAGCAGCCTTTCGCATCGAGTCGATTCGCCGCTCTAGGCTGAAAGTAGGGGGTCGCTGGCCGGATTTGAGACGGAGTTCGTGTTTTCAGGTATTCTTCAGGTACGCATTTCGTTGACAGTCGAAGTGGGGCTGGACACCATTGGGTCGGGCAAATGGAGGACAGGGGATGCCCCTAAATGAAATCGACATCGCTGCATTGAAACCGCAGCCTCGGACAGGAGGGTTCCGTCTTGTTGCCTGGAATTGAACTCATGGGATGCCAGGGATTGGCCGTGCCTTCCGAGGTCATGCACCACGTCGTGCGTGTCGAGTCCTCATACAACCCCTACGCTATCGGCGTGGTCGGTGGCCGCTTGGTCCGCCAGCCGAAGAATCTTCCCGAAGCGCTCGCGACTGTCCGCATGCTCGAGGGACGCGGTTTCAATTTTTCGATCGGCCTTGCCCAGGTGAATCGCTACAACCTGGACAAGTACGGTCTGGATTCGTACGAAAAGGCCTTCGAGCCTTGCGCCAATCTCACCGCCGGCTCGAAGATCCTGGCCGAGTGCTACCAGCGCGCGAAGGGCGACTGGGGCAAATCTTTCAGCTGTTACTACTCGGGCAACTTCTCGACGGGCTTCCGCCAGGGGTATGTCCAGAAGATCTATGCCTCCGTCCGCCAGGGGCGCGAGGTCGATGCGGCACCCAGCTCGCCTGCGATCGAAGTCGTCGGCCGGGCCGCCCGGCGCGGCGTGCCTGTCGCCCGGCATCCTCTTTACAGTGCAGCGCCTTCGACAGAGCAGGCCACCAATGCCCAGCCGCAAGCTGTGCAGTCCAGCCCGCCGGTCGTCGCCGCTCCGTCGCGGACGCAGCGCGTGCCGTCGCGGACCGAATTCGTCGATCCGGTCGCCTCGTTCCTCGCTGCAGGCCCTGTGCCCCAGGCGCCGGCCGCCGAGGCAGCCGTCCCTGATCCCGTTACACCGCCAGCCGCGCCGCTGATCGGACGTGCCGTGCCGACGACGAGTGTCGCTGGTGTCGCCAAGGTCGTTGCATCGCAGTCCGGATCCGAAACCGCCGACGAACAGACCGTTGCCAAGCGACGCGGTTCCGCCGGCGACAAGGCGTTCGTCATCAGCGCTTCGGATCAGGATGAGGCATTCGTGTTCTAACCCTGGTGCCCCGGGTCGATTCCGGGCCGGGCACACAGTTGTCGCAAGTACGCAATCGTCGCAAGTGTTTCACCCCACCAACCAAAGGAGAGTAGTCATGAAGAAGTTTTCGAAGTCGGTGTCCAAGGGCACTGCAGTCAACAATATGATGAGCATGTTCAAAGCGATGCTGTTCGTCGCGCTCGTTTCGATGCCGCATTTGCTCTTCGCCCAGGCGATCGATTTCGGTGATACCTGCACGACCGTCAACAGCTTCTTCGAAGGCGTTGAAGGTATGCTGAAATTCATCTCGATTCTCGTGATCACGGTCGCCATCATCTTCTGCGGCTACCAGATCGCTTTCGCCCACAAGCGTCTGTCGGACGTGGCTCCGATCTTCCTCGGCGCAGTGCTGATCGGCGGCGCCACCACGATCGCCACCATGCTGATGTCCTCGGACACCAACGCGTCGACCGGTTGCTGATTTGACGTGAACAAGAATGCCGTGTTTCGTGGTTGCACCCGCCCCCCGATGTTTCTGGGCGTGCCCTATATCCCGTTTTTCGTCGGGGCCGGGGGGGTGTTCCTGCTTGCGATATATTTCCATATCTTCCTGCTTCTGCTGGAGATACCCACCATCTACATCATGCGAGTGATGGCGAAGCGCGACGAAATGATCTTTCGGCTGCTTGGTCTGAATCTGCAGTTCCGGTTGCGCGCGCGCAACCGGAAGCAGCATGGTGGCGTATGGGTGTTTTCGCCGAACGCATATCGCAAGACCCAGCCTGGCGCCAAACGGTCGCTCAGTGGTCCGCATATCATCAGCGGACGGTTGAGCGGTCCGGTCGTGAAACCGTCGGCTCGTCGCGCCACAACACCGGCATGAAAACGACTCCTCCCGGTGTTCTTCCGCAAGGCAGGACACCGGGAGGACCGTCACAGCATTAGATCCGCTGCTTCAACTGTTGCTTCTGCAATTGCATTCGCTTCACCGTCCAAACGGGCAGGCTTCATAACCTGCCACGGTTCGGGTAAGCACCATCTCAACCGATCCAAAGTCGATTTCCACCCGTGAAGGCGCATGTTCACACCCGATACTTCCATCAGTGATTTCATACCGTTCTCGTCGCATGTCTCGCCCACTGTGGTCAAGACGCGGGAAGGCGACTACCTGATTTCCTGGCATCTCGAAGGCCTGCCCTTCGTCGGTCGGGAAGAATGGGAGCTCGAGCATCGGCACAACACCTTCAATCGTCTGCTGCAGACGTTGCGTGCGCCGGACTTCGTGAATGTCGCATTCTGGGTCCACGATATACGTCGCCGTCGGCGCGTGAACGTCAAGAGCAACTTCCGCCATCGTTTCAATCAGGAAATGTCCGACGCCTACTATTCGGCGCTTTCCTCACAGAAGATGATGCAGAACGACCTCTATCTGACGATGATCTATCGTCCGGTGGTCGGCGGAAAACGTTTCATGGAAAAAACGGCGGATCACGCCAAGATCAAGGCCGAGGAAGAGCAATCCATCACCAAGGTGCAGGAGCTCGCCGGTAACGTCGAAGCGGTCATCAAGGATTATTCTCCCTATCGCCTGGGCATGTACGAAGGCGCGAACGGGGTCGTATTCTCCGAAACCCTCGAATTCCTCGGCTATATCCTGAATCGGCTCGAAGAGCCGGTTCCCGTGCTGCACTCGCCGATCTACAACTATCTGCCCGTCAGTCGGCACATGTTCTCGGCCAAAAGCGGCGATTTCGTCATCAATGCGCCGAACGGTGTCAATCATTACGGCGCCATTCTGAACGTCAAAGAGTATGCCGACGCAACTTTCCCGGGCATTCTCAATGGCTTGAAATACCTCGACTACGAATATGTGATCACCCATTCTTTCAGCCCGATGGGTCGTCAGGATGCGTTGAAGGTGCTCGATCGCACCAAAGGCATGATGATCTCCTCCGGCGACAAGGCGCTGAGTCAGATCGTCGAGCTGGACTACGCGATGGATCAGGTCTCATCCGGCAACTTCGTGCTGGGCGAGTATCACTTCACGATGACGATCTACGCCGAAAGCCAGGAGAATCTCGCACAGCGCGTCGCGTCCACGCGCGCGGAGCTTTCCAACGCCGGCTTCGTATCCTCCAAAGAGGATATCGCTGTCGCATCCTCGTTCTATTCGCAGCTTCCCGCGAATTGGAAATACCGTACCCGTATCGCGAACGTCAGTTCGCTCAATTTTCTCGGTTTGTCGCCGCTGCACAACTTCGCGTCGGGCAAGCGCGACAACAATCCGTGGGGTCAGTGCGTCACGACGCTGCAGACCACGAATGGCCAGCCCTACTACTTCAATTTCCACGCCACGCATCCCGCCGAAAACTCGTTGGGCGAAAAAGCGATCGCCAACACGATGGTGATCGGCAAATCCGGTACCGGTAAGACCGCGCTGATCAACTTCCTGCTCAGCCAGGTCCAGAAATACAACCCGTCGCCCACGATCTTCTTCTTCGACAAGGACCGCGGCGCCGAGATCTTCGTCCGCGCCTGCGGCGGCAACTATCTCGCCCTCGAAAACGGTCAGCCGACCGGATTCAATCCGTTCCAGTGCCAGCGCAACGAAGCCAATGTGCAGTTCCTGGCCGATCTCATCAAAGTGCTGATTGGCAAGAAGGAATACACGTCCCGCGACGAGGAGGACATCTTCCGGGCGGTGGAGAACATGCTCGACACCCCGATGCATCTGCGCAGCATGACCAACTTCCAGAAGAGCCTGCCGAACATGGGCGACGACGGCTTGTTCGCGCGCATGCGCAAATGGACCAATTCGGGCTCGCTTGGCTGGGTCTTCGACAACCCTCTGGACACGATTGATCTGCAGAAAGCCAACATCATCGGTTTCGATTACACCGACATCATCGACAACCCCGAAGTGCGCGTGCCGATCATCAACTATCTGCTGCACCGCCTCGAAGAGTTGATCGATGGACGCCCGTTGATCTACGTCATGGACGAATTCTGGAAGATTCTCGATGGCGAAGGCGGCTTGAAAGAGTTCGCGAAGAACAAGCAGAAGACCATTCGTAAACAGAACGGCCTTGGTATCTTCGCGACGCAGAGCCCCGAGGATGCGCTGAAGAGCTCCATCGCGGCCGCGCTCATCGAGCAGACGGCGACCATGATCCTGCTGCCGAATCCGAACGCAAGCCGGGAGGATTACATCGACGGTCTCAAACTGACCGACGCCGAATATCAGGTCATCAAGAGTCTCGACGAACGTTCCCGTTGTTTCCTGGTCAAGCAGGGACATGCATCGAGCGTTTGCCAGCTCAATCTTCGCGGTATGGACGACGCTTTGGCAGTCATCTCCGCTTCGACGGACAATATCGAGATTCTTCGTCAAGTACTTGCCAACAAATCCGCGGAAAAGGGAGTCCACGAGGACGCCCTGCTGCCGGACGATTGGCTCGACGACTTCTACGCCAACCGCAAGGGGTCTGGCAAACGCCCCGCCCAGCCGACCGGAAGTGGCCGTCTGGCGGCTGGAGCTTGACTTTGTGACCGGATTCGCGTTTTAAGACGTTCTATTGAGTGCCTGATACCCTATCGTGACATTTGCCTGATCCAAGCCTGAAACCACACCGGAGGTGTCCCATGAAGACCAACCGCAAGTCCCACAGTAATCGTAAGGCCCCGCTCATCACCAGTTTGGCGCTTGCCTGTATTTTTGCGGCTGGTAACTCCGGGGCCACCATCCCAGTAGCAGACGTGGCCAATGGCGCTGCGCATTGGACGAACAGTATTTCGACCTACGTCAGCAAGATCCAGGAAGCGGCGGAATACATCAAGGAATTCCAACGCGAGGCCGAAAGAATCAAGAACCTTGCCACGCAAGCCACTTCATTGATCAAGGGCCTGACCTCCATCACCATGTCGGATCCGCAGCCCCGTTCTCTGGATCATGGCATGGAGAAGTGCGATCCCGACTTCACGGGCTTCTCGATGGCGGATCTCTTCCAGCTGATCGCGCCGAGTCTGGGCTCGAGCATCCCGGAGCAGCAGCGTACGATTTGCAAGCAAGTCGTCAGATTGCAGAATGAGAAGTACAACGAGAATGTCCGCCTGCTCGGCGTTCTCAAGAGCCGCATGAACGAAATCAAAGACCTGTCGAACGAGTTGAAGAGCAGCGATACGACGGGTAAGACCGGCACCAACATCGGGCAAGGATCGGTTGTTCTCAGCCAGATCATGGCGGACATCCAGTACTCCGAGTCCATCGTGCGGGTCTACGACAATACAATTTCGTCTCTCAACGACGATAACAAGTATCTGGCAGAACAAGCCTTGAGCGGCAAAAAGAAGGGGATTGGCGAATCGTTGCTGGCCACCGGCGCGCAGACTGTCGCCTTGTGCGCCGGCCTGATGGTCGCCAAGAGCGACGAAAGCGATTTCAGTTGTTCCCTGTAGCATCCAAGCGGTCCGCATGAGCGTGGTGTACTCCACGCTCATGCGTGTTCTTTTGCGCTATCGGCACATACAAGTTTTTTTTGCGGGTTCACTCGTTTCATCACACGCCATAAGGTCCAGGTGCGCACATGTCGAATGGAATGCTAGACAATTTGTCGGTTATTGGTGGGGAGTGGCTCGACTCGTTGCTCCATCCAATGGCGCAATCATTCGGCGATATGCTTTTTTACGCCCTGATATCCGATTTCATCCGCAATGAAATCGACAACTTCGGCTTCAATCTGATGGAGCGGGTTTCCGCGCTGGTCGGTACTGCGGCATTGACCATCATCACGATCTGGGTTTTGTTGCAGGGCTACAGGATCATTTCAGGTCAGAGCCGTGACTCGCTGATGGCGCTCGTCTTGAATGTCGCGCGAGTGACCTTGATCGTGATGGCCGCCACAACGATCGGCGTTGCAGGCAAAGGTACGCATAAATTCATCACCGAGGATTTGCAGAGCGTGATCGCGTCTGCCGTGACCGGCGACGAAAACACCACTCTGGATGAGCAGATCGACGACAATCTGGCTGCGATGCAGTTTGCGATGGCGAGTATCGACGCCATCAATATCGTTCAGGATCCGACGCTGAATGACGACAAGAAACGTGCCTTGATGATGGTTGGCGTGGGTACTGCCGGTCCTGCAATGGTCGGTGGAGCGATGCTGCTGCTGTATCAGGTGGCGCTGGCGCTTTTCGTCGGGCTCGGGCCGCTATTCGTGCTTTGCCTCATCTTCGACCAGACAAAAGCGTTCTTCCAGCGCTGGCTCATGTACGGAATCAGTACGATGTTTTCGTTGGCGGTCTTGGCCGCAATGCTTTCCATTTCGGCGAAACTCGTCCTCGGTGTTGCGGGTGCGTTCTGGACCACGACGACGCTGGGAGCTCTGACAGGCCTGTCACTCAATGATGGTATGACGACGATCGCGCTGCAGCAGGGTGGCGTTGGTCTGCTCCTGACGGTGTTGATCGTTACGACGCCGCCGATGGCTGCGCAGTTCTTCAACGGCGCCATCGGTCAGGCCGTATCGTATTCGGCCTTCCAGGGAGCCTCTGGCTATCGTCCAGGTATGGGCGGTGGTGGGCATCATCAGGGTTCCCAGAGTTCTGGCCGCCCGGGTGCGAATCCCGGTGAGCCGGGCTATCGTCCGCCGGTATCCCAGGGGTATTCCGGTGGTGGGCAGGGATCGGGTAGTCCTGGGCAGGCGCCACAGCGCTACAGTGCGGGGGAATATGGAGTCCCACCCCCTGCGCCGCAGCAAGGGCTGCGCGGTGCTGCAGCGACTCCCAAGTCAGCGCCCCCTGAGAGCGAGCGAGGTGTCGGGTGACTGTCGCAAGATTGCTGGTAGGTCTTCTGCTTCTGGCCTGCAGTGGAACTGTGCTGGCTGAAGGGCGTTGCCCACCGGGATATTTTCCGTCCAGTCAGTTTGAACACACCGGCTGTGCGCCCGTGTACGACGCCAGTGATGATTCCAGTGCCAGCTACGAGTCGGCGGCTCCGCCGGATCCGGGCCCTCGGTGGGAGTACCGCTGGGGAGCGATCGCAGTCGACGGGGCGAAAGGCAACTACGGTGCTGTCGATGATTTCTCCGATGTGCGCAAAGCGCGCAAGGCCGCGATAAAGATCTGCAAGAGCCATGGCGGGAAGAACTGCAAGGTCCAGCTGGAGTACTACAATCAGTGTGGCGCTTTGGTCTGGGGAAGCAATAAATACGTGACCTACCGCGGGCCTGTTCCCGACGAAGTCATCAAGCGTGGCATGGATTCATGCAGCAAGTTGACTTCGAATTGCCAAGTTTTCTACATGGGTTGCAGCTACCCGGTTGAAGGCTAGTTGTTGAAGTCCGGAAGCTGTGTCAGAGCCCCGAATCGGGCTCTGTGTTGGCTTGGTGTACGTAAAGAACTGCCCCTAATGAGTCGTGTCTCCAAATTCGCACAAGCCAGTATTTCCGATATTCCCCGCGTCCAGTGCCGACACCAGCTCCCAGTTTTGGTATGAATAGCGTCAGTTTTCTGGGAGGTGGATAACGCCATGACTGCCGGCTTCTTTCGCGCCCGGCTGGAGACATTGCTGATAGGTTTACTGTTCTTGGCCTGCAGTGGAACTGCGCTGGCTGAAGGGCGTTGCCCACCGGGATATTTTCCGTCCAGTCAGTTTGAACACACGGGCTGTGCGCCCGTGTATGACGCCGGCGATGATTCCAGTACCAGTTACGAGCCGGCGGCTCCGCCAGACCCGGGTCCCCGGTGGGAGTATCGCTGGGGCGCGATCGCTGTCGATGGTGCGAAAGGCAAGTTTGGTGGTGCCGATCACCTCACCGATGTGCGTAAAGCGCGCAAGGCCGCGATAAAGCTCTGCCGGAAATACGGCGGGAAGAACTGCAAGATCGAGGTGGAGTATTACAACCAGTGCGGCACTCTGGTCTGGGGGAGCGACAAGTACGTGACCTACCGCGGGTCTGTTCCCGACGAAATCATCAAACGTGGCATGGAGTCATGCAACGAGTTGACTTCCAATTGCCAGGTTGTCTACATGGGCTGCAGTTACCCGGTCGAAGGCTAGTGGTTGAAATCCGGAAGTCGTGATCAGAGCCCCGAATGGGGCTCTGTCGCATTGTGGGGTTCGACAAGCATGCCGCTGTTGAGCGGGCAGTGTGCAGCGTCTATCCATTGACAGATCATCCTGATTTGCCGGGTGCGATGTCGCTGTTGCTTCCATCCATCGATGGCATTGCCGTTGTAGTGACGGTCGGCTGCTGCGATGTGATCTCTTTTTGGATACCCGCTACGACTCCATCTGCCTTGCCGGGTCGCTGATTTCGAGTTCGCGCAGGATCACGCTGGCCTGGGTCCGATTGCGTGCGCCCAGTTTCTCGAAGATCGCACTGAGGTGAGCTTTGACCGTGCGCTCCTGCACGTCGAGACGGTCTGCGATCTGCTTGTTCAGCAGGCCCTCGGCGACCAGGGCCAGGACACGGAACTGTTGTGGTGTGAGGCTGGCGAGTCGGGCGGCAAGGTCGGCATCGCCGGGTGCCGAGCGGGCGCGCGCGACAGCGGGGCGCAGCGCGGGCGGCAGCCATTCCTCGCAGCCGAGCACGGTCCGGATCGCATCGCGGAGTTCTTCAAGGCCGGCACTCTTTGGAATGTAGCCGGCGGCGCCGTGGTCCAGCGCCCGGCGAATGATCTGCGGATCCTCATTGGCCGAGACCAATGCAACCGCGACGGCGGGATACTGCGCACGGATCGCAGCGAGACCGGCCAGCCCGTGATTGCCGGGCATGTGCAGGTCGAGCAATACCAGATCGATGTCCGACCGGCTGTCGAGGATCTTCAGCACTTCGTCCAGCGAGGCCGCTTCGCAGGTGCCGACGTCGTCCGCAGCCTCGGCCGCCGCGCCGCGCAACGCGGCGCGGAACAGCGGGTGGTCGTCGGCGATCAACAGTTGCGGCATCGGTCTTGCGGCCAAGTGTGCAGGGAAGAGCACAAGCCTAACAGGGCGCGATGGCGACAGACCGTCATCGGCTTGGTACCAAAGTACGATGCTGCAATTCTGTCCGCTTGCTACCCTACAAAGTCATGACATGTCCTGCCTACCGTATCGCGCTCCGATTTCCCGTAGTGCTCGTCTTGGCGCTGTGCCTGGCCGCTTGCGCCAGCAGTCCGCGTACTCCGGTGCGAGCGAAGGATCGGGAGCCAACCATGTTCAGTGCCGAGCGCACAACCACACATCGCGAAAGCGATGATCTGCTGACTGCTGGGCTCGGCATTGCCGGGCTGCGTGGATTGGCGCCGCCATCTTTCGCGGACGCTGCTGCACCTACGGCTGTGGAACTGCGGCGCAGGGCGATCTGGAGCAATTGGCGGGGGATCGCCGATCTCGCTCCGGGCGGCGGTTATGGCGAGGTCTACGGCAGCACGGCAGCAGTGCCGGGCCGAGAGTTCTCTGCCCTCGCGACGGTGCCCGGAGCGCGTCATGCGCATCGGGTGCTGGTGCAGGTGCCCGATGGCTTCGATCGCAAGCGTCGTTGCGTTCTGGTCGCGCCATCGTCGGGCTCGCGCGGGATCTACGGCGCGATCGCTGTCGCCGGCGCTTGGGGGTTGCCCAAAGGCTGTGCCGTGGCCTACACGGACAAGGGGACGGGCACCGACTATTTCGATCTCGATACCCGCAACGGCGCGACTGCCGATGGCACTTCGGCAACCGCCGGGCAGGGCGCAGTGCTTGCGTTTGTGCCGGAGACGCTGGCCAGACAGTCCGGCGTCGCATTCAAGCATGCGCATTCGCAGGACAATCCCGAAGCCGACTGGGGTCGTCATGTCCGTCAGGCGGCGGAGTTCGCACTCGAATCATTGAATCGTGCATTTCCTGAGGATGCACCCTTCACGTTCGCCAATACCCGGATGATCGCGGTAGGCATTTCCAATGGCGGCGGTGCGGTGCTTCGCGCTGCGGAAATGCAAAGCGGCGACCCGGGCGACGACTGGTTGGATGCGGTGGTCGCGGGCGAACCGAGCGTGTTCGTCGAAGGCGCAGGCAGTCGCGCGTTGTACGACTACACCACCGAGGCAGCGCTGCTGATGCCTTGCGCACTTCTGGCGATGGACAATCTGCCGCAACCTCCGCTGCAGGCGCAGGCGCGCGGAATCTGGGCGCAGCGCTGTGGTGCGCTGAAAGCGGCCGGCATCGTCGAAGGTGATGATGCGGATGCGCAGGCGCGTGACGCCTATGCGCGACTGCGTGCGGTGGGTTGGACCGAGGAAGCCCTCCGTGCCGGGGCGCTGAGCGTGGGCTTCGACCTGTGGCGCGCGGTTGCGGTCACCTATGCCTCGGCCTACGGCCGCTATGGCGTGGGCGAGCACCCCTGCGGCTTTTCCTACGCCATGCAGAATGCGGACACCACTGCGCGCGTCGCGACGCCGCAGGAGCGCGCCTCGTGGTGGAGCGACGCCAGCGGTATTCCGCCCGGTGCCGGAGTAGGCATCATCGATGAGGTCGCGAAGGTGGACCCGAGCGCAACGCGCCTGCGCTGCCTGCGCGATCTGTGGGGTGGCGCCTCCGCCGACGCGGACCGCGTCCGCAAAGGCATCGCCGAAACCCGTGCCGGGTTGCCACGCGCCGGCCTGCCGGTGACGGTGATCCATGGCGTCGATGACGGTCTGATTCCGATGGCGTTCACCAGTGCGCCCTACGTAGCCCGCGCCAAGGCAGCGGGGCGCGACGTGCGCTTCTGGCAGGTGCGCAACGCCCAGCACTTCGACGCTTTCCTCGGGCTGCCCGATTACGGTGCGCGCTATCTGCCGATGTTGCCTTACGTCTACGCCGCTCTGGATCGTACGCTGGCGGCGCTCGAAGGCGATGACGCGATGCCCGTCGATGCGATCGTCGAAACCGTGCCGCGTGCCGGCAAACCGCTGACCAGCGAGCATCTGGCGATTCCGGGGCGCTGATGGATCGCCGGGCTTGCTCCCGACCGCTGCGTTTGGCACCCTGCGGGTCGGCAAGTCGCAAGAGGCGGGCAAGCACCGCATGACATGACGAAGCGTCACTTCTCGATGTTCCGCGACTTCCACCTCGCCGATTGGCTCACGCTCGCGAATGCGTTCTGTGGGATATGCGCCGTGTTCTTCGCGATGCGATACATGCAATCGGGCGAGAAGTACGATCTGATCCGGGGCATCAGCCTGGTGCCGCTGGCCTTCGTCTTCGATGCGCTGGATGGCCGCGTTGCGCGCTGGCGGCAATCCTCGTCGACATTGGGTCGTGAGCTGGATTCGCTCGCCGATGTGATCTCGTTCGGGGTCGCGCCGGCTGCGCTGGGCTTTGCGGCCGGTTTACAGGGGGTCTGGGACTGGATCGTGCTGGCTTACTTCGTCTGCTGCGGCGTGAGCCGACTCGCGCGCTACAACATCACCGCCGAGCAGCTGTCCGAGGGCGCCGACAAGGTCAAATATTTCGAAGGCACGCCGATTCCGACCAGTCTCGTGCTGGTGGTGATGCTGGTGGTCGCGGCCGATGCCGGGCGTATCGGCGACGATTTCTGGTTCGGCGCTTACCAGGTGGGCCCATGGGTTCTGCATCCGCTGGTGCTTGCCTATGCGCTGTCCGGCTCGCTGATGGTCAGCAAGACCATCCGTATTCCGAAATGGTGATGCCGCCTCCACGGAAACCCGGCGGCGGCCGTTGTTATCATGATGTCCTCTGACCGGGAGCGATGCGATGTGGAATGCAGGCGGTGCGGGTGGTTCGGCGGCTGGATCGGGTTTCGGCATGCCTGGTGATGTCGGTGCGCTGACCCAGCAATACTGGAAGGCGCTGAGTGAGGTGATGCGATCGGTCGGCGGTGGCGCACCGCCACAGGATCCATGGCAGGCCGCCATGGACAGTTGGTCGCAGTTGGCCGGTGGTGCTCGGCGCAACGACGCCAGCGACGCGATCGAACGTTTCTCCGCGCAGGCGCGGCAGTGGTTCGGGATGATGCAGCAGGTCGCCGGACAATTCGCCGGTCGTTCCGCAAGCGCCGAAGACATCGCTGGCGCCTGGAAGCAGGCGATGGGCGGTGGCGGCAATCCGTTCGCCAGTCTTTTCACCGAGATGACCGGGCGCGGCCAGTCCGGCTTCGATCAGTGGTACCAGCAGGTCGCGCCGATGTTCAAGGGCATGTTCGGCGGCGGCATGTTCGATAGCAACATGTTTACCGGGATGCGCCATGACAGCATGCTTCGTGATGGCATGCAGTCGATGCACATGCCCGCATTCGGGCTGCATCGCGAGCACCAGGAACGCTGGCAGGCGCTGGCCGAAGCCCAGTTCGAACTGCAGCAGAAGAACGACGCCTACAACGCGCTGATGCTGGAAGCCGGCCGTGACGCCTTCGAGCGCTTCGAGCGCAAGCTGGCCGAGCGCAGCGAACCCGGCCGCCAGCTGCAGTCGGCGCGCGCGCTGTTCGATCTTTGGATCGATGCCGCCGAGGAAGCCTACGCCGAGATCGCGCTGTCGAACGGCTTCCGCAAGGTCTACGGCGAACTCGTCAATGCGCAGATGCGCGTGCGCGCCGGTATCCAGCGCGAAGTGGAACTGATCGGCGGCCTGTTCGGTATGCCCGGTCGCACCGAAGTGGATGCGGCGCATCGCAAGATCGCCGAACTCGAACGCCAACTGCGGCGTCTGCGCGATGCCACGCCCGCGCAGACCGTGCATGCGAAGCCGGTGTCGAACAAGCCGGAACCTGCGATCGACGAGAAGGCGGTTGCGTCCGGAAAATCCGTGCCAGTCTCGAAGCCGGCCGCGAAAGCGAAGCCTGCCGCGAGAAAAGTCACCGCCAAGAAAAGCGTCGTAGCGAAAGCCAAACCTTCGCGCGCGACCGCCAAGCCCGCCGTGAAGCGCGCGCCACGCCAGGCGATTGCCGCGATCGCGATGCCCGAACCGCTGAAGCCGATGTCCGCCGCCAAGACCGCGAAGAGGAAGCGCTGACATGTATACCCCTTTCGATGTCAGCCCCGAGAAACTGGTCGAGGAAGCAGCTGCCGTGCAGCACAAGCTGGGTGCGGGCCTCGCGACCCTGCGCGGAATGGACGATGTGCACTACGGCGTCACCGCGAAAGAAGAAGTCTGGCGCGACGGCAAGGTCGTGCTGTACCGCTTCAAGGGCGCGAAGGCGCCGACTGCGAAAATTCCGCTGCTGATCTGCTACGCGTTGGTCAACCGGCCGTACATGGTCGACCTGCAGGACGACCGTTCTCTGGTCAAGAATCTGCTGGCGTTGGGCGAAGATGTGTACCTCATCGATTGGGGCTACACCGACCGCTCCGATCGTTTCCTCACGCTGGAAGATTACATCGAGCGCTTCCTCGGTGGCGCGGTGGATCATTTGCGCCGCGCGCACGGACTCGATGCGATCAATCTGCTCGGCATCTGCCAGGGCGGCGCGTTCTCGCTGACCTACTGCGCGCTGCACCCGGACCGGATCAAGAACCTCATCACCATGGTCACGCCGGTGGATTTCCACACCGACGACAACATGCTGTCGCACTGGACCCGTGGGCTCGATATCGATCTGTTCGTCGACACGCTGGGCAATGTGCCGGCCGACCTGATGAATCTGTGCTATCTCACGCTCAAGCCTTACCGCTTGTTCGTGCAGAAGTACGTCGGCATGGTCGACATCCTCGACGACAAGAAGGCGATGGAGGATTTCCTGCGCATGGAGAAGTGGATCTTCGATTCGCCTGACCAGGCCGGCGACGCCTTCCGCCAGTTCATCAAGCAGTATTACCAGGCCAATGGATTCGTGAACGGTGGTATCGACATCGGCGGGCGCGAAGTGGATCTCGGCTTCGTCGACATGCCGGTGCTGAATATCTACGCCGAGCAGGATCACCTCGTGCCGCCGTCGGCCTCCAAGCCGATGAAGGGGCTGGTCGGCAGTACCGATTATTCCGAGGTCTCGTTCCGTGGCGGCCACATCGGCATCTACGTATCGGGGCGTGCGCAGAAGGAAGTGCCATCGGCGATCCACGATTGGCTCGCGAAGCGCGCGAAATGAATCCTTGTCCGCGCTTTGCAGCCGCGTGCGCCGTTATCGCGCTGTCGCTGGCGCCCGCCGTCGTTTCGGCTGCGCCCACCGCAAAAGCGCAGCATGAGATCGACGCGCTGATCGCGGGCCTCGGCAGCTCCGGCTGCGAATTCGAGCGCAACGGCAGTTGGCACGACGCCAAGGCGGCTCGCGCGCACCTCCAGAAAAAATACGACTACCTGCGCAAGCGCGACATGGCCGACACCGCCGAGCTGTTCATCGGACGCGCGGCCAGCAAGAGCAGCATGAGCGGGAAAGCCTACCGCGTGCGTTGCCCCGGTAAAGCCGCCGAGCCGTCGGAACGATGGTTCATGCAGCGGCTGCAGACGTTGCGCGCCGTTCCTGCGCGCTAGAGAATCGCCATAATCCTTTCGTCGAGGTGCGTGATGGCTGGAGCCCGAACCCTTGCCCGGAGCCGCAACAACCGCGTGCTGGTCGGCGTCGTCGGTGGCATCGCCGCCCGTTTCGGCTGGAGTCCGACGCTGTTGCGGGTGATCTACGTTCTGGTGACGGCGTTATCCGCCGCAGGTCCCGGAATCCTCGTCTATCTGATCCTGTGGATGCTGATGCCGGAAGAGGGCAACGCTTGAGTCCTTGGCAGCGCTGGTTGTTGCTCGCGTTCGGCGTGGCGTGGACCCTGCCCAACAGCATGATCGGCGTGATCGCCGGTGTGGCAGCGATGCCGTTCGGCGCGCGCCCGACGTTACGCAAAGGCGATCTTGCCCTGGTCTTCCACGGATTTCCGCTGGGGCCGGGCGGTGCGATGACGCTGGGCAATGTGATGCTCAGCACCCAAGCGAATCTCGACATACTGTGCACGACCTACGCGCATCGCGCCGGCTGGTGCGTACAACCGAAAACGCGCATCGGTGACCACGAACGCGCGCATGTGCTGCAATACATGGCGCTGGGACCGTTGTTCCTGCCGCTGTATCTGCTGTTCGGCGGGGTCAGCGTGCGCAACTGTTTCGAGCGCGCCGCCGACCGTTATGCCTTGACCGGCAATGGCTGGTGGCCTTGGTTGAAAGTGAATACTAGAGCTGGATACTTGCAGGCCGCTTCAGATGCGCATGCATCGAAGGCGAAATCCTGAAAGTAGAGGTCGGCGCTTGATCGTCTCGTTCTTCATTTTGCCATCGTACGGCGATGACCCTTTATCCATCTGTTGCGGAATATTCCGCTCATTTTTTCAATTGAATCTTCAGGGTCGAACGTATCGAGAGTGTGATTCGACAAAAATCGTTTCTCGAGGGCATCTGCATTGCCTGCATCGCCATGAAATTTCTTCTCCCGGCGAATGGATTTCTTCCAATTGATGCGTGTCATTTTCTCGTTCCGGCGAATATGGTTCTCAATAAGCGTGCCCTGTCCCCTGCGCGATTTCAGCCCCCCGTGAGGAAGCAAAAAAGAGGGCATGCGGGACGGATATGGTTACTTTTTATTCGCACGGAAATATTGAAAATAACCGACGGATTGCACAGTGGCTGCCCTGTGGTCTCTGCGCGACAGCATCTATTTGCAATCTGACATTGCTGCCTTTATAGTCGGTCAAGATGAAGGTTGAAGCAGGCCGCGCTAGAAGTGTTTCGCGGCGGCCCTGCTGATTGCATGGGAAGCAATCCTATTCGTCATGAAAATTTATTTTCGCGATTGAATATCAGTATCAACCATTCGTCTTGTGGGGTTTCCAACTGTAATGGGCGCTGCGTATCGGCTTTTTTTGGGGCCGGCACGATGTCTGGTTGCGCGTTTTTCGGATGGTAATAGGGGGCGTGTTGTCGCCGTATCGGGCGGTCTTAGCTAATGCGGTTACGCAATCGTGTTCTCTTTGCGTGTACCCGAAATTGTTGATTTTTCATCACGTCATGCGAAATGGTGATGCCGGTGCGGGCGATTTCCGCACCGGCCCAGCACTGCGGCGCAGGCAAGTAATAAAAATGGATTCAGATGGCGCTGCGAAAGTGCGCACAGGAATAAAGGAGAAACCTGGGTACCAGCATCTTTACATGTGTTCAATACGACGCAAGCTGGAATATCGAAAATGAGGCCGTGCCCGATCATTCTTGACGGACGATTGGTCGCGTTATCGATCTGGCCGGATCAATTCAATCTGATCTTCTGCATCTGCGCGACTTGTTGAGCGCGCTTGGCTGTGCGCTGAATGCGCGCGGCGTCGGTAAACATTGGGAGCCATCGAGTCAATTCGATGGTTCGATGGTTGCACATGGTTCATGGGTTCGACGCGTGCAGCCCGTACTTCGTCGATCCCGATACAGGCTTGAGGCGGACTGCTGCAGCCGTCATGTGGACGTGACCTGCAATGCTTCGCGGAATTCAAGGAATCCAGTTGAAAAGCAGCATCAAGACGCATTCGGAAACATGGAAAATACAGGGAGATGTCGATGTCAAAGCGTCCTTGCTTGGTCGTTGGAGCAAGTGGAAATATCGGACAAGAGATTGCGGCTCGTCTGCACAAAAGCGGACGACGTCTAGCGCTGACCCATTCGCCCATGTCCGGGCCATCCGCGTGCGTACCTCAGGATGATGGCAATGTCCATTGGTACGGTGTCGATGTCTGCGACAGTGCAGACGTTGTCAGACTCGTACAGACCGTCGAGCGCGATTTTGGAAGCGCTCCTGATCTTGTCTATTGCGCCGGAATCGTCAAGGACGGGTCGATCTCGTTGATCTCGGACGAGGCATGGAATGCGGTGATCCAGACAAATCTCACGGGCGCCTTCAATTTTGTCAGGGCGCTTTCAAAATCGCTGATGGTCGTTGGTGACGGTCGCATCATCATGATCGGATCGGTCTCCGCGACAAAGGGAAATCCAGGGCAGCTCAGCTATGCGGCCGCAAAGGCCGGTATGGAGGGGATGTGCCGGGTAATCGCCGTGGAGTTGGGAAGATTCGGTGTGACCTGCAATGTGGTTTCACCCGGCGTTATTGAAAGCCGGATGGTGAATGAAACACCGGCCCCGGCAATTCAAAGATTGCTGAAAAACACCCCTCTTCGTGCTTTTGGAAAGCCGTCCGATGTGGCTGGACTGGTCGGCTTTCTGCTGAGCGAAGAAGGGCGGTACATCACTGGACAGGTGATACAAATCGACGGCGGCATGACCGCACTTTAAAAAAGGAAAGGTGGACAATCGTGGCTGATATCAGTATTGGTGAAATCAAAGAAGTCGTCGAAATCGCCCTGGATCGCGAGCTTGACGAGTTTTCCATGGATGCGAACTTCTACGAAGACTACGCAATGGACTCTCTTGGTGCCGTAGCTCTTGTCGTGGAAGTGCAAAAGCGCTACGACGTGCGTATTCCTGATGAGCGCATGCCTGAAGTAAGAACCGGCGCGCAACTCAAGGCGATCGTATTGGAGCTGGCTGAAGCCAATGAGGAAAGGAATGTCACCGCATGATGGACGCCGAAGTCGCATTTCCGCAAACGCTCGATTACCACCAGATCGTACGCCTGGTCCCGTATCGCTCGCCGTGGCTTCTGCTGGATAGAGTCGTTCGCTGGGACAACAAAACCATCGTTGTGCAGAAGTCGATTTCCGGTGCCGATCCGATGATGGCCGCGCACCTTGCCGACGGCCCCTCGATCATGCCTGGCGTTCTTTACATCGAATTCGTCGGGCAGGCCACCATGCTGCTTGGCGTCCTCTCCAGCGGTGGAAAGAAAGGCAGTGAAGGTGTCGGCGTGCTGGCTCGCTGCAAGGGAGAGTTCCTGTCTCCAGCATTCATCGGCGAAACAATCACTGCCGAGGTGACCATCAGCGATGTCATCGCAGGAAAGACCATCTACGAAGGCGTCGTGCATGCCGGAGATCGACTGATCTGCCGGGTCTCGGGCATCGGCGCGCTGATCAATACGCCAGTCGCTTCCAACGCGCTTTAATTCCTTTCAACTCGGGCCGCGCCATGATTGAGCCATACAAGAAGCCGATTTCCATCTCGAAACATTGCTGCGCTATCGCGAATATCGGCAACACATGGGACGAATGCTGGGACGCGTTGCTGGAAGGACGAAGAGTCTTCTCGAACGGCGCGGATCTGATTCCCAATTGGCCGGATAGCCCGCCTTTGTCGGCGATTCTCGACTTTCCGGGCATCGATGGACAGCCGCCCTTCAATCGACGCACCGGCGTACTCGCGAAAATCGTAGGTACACAGATGCGGCAGGCAGTCGACGATCTGCTCGACGCGAACCCGCAGATCAGATTGTCGCTGATGGTGGCGACGTCGCACGGCGACCCTGGTCCGCTTTCCGAGATCGTGGATTTCCGTCAGGCGGGCATTGCCGACGACACGATCTCCATGTCCACCTGGGAAGGCGTGGTGGTCGACAATCTGATCAAGGAAGTCAATGCGGGGTTGGGCCGTACCTTGCAGGGTACGACGACATCCGCAGCATGCGCGTCGTGCCTTGTCGCGCTTTCCTATGCGGCCGATCGCATCAACGCGGGCCTCAGCGATGCAGTGCTCCTGGTCGCGATCGATACACTGTCGCGCGTTGCGTCCGTTGGTTTCAACAATATCGGCGCGATGTCCAAGAGCGGGTGCCGTCCATACGATCTTGACCGGGACGGAACGACCGTAGGCGAAGGCGCCGTTGCGATGCTTCTGACGCGCGAAGGATTGATCGCTGCGCAGGATGTCATGGGCCTGGTCTCGGGGACTTCGGTCTTCTGCGATGCCGCCCATATGGTCGAACCGAATCCGGTCGGCGTCGCCAGCGTCGTGCACGCGGCGATGCAGCAGGCTGGCCTCCAGCCTGCGGATGTCAAGGGCATTTTCTGGCATGGCACCGGTACGCGCCAGAACGACAAGACCGAAGCGGCCGTCGCCAAAATCGTATTCGGCGACAAGTCTCCACTCTGCACGTCCACGAAGGGATCCTTGGGACACACCATGGGGGCATCGGGTGGTTTCAATGTCCTCGCCGCTTGCGAAGCCAACAAGCACGGAATATTCCCGCATATCGTCGGCACCACGAATCCCGAGTACGAGAACATGACATTGGCCTTGAACAAGCCGCATATCATCGAGCCCGGCCCCATGCTCGTCACCGCACTCGGCTTCGGTGGCATCAACGCCGCTGCGGTCATTCTTCCTCCGGAGACCGTGCAATGAGCATCGTCATGTTCGAGAATGGGCCTTACATCAACTCCATCGGCTGGACCAACAAGCCGGATCATTCTGTGGTTGCCGAGACCAATGCCTCTTATGCATCGATGGCGAATCCGGTCGAATTCGATGGCTCCGGCGGTTATCGGGTCAAAGATCAGGATGCTGTCTGTACTCCGACGGATTTGCCGCTACCGCTCATGCGCAGCAGCGGTGTCGCTCGGGCGCGATCGGCGGCGAAAAGCACGATCTTCGCCGCGCTGCTGGGTAAGGAGCTGATCGCGACGGTGTCCGCGCGCAGCGATTACAACGGAAACAGAACAGGAGTCGCGGTCGCATCGAGCACCGCGATCACGCCCATCGCGTGGGAGTTCGAGACCGTCGGCCTGCACAGGGGTTGGCCGAAAACCGACACGATGCTCCTGCCGAGTTCCATCCCCAGCGCGATCACGACGCAGACATCCGCGGTCTTCGATACGCATGCGGCGGCGATCGCATTCCAGGATGGTGCGTTCGGCATGTGTGCGGCGATCGAGCACGCATATCTGTCGTTCGCGCACAATCGTTCCGATTACTTTCTGGTGATCGGAGCCGAGGAAATCTGCAGCGTCCAGTGCGACGCGCTGGATGCGTTGAACGACGATCGGCCTAGAATCGACGGGGCTTCGGGTCTGGTCCTCGGCAAGTCGCCATGCAGTCCCGACGACTGGCGGCTCGCGTTCTGCTTCAACGCCACGGACGACGAGCAGTCCACGCTGCCGACCGGTTGGGAGGATGCGGAAATTCTGGATCTGAAAATATCGGGCAGTGCGACGGTCTTCACCGCGACCCTGGTCCCGTACGCGCTTCACCAGCTTTTCGAGCGAGCGGGAAGACAAGCCGTGCTGGTCTGTTCGATGCCGGAGCGGGGGAAGTATTTCGTCGGTTTCGAGCGACCGTTGAACTGACGCCGGCTGGGAGCGGATGCAACGTCGGTAAGTGGGTCGCGAGGGTGCGGGTGATGCTCGTATCTTCCGGCAGACGCTACGTTGCCCGCCCGTCGCTGTCGTTCGGATCTGTGGTCTTGGCTCCATGCGTGCATTCGTGGAGGCAGGCCTGGTCTCCGACGATGTCGTGCGGGGCCAGTGCCGGAGTCGATCGACGAAATGGATTTGGAAGGAATTGTCGGGAAGAAATGCAGAATGGTCAGTGCCGAAACGGTCACCGGAAATATCGAAAAGGACGAGAAGGAAACACTGTTCCCGGTGTTGTTCATGTTCCTGTCCTTCGGGAGCATGATCGTCAGTCTGGGGCTGATTTCGATGCTCCAGGACTACTACGCGTACAGCATGTGCGCGCTGCTGTATATCGCGGTTGTCGCAATCGAACTTCGATTCCGCATCAGGTCACCGCTCTCGATCTCCATGCTCGGGTTGTACGTAGGATTGGCGCTTCTCGACTACATCACCAAGGACTACACGGGTTACGCAGGCATCATCATCTTCACCTGGCAGACGGTGTTGTCGTCGACATTGCTCCTGTATGGCAAGCCCTTCACGGCCTTCTACTCGAATGGAAAAGGGCTGAGATCGCTTCACATGGCATCATCGCTGATCTGGACCGCCGCCTATGTCCTGTCGCTGCTCGCGAGCATTCTGCTGATGCCGGATGTGCTGTATCTGATCGTTCCCTATATCCTCTGCGTCTCCACGGGGCTGCTGGTCATTTTCCTGAATCTTGTGTGGTTCGGGCGCGGCCATCGCCGCCAGGATCGCTTCGGGATCGAGGAATTCGAATTCCGCCGCCTCCTTTCGGATTCGCCTCAATTTCCGTCGTTCTGCGATTTCTATGCGAGGCAGATCTATCGGCCCGGCGACGACGGCAACTCTAAAACGGTCGAGGACATCGCTGAGGTCGTGTCGACGACGGAAAAGGCCCTCGGGATGGACTCCTATGTATTCGTCGCCGAGCACGAAGGCCGGATCGTTGGATGTATCCGCTGCGTGCTCGACCGGGATGGGCGGCCGTTCCCGCTGGAAACGGAAATGTCATCGTCCTTCGACCCGTTGCGGAGGATCGGGAAGGTGATGTATGTCGGACGTCTGGCCGTGGATCATGCCTATCGGGAACGGCCCGACGTGCTCAACGGAATTTTCAAGTGTTTCCTGGATCTTTCCCTGAGCAAGGATATTTCCTTCGTGGTTGCCGAAGGGTTTTCCCATCGTCTGCCGACCTATCTGAAGCTCGGGTTTGAAATACTTTTCGAGCGCTCCGACAAGCGCCATGCGATCAAGATGTCGCATGGTTATGTCTGCTACCCGGTCTACATGAACTTCGCTTACCTGGTGTTCAATCGCGACGACGTGGCTCTGAAGAAATATCATTTTTCCGATTTCATCAATCCGTATCTCGCGGAACGATGGTACAAGCGGTCCGCTTTGCGTTACTTCGCAAGGTCGCGCCTGCGATGGCCGTGGCGCTTTACGCTGCAACAGGTCAGGGGAATTCTGTAGAGGCGTGTCGAGAGGCAGTTGGCCGGCACCAGGGATGCAATTTCGGCGAGATGGGCGCGCAAGCGGCCTGTTCGCCGGAGACGGATTTTTGGCATGCGCTGGATTCACGAGTCGAAAAGTGCATATGTGCTGTTTTTTGACAATCTGTTAAGAATCAAACAAAGGAGATGTCGGGTGGGTTTTTCACGGTACTTCACTTGCTTTTCGGCTGTCTTGTTGTCGGTATCATCCCTGGTCTCGGCGCAGGAGGTTCCCTACGGCGTAGAGAACCGGCAGAAACTCGATGCGATCGTGAAAGAGGCGAAAGTGCACATTGCTTCCACCGCCGATCACGCCGGATGGCTGAAAGCGGCGGGTGTCGCCAGTCATCAACTCGCGTTGCTCAAAGTGGATTCTGCTTCGGAAGATGCGGTCCGATATCTGAAGCGCGCCTCCAGCATGAATCCGACCGACACGGAGCTGCTGGCGTATCTGGGCAGTTCCCATGCGATGCTCGCAAGGGACAGTACTCTGACCGTCAACAAGATCAGCAATACGAACAAGGGCCTGGCCTTGCTCGATCGTGCTGTCAGGCGGGAGCCCAACAATCTGAGCATACGGATCATCCGGGGCAGCGTCGCCTACGAATTGCCGCCGATGTTTTCCAGGGAGAAGACTGCGCAGGACGACTATCTGTTCGTGTTGAAGGCCGCGAAGGCCGGCGCGAGCGTCACTCCGCTGCGACTTTCCGAGATCTATTTCAAGCTGGGGCAATTGGCCGCGAAGCGCAAGCAGATGGATGTCGCCGACAAGTTCTACGCCAAGGCCCGGAGTATCGCTCCCGGATCCGCTTGGGCAGAGAAGGCGAGGAAGGCCAGTCGATGATCGAGCTTCTGGCCGTATCCCATACCTATCGGATCGGGGATCAACGCACCAGCGCGATCCGCGAGGTCGATTTCACCGTGGAGGAGGGCGAGATCATCTCGATTGCCGGCCCATCCGGAAGCGGCAAGTCGACCATGTTGAGCATCATGGGATGCCTGTTGACGCCCGACAGCGGCACCGTGCGGATCATGGGCAAGGACATGTCGCTTCAGAGCGACGCGACGAAAGCCGAGATCAGGCGCCTCCATATCGGATTCATCTTCCAGTCCTTCAATCTCATTCCCGTGTTGAGCGCATTCGAGAACATCGAGTATCCGCTGATCATCGGCGGCATCGTCGGCGGCGAGCGGAAGCGGCGCGTCGCGGCCATCCTGGAACGGGTAGGACTCGCGCAGCACCAGACCAAGCGACCGGACCAGTTGTCGGGCGGCCAGAAGCAGCGGGTGGCGATCGCGCGCGCGCTCGTCACGAACCCCAGGTTCGTGCTGGCCGATGAGCCGACCGCCAATCTGGACAGTCATACGGCAACGGAGATTCTCGCGCTGATGTCGGAACTGAACCGGGAGCTGAAGACCGCGCTGATCTTCTCGACCCACGACCCGAAAGTCTCCGCGTTCGCGCACAGACAAGCGCGTCTCGAAGATGGGAAGCTGGTCGCATGAATACATGGAAGCTCGCGCTGAGGAATGTGTTCCGCAACAAGCGACGCACAGCGATCACGTTCCTGTCGATCATCTCGGCATCCTCGGCGATCATCGTGTTCGGCGGATTCATCGATTTCTCCTTCGAAGGTTTGAGAGAAACCACGATCAGAACGCAGTTGGGACATTTCCAGATCGCGAAAAAAGGATACTTCGAGCAAGGCGCCGGCCTTTCCGAACAGTATCTGATCGCAAATCCGGCAGAAATCGAAGCGGACATCAGGCGCTCGCCCCTCGTCAGTGCGACAACCTGGCGGCTTTCCGGATCGGGATTGATCAGCAATGGCGAAACGACGCTTTCCGCCCGCCTGATCGGCGTCATGCCTGAGCGCGAAGAGGAGTTCTCGGCATTCGAGATCGTCCTGGAAGGCCGTCAACTCGATGAAGATACGCCGGATGGCTGCGTGATCGGTTCGGGGCTGGCGAAAGGGCTTCATGCCGCAGAAGACGCATCGCTGACCATCCTCAGCACGACGCTGGACGGTGTGGTGAATGCGATCGACTGCAGGGTGGTCGGTATCATCAGGACCGCGTCGAAAGAGTACGACAACGTCTACGTGAAAGTGCCGCTTCCACTGTTGCAGGGACTGATCGATACGAAGAAGGTCGAGAAAATACTGGTGTTGGCGAACGACACCCGGCAAACGCCGGAGTTGCGGAAGGTCGTGGAGGCGTCGCTCAAGAAACGGCCAGAGCTGGAATACAAGACCTGGCTTGATCTGGCGGAGTTTTATCGCGGCGTCGTCAATCTCTACACCAGCATATTCAGCCTGACCGCGATCGTGCTCGGTGTCGTGGTGTTCCTGAGCATTGCGAATACGATGGGCATGTCGGCATTCGAGAGATTCCGGGAAATCGGCACGCTCAGGGCCATCGGTCAGACGCGCGCCGGCATCGTGAAGATGTTCATGTATGAAGGGATCCTGATCGGAATCATCGGCGGTTTCCTGGGGCTGATTGCAGGCAGCGCGCTGGCCTACGGCATCAATGCCATCGGAGGCATCGATGTCGCGGCGCCGCCCGGCATGTCATCGGGGTACACCGCCTTCATCAATCTCAGCCCCAAAGCGTTCCTGTATGCATTCCTCACATCGGTAGCGGCATCCACCTTGTCGTCGTTCTATCCCGGATATCTGGCATCCCGGCTGGACATCATAAAGGCGCTTCATCACTCATGAGACTCTTCAATATCCTCTGCGTCTGTTTCGTTTTCCTCGTTTTCGCAGCCGATGTCCGTGCTCAGGACATCTCGGCCGCCGACATCCTCAAGAAGACCGATTCGGTCCGGTCGCCGTCCCCCAATTTCGTCTTCAGTGTGCATCTGCAATCGAAAACCCGTTCGGGGCAAAGCGAGAGCGAATTCGAAGTCTCCGTGCGCGAAAGCACCAAGAGTCTGGTGCTGTATCGGCAGCCGCTCAAGCAACGTGGGCGGGCCATGCTGCTGGACGGTCCGAACATGTGGATCCATATTCCCGGAACGAATCGCCCCATTCGCATCTCCGCCCAGCAACAACTGGTCGGCGCGGTGTCCAACGCGGACGTGGCGCGCGTTGTCTTCAGTATCGATTACGACAGCGATCGCATCGAGAAACTCCGCTTGGGCGATACGCCAGCGCTCAAACTTTCACTGCGGGCCAAGCAGCGTACATCGAGCTATCAAACGGTCAATCTGTGGGTCGGCGATCAGGACTACCGACCTCTGAAGGCGGAGTTCTTCTCCCTGTCCGGCAAGCTCGTCAGGACGATCGATTACAAGGGCTACAAATCCGTGCTGGGCAAGTTGCGCCCTACCGTGCTGGAGATTTCCGATGCGATCAATCCGTCCGTCAGCGCGACGCTGACCTTCTCGGATTTCAAGGTCAAGGAAACGCCTCCCGAGCATTACCAGCCCTCGTATCTGGGGAGACTTTCGCATTAGCCGCTTCGGGCTCCTGTGCGCGTTGATGTTCTGCCTGCAGGTGGGCGTATGTGCTGCTGCGGGCGATGAAGGAATGCCTGCTTCGCAGGGAGAGACGCAAGACGATTCTGTCGGTGAGTCGGAGCCTGTCGATGACGAACGCTTTGCGCTCTCCGGATACGTCAGTCTGCGGGCACTGCACGATCTCCTGGGGCACGGGAATACTGCGAGTCAGGGCTCCGTCGTTGCCGTGGTCAAGGGCAAGCTGGATCTTGAAGACAGCACGCTTGCAATGCAGCTGCGGCCGGAGTTCGTTCGATCTTCGCAGTCGGACGACCGTGTCGCACGCGTCCGCGTGGATGAATTGAACTGGGAAATGGAGATATCGACGTCTGCGTTCTTGTTCGCCGGCAGGAAGCGGATTGTGAATGGCGTCGCGCTCGGGAAGAATCCAAGCGATTTTCTCAACCTCGACAAGCCGGAAGACCGGACGCTGGCTGACGAAGATCGTCGCGCAGAAAAGAAAGGGGACGACCTGGTCGGCTGGTCGTACTTCGGCCGGAAATACAGCCTGCACGGCGCCGTTGCGTCGGCGGCGGATGGGGGCCGCCGGGTCAGGGCGTTCCTGCAGCTGACCGGAAGACTCGATCGCATGACGACCGATTATTCCATCATCGGCTATTACGCCGACAACCCGGGCCTGGGAGTGAATCTTTCGACGGCCATCGGCGACAAGATGACCGCTTACGCCGAGATCGCCGTTCACATGGATCGCGATCGAGGGAAACCCCTTCCGGATGCGCAGAGTGCATTGGCGGGTACGACCGAGGATCGCCGGAGCTGGTTTCCTGATGCTGTCATCGGCGGACAATACACGTCGGAACTCGGGCAGACGTTCACTGCCGAGTATTGGATGAACGCCAACGGCTATTCGGATGCCGAGTTTTCCAGCGTGGAACGCTCGCTTCGCACCGGTCTGGGAAACGTACCGTTGGCTGCAAACCTGATCGGTACGCCATCCCTGCGGCGCGAAAAGATGTTCTTCCGCATCAGCGACGTGAAGCTGAAGGAGAACCTCGAATTGGAAGCGACGATGATCTACAACATGGACGATCGCAGCAGGTTTCTCCGTGGCGCGGTCATCTGGGATGTCGCCGAAGCCGATTCCATCAAGGCAGGCGTGGATTCGTTCTCCGGATCGGAGTTCAGCGAATACGGCGTCAATCCCGTCGATACGAGACTGTTCGTCATCTACAAGAGGTATTTTTGAATACGATGCCTACGCCTCGAACCGCGCCCGATGGTGGGCTAATCCCATTTCCGATTTCCGATCGTTACATCGTGGAACTCGATGAGTCGCTGCACGTCCTTTGGTCCACTTGGCTGGATTCGGGAAAGCCATGCTTCAGCCGCGACCTGCTGCAGGACATGCAGTACGGCATCTCGACCATCATGGATGGGACTTTTCCGGCCTCGGAGTCGTTGCGATATTTCGTGATGCGATCCAGGTGGGCGGACGTGTTCACGCTCGGCGCGGATCTTGGCTACTTCCAGCAGATGATCCTGTCCAACGACAGGCAAGCACTGATGGCGTATGCGCGGCACTCGGCGGACATGATGCATGCCTTGCATTCCGGTTTCGAGAAAGGCGTGGTCTCCGTCGCTCTGGTGCAAGGCCGTTGTGTCGGCGGCGGCTTCGAGGCGGCAGTCGCCTGCGATTACATCTTCGCCGAGCGGCATTCGGAATTCAGCTTTCCGGAAATCCAGCTCGGCATCTTTCCAGGCATGGGCGCGTTGCCTCTTCTTGCAGGGCGTCTATCCAGGAATGACTACGAAGAGATATGTCATTCCGGAAAGACCTTCACTGCCGACCAATTGAAAAACATGGGAGTCGTCGATTTCGTCGTCGAGACGGGCGATGGCGAGCGCGCAGTCGTCGATTTCGTCAAGAAGCGCCACGGCGCATTCCGCTCCCATCAGGCGATGACGGCCATACGCAAGCGCGCCTCGCGGCTTTCATTGGGCAATTTTCACGACGGGCTCGAATGCTGGGTCGATCTGGTGATGTCGCTCGACAAGAGGAGGCTCGCGCTTCTTTCTCTGGCGGCCCAGAAGCAGTCGATCGCATGACCACGGCGTCCGATCATTCGCGAGGCATCGGCGTTGCGGCTTTGCTTCTGCAGTTCTTTCCGCTGAGTTGCTTTCTCTTCGCTGCATTCAGGCACGGCAACCCGCAGCCGGAAGACTGGCTGATCGCATTCATGGTGGGTGGAGTGGCGGCTGTGCTGCAGGTCATCCTGGCGATGATGCTCGCCCGCAGTCGTCCACTCGACAGGTTGATCCTCGGCGTGAATATTTATCTCATCGTCGGCGGTCTGTCCGCACTCACGAACCAGCTCTGGATCCTGCAGGCGCTCAACGAGCTGCGGGAAAGCGGCCTGTTCCTGTGCCTGCTGGCCGTAGGCGTGCTTACAACCCTCGGGTCCAAGGCCGGCTTCGTCGGGCAGGCTGACAGTCACGGACAATCGCGAACGAAGCGCTATTCGCTCGCATTGCTCTTGCTGGCGATCATCGCGACGATCCCTTCGTTTCTCGTCAGGGGCCAGCTGGTTTTTTCGGCTGTGATCCCGTTGACATTGCTGACGCTCGTCAATCGATGGTTTGCAAGACGCATCCGGCGATCCTGATCCGTCGGCTATCCATAGCGTAGCCCCGCAGTTCCATCAGGGGCTCAGGGACGAGTTTTTTTCATTGGCAACGCTTGCGAAAACCTTGGGAAGGTGTCGGCTTGCCGGCGAATTTTTTCGAGCATTGGGATCAGTAATCCGGCCGCAGCTTCACCGTCGACAGCTCGCGTTTCACGCTGCGCATGAAGATGCCGGGCGCGAACCACGTATAGACACAGAAGCCCAGCCATGCGAAGGACAGCGCCGGCGCCCACTCATCGAGACCGTGTTCCAGCATCGCGATATCGGCGGCGCGGTACAGCAGATAGAAGCCGACCAGCAGCGCGATCGCGCGCTGGCTCGAACCGGCTGATATATAGCTCTGGAAACGCCACCACAGACCCAGCAACCAGCTTTGCCGCGCCTTGACGGCAGCGAGCAGGGTCAGCGCGCCTGCGTCGCTCGGGTCGTTCTGCAGCGCCCAGACCGCATGTTCGCGCGCCTGCTCGGTGCGCCCGGCGGCCAGATCGCAATGACCGATCAGGGTGAGCGCGTCGACGTGTTCGGGGTCGATTTCCAGCGCGCGTTCCGCATGCGCACGCGCCGCTTCGCGCCTGCCGCAGGCGTATTCGATGTCTCCGTACTGGGCCCAGACACCGGCATCGTCGGGCGCGTATTCGCTGGCGCGGACGATCTCCGTCAGTGCGCGTTCGGGTTGTCCCCAGGCCAGGTAAAGGCTGGCGGCCAGCCGGTAATTTTCCGCCTGCTCCGGCGCCAGCGTCCGTGCGGCGTCGATGTGCGCCTCGGCCTGTTTGAATGCACGGCGCGCGATCTGCACCGATGCCATCGCCAGATGCGCGAGATCCGAGTCCGGATCCAGTCCGATCGCCTGCGAGGCTTCGAGGTTCGCGGCGTGCAGACGTTTGCGCGACACCAGGCAGAACGCCAGGACCGCGTGCGCGTCGCCGTGATCGGGTTCTTCGCCGAGCACGCGGGTCAGGACGTCGATCGACTGGTCGATGTGCCCGCCGCGCATCAGGCGCAGCGCGTGATCGAGGAGGCGGGCGATACGGATGCTGTCGTTCATATGCGGTCGTTCATCGCAATGCGACCGCCAGCAGGCCCGGCAGTTCGACTTCGGCGAGCAGGCTGCGGCCGATCAGGAAGCAGACCAGCAGACCGACGGCGCCGTTGCGCAATACGCCGCCGTAGTGGGTCACGAGCTCGGCGCTGCGCGATTGCGAGAGATACAGCGCATAGCCGAGCGACAGTTTCACTGCGGGAAAGGCCAGCGCCGCATATTTCACCGCTGATCCTTGGAGGTATCCGTAGTCGGCGGCCCAGCCGATGACCAGGGCGACCATCACGCAGCCGGCAAGACTGGCTGCGATGTATCCCGCTTCGCGCAACACGGCCGGGCTGCCGAGCGCACGTGCATTGAATGCGAACCAGAGCAGTCCGATGCCGTTGCCCGACAGCATCAGCGCCATCAACGGCCACAGCGGATCCACCGCGTAGCGGATCAGTCCGGTCGGGCGTGGTTCGTCGGGGATGCGGTAGCGCGCGTAAGCCAAGGATTACCCCTGCTTTTCGAGGAATTTCAGCACATCGTCGTACTGCCCGCCCTGATTGGCGTAGCGCGCGTGGTTGCGCGCGCTGGTCAGCCATTC
>CAZGBA010000043.1:0-31201 GCA_964523435.1 uncultured Xanthomonas sp.
CGACCTTGCCGGCCAGCATCACGTCCATCGCGCGCTTCAGGCCGTCGGCCAGCGACTCGCGGCAGCCGTAGAGGTTGTCGAACTTCGACTTGGTGACCGAGTCGTTGACGTTGATCGCCGGGACCAGCAGCTTGCCGGCTTCCGCGATCTGGTACAGGCGGTGCACGCCGGTGGTGGTTTCTTCGGAGACGCCCTTCCAGTCCTTGACCACGTTGGTCCAGAAGCCGGGGCGCTCTTTGGCGACGCGCTTGAGCAGGTTCTTGATCACGCCTTCCTCATGCGAGGAGGCAGGCTCGTTCACCCAGTCGGAGCCCTGTTCCAGCTCGTAGCCCTTGTGGATCAGCAGGGTCACATCGCCGCCGTCATCGACCACCAGCTCCGGGCCCTTGCCGCCCGGGAAGGTCACCGCGTCGAGGGTGCAGTCCCAATATTCTTCGAGGGTTTCGCCCTTCCACGCGAACACCGGGGTGCCGGTGGCGGCGATCGCCTGCGCGGCGTGGTTCTGGGTCGAGAAGATGTTGCAGGAGGCCCAGCGCACGTCGGCGCCGATGTCCTTCAGGGTCTCGATCAGCACGGCGGTCTGGATGGTCATGTGCAGCGAACCGGTCACGCGGACGCCCTTGAGCGGCTTGGCGGCGGCGTGCTTCTTGCGGATCGACATCAGGCCCGGCATTTCGTGCTCGGCGATGTCGATTTCCTTGCGGCCCCACTCGGCTTCGCCGAGCTGCATGTCGGAGACTTTGTAGTCGGGGTTGGTTTTGACTTGTGCGTTCATGGCGATGGTTCTTCCGTCGAGTGCGCCCGGGCCGATGGCCGGGTGCGCAGTGAACGGGCGCCGTTCCAGAAGTGAAGCCTCCGCCGAGCCTGATCCCGGACCAGAAAGCCGGGCTTGCAGCGCCCCTCGGCGGGGAGGGGCGGCATTGTATCTCTATCTCGCGATGAAAGGATGAATCGGCTGGGCGCCCGACCAGCCCCCCGCCGGAAACACGATCCCGGGCTGATCCCGCAGGGAGTCCGCATGCGCGGATGTCGATGGGCATGATGACCGCGACCGTCGTCACATTGCGTTGTCGTGATGACCCACCGGGCACGGATAGATGGAGGATGTATGGCCACGATCCAGAAGATCGGTTTCGCCGATTTCGAACGTCTGCTCGCGGCCTGGGAGCCCCGGCGCAGGATCACCGAATTCCACGTGCACCACACCTGGCGGCCCCGGCACCGCGACTTCCGCGGCCTGGCCACCATCGAGGCGATGCGCCGCTACCACATCGAGCGCGCGGGCATGAGCGACATTGCCCAGCACCTCACCATCGACCCCTTCGGCGGCATCTGGACCGGGCGGCCCTTCGACAAGCCGCCGGCCAGCGCCCGCGGCCACAACGGCAACGCGCATGCCGGCCCGTTCATGATCGAGATGATCGGCGACTTCGACGCGGGACAGGACACGTTCGACGGCGACCAGAAGCGCGTGGCGTACGCGGTGATCGTCGCGGTGTTGCGCAAGTTCGGCCTGGGCGCCGACGCGGTCCGCTTCCACAACCAGATGAGCGGCAAGACCTGCCCGGGCAACGCGATCGCGCTGAAGCCGTTCCGCAGCGACATCGAAGCCTTGCTCGATGGCCGGCAGGCGATCGAACTGCCCAGGCGTTCGACCGCCGTGCTCGATCCGACGGCGGTGCGCGGATGGGCGCAGACCGCGCGCGCGTTCGAGGCCGATGCCGACGACGAGACGCAGCTGGAGCAGGATTACGCCGAGGTGCCGGAAACCGCATCCGCTGCGATCGAACAGGAACTGTTCGCCGATCTGATCGAGCGCGGCGACAGCGACGGCAGCCGCGGCGCGGCGGCGCGCGGCGTGGACTTCAGCGTCCATCCGCTGCTGCCGTACGTGATCAATCTTTCGCGCGGCGTGCTGTCCAGCGAAGGCGAGATTTCCAGCAGCCCGGGCCAGTTCTCCTGTACCCGTTCGTCGCTGCGCGCGATCGTCGAACAGCATCTGCCCGCCTATATCGCCGCGCGCAAACACGAAAAAAAGCCGGCGCATCTGCTGTTCTATTGCCACGGCGGACTGGTCGATGAAAGTGCGGCCCTGTGCTACGCGCGCACCATCGTGCCGTGGTGGCTGGCGCACGGCGTGTATCCGATCCTGTTCATCTGGGAATCCGGACTGCTCGAAACGATGCTGCCTTCGTGGGCGACCAAGCGTGCGCTGGCGCCGCGCGCGGCGCCCACCGACACCGCATTGGAATGGGCGACGCAGCTCGCCGCCCGACCGGTCTGGGCGCGGATGAAAAAACATGCCGAAGACGGCTCCAGCCCGCGCATCGAAAGCCAGGACAACCGTGCCGGCGGCGCGTATCTGTTCGCCGAGATGCTGAAGCCGCTGCTTGCGCAGCAACCGGATCTGCGATTGCACGCCGTCGGCCACAGCACCGGTCCGATCCTGCTGTCCGCGTTCATGCAGCTGCTCACCGGCGCCGGTCATGCATTCAGGACCATGAGCTATCTTGCGCCCGCGATCCGCACCGATCGCTTCGAAACGCGCGTGCTGCCGCTGCTCAAACCCGCAGCCGGCGCGGCCCCGAAGATCGAAGACCTGACGATGTACACCATGACCGACGCGGCCGAGCGTCAGGACAACGTGGCGTGGATCTATCGCAAGTCGCTGCTGTACTACGTGCGCAACGCCTGCGAAGACCACACCGACGGTCGCATCCTCGGCCTGGCCAGGGATCTGCTGGATCGCAAGTCGCTGGCCGCGCAGTTCGGCATCGGCAAGGACACCTCCGCGCTGTCGTACCGCAGCGGCAATATCGGCGTCGAGTTCTCGCCGGCCAGGGATTCCGGGCAGACCAACGCCCGCACCGCCGCGACGAAACACGGCGGTTTCGACAACGACGCCAGCACCATGTTCGCGGTGCTGGAACGCGTGCTCGGCGAAAAGCCGAAAGTGCTCGAAGGCAAGCACCAGTTCCCGAGCGAGGATGCCTTCGACCGCTGCGGTCTCAACGACAAGGAGCGCGATTTCTCGCTCGACGACGACGCCATGCGCGGCGGTTGTCCCTGCTGTTGCAAATGCGGCGGCGACGGCATGCCGCCGGAACGTTTCGGCGACGATGTCGAGCCCGGCGACAGTGCGGATGATGACCGGCCGGAACCCGCAGGCGACGCTGGTTCCGCCGCGCCGCCGGACCCGCCGACGTCGGGCGGCAGCGGCGCCGGCAATCGCAAGCGCACTGCCCGCAAGCTCGCGCTGTGCATCGGCATCGACAGCTACGCCGGCCAGCCGCTGAGCGGCTGCGTCAATGACAGCAAGCGCTGGGCCGATACGCTCGACGGGCTCGGTTTCCAGATCAAGCGCATCGTCGACCGCGATGCGACGCGCAGTGCGATCGTGCAGGGCCTGCGCGAGTTGATCGTCAATGCGCGCGAAGGCGACGAACTGGTGTTCCAGTACGCCGGCCACGGTACCCAGGTCGAGGATGACGACGGCGACGAGGCCAGCGGCTTCGATCAGGCCTTCGTTCCGATCGATTACGACAAGGGCGCGCTGCTGATCGACGACGATTTCTATCTGCAGACCGAAGCGTTGCCCAAAGGCGCGTTCCTCACGATGTTCATGGACTGCTGCCATTCCGGTAGCAACAGCCGCTTTTCGCCGCGACTCGCTGCCACCGGCAAGCGCGGCAGCGACGAACGCGTGCGTTTTCTGCAGCTGAGCGACGATGTGCGCCGCAAGTTCCTGTCGTTGCGCAAGGGCAAGGCGGCGCGCGCGCGCGGCGCTGGCGAGCGTCCGGCACTGCCTGGCGTGGTCCATTTCGCCGCCTGTCGCGACGACGAATACGCGTGGGAGAGCAACGGTCAGGGCGACTTCACCCGGCATGCCAGCGCGCTGTTGGCGAAAGCGGCGCGCGACGGCAGCAGCAATCGCGCGTTCATGGATGCGATCGTTGCGAAGTTCGGCACGCGTCCCCGCCAGCATCCGCTGTTGTTGAAGCCGGCGACCGGGTTGTCCACGCGTCGTCTGCTGGGCGGCTGAGCGCCATGAAGCGCAACGTCACCGACAAGCCGTGGCCGTTCCAAGTCCACGACAGTCTCAGCCGCAAACGTGCGCGGCTGGCGATGCAGAACCGCGAGATGCCGGCGCGACGCAAGCTGCGCGTGTACGCGCAGGATCCGAGCCTCGGCACCGAGGACGGCGCGATCTACACCGTGTCGATTCCCTACGAACCCCTGCAGCCGGGGCCGCAGGGCGCGGTGCTGATGGTGCAGGATTTCGACGAAGACACGCAGACGCCCTGCGACGGCGTGGATCTGGATCGTCCGGCGGTGCTGATGGAGGATGGCCTGCCGCCGAGCAGCACCAACCGCGCCTTCATCCAGCAGATGGTGTACGCCGTCGGCATGGAAACCTACGAACGTTTCGTGCGTGCGCTCGGGCGCGATCCCGGATTCGGCCCGCTGGGCGGTGCAGGCCACGCCGACGGCAAACTACGCGTCGTGCCTGCGGCGTTCAAGGACGCCAACGCTTATTACGATCGCGAAAGCGGCGCGCTGAAATTCGGCTACGCCACCGCCGAGAATTTCGCCAAGGGTCCGAGCCAGCCCGGCGCGCTGGTCTACACCGCGCTGTCGCGCGAGATCGTGGCGCACGAGATGAGCCATGCGCTGCTCGATGGCCTGCGTCCGAATTTCATGCGCCCGACCCATCCGGATGTGTCGGCGCTGCATGAGGGCTTTTCCGATCTGGTCGCGGTGTTCATGCGTTTCTCGCAGCGCGAGATGGTGCAGCGCGCGATCGAGAAGACCCAGGGCGGACTCAAGGACGATCTGCTGGTGTCGATCGGGCGGGAATTCGGCTTCACCCAGATCGACGGCCACAATCCGCTGCGCACCGCGATCACCACGCCGGGCC
The DNA here is from genome assembly GCA_964523435.1 of uncultured Xanthomonas sp. Classification (GTDB taxonomy): domain Bacteria; phylum Pseudomonadota; class Gammaproteobacteria; order Xanthomonadales; family Xanthomonadaceae; genus Lysobacter_I. Next base: position 4,919 of record CAZGBA010000043.1, read on the forward strand.
CGGATGTGGCCATCGCCCAGAGCGACATGTACACGCACTACGACGAGGAGCACGACCTCGGCGCGGTGTTGCTTTCGGCGGTCTTCGATGCGTTCTGCGAAGTGTTCGAGCGCCGCACCGGCAGGATCAAACGCTCGCTGGCGACCTATCAGGGTCGGCTCTCGCACGAGGGCATCCACTGGCTGGCGCAGCAGGCCTCGGCGCTGGCGCGGAAATTCCTCAATATCGTCATCCGTGCGATCGACTACTGCCCGCCGTTCCACTGCACGTTCGGCGAATACCTGCGCGCGCTGATCACTGCGGACTACGATCTCGTCGGCGAAGAGGGCACGACGTATCGCGAGATCATCGTCGGCTCCTTCCGTCGTTACGGCGTGACCGTGCCGGACGTGCCCACGCTCAGCGTCGAAAGCCTGCTGTGGAAACCGCCGCAGTCTGGGCGGATCGTGATTCCGCAGCTGCGCTTCCGCAATCTCGGACTGACCTTCGACGACGGCTTCTGCGACTGGCCGCAGGACGACGACGGCAGTTCCGTGCGCCGCGCCGCACAGGCGCTGGGCAACACCATCTGCACGCCGAAGCACGCGCACGATTTCGGGCTGGTCGAACCGGGCGGTGCCTTCGCACCGCCGCGACTGCTGTCGCTACGCACCCTGCGCCGGGTGTCGCTGCGCGGCGATGTCGCCTTCGATCTGGTCGCCGAAGTGGTGCAGAAGACGCGGGTGCGCGAAGGCTGGTTCCTCGGCGGTTCCACCATCGTGGTCTCGTCCGAGGGCGAAGTGCGTTACGCCATCGCCAAGCATGCAGGCAGCAAGAACCGGCTCGCCGCGCAGCGGCGTTGGCTGCGGAGCCAGCCGAAGCATATCCAGGACGCCGCCTGGCACGAGAACTCGATGGTCTCGGCGCGGCTGCAGCGGAACCTCCATCGCGAGCATTGAACCGCGCGGGCATGACCTGTGGCGCATCCGCCGCCATGGGTCCGGGGCCATGATGGGCGACTGCCTATTGGCTGTTCCCGGGAGCTGTCGCCGCCATGACTTCACGCCGTTCCGCAATCCGCCCGCTCGCCCTGCCGGCGCTGCTCGCCCTCGCCCTGACCGCACCGGTCGGTTTCGCCCAGCAGCCCGCTGCGCCGCAGGCCCAGTCCGCCACTGGCTATCGCGAGCCCGTCGCCGAACTGAAAGCCATCGTCGACGCCGCGCGCCCGCCGCAGCTGTCGCTCAGCCCGCATCGCGATCTCGTCGCGCTGCAGCAGGTGCCGCCGCTGCCGTCGATCGCGCTGGTCGCGCAGCCGGAACTGAAGCTCGCCGGCCTGCGTCTGAATCCGCGCAGTTACTCACCCAGCCGGTTCTCGTTCGTCAGCGATCTGTGGCTGATGGATGTGGCCACCGGAAAGGAAACCCGCATCGACGGCCTGCCGCAGCCGCTGTCGCTGGCGTCGGTGGCGTGGTCGCCGGACCAGAAATATCTCGCCCTGAACCAGCAGGATCCCAGCACCGGCAGCAACGCGCTGTGGCTGGTCGATGTGGGCACGCACAAGGCGCGCCGTTTGCTGGATCAACCGTTGAACACCGTGCGCGGCGGCCTGCGCTGGATGCCCGACAGCAAGCGCCTGCTGGTGCATCTGCGCGTGGGGCAGGGCGGCGCGCCTGCGGCCGAGATCGTGCCCGCCGGCCCCAACACCCAGGAAACCCGAGGCACCGGCAGCGTCCGCCAGCTGCGCACGTACCAGGACATGCTGCGCAACGAAAGCGACGCGCGCACGCTGGAACACTACCTGCGCGTGCAGCCGGCGTTGGTGGGCGTGGATGGCAAGGTCGCGAACATCGGCAAGCCCGATCTCTACCTTGGCCTGTCGCCGTCGCCCGACGGCAAACATCTGCTGTCGCAGCGCATCGAACGTCCGTTCTCGTATCAGGTGCCGGTGAACTTCTTCCCGCGCCGCATCGATGTGCTGGATCTCGCCGGCAAGCCGCTGCACAGCGTCGCCAAGCTGCCGCTGTTCGAAGGCCTGCCCAGCGGCAACGACGCCACCACCACCGGCGTGCGCGACATCGAATGGCGCAGCGACGCATCGGCGACGCTGGTGTGGGCCGAAGCGCAGGATGGCGGCGATCCGTCGAAGGCCGTCGACATCCGCGACCACGTGCTGATGCAGGCCGCGCCGTTCGACGAGGCGCCCACAGTGCTGGCGAAACTCGCCACGCGCTACGCCGGCACCGAATGGGGTCGCGGCGATGTCGCGCTGGTCGGCGAATACTGGTGGAAGACCCGCAAGGTGCGTTCGTGGAAGGTCGCGCCGGATGCGCCCGCCACCGCGCCGACACTCATGTTTGAAGGTTCCAGCGAAGACCGCTACAACGACCCGGGCAATGCGGTCACCTTGCGCGACTCCAACGGCTTCCAGCGGCTGATGTTCGCGCCCGACGGCAACAGCATCTATCTGATCGGCGACGGCGCCTCCGCCGAGGGCGACCGCCCGTTCCTTGATCGCTGGAATCTGGGCGACAAGAGCAAACAGCGCCTGTTCCGCTCCGAAGCGCCGCACTACTCGGCGGTGGCTGCGGTGCTCGACGACAGCGCCAGCAGGATCCTGATCACCCGCGAATCGCCGACCGAGCCGGCGAATTACCACCGCGTTGATCTGGCCAATAAATCGGCGCCCGTGGCGTTGACGCAGTTTCCGCATCCCACGCCGCAGCTCAAGGACGTGAAGAAGGAGCAGATCCGCTACAAGCGCAAGGACGGCGTCGAACTCACCGGCACCCTGTACCTGCCGCCGGGCTTCGAGCCGGGCCGCGACAAACCGCTGCCGCTGCTGATGTGGGCCTATCCGGCCGAGTTCAAATCCGCCGAGGCCGCATCGCAGGTCACCGACTCGCCGTACCGCTTCAACGCGATCAGCTACTGGGGTCCGCATCCGTTCCTCGCGCGCGGCTATGCGGTGCTCGACGATCCGTCGATGCCGATCGTCGGCGAAGGCGACAAGGAGCCGAACGACACCTATCTGCCGCAGCTGATCTCCAGCGCCGAAGCCGCCATCGACGAAGTGGTGCGTCGCGGTGTGGCCGACCGCAACCGCGTCGCCATCGGCGGCCACTCCTACGGTGCGTTCATGACCGGCAACCTGCTCGCGCACACGCGTCTGTTCAAGGCCGGCATCGCCCGCAGCGGCGCCTACAACCGCACGCTCACCCCGTTCGGCTTCCAGGCCGAAGAGCGCAACTTCTGGGACGCCCGCGACACCTACCAGACCATGTCGCCGTTCAACTACGCCAACGGCATCAAGGACGCGCTGCTGATGATCCACGGCGAAGAAGACAACAACTCCGGCACCTTCCCGATCCAGAGCGAACGCATGTACGCCGCCGTGAAAGGCCTCGGCGGCACCGCGCGCCTGGTGATGCTGCCGAAAGAAGCGCACGGCTACCGCGCACGCGAATCGATCCTGCACATGCTGGCGGAAACCGATGCATGGCTGGATCAGTATGTGAAGAACGCGAAGCCCGTCGACGCCGCAGCGCCCGCGAAATGAATCGCACCGCATGCGTAGCCCGGATAAGCGCGCAGCGCGCACCCGCGAAAACGCAAGCAATCAATGCAAGCAGCAAGTAGGGTGGAGTCAGCGTAGCGCAACTCCACCATTGCCATGTCGCAAGCCCGATGTGCGTCAATCGGAGCGGCCGCTTTCCATGCGCCCATGAAATCGCTTCTCCGGTCCCATGGTGGAGTTGCGCTGCGCTGACTCCACCCTACTTGATCACCGGTAATATGCGCAGTGGATTGCGCACACTTCGACAGGGAGCTTCACCATGAACGAGAAAGTCAAAGTCGGTCTGGACGAATGGATCGTCGCCGACAGCACCAAAACCGATCTGATGACCGACGGCCTCTCCGGCTGCGTCGCTGTGGGCTTGGCCAAGGGCGACAAGATCTCGCTTTCGCACGTCTATTCGGACTGCACCGCCGACAACTGGGACGCCTACAAAGGCAAACTCGACGCCGCGCTCACCGCCTCCGGCATGGGCGATCTGCACGGCAGCAAAGCCGTGCTGGTGTGCTCGCAGGGCGACATCACCGAAGGCAGCAGCGCCTACTTGCCGCAGAAGCTCAAGGGCTGGCTGGAAAGTAAAGGCGCCGAAGTCGAGATCCGGAAAGACAACGGCTGCACGATGAGCGCCGCCGACGGCCATCTGACCTGCACGCTCAAGAAGGATGTCGACCCTGATCTGTATCGCTACGGGTTCAAGACGTCCACCGACGAACCCGAGGGCATGTCGCAGCGCAGCAAGTTGTCCGGCGACGCCAAGGCCGCCGGATTGCCGCATCCTTCTCAGGCCGACAAGGACTACACCGGGCCACTGCTGAGCAGCGAGGCGCATCCGGCCAATGACCTGTACAAATCGATCCTGGCCAAGATGCCGGAAGAAGTGGAAGACTTCGGCGACAAGAACAGCATCGCCGCCGCACTGACCGTGCGCGCGCTGCGCAAAGGCATCGACAGGGCCGATGAGGTGAGTGTGGGCGCAGACGACAACAGCGACCGCCTGTTCGTGCTCAAGGGCAGCCCCGATGCAGGCAAATCCACGTTCGTCGAAATGGGTCAAGTGGAAGAGACACCGTTGAAATTCAGCAGCCGGGAAGCCGCAGATCTGCATGCTTCGATGACGCCTGTGTCGATTGCTGCGTCGAGTGTGCCGGTGGTGGCGGAAACGCACAGCCCCAAGTCGATGTAGGGGTTGAGTGTGGGTTGATTGATGGAGGTTGGTTGGGGCGAACGATTTTTTTGCTACTTTCGGTTCTGAGCGACGCTAAAAAAATCAATCTGACTCCTGTTTTCGCTCGCCTGCGGCCCAATAAATTTCGAAACGCGTGCTTGCGCGTGACCCATCACCGCCTAATCTCCGACACCGTGACCATGTCAGAAAGCACATACAACGACGAGCCGATCCTACTCCCGGAACAGGATCGCTTCGGCTTCGATCCCTTCGCGCAGGCGCTGGCGCGAGCAATTCGCAGCTACCACAAGCCGCGTGGCACGGTGGTCGCCCTCAATGGTGTCTGGGGCTCGGGCAAGAGCAGCGCGTTGAATCTGGTGCGACATCACCTAGCTCCGGACATCAAGGCCGGCGAGTTGGTCATCCTGGATTTCCACGGTTGGTGGTTCCGGGGCGAAGAGGCCGTCGCCATGAACTTCTTCCGCGAGCTGTCTGGAGCCTTGGCGCCTGAGTTGGGCGAAAAGGCCAAGAAGTTGTTGCCCAAGCTGGGCATGCGCCTGCTCAGGGCGGGCTCAGCCATTGGTGGCATGGCTAACATCCTGGCCCCGGGGGCCGGTGAGGTTGTCTCAGGTGCGCTCGACTGGGTGAGCGGCGAGGTGAATCAGGACGACAGCATCGAGTCGTTGCACGCCGAACTCACCGCCGAACTGGAAAAGCAATCCAAGAAGCTGTTGGTTGTGATCGACGACATCGATCGTCTGGCGCCGGAAGAAGCCCTGTTGATATTCCGCCTAGTCAAGTCCGTGGGCATGCTGCCCAACTTAATTTACCTGCTGGTGTTCGATCGCGAGCTGGCTGAGCGTGCCGTCGAACAGAGTTACCCGTCCGAAGGGCCGCACTACTTGGAAAAGATAGTGCAGGCCTCATTCGAACTGCCCGATCCGCTGGACTCAAATCTGTACGAATTGCTGTTGCAGCACATCGGCGAGATCTGCGGTGATCTGGATCCTGACCGGCATGTCGACTTTGGTAATCGCTTCTTCGATATCGTTGCGCCAGAAATCCATACGCCGCGCGATGTCAGCCGATTCGCCAACATGCTCGCAGTCACGTGGGCCTCGGTAAAGGGAAACGTCGACATAGGCGACTTCGTCGCCTTGGAGGCGTTGCGTTTGCATCGGCCGGGCTTGTATCGCCGATTGCGCCAGAACAAGGCCGGATTGTGCGGCACGGGGTCTGGTAGCTCGAACCGCGTGCAGGCCGAAGAATGGGAGAAACGCCTACTCGGCGATATTCCGGCCGACCAACGCGAACATTATAAGAAGGCGCTGATGCGACTGTTCCCGCGGCTAGAATCGGTGTGGTCGAATGTTTCCTACTCGGGGGCGGCCGAACGCTGGGCGCGCGAGCGCCGTGTCTGTGATGCCGACAATTTCGATTCGTACTTCCGCTTCAGCATTGGTTCGGAGGTAATTGACCACGAGGCGCTGGCCGCAATGCTGCTCCGGCTGGGCGACGCAGCCTACGTGGAAGCCATCGTACGGGACGCGATGGCGTCCAAGCGGTCAAACGGGACGGGCGTTCCGGTGCTGTTTTCGCAATGGCAAGTCCATGCCGGAAAGATCGATCAGACCCATCTACCCGTGCTGCTGGGCACATTGTTCGCACTCGGCGATGCCATCGACTTGCCACTAGATAAGCGCAGCGGCTTCGGCAATAAGATGCGCCTGCATTGGTTGATACGCGCATTGACAGCGCATATGAGTTTGCCTGAGCGATCAGCGTTATACCGCAAAGCCTGCCAGAAGGCCGCGCTGGGCTGGCTAGTGGACTTCAGCGAATCGGCATGGGAGGACTACCATCCTCGCGAGGGCCGCGAGCCCCAACGAGAGGAAGACTGTCTCACCACCGAGGCCGATGCCAAAGCGTTGCGTGCACTGCTGGCCAGCCGCATCGTCAAGGCATCCAAAACGAAGGAGCTTGAGCAGTCCCCTTCATTGGCTTACTTACTTTTCCGGTGGGCTGACGTCAATCCTAATGCTGTCCGTGCGTGGACGAAGTTGCTAACGTCGCACGATGCTGGGGCGCTTCGCTTGGCCGAAGTCTTTACAGGCACCGTCACCTCGCACGGCGTGGGCGATCGTGTTTCCAGAACCAGTGTTCGCGCACAGATCGAAGGTATCGAGAAGATCGTCGACACCAAGCTATTCCGTCGACGGTTGGCGAAAATTGATGTTCCGGCGGCTAAAGCTTATCTGGAATCGTGGGCTCAACAAGAAGCGCGGCCGGGCCGATTTTAAGCCCTAGGATTTTTGAAAAAAGGGCCCAAATTAAATTACCAACATCCACAATCGGTGCGCCAAGGCAGCAAGTAGCCCGGGTAAGCGAAGCGCACCCGGGATGAACGGCGAAGATCCCCGGGTGCGCTTCGCTTACCCGGGCTACGCTACTGGATCTCTCCGATGGCGAGGTCCGGGTGATGGGTTGCCGGATCAATCGCTGCGCCCGGCTGGCGCTTACAACAACATCGACGACAGTTCGCTTTCGACGCGCTCCGACCAATCCACACGCCGGATCGTTTTCGCGATGTAATCCCATTCGCGCAGCAGCGTCCCGTGATCGCAGTCCATATTGAAAACGCGGATTTTTCCTGTGGTCACGCACGACATTCCGGACGTTGTTGCAGGGCAGTCCGGACACATGGTCGCTCAGTTCGGCCGCGTTCGGATTGATATCGATGTTGAGATACGGTTTCATCGTTTTGAACAAGAGTACGTTGGTGTGACGCAGTTCGCGATTGATCGGGCTGAGTGCAAGCGCTTTCTCCGTGTGGATCATGTTCAGTATCTTTTCGATGTGGTCGTTGCTTTCGTAGTTGCTGCTTTCCAGTCTTCTGGCTTCCAGTCCTTTGCGGAAACCGTCCCTGTCGATTTCGATATCGCGCCTGATCCGCTGCAGCACCTCGTCGCCGTCGTTGAGAATGGCGTCCAGGCTGATGATATTGATATCGGTCGCGCCCTCGGACTCCAGTATGGCGGCGATCGCGAACGCCAATTGCCCGCCCAGGGACCAGCCGGTCATGTGGTATCCGGCGTCATCCGGAATATTCATCCCGCGCCTGACCGATTTCATGCAGGACAGGTAGATGCCCGCGAGTTCGTACAGGTCGGATATCTGCTCGGCATTGTGCAGGTTGTAGTTGTCGATGCCGTAGCATTTGTACTGATCGGCCAGCAGTTCGGCCAGGCCGAAGTAAACCTCGCACCCTCCCGTGGCCGGATGGATCATGAACAGCAATCGATCCATCGGTGAATCGTTCATCGATTTGATGATCGAATTTCTCTCGTCGGAGTGCTTGCCGATGTAATCCGACAGGTGTCTGACGGTCTTGTATTTGAATACATCGATGACCTTGATCCTGGATTCCGGAAATTCATGGTTGATCTTTCCGACCAACTTGACGGCGGAAATGGAGTCTCCACCCCGCCTGAAGAAGTCGGAATGAACGGAGATGCTGGCAGGGTCGGCCGACAGCACTGCGGAAAACAAACGTACAAGCGCCTCTTCGGTTTTGCTTTCAGGGGCATGATGCGCGTCGTCGCGATCGACGAATGCCGGGACCGGCAAACCTTCGCGATCGAGCTTTCCGTTGTTCGTCAGCGGCAGCTGAAACAAATGAACGAACATGCCCGGAAGCATGTAATCGGGCAGCCTATCGCTCATGTATGCGAAGAGCGCGGCCTCGTCCAGTCTGTCATCGGACACGTAATAGGCGACCAGATAATTGTTCCTGCTTCCGGGATTGCTTCTTGCCAGGACGACCGACTGTCGGATTCCCGGGTACGCAGCCAAATGCGCTTCCACATCGCCCAGCTCGACCCTGTAGCCACGGATTTTGACCTGGAAATCGTTTCTGCCCCCGAACTCGATATAGCCCTGATGGCTCGCTTTTCCCAGGTCTCCGGTACGGTACAGCTTGCCCAGTGTTTCGTGATCGAAGAAGCTCTTGCTTGTTCTTTCTTCATCCTTCCAGTAGCCGACCGCAACGCCAGCGCCGCCGATGCAGATGTCGCCAAGCGTCCCGGGCGGCAGAATCGCATCGTTGGAATCCAGGACGTACATTCTCTGGTTCGGCATCGCACGGCCGTAGGGAATGCTCGTCCATTCCGGATCGACATCATGGATCGGATACCAGATCGACCAGATGCTGCCCTCCGTCGCGCCACCCAGGCTCATGATCTCGACATTCTTCCCGGCACAATGCCTCCTGATGTCCGCAGGCAAGCCGACGGGTATCCAATCGCCGCTCAGCATCAGCACTCGCAACGAATCCAATTGGCCGCTGCGCAGAGGAGTGGAATTCACCAGTAGATCCGCCAATTGCGGTACAGAATTCCAGATCGTGACCCGGCATCGGTGAATGAGTCCGGCCAGGTATTCGCAGTTTCTGGTTTCCGATTGCTCAGGAAAGACGACGGAGCCACCGACAAGCAGCGGCCCGAACAGATCGTAGACGGACAGATCGAAACTCAGATCGGACAGCGCAAGCACGCGGTCGGCGCTGCCGACGGAAAATCGCTCATTGACCGCATGGATGGTATTCAGGGCACCGGAGTGACTGATCGTGACGCCTTTTGGTTTCCCGGTCGAACCGGATGTGAAAATCACATACGCGATTGCGTGCGCCGCGACCGCTGGATAGGCCGCTGCGGCGCTTCCAAGCATGCGATCCGGAGCATCGAGCTCCGCTTCGATTTCGATGATCTCGTATCGCCCGGACAGATGAGGCTCGGATTCGATGGCGGATCGTTGTCGACGCGACACCAGTAATGTTTTCACGTTCCCGCAATCCAGCACGTCCGCGATTCTCGCCGCCGGCCAATCCACATTCAGCGGTAGATAGCCGTGCCCGGATTTCATGATGGCAAGCGTCGATACGGCGTGGTTGTAGCCTTTTTCGCTCAGTATGCCGATCAAGGCGCCTTCGCTCGCGATCAAGCACATTGCCAACCGGTCGACGTCGAACCGCAAATCGGCGTAGGTATGCCCGATGTTGTTGCCGTCGATCACCGCGATCGCACTCGAGGTGCGCCGTGCCTGTCGATCGAACAGGGTGTGGATGGGCAAATCGGTCTCATAGTCCCGATCATCCGGGCCCGAAGAGCGGGACAGGCTGGCGCGCGCCGCGTCGTCCAGGACGCAATATTTCCTCAGAACGATTCTGGTCCCGGAATCGACAGCGTCGGAGAGCAGTCGACGAAACGACGCGATGAAACTCTCCGCAAATTGTTGATCGAGCAACGCTGTCATGTAGTCGAGCCTGAACTTGATGCCTCCGGCATCGCGGCTGTCGTACAGCAACGAAAAGTTGAAGATCGAGTGCTTTCTGGGAACGTCGACGACCTCGGTCTTGAGGCCGTTCAACCTGAGCGAATTCCTGGCGCGCAGATTGGTGGACACGAATCCGACGTTCAGGCAATTGTCGATGTCCGCACCGTTTTCGATGGCCTGATCGCGGACGATCCTCGTGAACGAATACTGCTGGTAGGCCTTTACCGACGTTCTTTGCGCTTTCAAGCCTTCGATCAGGTCGTCCAGTGCCTCGTATCTGTCGATTTCGATCTTCAACGGGACATTGTTCACGAAACTGCCGCCAGCGTTCGCATGGCCGGGCGGTCGAACGTTGACCGGGTAGCTGATGAAGAATCGCGGCTGATTGCAATACTTCGACAGGGCGAGCGCATAGGTCGCTGCAAGGACGACGAACACTGTCGTTCCACGCGCCTCGGCATAGCTTCGTATCTTTCCTGTCTGCTCGCTCGGCACGCCGAAATAGATGCTTTCTCCCAGCTTGTTGTCGGTCCTGTTGCTGATGATGTTGGGATCGGCATTGGACTTGAAGGGCAGCTTCACGTGAATCGGCACGTTTCCGATGAAGTCGAGCCAATACCGCTTTGCGTCTTCGTTGTATTGCTGCGTGAGAAGCAGGTTCTCGGCTTCTACCGCAGCGCTGAACGGCGAGTCCACTTCGGCGATACCGTCTTGGCATCCATCGGTCAAGGCATTGTAGTGGTCGGAAATTTGTTCGCCGATGATCTTCAGCATTTCGGCGTCGCAGATGATGTGGTGCGCGACATGGGCGAAATAGAATTCGCCTTCGTTTCCATTGGAAATCAGCCGAAACCGCAAAAGCGGTTGCTGTTCAAGATGGAACGGAGTTCTCAGGACATCCTTCAAGCGTTGAAGGGCGTCCTCGTCCGAGTCCGCCGCGATGCGACTGTAGAAATCGTCGATGCCGTAATTCGACCAGAAGCATTCGCTGCCGTCCTGATGGTATCTGACATGCACTTCCTCGTGCCGTTCGACGAAAAGTTCGCAGGCGCGTTTGAATCTGTCCGTGTCCAGATGTCCGCTGATTCGGTAGACACCGAAAATATTGTAAGTGTCTTCTTTCGGTCGAATCGCCCATTCAAGGAAGAATCGTTTTTGATACTCCGATATCGGCAAAGTTTTCATGATGTCTGCGTTTAAAAATTCGTGGATTACGAGGCATATTCCATCGGCAGGCTACATGCGCTCTGTTACAGTCCTGCAGCACCGGATGGCGGATTTCGTCATCCGGAAAGTTGTCGCGCGGATCCGGAACTCCGCCCCGGGATCTCGATCCCTCATGGCGCTCGAAATTCTATGGCCGTGCGGCTAGCGCTTGACGCCTTCGGCTTATGCGCCCTGCGAGGAATGGCCATTGTTCGCCCTTGGTCGAAGCCGGCCGCCCATCATGCCTCCTGTAGGCTGAGTATTCCGCAGGCCAGGTGAGTGTTTCGATGGGGCCGTTCGGATGGCGATGAAACCAGGACGCTACCGTCAGATGCGCCACAAATAAAATCCTGCAGAAAGATTTTTTCGCCGGCCCTGACAAAGAAAAAAGTGACTGCTCGTATGTTTTGATTAGTATGCGATCGGGGTTAGATTCACTTCCCACCACCCGCAGCGAACAAATCCGCACCCGTCTGAACAGTTGTCTGGTACGGCCAAGCTGTGCGCCAAGGCAGCACCCTATGGAAGGTGATGCATTTGCGATTCACTGGGTGGTCAAGTGGGCGCGATTCGCTATCGCAGCCTGGTGGGGACGTGGCGCGATGAATTCCGTTCGGCGTGCTTGAGCACGCCCTATGCAAGTTGCGCGTGTCAGGTAGCGCCCCTCATCCGGCTTTCGGCCACCTTCTCCCCGCGCGCGGGCTCAGTCTGTCTTGTCCGGGCGTTCGATGGTGTACCAGTCGCTGCAGAGCCGCGTCTGCGCACGTACGGCTTCGGCGCTGGCTATCCAGATCGTGCCGTTGCTGCTGCGCTGCGGGTTGCGGAAATGATCGGGTTCGAGCGGCGCGACGGCGACGCACCAGCGCAGGCGCCGGATGTTCGCATTACGGTCGTCTGCATTCCGGTCGATCCGGTGCAGGTACATGCTTTCCAGTTCACCGCCGGGGGCGACTTCGATCGCCAGCGGTGTCGCACGCAAATCGTCCGGGCTGCTGGGCGCAGGCGGCGCATGCAGAAGCAGGGCATCGGCGCCATCCAACTGCAGCGTGGCGGTGCCGACGGGGCCTGGGGCGTACGCCACGCCGGACCAGTCGCCGTAGACGCCGCGATCGAACACCGCCAATCCGCGCGTCGTGCTTGCGTTGCGCACGCGATAGCGCACCCGCACGGTGCCGGTGGCGGTGTCGTAGTAGATGTCGGCGTGCAGCGAAGCCAGGGACTGTGCGGTGGCGGATGCGGTGTCGGCGGACGCGACCATTTCGCTCTGCGGATCCATAGGGGGGGTCTCCGGATCGGATGGATGGAGTGAGTGATGACAGCCTGTGGCGAAACCGAAGCTCAACGCGGCAGTCAACGTTGCGATGCGAGCCGTATCCATCTGTGAGGGGCGGGCGATCATGCGCAAGACTCGATAGGTGGCGGGTCGTCGATGCCGCAAAAGGCGAAGCACAGAATCAACGACGCATGCCGCCGGCCTGCCGCGCCTCCTCGACGGGCGCAGCGTCGGGGAGAACCGCACGCGCCTGCGCGGCTTCACGATCGGCGGCCTCGGCGCCTTCCTTGCGGAATTGCTGGCCGAATTCGCTTGATCCGATCTCGCGCACGCCTGCTTGCAGGCCCTGGCGATCCGAGCTTTCCGAAGCCTTGAGCAACCGTTCCATTGCTTCGTCCCGCACGATCCCGTCCTGCGGAGCCGACTTCGAGGCGGGCATGAGATTCGCGGTGCCCGGCGAGACCATGTCGCTCTCGTCCACGCCGTACTTTCTGCGTTTGTCCAGCCCCATTTCCTCGCGCATTCCGTTTTCGGTGAGCGCTTTGGGATTGGCCTTGGTGGCCTTGGTGTTCGGGTCGTTGTCGAAATCGAACGTCAGACCTTCGGTGCCGAGTCCAACAGCCTGACGTTCGGCATTGAGCACCTTGTTCTTGTCCGGGCCGCTGCCCTTGTAGACATCGGACTGCAAGGTGCCGTTGACGACATTGTAGGCGTGCGACAACTCGTGATAGAGCGTGACCGCAGGGACCGGAAACGAGTCGCTGTGGAACGACGGGTTGTAGGCGACCCTGGCATTGTCGCCGGGGCCGGCGATGACGTTACCGCTGGCATCCTTGCGCAGGAAACCATCAGGAGTGACCGGGTTGGTCGTGCCGTTTCTCTCGCTCTGGAGTTCCGAAAGCGTCACATTGTGGCCCTTCCCGGTGACCGGGTCGGCGGCCTGATCGAGCGCAGCCAGCATTTGCCGGCCCTGAGGCGAGTTGCGGAGCATTTCGATATCGGCTTCGGCGCGTTGGCGGAATTCGTCCGAGCCCACGATCACGATGCTGCTGCCCAGATTGGGATCATAGGCGCCGGGATCCACGATCTTGTTGCCCGCGCCCTTGGCGGCGGTGATGGTGTCTTCGCCGCTGCGGCCATAGACGACATCCTTGCCGGACTGGTTGTCGACGGTATCGGCGCCGCTGCCGCCATAGATGCGGTCCTTGCCCTTGTCGCCGCGCAGGGTGTCGTCGCCGAGACCGCCCGAGAGGATGTCCTTGCCGTTTCCGCCCTCCAGCGTGTCGTTGCCCTTGCCGCCTTCGAGATAGTCGCGACCGGCGCCGCCCTTGATCTGGTCGTTGCCGTCGCCGCCGTAGACCACATCGTTGCCTTTGCCGGCGTCGATGGTGTCGTTGCCGGTGTTGCCGAACACATCATCGCGACCGGCGCCGCTGCGGATCGTATCGTTGCCCGCGCCGCCGTCGATGCGGTCCATGCCAGCGCCGGTGGTGACGGTATCGTTGCCGTCGCCGCTGCGCACATCCATGTTCACCTTGACCTTGTCAGCGGTCTCGATGATGTCGTTGCCGTCGCCGGTGCGAACGCCGAGCTGCTGCTTCGAGCCGAGCGTGATTTCGTAGGCCTGGCCGTTGATCTGCACATCCAGCACGCCGTCGGCGCGCTGATCCACCTTGACGCGATCGTCACCGGCGCCGGTCTTGATCACCAGGGTGTCCGCGAACTGGTCTCCGGACGGCACCTGCTCACGGCTGATGACGACATCGCCCAGACGGAACAGCTCCTGGTTCTCCGTCGGTTTGCCGTCGACGGTGGTCCCGAAGGTGGGTGGTGGGGCGGTGGCCGGAACGGTCGTGCCGTCGATGACGATCGGTGGCGGCGGCGATGCGGGCGTGGGGGTGCCGGTATCCGGTGCGGGTTCGGTGACCATCGCATTCCTCCATGGCGGAACAACAGCGTTCGGGCGATGCGAATGCGACGCCCGGAGGTACGCCCCGGGTCGTCGAGTCTGCAAAGACCTTTCGCCGGACTATAGGCCCGGCTCGGGAAGCATCGCAATCCCGTGGTTCGGTCGTGCGCCGTGGGCCGGCGTAACGGGGTAGAGGCGGGAGATGACAGGGTAGGGGAATGCATCGACTCACCATGCGGGAAGTCTGGTTCCCGATATCGCTGCAACCCGCTGTTCCGGCAGTGGATTTTCGAGTGCAGCGGAAGAGCCCGGCGCACTCGTTCATCCACGAAGACCCTGTTTTGTTTGAAGCATGACGGGTCGACAGCAGATTTGTGGATCGTGGGTGTCCTCTTTTCTGCTCTCGTTTTCTGCTCTTCCTGGCCTCGTTTTCCGCTCGTTCTCCGGCTTCGATGGGCGTCCGGTCGAGCCGACCTGCGGCTGTCGACAAGCCATTGCGCGATGGTTTAAGGTGATTCTCTGCATTTGAACTGCATTCGCAGCCTGAAATGCACGATCTCCCCAGGCCCCTTCCGCGAGACAGGAGAGTCACGATGGCGAACGATCAGGCCACGCCCAACGGCGAGGTCACGGCAACGACCACCGTCCCCACCGGCGAACAACAGACAGGCGCATCCACCGGCGTCGGTCCAACCTCCCCCAGCGCTGCCAACAACGCTGCCGGTGCGGGTTCCAGCCCCGGTAGCACAGCAGCGTCGACGACACCGATCGTGATCGACGGCGCCGCCATCGTGCCGGCCGCCAAGATCAGCGCACCGGTCACCATGCCTGACGGCAAACTGGTCACCAGCAGCGAGCTGTTTTCCGCAGACGGCGTGACGATCACCCGCGAAACGGCCGCCAGCGGCATCAATCCGATCAGCGGCGGCACCGGCGGCCAAACCAATCAGTTCGAGAACACGCTGGTGATCAACACCGGCAACGGCAACGATCAGGTCAACGTCTCGCAGCGCACTGACGGCACGCTCGATGTCGAAGTGAACGGCAAGCAATTTCACGTGACGCTCGGCCCGGGGCAGGAAATGGGCGTGCGCACCGGCGATGGCAACGACATGATCCACGCCGCCGACAATGTCACCGTCAACATGGACGTGCGCGGCGGTGCGGGCAACGACACCATCACCACTGGGCAGGGCAACGATCGCATTGATGCCGGCGCCGGGGACGACACCGTCCGCAGCGGCGCAGGTCGCGACAATGTGTTCGGCAACACCGGCAACGACACCATCGACGCCGGCGACGGCCACGACGTGGTCTACGGTGGCGACGGCGAGGATGTGCTGCAAGGCGGCCGCGGACGCGACATGCTGGAAGGCGGAAAAGGCAACGACACCCTGCTTGGCGGCAGCGGCGACGACATCCTGTCCGGCGGCCTGGGCGACGACACATTGCTCGGCCAGGAAGGCAATGATCGCGTCTACACCGGTGCAGGCAGCGACACCGTGACCAATAACGCCGGCAGCGATGTGGTCTATGGCCAGAGCGCGGACGATACGATTACCGCAGGCAAGGGTGCGACCAACGCGGTGACCGAGGTCGGCATGTCGACGACCCCGGGCAGCAGCGTCGTCATCACCGGCTCAGCGGAATTCCGGCAGCGCGTCGAGGCCGACATGGAATTTCTGCGCAGTTCGCCGGAAGGACGTGGATTGCTGACCCAGCTTGATGCGGCTGCTGCGGCGCCCGGCGGCAAAGCGGTCACGATCAAGGAAATGACCTATGAAGAGAATGGTCGTGCCTGGGGCAACGGGAACGGTCAATTCCAGCACACGACCAATCCCGCCACCAACCAGCCGGTACTGACGATGGGGCCGAATGGTCAGCCGATGCCGGGAACGGGTTCCGCATCGACCGTCGAATACAACCCGTCGTACAGCAGCGATCGGTTCCCGACCCCCAGTCTCATCCTCTTCCACGAGCTCTCGCACGCCTACAACAACGTCACCGGGACCATGTACCCCGGCCGTCAGACCGCAGCGGGCGTCGATAACGGCACTCCCTTCGCCGAGCATCAGGTCGTCGGCCTGCCGGGAACGACGGCGCCCTACAACTTCCCGGGCGGTGGCGGAAACCCGAGCGGTACGAACCCGTACACCGAGAACGATCTGCGCCAGGAAATGGGATTGCCCCAGCGTCCGAGTTACCAGTTTCCGCCCGGATGGAACGGTGGGTTGGGTTCACCGACGGCAATGGCGCCGACCGGAACCGGTGGCACCTCGTTCGCGGCCACCGGCGACCCGGTGCTCGACCGCATGCTCGCTGCGTCGCAGAGCGGCAATCTTCAAGACCTGCGACTGGCCTCCAGCAATCTGTACGAACGCGATGGCGGTCAATTCAAGGAGCAGGGTGTCGTCGACCTCGCGCGTCAACAGAATGAGCAGGCACAAACCAAGCTGCAAGAGACCAAGTCGCCGCAGATCGAACAGCCGGAACAGCAAGTGGCCAGCACCGGGGGCATGCGCCGATAATGTGCCGGCTGAGCGCCATTTTCCTCTCGGTCGTAGTGCTCAGCGCCTGCGTCGGGAACAAGTCTTCCCTGCCCTCGGAGTCTTCTATGTCCTTGCCTTCCGCCACCGTCGATTCGCTGCCCGAAGTCAGTGTCCAGGGGCCTTTCGACACGCAGTTGTTGGTCGCGTTCGACGTGCGTCCCGGGAGGCTGGTGGCGGATGTGCGCTACGTGCTGCGTAATGCCGGCCGCGAGTCGTTGATCGTGTTCGATCGCGGCACGGTGCACGACGTGAGCACCGAGGCCCTGGCGTTGGGCGGAGTCGGCGTGCCCACGCAGGAGATATCGGGCGAGGATGTGACGCTGGTGCATGCGGCGATGCCGCTGCCCGAGCCGTCTCCGACGTCGCCGCCGACGCCACTGGGAATCGAGTTGGCGCCCGGCGCTGCCCTGGCTGCCCGGTTCCAGGTGATGTTGCAAGGGCCGTCGTTGCCGAAGCGACTCCGGTGGTGCGTCGGCATGATGCCGAGCGACGAAAGTCTGTTGAGTTCGCCGCAGCAGACGAAGGACGGCCGGATCTGGATGGCCTCTTTCGCGTCGGCGGAACGGCAGGAACGGCTGTGCACGCCGTGGTACGACGTCGCAGGTGCGCGCTTCGAAGAGCGCTAGCAGGTTGCTCTGACCGCTCCACTCGTCTCGACAGTCGACGCCCTGTCTTCACGGACAGGGCGTTTTTCATGGCTCGGGCAATAGCGACTTGCCGCACGAACGACGTGTCGCAGGAGATGGATATTCGTTGCCGCATCGTGGCCTTCCCTGCAGCGCAGTGACAATCGGATCCGCTCCTCGCACGTCGACACGGGTGCCGTGCGTTAACAGGCCCTAGACGCGGCTATCGCGGCTTGCGCGCCCGGTCCTGTGCCGGTTGGTCCAGGTCCAGCAGTACGTACTCACCGCGCTTGCCCCAACGCGGGCTCTTCAGGTCGAGCTTCAGGCAGGGGTGGCCGCCGCAGGAGGTCACCTGTGCACGTTTCATGGCCTCGGCGATCCGCGCCTCGATTTCGGCGGCGCGCGTCCGGTCCTGGGCATCCCGGTAGAGCAGGGTCTGGAAATAGAGCAGGCCGCATCCTCCCAGAATCAGCAGCGCCACAGAGGCCCAGCCGATTGCGTTGGCCTTGCGAAGCATGGTCTGTAGCCCGGCGGCGAGTTGCGCCTGGGTGCCTCGCGCCGCTTCGCCCGTCTGTTGCATGTCGCGCATGAGACCGCGTGTGGCCGCATCGAACTGTTGCACGCCCGGCGCAAGGCTGCGTTCGACGGCTTGATCGAGAATGCGCTCCAATTGATTGCCCGCCTCGCGAACAGTCGCTTGCAGTTGGGCATTCGCCTCGGTCGCCGTTTGCTGGAGGCTGGCGGCAGATCTGTTCTGCTGCTCGATCGCATCGCTGGCGTTGCGCCCCAGGGCTTCGGCCAACAATGCAAAGCGCTTGGTCGTTTCCACCAACGTATCGTATTGGTTCTGATCCATGACCTTTCCCTGCAAAAATGCGCGTCTGAGCGCGCTGGATGGCGGACAGTCGTCGAATGAGCATACTTCATCCATTGCCCACTGTCGGCCGTCGCAGCGGCGTTCGGAGCAGGGCAGGGATGTTGTAGTCCCACGCGGCCACTTCCCGTTTCCAGAACGATGCGAATGGGCGGCACGGCATCGGTCGTTGGCATTCGGATGCCGCTGGCCGATGCGAATACCGGTTGACGTTGATGCTTGGGAAACCGGCAAAAGCCCCTTGCGGGAAGCGACCACCCGATACGCGGAGAAGCGCCCGGCGGGTGGGCGCGACGCGGCTGATTCGCGCGGCGTATGACCGGTTGCAGGCATGGGTGGAGTGTCGCCGACACTCCCGTCACAGGAGAATGCCATGGCCAGGAAAACGAAAAAAACCGGAAGCATTAAGGCGTCGTCGAAACGGGACGCTGCACCGCAGGCGCCGCAGCGCCGACCGCACATCTGCTTCGAGCGCATCATTCCCGACGCCCAGGATCCGGAGCGGCATGTGCGCAGGGCGCTGCGCACCGAGATGGTCGCCGCCGCCGGCAGGACGCTCAGCGCCGATGAGGTGGGACATCTTGCGCGGATGGCGCTGGTGGCATCCAAACGCTGGGGCGCCGGTCACGTGCTGCGCTGTCGCTTCCTGGACGGCAGCGCGAAGATGCAGAACAAGGTGCGCACACTGTCCAAGGAATGGGAAAAGCACGCCAACATCAAGATCAAATTCGTGAGCAGTGCGCCCGCCGAAATCCGCATCTCCTTCTACGCGGACGATGGGTCGTGGTCCGCGGTCGGTCGCGATGCGCTGAACACGAGCTATTTCCCGCCGCATCTGCCGACGATGAACTTCGGTTGGGTCCGCGACGATTCCGATCCCGAGGAGGACCGCGCGGTCATCCTCCACGAATTCGGCCATGCGCTGGGCTGTGTTCACGAGCACCAGTCGCCCACCTTCGATCGCAAATGGAACAAGGCGGCGGTGCTGCAGTATTTCCAGGGGCCGCCGAACTTTTGGGACAAGGGCGATATCGAGCACAACGTGCTGAAGAAGTATTCGCCGTTCGGCATCAAGGCGACGAGCTTCGATCCGAAGTCGATCATGTTGTATGCGTTCGATGCCGAGCTGTTCGCGGACGCCAAAGGGCCGACCAACGAGAACACGCAGCTGTCCACGACCGATCGCGCCATGATCAAGAAGATGTATCCGGGCTGATCTTCGCTGCGTGCGCCCTGTCATTTTTTTGCCGGCGACAGGGCGCGCGTCGCCCGATTCTGCCGTCCCGTGACCGTTGCTGCGGATGTCTCGCGTTTGCTCGGTTGAGGGACATCGCTGGCACCGCTTCCCGTAGCGCGTCGCCCTGGTGGCGACGATATGTGCATCCGAACGTCCGGCTTGAAGCCGCGTCGAGGAGAGCGCCATGAGTACCGATATTTTCGCCGTCACCCGTCCGCTGTTTGCATCATGGAAAAAATACGCGCTTGCAGCTGCCTTCGCGATTCTGCTCGCTGCCTGCGCCACGCCACCTGTCGACGACAATCCGAAGTCGGGCGTTGGCGGCCGGCCCGGTGCGGTCGGCAAAGAGCAGCGCGAGGCGCTCAAGACCGGCACGGTCAAGCCGCAGAAGACATCGGGTGCGCCGTATCCTGCCGCGCCCCGGATCGAACGCGATCCGAACCTCGGCGACCGCTTCGAGCCGGTGCCGACAGGGCCGAAGATCGGCTCAATGCGGCCGCTCAGCAAAGCGAGCCGGATGATCGCGATCGATCCGAAGGGTGTTCCTGGCGCTGAATACAAGGGCATGCAGGCAAATGGCATGCAGGAAAAGGAGCCGCCGGTGGCGCGCGATCGTCGAGGAAAAAGCCTGCGCTACACCTTCTATTCGGAACTCGACGAGGCGGTCAGTTCGACGAGTTCATGCTGCCCTGAAATCAGCGTCGCCGAAAACGGACAGACGGTGGTGATGACCGGCAACACCTGGATGGGGCTGTCGACCGACGGCGGCGCGAATTTCAAGATCATCAATCCGACCACGATCTTCCCGCAGGACGACGGTGGACTGTGCTGCGATCAGGTCGTCCAGTACGTGCCCAAGCACGATATGTTCGTCTGGCTGATGCAGTACTGGCAGAGCGGCGACGACAACCGGATCCGCATCGCCGTGCAGACCACCGCGAACGTGGTCGCGTCCGGCGGCACCGCATGGACGTACTGGGATTTCGTCAGCGATTTTTTCCATCCCACCGGCACGCTGGACTACAACGACATGTCGTTCGGCAACGCCAATCTCTACTGGACCAGCCAGCAGGCCGATGGGCGCGTCGTGGTGCGCGTTCCGCTGAATCAGCTGGCCGCGATGGGCACGGTGAATTTTGGATACACCGCAGGCACCGACGCTTTGTGGTCGCACGTCACCCACAACGCGACCGATGCGGTGTTCTGGGCGGGTCACGCCAGCAACAGCGAATTGCGCGTGTACAGCATGCGCGATGCCGACGGTTTCTATTCGTGGCGCAACGTCACCATCAACAGCTGGCCGAACGGCACCAACACCAATGCCGCACCGGACGGCACCGATTGGCTGACGTTCGAGTCGTGGAAGCATTATGTGTACGGCAATGCGCGGCAGCGCGGCAGCGTGTGGTTCGGTTGGCTGGCATCGGACGGCGGAGGTTTTCCGAAGCCGCACGTGCAACTGGTCAGGCTCAATACTTCGACATTCGCGTTCGAAGAACAGGTGCAGGTCTGGAATCCGGACATCGCGTTTCTCGATCCCTATCTGTCGACGAACTCGGAAGAAAAACTCGGCATGTCGATCGGGTTCGGCGGCGGGCCGTATTACGCCAGCCATGCGGTCGGCGTGTGGGGCGATTTCGTCGTCTACTACCCGAGACTGAGCACGCGCGCGACCAGCCGCTGGGGCGATTACAGCACCGCCCGCCGTTCGGGGTCGAAAGGCAACGAGTGGGTCGCGGGCGGCTATACCAACGAGAAGGACGCGATGGGCAACAGCATCCAGCTGCCGCACTACATCCGTTTCAATCACTGACGACCCGCAGCGGCATGTCCGGCGCGAACGCACTGGCGGCGGTGCGTTCGAGCGTGGACACTGTGCCGAACGCAGGAGACTCCCGTGCAGATACAGGCCATGGTGTCGTCGTTGAAAGTGCGGCTGGGGCGCGCGCCGGCGGATGCGCCGGTGGATGTGGATGCGGTGAAGGTGGCTGAGCTGCGAGTGATCCTCGGCGAGCAGGCGCATTACGATCCCGAGGATGTCGAGCTGTGGGGCCTGGCGCTGTCCGGCGGCGGGATCCGCAGCGCGACCTTCGGTCTGGGCGTGCTGCAGGCCCTCGCGCGACACGATCTGCTGGGCTGTTTCCACTACCAGTCCACGGTGTCCGGCGGCGGTTATATCGGCGCATTCCTGCAGGGCCTGATCCGGCGGCGCGGTTTCGAGGACGCATTCGCCACGTTGGGCAGACGCCGCAGCGCACGCGTCGCTGCGGCTGCCGGCACAGGCGCCGACGAAGCCGCGCCCGACGCAGCCGCGCACAGCGAAGCGCACGACCGCCGCCCGATCCAGCATCTGCGCGAGTACAGCAATTACCTGAGCCCGCGCAAATCGCCGTTCTCCGGCGACACCCTCGGCATGATCGGCACCTATGTGCGCAACGTGCTGCTGATCCAACTGCAGCTGTGCGCGTTGATCCTCGCGATGACCCTGCTGCCGCTGCTGCTGTACGCCGGATTCATTGGTGCGGCGCGCGCGGAGCCGGCGTTGACGCCGACCCTCGCCGGTCTGCTGGGCATGCTGGCGGTCGCGCTGCTCGCCTACGTCACCACGTACATCCATCGGCGCCCGCGCGCAGCCGGCGCGGTGGCGGAAGCGCCGCCGGCGCGCATCGCGCTGGCGGCGATGGCGACGATCGTGCTGTTCGCCGCAGCATCGTTCGTCGGTGCGATCGGCCTGGCGCATTACGATCACCTGCCGGCGCTGTTGGAAGCCGCATTGGCGCCGCTGCAGCTCGCGCCGGAGCTGCGTCTGGGCGTGGCCAGCGGCGTGCTGTACGCGCTGATGTGGGTGGCGTGGCTCCTGTTTGACCGCTGGCAGGCGGAGATCGCCACCGACGAGCTGCCGCCCTCGTCGATGCAACTGCACGTCGGCCGATTCCTGATGGCCACGCTCGGCGCCGCGATCTTCGCGGGCGTCGCCATCGTCGTCGTCCATTCACTCTTGAAAAACGGGCTCACCGACGACAACAACGACTGGCACGTGATGATCCTCGGTCCGTCGGTGGTGATGGTGGCGGTGGTGCTGACCGGCATCCTGCATCTGGGCCTCGCCGGCCCCGCATTGAGCGATCTGCAGCGCGAAGTCTGGGCGCGGGTCGGCGGCAAGACCGCAGGACTCGTGGTGCTGGGCGTGACCCTGACGCTTGCGCTGACGGTCTACGGCCCATGGCTGTTGATGCAGTCCGTGGCGTTGGGCGGCGCGAAGTGGAGCAGTCTGGGTTGGGCGGGCACGCTGGCGTGGCTGTCCACCACCGGCATCGGTCTGCTGGTGGGTCGCAGCAGCGCGGGTGGCAGCGGTGCTGCGGGCGCTTCGAAGCGCGGGCGTGCGCTGGATCTGATCGCGCGCATCGCACCGTGGGTGTTCATTCTCGGCCTGGTGGTCGCGCTGAGTCTCGCCGGGCAGATGCTCATCGATTGGCATGCGCGTTCGAGTCTCGAATCCGTCGCGCAGCAATACCAGCCCTGGCACGGATCGCTGCGCGAGCATCTGCTGTGGCTCGACGGCAATGTCACCCGGCATCTGGATTCTCTGTTTTTGGTCGCGGCCCTCGCGCTTGCGACCTGGCTGCTGTTCGGCTGGGCGGTCAACGTCAACGAGTTCAGCCTCAACGCCTTCTATCGCAATCGTCTGGTGCGCTGTTATCTCGGCGCCAGCAACGACGCGCGCAATCCAGAACCCACCACCAACTTCGACGTGCAGGACGATCTGGTCCTCGCCGATCTGGTCGAGGTGAAACGTCTCGACGGCTATCGGCCGCTGTTTCCGCTGGTGGGCACCGCGCTGAATCTGGTCGCGGCCAAACAGCTGGATTGGCAGGATCGCAAAGCCGCATCGTTCTGCCTGTCGCCCGGGTTCTGCGGCTATCTGCCGCCGTCGTCGCGCGCTGGCGCACCGGTGGTCGGCGATCTGCGCGCCGATGTGGCCGGCACCGCCATCACCGGTCGTGCCGGCGATTCGCTGGCCTCGACATTGACGCTCGGCAGCGCGATCGCGATTTCCGGTGCGGCGGTGAATCCCAACATGGGTTACCACAGTTCGCCCGCGGTGACGTTCCTGCTCACGCTGTTCGATGCGCGGCTGGGCTGGTGGCTGCCGAATCCGAGCCATCTGATGCGACCGCAGGCCGACAGCACGCCGTTCTTCGGCCGCTGGCTGATCGCGGAGATGCTCGGCCGCACCCACGACGGCGGCAAATTCGTGCATCTCTCCGACGGCGGCCATTTCGAGAATCTGGGGCTGTACGAACTGGTGCGTCGGCGCTGTCGTTTCATTCTCTGCGTGGATGCCGCCGCAGATCCCGAACGCGGCTTCGCCGATCTGGGCAATGCGGTGCAGAAATGCCGCGTCGATTTCGGCGTGGACATCAAGCTTGATGTCGGCGCACTGCGGCCGCAGGCGAATGGTCTGGCGGAGCGAAGCTGCGCGGTCGGCACCATCGAGTATCGCGACGGCAGTCGCGGCACGCTGCTGTATGTGAAGCCCACGCTGACCGGCGAGGAGCCCAACGACATCCAGCACTACGCGCGCACCCACCCGAGCTTTCCGCACGAACCCACGGTGGACCAGTATTTCGACGAGGCGCAGTTCGAAAGCTATCGCCGGCTCGGCCAGGACGTGATGACGCGCGCGCTGGAACCGGTGCTGGAGCGCGCGGGCGCCGAAGTCGGCACGCGCCGTCACGAAGAGCTGGGCGTGCAGGATTCGGAGCTGAAGGAAAAAATCCTGGTCGCGCTGCGTCATCAATGGGCGCCCTCGCTGCCCGGCGGCGCGGAACGCTTCGCGCTGCACGCCACCGCGATGTCGCGCTTGTTCGGACAGCTGCGCGATACCGCAGCGCTGGCGGTGCTGGACGCGCAGTTCTATCCCGCGTGGACCGATCTGGTCGCCGCCGATCCCGCCGCGACCGGCACCGATGCGTCGAAACCGGTGGGCCGCCGCACGCGCATGCCGGCGGCGGCGGATTTCCGCGCCTGCTTCTATTTCTGCCAGGAACTGGTGCGGTTGATGGAGTCAGTCTATCACGATCTCGATCTCGAACACGCGTGGATCCATCCGGACAATCGCGGCTGGATGAATGCATTCCGGCACTGGAGCGGCGCGCCGATGTTCCGCATCGCCTGGGCGGTCGGCGCGCCGACCTTCGGCGCGCGCTTCGTGGCTTTCTGCGAACTGCGCCTGAAACTGCCGCGACTCGACAACGACGACCGGGAACACCGCGCGCTGAAGATCTTCGACGCCTCGCCGGCAGACGGCATATCGTGGACGCAGCACTGCAATCAACTGGTCGAAGACGGCCGCATCAACCACATCGAACACGCGATCCTGCTCTCCGAGCCGATGCTGGACGACGCCAAGGCACCACCGACGAAACTGCTGTTGCTGCGGCTGCGCTGGACCGCCGTGCTCGCGCGCACCGGCACGCGCATCCCGGACACGACGCTCGGCGTTGCCGCACTCTCGGGCGACCGCCTGCGCCTGCTGCGCGTGCAGGATCACGTCCGTGGATTGGGCATCGGCGCGGAATTCATGGGCCTGCTGATCGACCAGTACATCATCCGCGACGGCTATTACGGTCTCGCCGGCATTTGCCGCAACCGCACCGCCCGCGAGATCGCCCAGCAGCTCGAAGCGCTGCGCCTGCGCGCGATCAAGATCAAACGCGCGCGCAACGACTCCGCACGCGGCAAGCGCATCGCGAACAGGCAGAGCAAACGCGCGGTGCCTGTGCAGGAATTGCCGGAAAACCCGGCGGACGAGCGACGCAATGCCTGATGGATGCATCCATGCATGCCGCCGACGGCATGTGCGTCCGGTCGTTTCAAAGAGCGCAAGGCATGAGCCGCTGACGTCTTCGATCCAGAGCTGAATCCTTCGCATCGCGCGTGACTTTCGACGGGGACTGCGGCCAAGGTCGCTCATTGCCGCAGTCGCGTGCCGGGTGTCCGATGATCGTGTCGAAGACGCGAAGCGCACCGCTTGCGAAAAGGACAAGTCCTGTGCAGCGCCCATGCACGGCGCTTCATCGCATGGACGCGAGCGGACGCATCCGCCGACGACGAGAAGATTCCCCCTCCTTCGCAGGCACAAGGACAGACCATGAAGACTTTGCAGACAACCAGACCGTACATCGCGCTGGCCGCATGCCTCGGCATGCTGTCGAACAGCATCGCGTCGGCGGCACCGCTGTGCATCGACGCGGTCAATCCGCAGTATTTCCACTACAACGGCAAGACCACGCCGCTGGTCGGCTACACGCCGGAATACATCTGCCATCTCGAACAGCGGGCGGGCACGCCCGAGGTGACCCAACTGTGCAATTACAACCTCGATGCGGCCAGCGGCAAGCGCAATTTTCAGCGCGTGATCGACGATCTCGCGCTCAAACACCTCAACGTACTGCGCGTCTGGGTCGGACTCGGCCACAGCCCGGGCGGCGCTGCGGGGCCTTTGCCGCACGAGCAGCCATTCGCGTACAACGCCGCGCTCAGCAAATGGGATCTGT
>CAZGBA010000044.1:0-30470 GCA_964523435.1 uncultured Xanthomonas sp.
GACTGGCCAGAAGCGACGGTGGTCCCTCCACCCCGACAGGCACAACATACAAGCGGCGGAAGCCGCGATGGAAAGCCGACCCATTCTCCGCAAGCCATCGCGGCTCCCGCCGCTCCCACAGGGATGCGGGCTCCGGGCCGGGCGGAGGCGCAAGGGGCGTAAAATCCCCCGATCGACATCAGGAGCGTCGCCATGACCCCGTCCATCCCCTTCGGCAACAACCGCCACGATCCCTCCCGCGTCATCCGCGCCCCGCGCGGCACGCAGCTGAGCTGCAAATCCTGGCTGACCGAAGCCGCGTACCGGATGCTGCAGAACAATCTCGATCCCGAAGTGGCCGAGCGGCCCGAGGATCTGGTCGTCTACGGTGGCATCGGCCGCGCCGCGCGCGACTGGAGCTGCTACGACGCCATCCTCGAATCGCTGCGCAATCTCGAAGACAACGAAACCCTGCTGGTGCAGTCCGGCAAACCGGTCGGCATCTTTCCCACCCATGCCGACGCACCGCGCGTGTTGATCGCGAACTCCAATCTTGTCCCGCACTGGGCCACGTGGGATCACTTCAACGAACTCGATAAGAAAGGCCTGATGATGTACGGCCAGATGACCGCCGGCAGTTGGATCTACATCGGCAGTCAGGGCATCGTGCAGGGCACCTACGAAACCTTCGTCGAAATGGGCCGCCAACATTACGGTGGCAGCCTCACCGGAAAATGGATCCTCACCGCCGGCCTCGGCGGCATGGGCGGCGCGCAACCGCTGGCCGCATCGCTGGCGGGCGCTTGCTCGCTCAATATCGAATGCCAGCAGTCGCGCATCGATATGCGTCTGCGCACGCGCTACGTGGACGAACAGGCGGCCGATCTCGACGACGCGCTCGCCCGCATCGAAAAGTATTGCGCTGCCGGTGAAGCGAAATCGATCGCGCTGCTCGGCAATGCCGCAGAAATCCTGCCGGAACTCGTGCGTCGCGGCGTGCGCCCCGACGCAGTGACCGACCAGACCTCCGCGCACGACCCGCTGCACGGCTACCTGCCCGCCGGCTGGACGCTGGAGCAGTGGTTCGACAAACAGATCAGCGCGCCGGAGGGCGTGGTCGAAGCCGCCAAGCATTCGATGCGCATCCACGTCGAAGCGATGCTGCGCTTTGAGGACATGGGCATCCCCACCTTCGACTACGGCAACAACATCCGCCAGATGGCGTTCGAGATGGGTTGCAAGGACGCCTTCGATTTCCCCGGCTTCGTGCCGGCCTATGTGCGTCCGCTGTTCTGTCGCGGCATCGGCCCGTTCCGCTGGGTCGCGCTCAGCGGCGATCCGGAAGACATCGCGAAAACCGATGCGAAGGTGAAGGAACTCATCCCCGACGACGCGCATCTGCACCGCTGGCTCGACATGGCCCGCGAACGCATCGCCTTCCAGGGCCTGCCCGCACGCATCTGCTGGGTCGGTCTGGGCCTACGGCACAAACTCGGTCTGGCCTTCAACGAGATGGTCCGCAACGGCGAACTCAAGGCGCCGATCGTGATCGGCCGCGATCACCTCGACAGCGGCAGCGTCGCCTCGCCGAATCGCGAAACCGAAGCCATGCAGGACGGCAGCGACGCGGTCAGCGACTGGCCGCTGCTCAATGCGATGTTGAATGTCGCCGGTGGTGCGACGTGGGTATCGCTGCACCACGGCGGCGGGGTGGGGATGGGGTTCTCGCAGCACAGCGGCGTGGTGATCGTCTGCGATGGCACCGCTGAAGCGGACAAACGGATTGCGCGGGTGTTGTGGAATGACCCGGGCACCGGGGTGATGCGGCATGCGGATGCTGGGTATGAGGTGGCCAAGGCTTGTGCGCGGGAGTTGGGACTTAAGTTGCCGATGGGGTGAGGTGTGTGGTGTTGTAGGCTGGGTCATTGACCCAGCCATGGGTGTGGCGATGTGGTGATGCTGGGTCTATGACCCAGCCTACGAGCTGGGTTTTTGACGTAGCCATGAGAAGACAGTGGATGGCGGGTCGATAGCCTAGCTTGCGGGACTTATATAGGAAGGATCATGAGTAGACCGCTTAATCCATTTGCACCATCGCATCCAATATCGCCGGGCCAATTTGTGG
Source organism: uncultured Xanthomonas sp. (assembly GCA_964523435.1). Lineage (GTDB taxonomy): Bacteria > Pseudomonadota > Gammaproteobacteria > Xanthomonadales > Xanthomonadaceae > Lysobacter_I. The sequence goes on from CAZGBA010000044.1 coordinate 2,105, forward strand.
GGCGACATACAGAAATCAAAGAGTTGGAAGCTGCTTTGTTGCACGCAAAGAAAGGAAAGCCGCGTCATTTTCTAATGACAGGAGGTCGCGGCGTCGGGAAAACATCATTCTTGGACTACATTAGAAGGCGAGCAGCCGATAAAGATGATGGCGATGGATTTAATTTCTTAATCGTAGATTTTGCTATCAACAAGCGGACAACTCGGCTTGATTTTGCTAGGGCTTTGCAGACTGAGCTTGAGAGGGCATTGTCGGCTCACTCGCCTGTCAAAGAAGTTCTTTTTAAGGCGTGGTCTTTTATCAAAAATATTGAGGCGGCTGGGATTTCCTATAAAGGAGATGGTGAAAGACCTGAGAATCAGAGAGATATGTATCTCGCAGTCGCAGACTCATTGGGCGAGATAGTTCGAAAGGTTTGCGAAAAAGCAGAAGGTGACTTTTTTTCTACACAAAATTATGACGGTCTTCTGATCTTAATCGACGAGGTTGATCAAGCGAATCCGGAGCTGGATATTGGTTCATTCCTAAAATATATGCTCGAAAGGTTAAATCGGAACAATTGTCGTAGGGTAATTATTGGCTTGGCTGGGCTCAATTCCAGCATTTCAGTTCTCGTGGATAGTCATCCATCATCGTTACGAATATTCGATGAGCTTCCACTAGGGAATCTTAGCCAAGAGGATGTCAATGAGCTGCTATCCGAGGCAGAGTTGGAGGTGCGAAATGACGGTTATGATAATTTTTCGTTCTCTCAGACTGCAAAAGATACGATCTTTGAATATTCAGATGGTCATCCACATTTTGTACATTTGTTTGGGTACGCGGCTTTCGAGAATTTTTGCAATTCTGATAACTTCGGCGAGATGCTTCTGAGCGATCGGCATGTTACGAACGGGGCATTCGAGAGCCGTGGCGCCATCGACTTGATAGGTGACGTTTATTTTAGGCGAACTTATAACGGACTTTCTAGAAACAATAAGCTTCTTTCGATTTTGGATTGCCTAAGTGAGGCGTCTGGTCATGGCTGTGCGATAGATGATATTCGGGGGCAGACTAAAATTGATATATTGTCAATAGAAAAATCTTTACAAGATCTGGCAGAAAACAATTTGGTAGTGGGGCCGGATGATTTTAAATGCTTTCGAATCCGTCATTCATGCTTTGCCTACTGGCTGAAAATGCAGCGCCCGAGCGTTTAAAGCAAGCAAGTAGCAAGTAGCCCGGGTAAGGCCGCAGGACGCACCCGGGGCTTTTGATCTTGAATGGTCTCGCGCGTATTTCCGCTTGCGTTTGTCCCGGGTGCGCGCTACGCGCTTACCCGGGCTACGAATGTTGTGTTCGAGATCCTTTGTGCCAGTGACGTAGCCCCGGTTCTCGCTGAAAGCGAGAGCCGGGGCCTTCGGTGAGGCATGCGACACTCCGCCCCGGGTGTCCACTTCGCGGACACCCGGGCTACTTGCTGGGTCGATGATCCAGCCTACGGAATTAAGGAGCTACCAGCTATTCAATTTGACATTTTTCTCTGCGTTTTGCGTTGCGCGTGAATATTTTCTACACAAGGGATGGTTCTCATGGAAAGGCATATGGCGTTGTGCTGGTTGCAGTGGGTAGTCGCGGTACTCTGTGCGTTGCTATCCATTTTATTCGCCTATGTTTATGCCAATGACCATGGCGAATATCGGGAGCTTAGTTTGTTCTTCGCGGAATGGGGCCTGCTGTGGGCGTTTCTGAGTGCGGTGCTGGCTTCAGGGGCGAAACGCAAAAAGAATTGGGCTCGTCGTGCGTCGATATTGTTTGGGTCCTTGAATATCATCCTGATACCGGTGGGTACTGCTTACGGTATCTCAATGTTTTATCTTTCCTTTAAGCCATGGGACGCCGAACTTTCCGTACCCATTGCTGCGAAACCGGACGAGGCGTTGGCTGCGTTCGCAACGCGAGACGACTTGATATAGCGACGTAACACGTAATGCACATACTTTCGTAGGGTGGTGGTGAGCGAAGCAAGTAGCCCGGGTAAGGCCACAGGCCGCACCCGGGGCTTTTGATCTTGAATGGTCACGTGCGCATTTCCGCTTGCGTTTGTCCCGGGTGCGCGCTGCGCGCTTACCCGGGCTACGAATGTTGTGTTCGAGATCCGTTGCGACAAGCGTAGCCCGGTTCTCGCTGCAAGCGAGAGCCGGGGCCTTCGGTGAGACTTGCGACGCCCTGTCCCGGGTATCCACTTCGCGGACACCCGGGTTACTTGCTGAATCGTTTCATGATTCGCCGAGGATCGCCTCGCCCTGCCGATGACGGCAGAGCGAGGTATTTCGATCAGCGGATGACTATCGAATTTGTCCTGTCGATGTAGATGACCTTCAGGCCAGTTGTGTAGTAGTTGACTCTGATTTCATTACCGGCAACCCCGTCCCAATTCAGGAAGGTGATAACGCGTGGCCCGAACTGCCCGATGGTCCAGATGGGGTTGACGCGCTGTGTTTTAAGCTTGTCATCGACGACAACGAGAATTCCGTCGTAGATGACGGCGATTTCCAGGCCTGGGCGGCCATTGAGCTCCGACACGTGAAACACCCTGTTCCCGAACTGTGCAATGGAATAGATATTGTGATAAGACACCTGCGCGCCGCCTTGATGACTGATTGTCACAACGTTGTTGCTGACAGTCGCCACATCTCCTGTGCGCCCGTCGCCGTTGAAATCGCCGGTGAAGGTCTGCGCCTGACTCACGGGGGAAAGTACCAACAAGCTTGCGGCGAGCAGAATCCCGGCGATGGATTTCCTCCTCGCAACGAAAGCGACGAACGGAACAAGCAAAGCGGACACGGATGCCATACGGTGTTGATGGTTATTCATGGGATACCTCTGGCTGGTGGTGTGATGGATTTAGGGATTCAAGCCGCATAAAGCGGGTGGGTGCCCGCCCCTGGGGCTGGATCGATCATCCAGTTGCGGCTCGTTTCAGAATGATTCTGGATCGTTTCATGATTCGCCGAGGATCGCCGCGCCCTGCCGATGACGGCAGAGCGAGGCATTTCGATCAGGGAAACACCAAACGATTTGTCCTGTCGATGTAGATGATCTTCAGGCCAGTTGTGTAGTAGTTGAATCTGATTTCATTACCGGCAACCCCGTCCCAATTCGGGAAGTCGATAACGCGTGGCCCGAACTGCCCGATGGTCCAGATGCTGTTGACGCGCTGTGTTTTACGCTTGTCATCGACGACAACGAGAACTCCGTCGTAGATGACGGCGATTTCCACGCCGGGGCGGCCATTGAGTTCCGACACCGAAAGCACCCTGTTTCCAAACTGTGGAATGGTGTAGATGTTGTAAATAGTGGCCGGCGCGCCACCTTGATGAGTGATTACCAAGTGGCCTTCGTAGATCGTCGCTACATCGCCTGCGCGCCCGTCACCGTTGAAATCGCCAGTGAGGGTCGCCGCCTGACTCAAGGGTGAAAGTAGCATCAAGCCTGTGGTGAGCAGGAGCCCCGCGAGGTATTTCCTGCTGGCGACAAAAGCGACGTTCGCAAAAAGGGGGGCGAACATGGGTGCCATACGGTTTTGATGGTGTTTCATGGATGCGTCCTGGCTGGTGGTGTGATGGGGTTTAGGGAATTCAAAGTGACGTAGCCCGGCTCTCGCTACCAGCGAAAGCCGGGGTCTTCGGCGAGGAATGCGACACTTCATCCCGGGTGTCCACTTCGCGGACACCCGGGTTACTTGCTGAATCGTTTCATGATTCGCCGAGGATCGCCTCGCCCTGCCGATGACGGCAGAGCGAGGCATTTCGATCAGGGAAACACCAAACGATTTGTCCTGTCGATATAGACGATCTTTACGCCTGTTGTGTAGTAATTGAATCTGATTTCGTTGCCGGCAATTCCGTCCCAATTAAGGAAGGTGACGACGCGTGGCCCGAACTGCCCGATGGTCCAGATGCCGTTGACACGCAGCGTTTTACGCCTGTCGTCGATGACAAGGAGAACTGCATCGTGGATGACGGCGATTTCTACACCGGGGCGGCCATTGAGCTCCGACACGTAAAACACCCTGTTCCCGAACTGTGCAGTGGTAAAGATAGTGTAGTACGACGTTGGCGCGCCTCCTTGGTGACTGATTGCCACAAGGTTGTTGTTGATTGTCGCTACATCGCCTGCGAGCCCGTCGCCGTTGAAATCGCCGGTGAAGGTCTGCGCCTGACTCACGGGCGAAAGTACCAGCAGGCCTGCGGCGAGCAGGAGCCCGGCAAGGGATTTCCTCCCCGCAGCGAAAGCGACGAACGGGAGAAGCAACGCGGACACGGGTGCCGTACGGTGTTGAGGGTTGTTCATGGAATGCCTCCGGCTGGTGATGTGATGGATTCGGGGGATTCAAAGCTTTTTTTGACGCAGGGGCTCTATCGCTCACGTGGATGAGCGTTGTGATTTCGCGTACTCACGATTACCGGCCAATGCGACCGGGCTTGTCATTGCCGCGCTTCATCGGAACGACATATGACAACGCTGTCAAATACGCGCACATTTACCCGGTGTCAAGGGTGCCGATATGGATTCAACGGCTTTATGCACATTTTTTAGGACGTTTCCGACTGGCGGTGATCGAAAGCCGTCAGCAAGTAGCCTGGGTAAGGCCGCAGGCTGCACCCGGGGCGTTTGATCTCGAATGGTCACGTGCGCATTTCCGCTTGCGTTTGTCCCGGGTGCGCGCTGCGCGCTTACCCGGGCTACGAATGTTCTGTTCGAGATGGTTTGTGCCAGACGTAGCCCGGTTCTCGCTACAAGCGAGAGCCGGGGTCTTCGGTGAGACGTGCGACGCCCTGTCCCGTGTGTCCACTTCGCGTACAGCCGAGCCACTTGTGATTCGATGAGTGCCTGGTGCAAAGTCAACCGACGCGACCCATCGGTGTCATCCATGCCCATCATCATTCGTCTGGCTGATGTCCGCGATGCGCAAAGCATCGCAGCGCTTTCACGGAAAGCGATCGAGCGTGACATGCCGTGGCATTGGACGCCGCCCGTGGTGATCTCTGCGATTCGCGACGCGTGTACGAATGTGCTCGTGGCCGAGTTCTCGCGCGCAGTCATCGGCTTCGGCATCATGGAATACGAGAGTGATGAAGCCCATCTCGTGCTGCTTGCGGTGGATGAGCCGGATCGGCGGAAAGGTTTGGGTGGCCAATTGCTGGGTTGGCTGGAAGAAGTGGCAGTCGCCGCTGGCATCTCCCGGATCAGGCTCGAAGCCCGCGCGGAAAATGCTGCGGCGCTTGCCTTCTATCGGAAGCACGGCTATGCCGAGGATCAGGAGGTTCCGGGGATGTATCACGGAGCCTTGGACGGCGTGCGCCTCGCGAAGGTCTTGGGTAACCCCACGCTCTGCATCCGTGGCGGCCCTTCTGCCGTATAAGGTTGTTGCGTACCCGCGCACGGCTCTGCCGTTACGTACAGGCAACTTATGGGAGGCTCTATGTGGTTCAAACTGTTCGCCATCACCTTGCCGGTGTTCTTCGCCATCGACATGCTGTGGTTGGGCTTGGTTGCGAAGAATTTCTATCGTGCGCAGATCGGCAGCCTGCTGAAGACCGATGTGAACTGGTCGGCGGCGATCCTGTTCTATCTGGTGTTCATCGCCGGCATCGTGTTCTTCGTGCTGGCGCCGGCGCTGGAGAAAACCTCCTGGCGCCACGCGCTGTTCGCGGGGGCGGCGTTCGGATTCATCACTTACGCCACATACGATCTGACCAACCTCGCGACGATGAAGGATTGGCCGGTGCTGGTGACCGTGGTCGATCTGGTCTGGGGGACGGTGCTGTCGGCGTCGGTGTCGGTGATCAGCTTCGCCATCGCCAGAAAGCTGGGGATGTGACGCGATGAACGTCGCCGGTCTCGATCAGGCGTGGTGGCCGCTGTCGGCGATGCTGTCGTTGGCGTTTGGCGCATGGCTCGTCAGCCTCAAACTTCGCGATGTCAGCATCGTAGACGGCCTGTGGTCCATTTTTTTCATCGTGTTCACGGTGCTCTTCGCATGGAGGATGGACAGCGATACGGCGGCGGCGTTCGTGCTGATCGTCCTGATCCTGCTGTGGGGGCTGCGCCTGTCGGCTTACATCACGATTCGCAATCACGGCAAGGGCGAGGACCGGCGCTATCAGGCGATCCGCGCGCGCAATCAGCCGAATTTCGAATTCAAGAGTCTGTATCTGATCTTCCTGCTGCAGATGGTGCTGGCGACCGTGATCGTGCTGCCGGTGGTGCCGATTCTCAACGGTGCGCAGGATGCGAACCTGCTGACGCATGCGGGCTTCGCCATCGCCGCGTTCGGCGCGCTCTTCGAGACCGTGGCTGATGCGCAGATGGCGCGTTACAAGGCGACGCGCACCGTGCAGGACACGGTGATGAATCGCGGCCTCTGGTGCTATAGCCGGCATCCGAATTATTTCGGCGAGGCCACGTTCTGGTGGGGCATCTGGATCGCTTCGGCCAGCATGGGCGGCGTGTGGACGCTGTTCTCGCCGCTGCTGATGACCTGGCTGCTGACGCGCGTCTCCGGCGTGCCGCTGCTGGAAGCGGATCTGCAGCAGCGTAGCCCGGCGTATCGCGAATACCTGATGACGACGCCGAGATTCGTGCCGGGGCGACCCAAACGTTAGACCACAGGGTTCGGGCATACTTTGCGTTCCCGGGATGCGGCGCTACGATGCATTCCACGCCCAGCCTAATGCCGGTCAGTCAAGCCTCTTCGCGTTTGTAGATTTTCTCCTCCCCTTGCGCGAAGCGCAGGGGGAGGTTGGGAGGGGGTGCTCTTGGCGGCAAAAAGCACCCCACCCCAACCCTCCCCTCAACCTGCGGTTGAAGGGAGGGAGAAAATCGCTCGTCATGAGTCATGCCCATCAGCCTTGACTGACTGGCATTAACGCTTCAGCCGGACTTTCCGCTCGCGAATGGGAGTGCATCATGCAAAGCGATATCGAAGCCTTGGTCCAATGCAACGAAGCGATCACCGTTGCCGAGAATGCCGGCGATCTTTCAGAACTCGCCCAGTACATCGCACCGCAATTGACATTCCTGCGCCGCGACGGGTCGTTCGTGGATCGTGAGGCGTTCCTGCAAACATCCAAGCCAGGTCGCCGCGAACTGCGGGTCGAGTCGGTTCAGGTGTTCGGTGCGCGCGCGGTGGTCGCTTGCAAGGTGGCGGATGCTGGTGTCGTCACGCACAATCTCCGCTTGTTCGTCAAAGAACAGGGCGCGTGGAGACTGCTTGGTTGGGCGAATGAGCCCGAAATGACGGGCTGATCGTGTCGATAACCATCGGATTGAAAGCATGCTGTGGCATTTCCATGGGCCGATCGCGGCCATGGCGCGAGGTCGATACTCCACGATCACCCGGTCGAAACGCCGGAAGCACAGACATGCATGCACCGCAGGCGTATACGCGCGACAATAAGCGGTCAGCGGCGGGTCGCCGCATCGAATTCCAGGACCGCAATGCCCGCTTCTTTGCCCCCTTCGCAAGATGCCACGCACCGTGATGCGCTTGCCGATATTTCCGCCGATACCCTCGCTGCCGACGCGCGCGCCTGCATCAAGTTTCTCGATGCTGTCGCCGCCGATCGCGAGTTGCTGGATCGCCTCCCCGCCGAAGATCGCGGACGACTGCATCAGGCGGTGGCCAGCGTCTATCACCCGGACCCGGTGCTGCGTAGGCAGAAGATGAAGGCCGCCGAACGCGCGCGCAACGCCGCGCAGGTGGCGCGCGAGGAAGCGGTGCTGCACGAGACCGGCATCCGCGAGCTGCGCCGTCGACCGGTGTTCACCACGCCGAATTATTTTCCGCCGCCAGATTTCTCCGCCGCCGATCAACAGACCGATGCGCCCGAACCGCGCGAATCGATCGAGCCGCAGCACTGCTACGTCTGCAAGCAGAAATATTCGCTGATCCATCATTTCTACGATCAGTTGTGCCCGACTTGCGCAGAGTTCAATTTCGCCAAACGCACCGAAACCGCCGATCTGCGCGGGCGGGTCGCGCTGCTGACCGGCGGGCGGGTGAAGATCGGCTATCAGGCCGGACTCAAACTGCTGCGCGCTGGCGCGAGTCTGATCGTGACCACGCGCTTTCCGCGCGACTCGGCGGCACGCTATGCGGAGGAACCGGATTTCGGCGATTGGGCCGATCGCCTTGAAATCTTCGGCCTCGATTTGCGCCACACGCCCAGCGTCGAAGCGTTCTGCCGCGAGCTGGTCGCCACCCGCGACCGTCTTGATTTCATCGTCAACAACGCCTGCCAGACGGTGCGCCGTCCGCCGGAGTTCTACGCGCACATGATGGACGGCGAAACCGCCGCTGCGCACGACGTGCCCGAGCATCTGCGAAAACTGCTCGGCGGTTACGAAGGTCTGCGCCAGTACGCGATGCTGCCCGAAGGCGCGGACGGTTCGTCGCTGTCGGTACAGGGACGCGGCAGCGACCGCGATGCGCTCGCCGGCATCACCCGCGCCGCCGAGCTGTCGCAGATTCCGCTGCTGGCCGAGGAAATGGTCGGCCAGCAGCATCTGTTTCCGCAGGGGCGGCTCGATCAGGATCTGCAGCAGATCGATCTGCGCACGCGCAATTCATGGCGGCTGCTGATGGCCGAAGTGCCCGCCGTCGAACTGCTGGAAGTGCAGTTGGTCAACGCCATCGCGCCGTTCATCATCAACGCGCGCCTCAAGCCGCTGATGCTGCGCACCCGCGAAGGCGAAGCGCCGGGCCGCGACAAGCACATCGTCAACGTGTCGGCTGTCGAAGGCCAGTTCTACCGGAAGTTCAAGACCACGCGCCACCCACACACGAACATGGCGAAGGCGGCGTTGAACATGATGACGCGCACCGCCGCCGCCGATTACCGCAACGACGGCATCCACATGAACGCCGTCGACACCGGCTGGGTGACCGACGAGGATCCGGTGGAGCTCGCCGCGCGCAAGGTGGTCGAGGAGCGCTTCCATCCGCCGCTGGATATCGTCGATGGAGCCGCGCGCATCGTCGATCCGATCATCGACGGCATCAACACTGGGCAGCACGTCTGGGGGCAATTTCTCAAGGATTACCGACCGACGGACTGGTAAGCCGTCAGACAGAGGGCGATACTGCGGACTACGGGGGGAGATCGATCGGCACCGGAAGCCGAATTCGATCCCGATCTTTCCGGGTAACGGTCATCCGCAATGGATAGCCGCATCGGGTCGGGACATGGATTGTTCTGTCACCGGAGGATACCCACCATGCATTCCGTCACGAACCGCACGCGTTTTCAATCCTGGCTGCATGCGCGTTGCGCATGCCTCGTCCTGCTGCTCGGCCTGTTCGCCAGTCCGCTGTCCCTAGCGCAGGGCTTGAATTACACCATCACTTATCAGGCCAGTACCGGCCGGGCCACCGTCGTGTCATCGCAGTACGGCACGTGGCAAACGGTGCCATCCGGCCCATGGGGCGTGCTGCACCTGATCTCCACCGCGCCGGGGACCCAGCAGCCTCCGAACACCACGCGGCACGTGGTGCAGTTCGATGTCATGTCGCCAAACTATTTCAGCACCGGAGGCGGGCATTTCGGCCTGTTCTCGCGCGCCGACATGTACACGCAGACCTACGATCCGAGTTATCCGTATCGCGGCCATGGCGTGATTCTCGGCGATGTGTCGGCCTATCCGAATTTCAATCACCCGTACGGATACCCGTGCACGCGAACGCCTGCGCTGAATCGGATCGCGATCGAGGTCGCCGGTGCATCGCCGGTGTCTTCACAGCCGAATTGCGTGTTCGGGCAGGAAACCTACAGCCCGCAGGTTCTGGCCAACGGCGCCTGGTATCGGGTCAGATTGGTGTCCGGCTACAGCAATGGCCAGTATCAGACCAGTTATTCGCTCTATCTTCCGACATGGGTCGGCTGGCTGGAGTACACGCAGCGCACGAAGACCTACGCTTACCCGGCGCTTCCAAGCAATCTCGGTGGCTGGTTCTTCGCCGAAACGTTCAAACGCTCGACCGACTGGACGCTTTACATCACGAATCTGGACGCCCATTGGGAGTGATCCAGCGGACGTAAACCGTGCCTTGCATCACACGCACCCTGCACGGGCGATGCGGAATGCCCGCATCGCCCGTTCTGGCCGCCGTTTGCGCGTTGTTCTGGCATACGATGCCCTGTGCTCCGGCAAAGACATCGCGACCAGGATGGGCCGGGCGGGTGGGGGACGCCCAATCGACATCGTACGGACACACCGCGCCGGGATACTTCCGCTCGTCCATCCATCCCCGGGAGTTGTCATGAAACGCAGTCTCGTCGCGATCTTCGGTCTATGCATGTTGTTCTTCGGCGCGCAGGCGTCCGCTCAGTCGTATCTCCGCGTGGTCTCCTGGAACATGCTGCATGCTGGTTGGAGTGGGCAGCAGGATTGGAACGGCTACGCGGGGCAGATATGGAACAACTTCGGCAGCGCAGCGGGCGCTGCGAATGGCGTGGATCTGGTGTTCGGGCAGGAAGTGATGTACCCGACGTCGGCAGCCAGCGTTGCCGCAGCGTTGACCGCAACAACCGGTTTCACCTGGGACTATCGTGTCACCGCCGCCATCGGCCGCAGCAGTTACAAAGAGAGCTACGCGGTGTTTTTCCGTACCGACCGCGTGCAGCTTATTTCCGCCACCGTATGGGCCGATGCCGGCGACAAGTTCGAGCGTGAGCCGCAGATCGTCAAGGTCCGCCACATCCAGACCGGCGCCGATTACACCTTCATCAATTGGCATACCGTCTTCGGCACCACAGCGGAACGCCAGGCCGAAGTGCAGCTGATCAGCACGGTGTTCAAATCCATCCAGGACGGCAGCAGCAGCGATCAGGACGTGATCCTGGTAGGCGATCACAATCGCGAGGCGACTTCGCCGTGGTGGGCCAACCTCAAGGCGCTTGCGCCGGCGGTGAGCCATCGCGTCAACGAGCTGACTTCGATCAACACCAGCTGCGGCTTCGCCAGCGCGTACGATCATTTCTGGATGCAGAACAGCTACGTCACCGAGTATTCGACCTCCGGCCGCGACTACATCGCCGACATGTGCGTGTTCCGCAACGGCCTGTCGGATCACGCCCCGGTGTATCTCTCGCTCTATTCGACCGCAGATACGGATTGATCCGACCGGACGATGGCGATTCGGCATCGTAACGCATGGATCTTCGGCGCCTGCCTCGCGGTGGGCGCCGTTGTTTTCGGCGTGTACTGGTGGTCGATGAAGGGAGGCGCGAGCAGTGCGTCGTCGCGCGATGCGGGTGCGCCGACCGCCTCTGTCGATGCTGCTGGCGAACCCGCATCCGCGCTACGCATCCGTCTGCTGCCCGAAGCTGGCGTGTCGGCGTCTCCGGGCTCGGTGCGGATCGGTCTGGCCCATGTTTCGCCGGATGAATTGGCCGCCTACCAGGCCTGGTTGCGCGGCGGTGGCGAAGGAGCCGGGCCGCGCGATTTCGAGGAGCTGGCTGCGGTAACGCGCTGGTTGAACGTGCCGGCGACGCTGAACGCGGAAGGTGTCGTCGTCGCGACGCCGGTGCGGTTGCCGGCGGCGGATCGCTATGTGCTGCAGGCGCGTGCGGACGATGGACTGCGCTTCTATGAGGCATCGTTCACCCGCGGCAACGTGCCTACGGAGATCGGACCGCGCGTCGCTGCGGGCCTGCGCCTGCATGCGCCTACGCAGGCAGCAGGCGGTGCGCGCGTGCTGTTCCGTCGCGTCGAAGGCTCGCAGGATGCCGCATGGCAAACATTGATGCGCCGCGAGGCGCCTGCGGTGCTCGACGCTTACGACGAGCGTGCGCTGCCGGTGGGGGCGGACACCGTCGTCGCGCCGCTGCCGCCAGGACCGCTGGATGTGATTGCGGTGGTCGGCGGCGTGGAAACCGGGCGTCGGAGAATCACACTGTCGGCCGGACGCGTCACGACGTTCGATCTCGATGCCGAAGTGTCGGAGCTGGCCGCCGCACTGTCGACGACCGTGGCGCTGCGTCTCGTCGAAAAAGGCAGTGGTACGCCGGTGAAGGACGCGACGGTCGTGTGGTCGTCGCCGCGCGGTGAGCGCAGTCTGCGTTCGGATGCTTCCGGCACCTTGCGCATCGAAGGCGTCGATCCGCTGCAGCCGTTGCCGATCGAGATCCGCTTCGCACCGCCGAAGACGCCGTCGTTTCTCGTCGACGCATTGCCGTCGTGGCCCGAGCGGTTGCCGATGACGCTTGATCTCGTAGATGCGCCTGTGAACGCGGGCGTGATCGCCAGAACGATCAAGCTCGAACCCTTGCGCTGGTTGATCGTTGAAACGCCCGGCATCGAGATTCCACGCCGGCCGCGCGTGGGCGATCCCTTTCCCGTGTTCGTACTGCAGCGACGGGAAGGCGGGGTGTGGCGCGAATCGATGGCCGATTATTTTCGCCCGGTGGCGGATGGACTGGCGGTGTCGTTGAATCGCCCCGGGACCGTGCGTGTCGCGGCGGTGCTGACGCCCTGGTCGGTGCGCATCGGTGAAGCGGTGGAGGTCGGCGAGACTTCCCCGGATCTCCGCTACCGTACCCGCGTTACCGGCGTGAACGGGCGTCGTGTGAGCCTTCGTATTGCTGCGGACAATCGACCGCTGGCGTCGGCTCCCGTGCATCTGCTGTCGCCGCTGCGCGGTGTGCCGCCGAAGACGTTGACGGCGGACCGGGCGGGGCAATTGGTGCTCGACAACGTCACCGAGCCGGAAATATTGCTGGAAGTGCCGGGTTTCGAGCAGGTGCGCGTGCGGCTGAATGCTGCCGTCGTGGCGGTGGCCTTGCGCCGCGATGGGGGCTGAGGCAACGTATACCGATCAGCGCAGCTTGTACCTGCCGTTGCGCCTGACCCCGATCTGAATGCTCACGCGTTTGCTCCGGGACACGGGCCGCCGTGATCAAAAACGCGAGAACCCTGCCATGCGCCGACCTCCAGACGAAGCATCGCCCCACCTCCATCTGCCGATCGCAGCCGCGATCGGCATTGCGTTGCTTGCTGGCGTTCTGGTGCCGATGGGCATCGGCCTTGCGCAGGATACCGAGATCGCAACGGCCCGGGCTTTGAAAGAGCCGGGCGGTGCGGACGAGGAGCAGCAACGCCAGCGGATACTCAAGGAAATCGCACGGCTTTCGAATCATCCATGGGCCGGCGAATACTACGAAGGCGATGGTCTGGGCGCGAACATCCGGATCTCGTTGGCGCCCGATGCCGGCGTCGCTGCGACCTGGCATGGCTGCCTGGGCTTGTACGGTGCGAATCGCGGCAAGATCGTGATCGGGCCCGATGGTGGGCTGCGATTCGATTACCAGCGACCGAACGCGCAGGGTTTCGCCGGTTTTCCGGACGCGATGCTGCCCGTGCGCTGGGGGGCGCGTCGCTACATGATTCCTGACAGCAAACGCATGGCGTTCGTCAACGCGATCAATCATGGTTACGAGCCTCGCGAACAGATGCACGGCATGTTCCTGCTCGTCGAAGGCGACGAAAAGACGAAGGCGGATGGATTGCCAGCACTGCCGCCTGAATATCTCGCGCTGATCAGACGCGCGCCGATGCAGGCGCGTGTGGTGTCGATCGACGCCGTGGACAAGAAAAAGAGCGACCAAGGCTGCAGTTTCACGTATCGGATGACCCTGGACCGTGGCCGGAAGGACCGGCTGATGCCCGGTGTCGAATTGAAGCCGGCGATGCAGCCCCGCGTCTGGGAAACCGCAACGATCGTGACCGCTGCGGCGGAGACCGCGACCGCGACGATGCCGGTGTGGTTCGACGATTGCGCGCATCCGAAGAGGGTGCCCATGGCGGGATGGGCGTTCACCACCGGTGCCTACGATGAAAAGCGCGGCGCTCCGCATTGAATGCGGGCTTGCGCTGCGTCGCGAGGGCGGCCGACAATCGCAATGAACGTTCATCAGATGATTTCCATGCACAAGAACATGCTGCAATGCGCGCTGTTGTCGCTGTTGCTGGTGATGGCGAATCCTTCCGCGAAAGCTGCATCTCCGGTGTTCGCGAGCGGGTACACCGATCTCGCCAAGGACTGCCGCCAGGCGTTCGCCGATGCCGAACTGGAGGAAGGACAGGACAACGCGCTGCGTTGCAAGGGCAGCGATGGCTATGGCCTGTTCATTTACTTCTCCGCCGAAGACGCGATGCTGACGGTCGAGAACGTGCGTGGCGATACCGTCTTCGATACGCCGCTGACCCTGAGCGACTACGAACACGGCAAGGTGGAGTGGCGGCTAGCCGATGGTCATGCGTTCGCGATCATCGTGCGCATGAAGCCGAAAGGTGCGCCGGAAACGCTCGAGATTCGCGGGATCGACAGCCATCGCACGATTCACCGCAGCGTTCCGGTCGCCGGGCGCAAGAACGCGAACGCACAGGCGCGCGCCGAGGCGGACAAGGCCTACCTCGCGGGCTCACGCTGAGCGCGCGACGCACTTCGGCATCATGCACCACGACGATCTCGACAATCCATTCTGGACCGCGCTGCGCAGCCGTCATGCGGCGGTCGCCCGTGTCGTCGGCGAAGTCGCGCGCTATCCATCCGGGTTCGCGCCGTTCCTTGGCGTGGCGGATACCGATGTGCGCGTGGACGAAGCCTTCGAGGCATTGGTCGCGCCGGGCGAAAGCGTCTATCTGCTCGGTGTTGCGCCGATGGTGCCGGATGGCTGGAGCTTGCAGGCGTTCCGACCGCTGGCGCAGATGGTCTGCACTGCGCAGATCGATGCCAACGACGGGCCCGGGATCATCCGTCTTGGCGATGCGCAGCGCGCGGATGTGCTGGCGCTGACCGCGCTGGTCTACCCGCATTACTTCCGCGAACGCACGATGGATCTCGGGCGCTACTTCGGCATGTACGTCGATGGCCGGCTCGCGGCGATGGTCGGCGAACGGCTCGCGACCGACGCCTGGCAGGAGGTCAGTGCGATCTGCACGCATCCCGATTTCACCGGTCGCGGCTATGCCCGCCGTCTGACCGCAACGCTCGGCAACGACATCCTGTCGGCCGGCCGCGTGCCTTATCTGCATGTCAGCTACGAGAATCCGCGCGCCATGTTGCTGTACCTGCACATGGGCTATCGCTTGCGTCGCGATATTCCGTTCTGGTCGTTGACGCGCGCCTGAGCGGCGATGCTTCGCGCACGGGGCGGAACGGGCGGCTGGCCCGCTCTCGCCCCGGATGCGCCTAGCCACCGACGAAATCGGCCGGGTCGAGTTCTTCCGCCAGCAGCAGCCGGATGTCGTCTGTCGACAGCAGCATCTTCAACTGCGTCGCGAGCGGCTTCAGCTGTTCGTGCTGCGTGCACAGCGCCCAGATCCGGTCGACCATCGTCTCGAAATCGACGGAAGGGTCGTACACGATCGCACCGCTCTGGGCGACGATCAGCAGCAGCTGACGCGCCATATCGCGTGCCTGCTCCACCTTGAGTGCGCGCGGTTGCAGCGCGTGCTGCAGCGGGAGTTGCAGTTCGTGCACCAGAGCGATCGCGATCGTCTGCTGACGCCGGCGCAGCGTGCCGCGTTTGTCGTCGTCGAACACGGGTGCGAGGATCCGCGCTTTCAAGCCCGAGATTTCCGCAGCTTCGATCAGGCGGTGGGTGGAGAGCAGATCCTCGGCGCGACGGATCCAGTCCATGAGCGTCGTCATGACCTGCGGCGATTTGCGTTCGAACTGGCGCACGATGCCCGGCAGTTCGAGCAGCGCGTCGGAGAGCTGCCGCGTGAGTTGCAATGTCGATCTGAGCATGGTCGCTTACTCCGGCAGCAGCTTGCGTTCGAGGGTGCCGTCGCTCTTTTCGATGGTCTGCCATTCCATCCCGTCTTCGCTGACGGTCATCCGGATGCGGATCACGTCTTCCGGACGCTGTTCGCGCAGGCGATGGGATTCGGCGATGACCGAAAGCTGATCGAGCACGGGTTTGTCGACGACGCCCGTCACCAGGCCGATGCCGAGCTCGTAGGTGCGCTTGGCGATCATGTCCTGCGCATAACCGTCCGGGAATTTTCCATCGTGCAGCTTCGCTTCCGTGCCGATTTCGAACAATGTCATCGTGATGTCTTCGGCGAACGTCCACATCGACTTGTGGATGTCCTGATTGACCATGATGTGGTCGATGAGCGATGCGATCCGGCTGTCCAGCGCCGTCAGCAGCTTCTGGGCGGCGACCGGTGGAAGTTCGATATAGCCGACGGATCGCGCCAGCTCGCGCGCGGCGACGCGCTTGAACTCGGCGTTGCCGATCGGGTCCAGCTGCAGTCCGGTGCGTTCGGTCAGACCTTCGATCGCGACCGGAATGGTCAGCTCGATATCGCTGATGCGCATGCGCGGCACCGAAAAATGCTTGAGCAGATCGTGCTTCGCGTATTGCTCGGCGACCTGCACGGTCTGTACGTCCGCCATCACCCGCGCATCGGTGATGCTGCTGAAGAGGCCGCCGAGGTATTCGTTGAGAGTAGGCATGGTCGTATCCTGGAAAAGTGTTGGAAGTGGGGCCGGCACGAGGCCGGCCCCGGGTGTTGCATCAGGCGCTGACGATGCTGTCTTCCAGCATGGTCAGGATGCGATCCAGACCGGCCGGAATTTCGTCGTTCACCGCGTGCACGCGCACGCCGAGGTTGTAGGTCTTCTCGACGCTGGTGCCGCTGCTGGCGGTCCGCTTGTACGACGCGGAGGCCTTGAAGTTGACGATCTTGTAGTTGATGCCGAGTTCGGCGCTGGCCGCGAACTCGCTGGAGACGTTGGAAGTCTCCGTCGAGGTCAGCTTGGCGTTGAAGTCGATCGTCAGCGTTTCGATCCGCAGTGCCGGGATCGTCAGCATGGTCAGGAAAGGCACCCTGATGTTGACTTCGGACGGCAGGAAGATCGAGGTCGTATCGGTGGCAGCAGGCAGACCTTCATCGATCAGCTGCTGTGCGGTCTTGCCGAAATGGGGGTTCGGCACCGATTTGCTGTAGTTGAAGTCGACGTAACGCAGGTCGGTGATGTTGCCGTTGCCGTCTTTCTCGAAGCCGACTTCCTTGATGAAGTTGACCTGCGACATCGACGCGGCATGCTGCGCCTGCACCGCCGCCTGCAGCGGACCACCGATGTAGACGCTGAAGTCGAGACTGTTGAGTTCCTGGACGAGATTGGGCATGGGTATTGCTCCTTTGATTGATTGCCTACTCTGTTGCGGCTTTTCGGCTTCCGCCGCCTGCGTGCTGTACCGTCCGCCGCGACGGCGCGCACCATCCGTGGCGTGCGTCGTCGAAGGCTGAGCGTCCTTGCGGAAGGCGACTCCCTGTCGCTTTCCCGGTGATCTACGAGAGGTCCGCCCGGCACGCAATCGGGCGGTCGTGGATGCGGTGATGTCTTTGCGTGCTGTCCATTATCCTGAACGTGGTCGCACAGGCTGCGACCATGAAAAACGCTTGAAAACAAGCGAATAATCTGTTTTTTTCCGGTCGGAAATCTGTGTTTGTCAAGCGATTTCGAGTCGCGTGGGACCGGCCCGATTACGCGATTGATGTTCGCTATCGATGCGCGCCACTACTGTCCGGTACCGGCACGCATCGGCGATGCGATACGTGGATCGGAATCGATCGATGTGGCAGACGGCGTTTCGGTGGAATGATTCGTGCGTTGTTGCGGCGAGCTTGAGCTTGCCCCAGGAATCTGTGGTCGATGCTCTGGTCTGAATCGCTTCCTACAGGCGATTGATGTGGAACTTGTGGTTTTTGACTTTGCCGCTGCGCAGTCGAGTAGGCCGGTCTGACAAGCCCAGCAACCGATATCACTTGATTTTTTTGCTGGGCTTGTCAGCCCAGCCCATTTTTGGATTACAGGCGATTGATGCGGAACTTGCGGCCTTTGATCTTGCCGCTGCGCAGACGTGACAGCGCGGTGTCGGCTTGTGCGCGTGCGATCGCGACATACGAACGCGTGGCGTACACATCGATCTTGCCGACGGCATCTGCTTTGAGTCCCGCATCGCCGGTGAGCGCGCCGACGATGTCGCCGGGCCGCAGTTTGTCGGTGCGACCGGCGTCGATGCGCAGCGTCACCATTGCGGCAACCGGTACGTTCTGCGGCCTTCCGGCCAGTGGCTGCATGCGCTCCCAGCGCAGCGGTTTGCCCAGGCGTTCGCTGATCGCGGTCTTGCGCGGCAGTTCGTGCGGCATGCACAGGCTGAGCGCGAGTCCGTCGCGCCCGGCGCGTCCAGTGCGGCCGATGCGATGCAGATAGGTGTCGGCGTCGGTCGGCAGGTCGTAGTTCACGACCGCGCCGAGATCTTCCACATCGAGTCCGCGCGCGGCGACATCGCTGGCCACCAGCACACTGCAGCTGCGGTTGGCGAAGCGCACCAGCACTTCGTCGCGGTCGCGCTGTTCCATGTCGCCATGCAGCGCCAGCGCCGTGAATCCGTAGTGCGACAGAGAGCCGACCACTTCTTCGGTGTCCTTGCGCATGTTGCAGAACACCACGCACGACACCGGCCGATAGTTCAACAGCAGGGCTGCAAGCAGCGGCGCTTTTCGGTCCTGCTCGACTTCGAAGAACAGTTGCTCGATCGTGTCCGGCTCGGCGCCGCCGTCGATGCTGACTTCCACCGCATTGCGCAGCATGGCGTTGCCCAGCGCGCGGATGGCGTCGGGGAATGTTGCGGAAAACAACAGGCTTTGCCGCTCTTTCGGCGTGCGCTTGACGATGTCGCGGATCGCGTCCTCGAAACCCATGTCGAGCATGCGGTCGGCTTCGTCCAGCACCAGCGTGCGCAGCCCGCCCAGTTGCAGCGCTTTCTTCTGCATGAGTTCCTGGATGCGCCCGGGCGTGCCGACGACCACATGCGGCTCGTGGGTGAGCGACGCGAGCTGCGGCCCCAGCGGAATGCCGCCGCAGAGGATCGAGATCTTGAGATTGGGGATGCCGGTCGCGAGTTTGCGCAATTGCTTGCCGACCTGATCGGCGAGTTCGCGCGTCGGGCACAGCACCAGCGCCTGGGTGCGGGTCGTGCCCGGATCGAGCCGATGCAGCAGCCCGAGTCCGAATGCGGCGGTCTTGCCGCTGCCGGTGGGCGCCTGCGCGATCACGTCGCGGCCTTCGAGAATCGCCGGCAGCGCCTGCGCCTGGACCGGCGTCATCGCCGTGTAGCCGAGGGCATCGATGCCCTGCAGCAGGGTGGGAGACAGCGACAGTGCGGCGAAATCGGTGGGCTCGGTCATCCGGCCATGATCTCAGACCCTCGCGGTAAAAGGCAGCAATCAGTCCCGTCGCGGCGGTTTAGGCGTCAACCAGCGCAGCAGGCGGTCCGCGACATCGGGGTGATCGAGCAGATCCAGATGATGCATGCCGTAGCCGATCCACTGCCGGTTCTTCGCGAATCCGGTGACGCGATCCGGATCGGGATGATGGCCGAGCGCGCTGGCGACCGGCACCAGACCGTCGCCGATCCAGCGGTCCTTCAGATCGCCGCGGCGACTGCCGGTGGTCGCCGCCATCGCATAGCAGCGCACGCCTTTGGGCAGCGACACCGCGCGATGACGGCGGTGCGTCGACAGCGCGTTGCCGTGGCGCAAGTCGGTGATGCCGGCGCTTCTGAGTTTGCCGACGCGCGCGAGCGGCGCCGCGAAAGGTGTCGCTGCGAGAACGAGATCGATCCAGCGTCCGCCGCGTTCCAGCGGCGCGCCCTGATGCGGCGAACCCATGCAGACGAGATTGCGCAGCGAGCCGAGCCAGGCGTGTTCGTGCGCGGCGGCATGATGACAGGCGCTGCGCGCGAGCAGTCCGCCCATGCTGTGCCCGATGATCGTGATCTCGTCCACCGGCATCGGCCACTGTGCATGCAGCGTTTCCAGCAGCTCCGCGAAGGCGTGGCCATTCTGTGCGATGGATCGTCCGGTGTTGTAATGCAGATATAGCGGCGTGTAGCCGAGCGCTTCCGCGAGCATCGCGCCGTGATCGTGGCCATCGCGCGTCCACTGCAGATCGTTCATGCACAGCCCGTGCACCAGGACGAGCAGTTTGCGGCCGGCATCGGGAATCGCTTCGGACAATTGATCCGTGCGCAGTGTCAGCGGTTGGCCCGCGTGGTGCAGCCGCATCGGGATCGCGAGCGGATTGGCGGTGATCGCGAGGTGATCGCCCACCACGCCGTTGAGCGCCGCGACGATCGCTTCGCGCTGCGTCGAGGTGCGCTGGTAGGCGGCGCCTTGTCGACCGAGCGCCGCATTCAATCCGGCGCCGGTCAATCCGGTCACGCCGCGAATGCTGCGATAAACCAGGCCGGCGATGCCGCTGGTGCGCTTCGGTGCCACGTGTCGCAAACCCAGGTCGGGACGGGCGATCGCGGCGTGCATCGCTTCGACCAGATCGGCGACGCCGGTGGTCGCGTCCACGCCCAATCGTGCAACGCCATGAAGATCGGACAGACGCGGAGCGTATTTGTCGAGCATCGGAGGCGTCGTTCGCGTTGCGTGGTGGCCCGCAGTATGCACGGATCGCGCTTGCCACACGCCAATCTGTCGTTGCGACGGTGATGCATCGGCTTCAAACGCACGGAACCCGGGCCGAAGCCTGATGCCAGTCAGTCAAACGTGATGGGCATGGCTCGCGACGAGCGATTTTTCTCCCTCCCTTCAACCGAAGGTAGAGGGGAGGGTTGGGGTGGGGTGCTTTTTGTCGCCAAGAGCACCCCCTCCCAACCTCCCCCTGCGCTTCGCGCAAGGGGAGGAGAAAATCTGCAAATGCGACGAGGCTTGACTGACCGGTATTAGGCCTAAGCCTGGGTTCCGTGATGGTTCGCTTTCAGGCAATGGCTCAGAAGGTGATGCTCCAGCTGTCGATACGACCGACGTCGCCGGCGGCGTTGTCGTTAACGCGCAGGTTCCAGGTGCCGTTCAGCGCTTCGGTCGACAGATTCACGCTGAAGGTCTGGTTGATGTTGTCGGCGCTGCCACCGGTGCGGTTGTGCAGCACATACACGCTGCCGTCCGGTGCGACCAGATCGACCTTCAGGTCGCCCTTGTAGGTGTGGACGATGTTGACCAGCACCGGCGTGGTGGCCGGCGCATTGCCGGTGCGGCCAGAGACGACGATCGGGCTGTTGACGGTGGCGTTGTCGGCGATCGGTACATCGGTGCCGTTGGTGTAGGTCTGCGTGCCGCTGGCGGCGACCGTGACCGACTGCGTCTTCGTGTTGCTCAGACCGCCGTTGTCGGTGACGGTCAGGCTGACGCTGTAGGTGCCCGCGGCTGAGTATGTCCTGCTTGGATTGGTCGCGGTGGAGAGCGTGCCGTCGCCGAAGCTCCAGGTGCGCGAGGCGATGCTGCCGTCGCTGTCTGTGGAGGTGTCGGTGAAGCTCGCGGTCAGGCCCGAAGTGCTGGCGCTGAAGTTCGCGACCGGCGCGACGTTGCCGCCGCCACCGCCGCTGGTGATGTTCAGCAGCACCGCATTCGGCGTGCCGAGCGCGCCGGAGGCGTCGGTGCCCTGCACGTAGACGATGTGGCGACCGACGCCCAGCGCAGTGGTGGAGAGGCTTGCGGTGGCGGTTTCGCTGGTGGCGTTGAAGCTGCCGTCGCTGGCGCTCATCGCAATGCCGACGGCACCGGCTTCCCACGGTGGGATATCGACGTAAAGCCGGGCCGATGCGATGGCCTGGGTGGCTTCGGTGCCGTTGGTCTGGTTGAACTGGCTGTCGTTGAGGGCTGCGGTGATCGTCACCGGCGTGCCGGCGCTGACCGTGGCGCTGGAAGTGGACACGCTGACGGTGTTCGGGCCCGAAGGATAGCGATATGGCGCGGTGAGATTGCGTGCGGCGTACTTCAGCATCGACAGGTTCTTCGGCAGCGTCGACGACGTGAACGTCGTGCAGGATTCGAAGAACGACACGCCCAGCTCGATGGTGTAGCTGGGGACGCCGAGCAGGCCGTACATGTTGTCGTCGGTGGCGCCGTCGGTGCCGTACAGCTCGGCCGACTGTTGCGGACGGTAGCTGTTGAACCACGCCATGCGCCGGCCGAACGTGCGCAGTGCGGCGCTGTTCGGCGCGGCGCTGGAGGTGTCGCCCCACGGCCACAGCACCAACTGCGAATAGCTGTGGATGTCGAGGAACAGGCCCTGATAGTCGTCGGGCGCCGCGCTGCTGACGGCGTCGCTGCGGCGGTCCGGGAAAATGCCGCCGGAGTAGACCCCGCCCGCACCGGGCGTGCCGGCCACGAAGCGCACGAGGTTCTGGGTTTCCGGTTCCGATTGCGCGACCGGGCCGTGATAAGTCTCGGCACAGGCGTTGGGGCTGGAGCCGCCGGAGACGGTGTTCCAGTGGAACGGGAAGTTGCGGTTGAGATCGGTGCCGACGCTGTTCGCGCTGCAGGTGCCGTTGGTGTTGTTGACGTTCTTGCGCCACGACAGACCGGTTTCCGCCTTCTTGCGGCCGTCTGGATTGGCCTGCAGGATCAGGTAGAAGGTGTAGTTGTCCATCAGCCAGGTGGCTTCGGGATCGGTGCCGTAACCGTTGACCAGCCATTCTGCATAGCGGGTGACCAGTTCGGCCGGCGTGTATTCACGCGCGTGGATCGAGCCGAACACCACCATCGGCGGTTTGTTCGGGCGCAAGGCGTTCGTGGCCGAATTGGTCAGCCGCAGCACCTTCATGTCGTAGCCGCCGGTGTTGCGCGACTTCAGCCAGCTGGGGCCGATGATCGACATGCTGGCCAGCGCCGGCTTGGCGGCGACGAGCTGGTCGATGGTGGTGTAGGTTTCCTCGACCGTGCGGTAGCAGGCGTAGCCGCTGATGCTGCGGGTGCCGAACTGCTGTTGCGCCATCGCCGATTCGGCGCTGCGGATGCGGTCGGTGGCGGCCTGATCGACGAGCACCGACAGGCCCATACCCTTGATGTCGAGGATCTCCTGCGCCGTGGCTTCGGTGCGCACGGTCCTGGCGGTACGGTCGACGATCATGTGCTGGAAGCGCGACGCCAGCGCCTGCAATTGCGCGCGGTTCCGGTACTGGATGCTGACGAACGAGAGGCTGTCGTCGCCTGTCGCGGTGGGGGTCAGGGTGGATCCGGCCGGCGGCGTGACAGGCGGCGCTGCAGCGGACTGGCCGGCGATGCAGACCAGCAGGGCTGCGGGCAACAACAAGCGAAGGTTCATGGTTTCTCCATTTCAGGGGGGACGGTCGCATCGTATCGACCGGTGCGCGCGGCATGCATGATGTCGCGGGATCGACGTGTTTGCCGTGAATCGCCGGAATTTGCAAATCGGCTCGATCCCGGGTCGCCTGGACATGGTCCCCGGTCGGGTCGATCGCGCAGCAGCCAAGGCCGGTCGATGCGGTCGAATCCCGTGCATTCGGCCGGAAAGCGTTGCCGCGTACCGACCGGATCGCACAGCATGCGTGCAGTGCCCCGGGGAACAACTGAGATGCGTGTTTGTTGCTTTGCAGCAGCCATCTGCGACGAAATTCTGCGACGCGCGGGAATCGCTGGGCATGCTCCTCTCGCGGTATGTTGTGGCCCGAATGCCGAGTCGGAGTCCGTCGCACCATGAGCCGTCTACTTGTTTCCGGTCTGTGCCGCATCCTGATGGCCCTGTGCCTATGCGGGATCGCCGTTCCCGCATGGGCGCAGTCGCTGCGGGTGATGACCTTCAACGTCCGCCTGCCGGTGACGGCGGATGGCGCCAACCGCTGGGAAGCGCGCCGCGAGCTGATGGCCGATACGATCCGTCGCCATCGCCCGGACCTCATCGGCACACAGGAACTGCACAAGCCGCAGGGCGACTTCCTGATCGAACGTCTCGACGGGTACGCCTGGTTCGGGCGCGACCGGCGCGGCGGCGACAGCGACGAGCATGTGGGCGTGTTCTATCGCACCAAGGTGCTGAAGGTGATCGAATCGGGCGATTTCTGGCTGTCGGATACGCCGGAGGTGGCCGGCAGCATCACCTGGGGAAATCTCTACCCGCGCCTGACGACGTGGGCGCTGTTCGAGCACCGGTCGAGTCGTCGGCGCTTCTACGTCTACAACACCCATCTGCCGTATCGCGATGAAGACGAGGCGGCCCGCATCCGTTGCGCCGAACTGATCCTGGCCCATCTGGCGCGGCAGCCGAAGGACGTGCCTGCAATCGTGATGGGCGACTTCAACACCTCGCCCGACAGCCGCGTCCATGCCCTGTTGTCGGCGCAATTGCGCGACGCTTGGCTCGAAGCGCCGAAGCTCCAGGGGCCCGCCGCCACGTTCCACGCCTTCACCGGCCGCGCCGAGCGCAGGATCGACTGGATCTTCGCGCGAGGGCTGCTTGCGCGGCGCGCGACGACCGCGATCGATGCGCGCGACGGACGCTATCCCTCCGACCATTTCCCTGTATTCGTGGACTATCGCTGGTCCCGGAAACGCGTTTTGGAGCGACAACCCTAGCGTCAGGGCGCACAATAGCCGACCACCTGTTGTCCGGAAGTGCTGCATGTCCACCGAAACCCCCGCCCTGCGTTTTGCCGATCTCGGTCTGGCCGAGGGCGTGATGGCCGCAGTGAAAGAGGTCGGATACGAGACCCCGTCGCCGATCCAGGCGGCGACCATTCCGGCGCTGATGGCCGGTCGCGACGTGCTCGGACAGGCCCAGACCGGCACCGGCAAGACCGCCGCATTCGCCCTGCCGCTGCTGTCGCGGCTGGACATGACGAAAACCAAGCCGCAGGTGCTGGTGCTGGCGCCCACGCGCGAGCTCGCGATCCAGGTCGCCGAGGCCTTCCAGCGCTACGCCAACAAGCTGCCGGGCTTCCACGTGCTGCCGATCTACGGCGGCCAGAGCTACTACCCGCAGTTGCAGGCGCTGAAGCGCGGCGTTCACGTCGTCGTCGGCACCCCGGGCCGGGTCATCGACCACCTCGATCGCGGCACCCTCGATCTGTCCGAACTCAAGGCGCTGGTGCTGGACGAAGCCGACGAAATGCTGCGCATGGGCTTCATCGACGATGTCGAAACCGTGCTGAAGAAAGTGCCGGAAGCGCGCCAGGTCGCGCTGTTCTCGGCGACCATGCCCAGCCAGATCCGCCGCATCGCCCAGACCTATCTGCGCGACCCGGTGGAAGTCACCATCGCCGCCAAGACCACCACCGCGACGAATATCCGCCAACGCTTCTGGTTCGTCAGCGGGCTGCACAAACTCGATGCGCTGACCCGCATCCTCGAAGCCGAACCCTACGATGCGATGCTGGTGTTCGCGCGCACCAAACTGGGCACCGATGAGCTCGCCGAAAAGCTGCAGGCGCGCGGGCTCGCCGCCGCCGCGATCAACGGCGACGTGCAGCAGGCGCAGCGCGAGAAGACCATCCAGAATCTCAAGGACGGCAAGATCGACATCCTCGTCGCCACCGATGTGGCCGCGCGCGGTCTCGATGTCGAACGCATCACCCATGTCCTGAATTACGACATTCCCTACGACACCGAAAGCTACGTCCACCGCATCGGCCGCACCGGTCGCGCCGGGCGCAGCGGTGAAGCGATCCTGTTCGTCAGTCCCCGCGAGAAGGGCATGCTGCGCGCGATCGAACGCGCGACGCGGCAGCCGATCGAGGAAATGCAGCTGCCGACGGTCGAGAGCGTCAACGACGCCCGTGTCACCCGGTTCCTCGCCCGCATCACCGAAACACTCGCGCTGGACGAGAACAGCGGCGGCGATATCGGCCTGTATCGCGAACTGGTCGAGCGCTACGAGCGCGAGCAGAACGTGCCGGCGATCGAAATCGCCGCAGCCCTCGCCAAGCTGTTGCAGGGCGACACGCCGCTGCTGCTCGCCCCGGATCGCAAGCCGCAGCCGTTCGCGCAGCAGCGCGAATATGCGGAGCGTGCGCAGCGCGCCGATCGTGGCGGCGACAGGTCCGCCGACAGATTTGCCGATCGTGGAGAACGCCCTCAGCGCGAATCCCGCGATGCGCACGGTTTTTCCGAACGTGCGCCTCGCGAACGTCCGGCCAGGGAATTCGCGCCGAAGAAAGACTTCGCGCCGCGCTCCGCGCCGGAGCCGGGCATGGAGACGTACCGCATCGAGGTCGGACACATGCACGGCGTGAAGCCGGGCAACATCGTCGGCGCGATCGCCAACGAGGCCGAACTCGACAGCAAGTACATCGGTCGCATCGACATCCACGACGATCATTCGATTCTGGACTTGCCCGAAGGCATGCCCAAGCCGCTGCTGATGCATCTGAAGAAAGTCCGCGTGTCCGGGCAACCGCTGCGTCTGCAGCGGCTGGATGAAGTGGGCGGCGGAGGGCAGGGCGCTGCAGGGCATGAAGGCGACGACCACGCGCCCAGACCGCGCAGCTTCAAGCCTCATGGCGATAAACCGCACGGCGACAAACCGCGCGCGCCACGACCGCATTTCGCGAAACCACACGGTGGAAAACCCGCGCCAAAATCGCACCGCAAAGGGCCGCCTTCGAGCGATCGGCCGAAGCCGAAGACATGAACATGCGCTGCCGTATGTGATGCGCCCCGTACCATACGCCTGCGCACGCATTGCGATGTTGCCCTGACGCCCACACAATGGGTCATCACTTGGGAGTTAATCGCGTGAATGACCCTGCGACTGTGACTGCAACCGCCAACGCGACCGATTCCCTCAAGCACCATGCATCGCAATTGCGCCAGAGATGCGCGCAGTTCGCCGAACCCATCGCCAGTCGCGCGGTGTGGCAACTCGTCAACACGCTCGTGCCGTTCTTCGCGCTCTGGGGCCTGATGGCCTGGAGCGTGATCGATGAATGGAATTATCTGTGGACGCTGCTGCTGTCCTTGCCGACCGCTGGTCTGTATGTGCGGACGTTCATCATCCAGCACGATTGCGGGCACGGCTCGTTTTTCGCCAGTCAGCGCACCAACGACATGGTCGGCCGCTGCCTCGGCGTGATCACGCTGTTTCCTTACGGCTACTGGAAGAAGACCCACGCCATCCACCATGGCACTTCCGGCAATCTCGACCGGCGCGAAGTTGGCGACATCGAGACCCTGACTGTCGCCGAATACCGCCAGCGCTCGTGGTTCGGCCGCTTCGCGTATCGCTTCTACCGCAGTACGCCGGTGCTGCTGGGCATCGGCCCGCTGTACCAGTTCGTGATCAAGCATCGTTTTCCGTTCGACATGCCGTTCACGTGGCGTAGGGAATGGATGAGCGTGCTGCTCAACGATCTCGTGCTGGCCATCGTCTTCGTCGCAATGTGGTGGACGGTCGGCTGGCACATCGCGCTGCTGGTGCATCTCCCGGTGGTGCTGATCGCTGGCGCTGCGGGTGTGTGGTTGTTCTATGTCCAGCACACGTTCGAGGGCGCCTACTGGGCGCGCGGCGAGCAGTGGAACTCACTCGACGCCGCGGTCTCCGGCAGCTCCTTCTACGATCTGCCGCGGGTGGTGCACTGGTTCACCGGCAACATCGCCTATCACCACATCCATCATCTCGCCAGCCGCATTCCCAACTATCGTCTGCGCGAAGCCTACGAATCCAGCCCGGTTCTTCAGACGGCGCCACGACTGACGTTCTGGGCCAGCCTGCGCTGCGCACGGCTGAAACTCTGGGACGAGGATCTGCAGCGTCTGGTGGGCTTTCCCCGACGCGCCCGAGCCTGACGGCCGGCCGGTTCGGGCAGCGTATCGCCCCGCTATTGCGATTGCGTCGTGGCTGGTGTTCGATAGCCGCAGTCCAAGGGGCATTCGGAGTCGTCTGCTGTGGAAATCGTGGATCGATATTCGGCGCCGTCGCGGCGCCTTTCTCCATGCGCGCGCAGTTCGGCGATCGATGACCCACCGTCCTGGAGCGGATCATGATCATCCCGAAATACTGGGCCGAAGCCCACCTGCAGCATCGTGAGCGCAAGCGTCAGGTCACGGTGCGGCGATTCGGCTGGTCGGATGTCGGCGAAGCCGAGGCGCAGGCGCATGCGGATATCCGCGCGCGCGAGGCATTGGAGCGAGTGCTGACCGGCGAGAAACTGCCGCGTCGCGAGCGCCGGGTCGCCTACAACGGCGCGGAAGGCATGCCGATCCGTGAAGAGATCGTCGACAGGGCAGGTGATACCGTCATCACCCGCAACGGCTACGGAGCGCTGTGTCTCAACACGCCGAACGTACTGTTTGCCGATATCGATTTCGCTGCCCACAGCCGTGCACGCCAGGTGCTGGCGTCGGTGGCCTTCGTGTTCGCGGCAAGCGCCATCGCGATGATCGCGGGTTTGCATTTCGAGGTGGCTCCTTCGCTGGTGTTCGCGTTCTTCGCATCGCTGCTGCTGGGAGTGCCACTGCCCGGCGTGCTGCGCAAATTGTTCGCGGTGTTGCGGGG
>CAZGBA010000045.1:0-30371 GCA_964523435.1 uncultured Xanthomonas sp.
CGCCGGTGATCGCCGCGGTGCGGGTGCCGCCGTCGGCCTGCAGCACGTCGCAGTCGAGGGTGATGGTGCGTTCGCCCAAGGCGCCGCGATCGACGCAGGCGCGCAGCGAGCGGCCGATCAGGCGCTGGATTTCCAGCGTGCGTCCACCCTGCTTGCCGCGCGCGGCCTCGCGATCACTGCGGGTGTGGGTGGCGCGCGGCAGCATGCCGTATTCGGCCGTGATCCAACCTTCGCCCTTGCCGCGCATGAAGCCCGGCACCTTGTTGTCGACGCTGGCGGTGCACAGCACGCGGGTGTCGCCGAAGGACACCAGGACCGAACCCTCGGCGTGGCGGGTGTATGCGCGTTCGATCTTGACGGCACGCAGTTGTTCGGGCGTGCGGCCACTGGGACGGGCAATGCTCATGCGGAGGGTGGCCTGCTGGAAAGCGCGGGAGTTTAGCATCGGCACCGGCCGCGCCTCCTGTCCTCACCCCATGGAAACCCCGCTCGAACCCGTTGAGCGGCGCTTGAGTGGGCTCAAAACGCCCGAAGCTGCGATGCGCGAAGCTGAGATCCTGTCGCCGCGCTGGCGCGGGTTTCGCGGATAATGCCCGCTGGCCGCTATGGGCTTCGCAGGCCACACGGCGTCTGCCTGCCCACGATGAGGAAGATTGAATGAGGAGCAACGAATGATCCGCAGCATGACCGCTTTCGCCGCCGGTGAACGCAACACATCGTGGGGCACGCTGAGCTGCGAAGTGCGCGCCGTGAATCATCGTTTTCTCGAACTCGGCGTGCGTCTGCCCGATGAACTGCGTGCGGTGGAGCCGTCGATCCGCGAGCACGTCGCCAAGCTGGTCTCGCGCGGCAAGGTCGAACTCGGCATGCGCCTGCGCAATGGCGATCACGACGAGATGCTGCAGCTCAATCCGGCGCGGGTGTCGCATCTCGCGGCGCTCGGGCGCAATCTGCACGAGCATTTTCCGACCCTGCGCGTGGAGATGACCGAACTGCTGAAATTTCCCGGCGTGCTGCAGACCCAGACCGGCGATCCGGCGGCGCTGCACGCCGAAGCGCTGTCGCTGCTCGACGAAGTGCTGGATCAATTCGTCGACGCGCGCGCCCGCGAAGGCGCGAACCTCTCGGCGAACATCCTCGATCGCGTCGACGCGATCGCACGCCACGCTGCGGATGCGCGCACGCTGATGCCTGCGATCCGCGCCGGGCAGAAGCAGAAACTGGTGAACCGCCTCGCCGATCTGCCGCAGCCGCTGGACCCGGGCCGCTTCGAGCAGGAACTGGTGATGGCGCTGCAGAAACTCGATGTCGATGAAGAACTCGACCGGCTCGACAGCCACATCACCGAACTGCGCCGGGTGTTGGGCCAGAAGGAAGCCGTGGGTCGCCGGCTCGACTTCCTGCTGCAGGAATTCAATCGCGAAGCCAATACCTTCGGATCGAAATCCGTGGATGCGCGGACCTCGGCGCTGGCGGTGGAGCTGAAGGTGCTGATCGACCAGATCCGCGAGCAGTCCCAGAACATCGAATGATCCCTTGAATGACTTGCGGCCGGAGTTGAGGCATGCTGCCGCGACTTCGGCTCACGTCTCCGGCCAGTCAACTCCCATGCGCGGAACCCTTTTCATCGTCGCGGCACCCTCGGGTGCGGGCAAGTCCAGCATCGTCAACGCCTGTCTGGCGCGCGATCCGAACATCGCCCTGTCGATCTCGTTCACTTCGCGTGCGCCGCGTCCGGGCGAAACTCACGCCCAGCATTACCACTTCATCGACGCAGCCGAATTCCAGCGGATGATCGACGCCGGGGATTTCTTCGAGCACGCGCTGGTGCACGGCGACCTCAAGGGCACCGCACGGCAGTCGGTGGAGCCGCAGTTGGCCGCCGGTCGCGATGTGCTGTTGGAGATCGATTGGCAGGGCGCGCGCCAGGTCCGCGACAAAGTGCAGGATGCGGTCAGCATCTTCATTCTGCCGCCGTCGCGCGAAGCGCTGGAGGAGCGCATGCGCAAGCGCGGACAGGACAGCGAAGACACCATCGCGCGCCGGCTCGCCGCCGCGCGCGAGGAAATGTCGCATTACCACGAATTCGACTACGTGATCGTCAACGAAATCTTCGATACCGCAGTCGCGGAGATGTGCTCGATCTTCACCGCCAGCCGTTTACGCCGCGATGCACAGGCGAAACGTCATGCGGGGATGATCGAAGGCCTGTTGCGCTGAGCAGCAAACGCGATCATTGCCCAGCAGAAATCCGGGCATCGCAATAGAGGGCCTTGCAAGTCCAGATGGCGCCCATACAATGTACAGATGATGAAGTTTGATTGGGACAAAGCCAAAGCCGTCTCAAATCTGAGAAAGCATGGCGTTTCCTTCGAGGAAGCCCAGTCTGTTTTCTACGATGACTTCGCCCTACAGTTCCATGACGACTCCCCCTCTTCCGTTGAAGAACGATTTCTCATGCTCGGCATGAGCAGCGGCGCAAATCTTCTGCTCATATGCCACTGTGAGCGAAATGGTGGTGGAGTTATCCGGATCATTTCAGCGAGAAAAGCCACAAAACATGAAAGTTCCTTCTACAGGCGGTGACCGCTATGAAAGCCGAATACGATCTGTCGAAAATGAAATCCCGCAAGAATCCCTATGCGGCGAAGCTCAAGAAGCCTGTCTCCATGCGGCTGTCTGAGGACGTGGTGGATTACTTCAAGAGCATGGCCAATGAGGCGGGCGTTCCATATCAAAGCCTTATCAATCTGTATCTTCGCGACTGCGTAGTGAAGCATCGCAAGGTGCAGATTGCATGGCCGAGCAGCAAGACTTGACGCAAGGCCCGGCATTCCTTCAAGCCGACCCCGCAGCATGGCGTTGACGGTCATCGAGCTCCACCCAGCCACCGCAGTCGCGGAGATGTGCTCGATCTTCACCGCCAGCCGTTTACGCCGCGATGCACAGGCGAAACGTCATGCGGGGATGATCGAAGGGCTGTTGCGCTGAACCCCGCACACGAAGCAGGCGGTTTGCGATTCGGATAAAAAACGGGCCATCGAAAGATGGCCCGTTGGTGTGGTGACAAGATCGGGATGCAAGCGATCAAACCGTCTTCCCGCGCGTCTGATTGTCGAGCGTCGGCGCTTCTTCCGATGGCGCTTTCTGCGTCGGCGATGACGATTGCGACTGCTGCGCCATCTTCGTGCTCTGATCGAGCGTCTGGTTTACTGCCTGGCCGTAGTCGATATAGGAGTTCTTCGCCGCCGCACTCGTCGGATCGCCCTGCACTGCGACCAGGAAGTTCTGGCCGCTCGGCGCCGTCGTACGGCTGATGTGGTCGATGCTCTGCAGACCCGTCGCCTTGGCGTCCACGGCCACGGCAGCGGCCGCTTTTTCGATCTCATCGCGCGACTTGAAACCGCCGCTCGGCCCAAGTTGCTCCAGATTCGACAGCGCCTGTTGATACAGCTTGTTGTCCGGATGCGCGGGATTCGTGATCAGCGGCTTGTCGGTGGCATTGGTCGCCGGCGCCTGCTCCTGGTACTTGCGCACCGCCTCTTCGGCCCTGTCGCTGAAATTGCCGCCCGACGGCGTCTTCGCGGGTTCGGTCGACGGTTGCTTGCCGGCATTGCCGCCCTGACCCGGAGCAGCCTGCTCCTGATATCTGCGCACAGCCTCCTCGGTCTTTTCGGCGACATTGCCGGTCGTGGGCGCCTGCTTCTGGTCGGCCTGCTTCTGGCCCGGATAAATCCCGAGCGCGGTCAGCGTGTCCTTGCCCGCCTTGCCGTCCACTTCCAGCCCTTTCTGTTCCTGATACTTGCGCACCGCCGCATCGGTCATGTCGCCGAAGTTGCCTGTCGTCGGCAGCGGTTTTCCTTCGGCATCACGGATACCGGCCTTGTTCAACGCTTCCTGCAAGTGCTTCACGCCTTCGCCGCGCTCGCCCTTGAGCAGCAGCGTGTCGTTGATGCCGCCGCCCTGCGTCTGCGCCGGCCGCGACTCGGTCTGCGCAGGCGGCGTCTGGCCTTGGTCAAGCGCGCGATGGAAACTCAGCCGCTGGTTGTAGTAATCGACCGCCTTGTCGACGGTGTAGCCAGCCTGCACCTGTCCGTAGGGCGAACCCGGCAGCGATGCCCATTCCTTTCCGCCGTTGTGGATCGCGGTACGGATATCGCCATTCTGCAGCGGCTCGATCACGTCGCGGTATTTCATCTTCGCGACCGCGATGCGGTCCTGGCTCTCCGGTGAGAAATCGTCGATTTTCGAGTCGTAGCGCTTGCGCATGTCGTCCACGTCGACCTGCTTCATCTGGTAGCGGCCGACGTTGTACTGCAGTTCGTCGCGCGGGAACGTCCCGTTGTTGGCGACCGCCGACTCCGGCATGGTGCCCATGCTGCCCGGCACGCCGTTGCGGTCGCGATAGCCCGCAGGAGAACCGTCCGCATTGAGCGAATGGCCCGGACGCACCTCTTTCCATGCGACCAGATCCAGATAGGCACGCACCTCGGGCGTCTGCTGCGCAAGAAAACCGCTGGCCACGAAATGCGACGGTGCCGTGGACTGCATCGGCGCAGGTTTCGATACGGGCGACTGCACCTGTTCGCCATGCGACATGTGCTGATTCAGCCCATCTCGATTGCGGGTGATATCGTGCATGTAGTCGTAATTGCTGGTGCCGTTGCTGTCGCGATAGACGCGGCCGCCGGTCGCAGCCGCCACGGCGCCGTCGTAACCGGCGATGTGCCGCGCCTTGAGAAACCCCGCGACTTTTTCCGGCGAATCGTCGGCATCCAACACGCCTTCCTTCACCGCGCGCTGATAGGTCTTGTCGCAATTGGTCTTGAACGCACGATCCTGCAGATCGTCGGAGGCCTTGTATTTTTCCAGAGTCAGGCCGTTGTTCCAGTTCGATGGATTTTCGAGGAACTTCGTCATGCCTCCGGCCTGCGCCCAGGCCCACTCGTTCTTGTAGCCCGCCATCGACGCCTTGAGTTTATCTGCATCGACGTAGCCGGCATCCGCCAACCAGCCGGCGCCGGCCTGGTAGCGGCCGACGTAACCCTGTTTGTTGGTGACTGCAAGATCGCCGCCGTGACTTTCGGTCAACACGGTGGAGGCGATCAGACGCCGGGTCATCGCGGCATCAAGGCCGGCGATATTGCCCTGGTCGTAGTGATTGGCAGTGGCCACTGCTTTCTGTCGGATATCAGCCATCAGTTCGCTCCTCTATGGATATCGACGGTGGAAGGTCGCGCACAGCGCTTATGGCTGGGCCGCATGACATTGCATTGCCGCAATTCTCTGTTCGGGCTTGGTCCTGTAGAACACGAAGGTGGTGGAACCGGGGCCGGACGGGCCGGCGTCCTCGTCGACGAAAGCTTCGACATGGGCGAGCGTCCCGGCGCCGATCTCGATGCGATAGAACTTGTTGTTCCCGGAGTTTTCGGCCTGCGTTCCGAAATTGAGCGCGCAACGGTCGGCTTCCGGCACGAGCGTCGCACCTGCGGCGAACTGGTGCTTGAGAATGTCCTCGTAGTCGTCGCTCGGATAGAACTTGACCACCGCGACCTCGTTCACCCGATCGGCATCGCCGCTGAGGGTGACGCCCGATTCGCCTTCGTTGCCGCGACGTACGCCGGCATCGGCACCCACCTTGCCGTCGGGCAGATCGGTGTCGCCGAATCCTGCGAGCGTCAGCGTGCCCGAGCGGGAAAACCTTGCAGCAGGATCGATCACTTCGGGTGTTTCGATGGGTTGGGCATCCCGCCACGCAACGCCCGCGATGCCGTCGTAGGACTGCCAGCGCGCGCCGTCTTCAGTGGCGAACAGGGCCAACAACTCATTCAACACGGTCATGCGATGTTCCCCCTGGACTGATCCTTGGCCGCCCTGTGTCGGCGCAGCCGCTTCCGGCTCGGACGCGCGCTCCGCCGGGGGCGCGTGCTGCCCGGCCTTGCAGGCGGTGATCGCCAGCATGCCGGACAGCGCAAGCATTCTCATCATATTCGACACGACGCCCTGCTCCTCACGGTTCGATTGCGCTATCCGGACGCGACGCGGCCTCTGCCGAGCAGGACCGGCCCGCAGATACAGCGGCGCCGAACCGCATTCGCGGCCCGGCGCCGGACATACTGCACCGGAAATCCGGCGCAATGCTCGGCCCCTGCAACCAACTATCGGGCACCGAGCGCGACCTTGTTCGACTCCTGCTGCGGCTGGTCGGTCTGCTGCGTCGCCTGCTGCGGTGACTGCACCGCCGGCTTGACCGCCTCGGCCATCTTCGTGCTCTGGTCGACGCCCTGGTTCACCGCCTGACCGTGATCGATGTACGAGTTCTTCGCCGCAGGACTCGTCGGATCGCCCTGCACCGCAACCAGGTAGTTCTGCCCGTTCGGCGCGGTCGTCTTGCTGACATGATCGATGCTCTGAAGACCGGTCGCCTTCGCATCCGCAGCCACCGCTGCCGCCGCCTTCTCCAGTTCCTCGCGCGACTTGAATCCGCCGCTCGGGCCCAGTTGCTCCAGATTCGACACCGCCTGCTGGTACAGCTTGTTGTCCGGATGGTTGGTATTGGAGATCAGCGGCTTGTCGGTTTGCGTCGGTGGATCGGTCGGTTTGGTCGGATCCGTCGGCTTGGTCGGGTCCGTCGGCTTGGTCGGATCCGTCGGTTTGGTTTGATCCGTCGGCTTGGTCTGGTCGGTGGGCTTGGTCTGATCCGACGGCTTCGTCTGATCCGCAGGCAGCTTCGGCTCGCGCGTCTCCACCACGATGATCTCGCCCATCTTCACCAACGTCGCCTTGTCCGCAACGCCAGTCTCCGGTAGCCCGTTGGCTTTCTGGTAGGCCCCGACTGCGGCCTTCGTGCCGTCGCCGTAAACACCGTCCACCGCCAGCGGCTTGCCGTCCGCACCCTTGTAGCCCGCATCCGCCAGCGACTGCTGCAGATTGCGCACATCCGGACCACGCTCGCCCGGCTGCAGCACATCGTCCTTCATCGCGAAACGGGTCATGCCCCGGTCCGCCATCTTCAGCGTCGCCGCATCGGCGGTGCCCGTGGGCGTCAGGCCGTTCTCGCGCTGGAACTGCTCCACCGCTTCCTTGGTGTGCTTGCCGTACTTGCCGTCCTCACCGAGCTTCTGACCGTTCGCGTCCGTGTAACCCAGCGCGTTCAATTTCTTCTGCAGCGCTTCCACTTCCGCGCCTTTCTCGCCCGACGACAACGCACCGTCCGACATCGGCGACTTGTTCGCAGGCGTCGAACCGCCAGGTACGGACGGCGTGTTGTCCGGCGCGGGATTCGGCTTGTCCGGCGCCGGCGTCTGCCCGGCCATCGTGCGCGCCTCGGTGGCGTATTTTTCGTAACGGTCCATGTGCTGACCCATCACGGTGTACGACTCCGCAAGCGTCCGGCTGCCGTCTCCGTACAACGACGGATTGCCGCTGATGACTTTCGCCGACAGCACCTGATCCACGCGTTGATTGGGGTTTTCGCGCATCGCATTGAGGAACTTGGTCGCGTCCTCGCCGCCCAGATTGTGGAAGGCGTAGACATTGGCGTCCGTATCGGGGCCACCCAGCTTCGCGCCCTTGACGACGTTCTCGCGCGTGAACTCGGCGAGCATCGCCGCCTGCAGTTTCGGGTTGTCGCGGATGGCGGGATCGTTGGCCTGCTCCTTGGTCATTTGCGCGGCACCCTCGATGCCGTACTTCTCGCCATATTTCTGGACCATTTCGGTCCAGGTGCCGTTGAGGAACTGGCCATAGCCGTACGCCGACGAGATCGCCATGGTGCCGTCGAACTGGGTCACCTTGTTCTTGTCGGGATTGCTCGAAATCGGTCTGGCGTGGGAATTGAAACCCGATTCGAACCCGGAAATCTTGACCATGATGTCGGGATCGACACCCGCCGTCCGCGCGGCATCGACCAGCGTTTCTTTCGATGCGTTCCAACGCTCATCCAATTTGTCGTTGCCTGCCATGTCGTTCTTCCTAATGTTAAGTGTCGGTGTCTGTCGAAAATCAGAAATCGCCAATCGTTTGATATGCCCATTTGCCGCGGTCGAATCCGATGATGCGTTCACCGGTTTTCTTGCCGGACTCGAATTTTTCCACTTTCAGCGGATAGACATCCGCATCCGGATCGCTATCGACAACCGCGACCGCGTACCGCACGTCCTGCGCCTCTTCGCGGATTTCTGGAATCGCGCTGAGGTTCTTGAAACCACCATTGTGTGGCGCGACGATCTCGTGATTGGAGACCACGATGCCCTGCCACATGCCGCCGCTGGTGAACATCCAGCCGTAATAGCCACGCCCCAACCTGGCGAGCTTTGCGTCTTCACAACCGCAGGCGCCCGCCGTGCCGAAGTCGATCGCATTCGACGCGGACTCCAGCGTCCATCCGCCATCGGCGCCGATCGACACCTGGAATGCGCCCATGAGGCCGGAATCCACCGATCCATACGCATAGCGCAGATCGTCGTTGATATCACTTGCACTGCTGGCGATGAAGTAGAGCGACTTGCCGCCTTCGCCATCGGCCCACTGCGCCGGCTGGGATCGCATGCAATATCCGGTCTCGCCGTCCGCGGATTTGCGCGAGAACATCCAACAATCGTGTTTCTCGTCGTAACCGTCCGGATACTGCCGACGCATCACATCGGCAACGATCCGCGCGGCATCGGCCTCGGTAACGCGGGCAGTCTTGACTGCGTCCGCAGCGCCGGGCGCGGATGCCCCGGCTGCAGTGGCACGTGGTGCCGCCGCTTCGACCGCAGCCTCGGGAGCGGACGGCTTGCAGGCGCTGCCCAGCGCCGCGACAGCGAGCAACAGGACCAGGGAAACATGTTGCGACATCGGTTCAAAACTCCTTGAGTGGAAAATCCGGACTCGCGACCGTGCGGGAGAACGAAACATCGAAAAGCCTTGCGGCGATTCTCGCGGTTCGATCGCCCGCACCATCGAAGCATCGAGGAGACCCGCAGCGGTCGGCGAACGCAGAACCCCGGAGGAAGCCCTGGCAGACCAGCCGCATGACGGGCCTGCGCTCAGCAGGCTTCGACGATGGAGGGATCGCGGTCCGCGCCCATCGGCACCTTCCCTGGGGCGTATGCGACTCGCGCCCGCTGCCGATCCTTCCACGGCGCCCCAAGCGCCAAGACCGGATTGCAACAGGGGAGCCCGGTCCGCAGCAACTGGCTCTGGCGGGGGGCGCCAGAACGCAGGGCGACACCGGCCCGAACGGAGGTCGGGCGCTGGGGCGGGGAGGTGTGGGCGAAAAAGGGGTGCGAGAGGCCCGGAAGGCGCTGCGCACAGCAAGCGGTCACGGCGGGAACGCCGGAAGAAGCATGGCCAAGACCGGTATGGCCGGAAATGGAATGGCCTTGAAGATCGCCGACGGCGTCTGCCGTTGCGGACCTTCCAATGCCTGCGGACAGGGTCCGCAGGCTTTCGGCAGTGGCCACTGCCTTCAGTCTCGTATCAGCCATGACAGCTTCCTCGTTGGATACGACTGGTGGATAGAGTTGTGGGTATCGCGGTGGAACGGGCCGGACGGCCCTGTGGTGGCGCTTGAGCCACTGTATATCACGACCGCCACGGGAATGTCTCGGGCCCCGGGCCGATGACCCGACGCCTGCCGCGCCGGGCCGGTGCGTGACGGATCGGTGCGTTAAAATCGCGGCCTCGACCGCTTCAGGATCCCCCGATGCTTCTTTCCTCGGCTCGCGCCATCGTCACCGGCGGCGTTTCCGGCCTCGGCTTCGCCGTCGCCCGACACCTTGTGGCGCAGGGCGGCAAGGTCGCGCTGTTCGACCTCAACGACGACAAGGGCGCCGCCGCCATCGCCGAACTCGGCGAAGCCAACGCCCGCTACTTCCGCACCGATGTCAGCGACGAGGCCGGCGTAGTCGCGAATGTCGACGCCGCGAACGCCTTTCTCGGTGGTCTCAATGTCGCGGTCAACTGCGCCGGCATCCTCGGCGCGGGCCGCGTGCTGGGCAAGGAAGGCGCGATGCCGCTGGCGCAGTTCCAGACCACGGTGATGGTGAATCTGGTCGGCAGTTTCAACGTCGCCAAGGCGGCTGCGGCGGTGATGCAGCACAACGAGCCCGGCGTCGACGGCGAGCGCGGCGTGATCGTCAATACCGCTTCGGTCGCCGCCTACGAAGGCCAGATAGGCCAGGCCGCGTATTCGGCCAGCAAGGGCGGCGTGGTCGCGATGACCCTGCCGATGGCGCGCGAACTCGCCCGCTTCGGGATCCGCGTCATGACCGTGGCGCCCGGCATCTTCTGGACGCCGATGGTCGACGGCATGCCGGAGTCGGTGCAGCAGTCGCTGTCGGCTTCGATTCCGTTTCCATCGCGGCTCGGCAAGCCGGAAGAATTCGCCGATCTCGTGGCGTATATCCTTGGCAACACCTATCTCAACGGCGAAACCATCCGTCTCGATGGTGCGACGCGGTTGGCCCCGAAATAATGCGCAGGGCGGGCCCTGGCCCGCCGTTACGACGTATCCGATCGCGTCGAACAATGATCGGAACCGCTTCGCCAATTCCACACATCCATTTGTAACCTCGCAATGGCGGGCCTGGGCCCGCCCTACGGAATCCATGCAATGAAGGCTTACGACATCAAGAAAGGCAATGTGGTCGAACACAACGGCACCGTGTACCAGGTGCGCGATATCGAGCGCAGCTCGCCGCAGGGCCGCGGCGGCAACGTGAAGTTCCGCTTCACGATGTACAGCGTGCCCGGCGGCAACAAATTCGACCTCAGCGTCGGCGGCGACGACGATCTCAAGGAAGTCGAGCTGGCGCGTCGTCAGGCCACGTATTCCTACAAGGACGGCGATGCCTTCGTTTTCCTCGACGATGAGGACTACACGCCGTACACGCTCGACGCCGATGTCGTCGGCGATGCCGCCGGTTACATCACCGACGGCCTGACCGGCTGTTTCGTACAGATCATCGACGATGCGCCGGTCGCGCTGCAGCTGCCGCAAAGCGTGATTCTGGAAGTGATCGAAACGCCGCCGGAACTCAAGGGCGGCACCGCGACCAAGCGTCCGAAACCGGCGAAGCTCAACACCGGCATCGAAATCCAGGTGCCGGAGTACATCACCAACGGCGAAAAAGTGTGGGTCAACACCACCACCGGCGAATTCGGCGGCCGCGCGGAATAACGCCGTGAAGCGGAATCTGCTCGCCGTGCTGGCCGTGTGCGCGCTGGGTGGCTGCGCCGCCCGGCCGTTCTCGACATTCGACGATCCGCGCCCCGAGGGCCGTCTGAGCTTGGCTGAGCGTTCGCGGTGCGAAGTACCGGATGCGCCGAGCGATCAGCCGAACTGGTGCGACTACCCGCACGAGGTGCGCGCGTTCCTGGACCGCCGCGAAGGCTGCGATCATTTCCGAGGCGAACCCGTCCCGGAACCCGCCGACGACCCGGGCGGAGAACGCCGTCGCGAAATCGAAACGGCGCTGCGCGAATTGTGCAGCGGGTCCGATGCCGAACTCGCCCGGCTGCGCGCCCGCTACCGCGACGATGTCGCCGTCAGCGCTGCGCTTGGCGCGCTCGAAAACGACATCGAACCCTGAGCCGGTCGCTCAGCGGCGCGCCTGCCATTTCATGCGCATCCGCGCGATCGACGGATCGAGGCCCGGATCGTCGAGCAGACCGGCGATCCTGCGCCACGCCAGCGCATGCGATTCGTCGCTGACGATGAAGTCCTCGCCGCCGGTCGCGCGCACCACGTAGCGCACGTCGTAGTGCCAATGTCCGGGCACATCGCCGCGTCCGGGGATCCAGTGCCGGTCGAGATCGAAGATCTCCGGTTCGATGACGAGATCGGTCAACCCCGATTCTTCCTCCGCCTCGCGCAGCGCCACCGCCGCCAGATCGCGATCGCCATCGGCATGGCCGCCGAGCTGCAGCCAGCGCTCGAGTTTGCGGTGGTGGGTCATCAACAGACATTCGCCGGTGGCATCGACCAACCAGGCCGAGGCGGTGAAATGCCCGGCGAGGCGTTCGCGCACGAACGGGTCTTCGGCATCGTCGAGCAGCGCGAGGAACATCGCACCGACGTCGCTTTCCTGCGGCCATACGCGATCGTATGCGGCGAAGGCTGCGGCGAGCGACGGCACACGGGAAGCGGGATGATTCATGCTGCGTCGCACCATCGACAGGTCGGTGCGAATTATCGCCCGACGCCTGCGTCCACGACGAATACCCGCCGCCAACGGGCCGAAACCGAACTTGTGCCCTGACGGCTGGGCAGGTATGGTCGCCGGATCATCGTGCCGACATCGACCGTCGGTGTCTTCGCAAGCCTTTCCGGGGAGTTTTCAATGCTGTTCCAGCGCAAGAAGCCACTCGATCTGATTCTGGCGACCGCCGAAAAGCGCTCGCTCAAGCGCCAGCTCGGCGCGTTCGACCTGACCATGCTGGGTGTCGGCGCCGTGATCGGCACCGGCATCTTCGTCCTCACCGCCGTCGCTGCCAACAAGGCCGGCCCCGGCATGATGTATTCGTTCGTGATCGCCGGCATCGTCTGCGCGTTGACCGCGCTGATCTATTCCGAAATCGCGGCAATGGTGCCGGTCTCCGGCTCCGCCTACACTTATTCGTACGCGGTGCTGGGCGAACTGATCGCGTGGATGGTCGGCTGGGCGCTGATCCTCGAATACGCAGTCGCGGCCGGCGCGGTCGCAGTCGGCTGGTCGGGATACGCCAACGGCTTCCTGCACTCCGTCGGGATGGGATTGCCGATCGCGCTGACGGCGGGACCGGGCGACACCATCACCCTGGCCGACGGCACCACCGCCAACGGCTCGTTCAATCTGATCGCTTTCCTGCTGTCGCTGCTGATCACCTGGCTGCTGGTGCTGGGCACCTCGAAGTCGGCGAAATTCACCGCGATGCTGGTGGTCGTCAAGATCATCGCGTTGACGGTGTTCGTCGTGCTGGCGCTGCCAGCGGTGCAGTCCGTCAACTTCCAGCCGATGCTACCCAACGGCTGGGGCACGCCGCTCTCGGGCGTCGGCGTGCTCGGCGCAGCTGCTTCGATCTTCTTCGCTTACGTCGGTTTCGACGCCGTCTCCACTGCGGCGGAAGAAACCAAGAACCCGAACCGCAACATCCCGATCGGTCTGATCGGCTCGCTCGGCATCTGCACCGTGTTCTATCTGCTGGTGGCCTACGCTGCGGTCGGCGCAGTCGGCGCGCAGCCGGGCGGCGCCCTGTCGCAGTCGAAGGAGCCGCTGGCCTTCGTGCTGCGCGAACTGGGACATCCGGTGATCGGCAGCGCCGTCGCGATCGCCGCCATCGTCGCACTGCCGTCGGTGGTGCTGATGATGATCTTCGGCCAGACCCGCATCCTGTTCACGATGGCGCGCGACGGTCTGATGCCGAGCGCGTTCGCGAAGGTGCATCCGCGCTTCCACACCCCGCATGTCGTCACCTGGATCACCGGCGTCGCCGTCTCGCTGTTCGCGGCGATGTTCCCGGTCGGCGCGCTGGCTGACATCTCGAACTCGGGCACGCTGTTCGCGTTCTTCATGGTCGCGGTGGGCGTGATGGCGCTGCGGGTCTCCGATCCGGGACGCAAGCGTCCGTTCAAGACCCCGTTGATCTGGATCGTCGGCCCGCTGGCCATGGGCGGCTGCGTGCTGCTGTTCTTCAGCCTGGGCTGGTACACGATCAAGCTGTTCCTGATCTGGGCCGCGATCGGGCTGTTCGTCTATTTCCTCTACAGCCGCAGCCGCAGTCACATGGCGCCCGGCAACGAAGCCCTGCTGCATGCCGGCGACGGCGAAAAGCTGTCGGCCGACCCGCTGGTGCAGGAAGGCCCGAACGCAGGACCGTAATCGCCGACACGGCTTCGCAAACGAAAACGGCGCGGAATTCCGCGCCGTTTTTTTATGTCCGCAAAAACCTGCGGATCAGACTTTCTTCGCCCAGGCGCTGCACCAGCCCTTGGAGACGACGCTGTTCTTCGGGAACAGGGTGCACGGGCCAGAAGCCGAGCCTTTCGCGCCTTTGTAGAAGTTGCAGTTGGCGCAGTTGCTGCCGGCCTTGAACGCGGCGTGCTTCACTTTCGTGGCGTCTTCGGCATAACCCAGCGCCTTGGCGGTCGCATCGGTGACGACGAGCTTCGGCAGCGGCTTGGCGGCAGCGGCGGGCGCCGGGGCGGCGGCTTCGGCGCTGAGCGAGCGCAACGCGAGCGGAGCGCTGGCCGCAGCGACGACGGCGATGGTCAGGAAACGGCGGCGGGAGATATCTTGAGACATGGGAGAACACCGTAGTTGCGGGAGAGATGTGCGGAAGTATCAGGCCGCGACGAAGTCGCCGTCCTTGCGCTGGATCAAGCCGCAAGCGCGCCGTTCAGCCTTCCATCGGCGCATGTTATCAAGCCGTGTTTTTCAATCCGACGAACAAGAATTGTTCGCATTCCAGCCGGGGACGGCGACACCTTCCGCTACACTTCCCGCCATGAACATCGCCCTCTACGACACCG
Organism: uncultured Xanthomonas sp.; assembly: GCA_964523435.1. GTDB lineage: Bacteria > Pseudomonadota > Gammaproteobacteria > Xanthomonadales > Xanthomonadaceae > Lysobacter_I. The sequence goes on from CAZGBA010000045.1 coordinate 14,498, forward strand.
CACGGCTGCAGGTGCTGGCCGACGAACTCATCGCCAATATCCGCGAACTGGCCGTCGCCGGCTGGACGCCCGCCACCAGCAGCAACTTCTCCCAGCGCCTCGACGACCGCCACGTCGCGATCACCGTGTCCGGCCGCGACAAGGGCCGTCTGAACCGCGACGACATCATGGTGGTCGACTTTGATGGCCGCGCCGTCGGCAGCGACCACCGGCCGTCCGCCGAAACCCTGCTCCACACCCAGCTCTACCGGCGATTTCCGGAGATCGGCTGCGTCCTGCACACCCACTCGCACAACCAGACCGTCGCTTCGCGGCTGTACGGCGGTGCCGGCAAGGTGCATCTGGAAGGCTACGAGCTGCTGAAGGCGTTCGCGGGCAATACCACCCACGAGACCGCACTTGATCTGCCGGTGCTGCCGAACACCCAGGACATGCCGGCGCTGGCGGCGCAGGTCGAAGCCCTGCTCGACGCCGGCCCGATGTGGGGCTATCTGATCGACGGTCACGGCCTGTACGCCTGGGGCCGGACGATGGCCGAAGCGCGGCGGCATCTGGATGCGTTCGAGTTTCTGCTGGGCTGCGAGTTGGATCTGTTGCGGCTGCGGCATTGATCCGGATGTTGGGGACCCCATTGTTCCGACGGTGCGCCAAGGCGCACCCTATTCAAGCTTCAAACACCGCTTCCAAGGACAACCCGCCATGAGCCGCCTGCGCATCTTCGCCGACGACCGCCCCGACGCTCCGCTGTCGATCGCCCACGACCACGCAACGATCGCCGAAACGCTGTCGACGATCGGCGTGGATTTCGAGCAGTGGCGCGCGGCGCAGCCGATCCGGCCCGGCGATCCGTCCGAAGCGATCATCGCCGCCTATCAGGCCGACATCGACCGGATCAGCGCCGAACGCGGTTTCACGACGATCGATGTCGTCAGCATCGCGCCGGACAACCCGAACCGCGAGGCGATGCGCGCGAAATTCCTCGACGAACATCTGCACAAGGAAGACGAAGTGCGTTTCTTCGTCGCCGGCTTCGGCCTGTTCAGCCTGCACGTCAACGGCAAGGTCTACGAAGTGCTGTGCGAAGCCGGCGATCTGATTTCGGTGCCCGACGGCGCCACCCACTGGTTCGACATGGGCCCAGCGCCGAGTTTCGTCGCGATCCGTTTCTTCCAGCAGCCGGACGGCTGGGTCGGGCATTTCACGGGGACGGATATCGCGCAGCGGTTCCCGCGATATGAAGCCGGGCAGGCTGTGTAATCAGAACCATGCCTCTTTTCCTTCCCTATACGGCAACCATCGATAGCCGGGTCATGGTATTTGTAGATGGCGAAAATCTCGCCATTCGATACAAGTCAGAGCTTGGGGAAAATCAGCCCGAAAGCCACATTAGCTACAAACCTGACGTTTATGTTTGGTCACCTTATGTGAGCCGCATTCATGGGCCACACAACTATATTCGTCGTTACTACTACACGAGCACCCCTGGCGACAAAGTACAAATAGAAAATGCCGAGGATTCACTATTAAAAACAGGGATAGACGCCCCTAGAATATTTCATAAGATCAAGAATAAACGATCAAAAAGAGTAGACATAACTCTCGCGACTGAAATGCTCACACACGCCCATCGCAAGAACTATGACATTGCAGTATTAGTTGCCGGAGATGAGGATTACGTTCCACTTGTTGAAGCCGTGCAACACGAAGGCCGTCAAGTTGTTTTATGGGCACTAAAGAGCGGGCTCAGTCCAGCACTAAAAAAAGTATGTGATCATTACTGGAACATTGGCGAAGCTCTTTTTCACGAAGATGACGCCGCATTTCGTGAGATTTATTATTGAACATCACAGCAATTTCTAACTTAGAAAATCAATAAAATTTCTAATGACGCCGCTCATCCTCACCGACATCGAAGGCACCACCAGCAGCATTTCGTTCGTGAAGGATGTGCTGTTTCCATACGCGCGCAAGGCGCTGCCGGGGTTCGTGCGCGCGCACGGGCAGCGCGAGGATGTGCGCCGATGGCTCGACGCCGTCGCCACCGAGCACGGCGCCGTCTGCAGCGACGATGTGCTCGTCGAAATCCTGCAGGGAATGATCGACGAAGACCGCAAGCACACCGCGCTGAAAGCGCTGCAAGGCATGATCTGGGGCGAGGGCTACGACAACGCCGATTTCACCGCGCACATCTATCCCGATGCCGCCACGATGCTGCGGCAATGGCACGCCGCCGGATATCCGCTGGCGGTGTATTCCTCGGGTTCGGTGCCGGCGCAGAAGCTCTTTTTCGGCCACACCGATGCCGGCGACCTCACCGCTCTATTCGGCGGCTGGTTCGATACCGAAGTCGGGCACAAGCGCGAGGCCGGCAGCTATCGCGAAATCGCGCGCCGGCTCGACCGCCCGGCCGAGGACATCCTGTTCCTGTCCGATGTGGTCGAAGAACTCGATGCCGCACGCGAAGCCGGGATGCGCACGGTGTTGATCGATCGGATCGAGGATTACCCGCAGCCGCGATCGGGCGATGCCACGCACGGCCACCCGCGCGTCGAACGTTTCGACCGGATCGCTCCCGAAGGAGCCGCGCCCGCGCCATGAGCCGTCTGCGTTGTCTGCTGGTGTGCATGCTGGCGATGCTCTGCGTCACCGACAGCGTCGTCGCGAAAGGACTGACCGACCCGGCACTGCGCGAACGTCAGCGCGTGCTGCTGGAATCCGCGCTGGCCGGGCTGGCGCCGCAGCGCCCTGGCGTGCCGGATCTGTATGTCGTCGGCGTCGGCGGCGACAGCACCGAGGACGTGTTCCGCAACGAGACGGCCTATCTCGAAACGCTCATGACCCAGCGTTTCGGCGCGCGCGGCCGGGTGCTGACGCTGATCAACCATCAGGACAGCCTCGATCGCGCGCCGAAACCGCTCGCGACCCAGGACAGTCTGCGCGCCGCGCTTTCAGCCATCGGCAAAACGATGGACCCGGAACAGGACGTGCTGCTGCTGTTCATGACCATGCATGGCACGCCCCAGCATCATCTGCTGGTACAGATGCCGCCGAGCTATTTCGATCTGATCGATCCGCAGGAACTGCGCGCGGCGCTCGACGATGCCGGTATCCGCAATCGCGTGCTGGTGATTTCCGCCTGCTATTCCGGCGGCTTCGTCCCCGCGCTGAAAAGCGACGACACCCTGATCCTCACCGCATCGCACAGGAACAGGCCATCGTTCGGCTGCGGTCCGGATTCCGACGCAACCTATTTCGGCCGCGCATGGATGATCGAGGCGCTGAACGAGACCACCGATTTCGTCGCTGCGTTCGACGCCGCGAAGACGCGCATCGCCGAGCGCGAGGACGCCGAAGGCTACCGGCCTTCGCGTCCGCAGATCTCGATCGGCAAACAGATCCTGCCGCGCCTGCAGGCCTGGCAGTCGCAATTGGTGCCGGGCCCGAAGGTGGTTTTCACCGTGCCCGCGCCAGCGCAGAACGCGGCCACGACCGCCGAGAAGACCGCGAAGCAGAAAGACGAGAAAGCATCGAAGTCGAAAAAATAGCGCTGCGACATCGATCGCCAGCGGTCCGCCGGGCGTCTGTCCAATAAAGAACCCTGCTCTGGAAAACCCTGTCATCCCGAACGCCCGCGCAGCGGGCGGAGGGACCTGCTTGGGGCCGATGGTGTCGCAACAGCAGGTCCCTCCGCCCGCTGCGCGGGCGTTCGGGATGACAGTTTGTTGTCGGGTTGCTGTGAGGGGTGTTGAGGATTGAGGATTGAGGAATCGCGAGGGCTAGCGCTCAGTGGATCTTCTCGCCGCGCGCAAGCATCGCCACCAGCGTCTCGACCCGTCTGGCTTTGGTTTCGGGCTTTTTCGCGGTCTGCACCCGCCAGCACACCGAATAGCGGTTGGTCTTGTCCAGCGTCTCGAAGAACGTGCGCGCTTTCCGGTTCTTCGCCAAGGCAGCCGCCAGCTCCGGCGGAACTTCCATATTGCGCGCGCCATCGTAGGCCGCATCCCATCGTCCGTCGGCTTTCGCGGCATCGACTTCGCGCTGGCCGCCCGGACGCATCCGGCCTTCGTCGGTCAAACGTTCGACCTTGCCGATATTGATCTTCGACCACAGACCTTTGGGCCGTCGCGGCGTGAACCGCTGCAGGAACCAGTCGCCGTCGAAACCGCGCTTCTGGCCATCGATCCAACCGTGGCACAGCGCGACGTCCTGCGCCTGGTCGTAGGTGACGGTGGCGATGCCGGAATCCTTCTTCGCGATCTTCAGCCACAGACCTTTCGACGTGGCGTTGGCGATCAGCCAGGTCTCCCACGTCGCCGCATCTGCGAACGGCAGCACCGGCAGGTCATCGGGAAGCGCTTTAGTCTCTTCGGCCATGATCACGGCTCCACTTGCTGCAGACGGTACTCACCCTGCGCGCGCACCTCGCCGCGCCAGGCGTCGAACGCGCGCACCTCGATGCGATGCGCGCCGACCATAAGATCGGTCGGCAGCGTGCCGCGCCACAGGTGCGGCGAGAACGTCGCTTCCGCCGAACGGTCGTAGCCGCGCAGGGTGTCGGCGTCGGCATCGCGCATGTTCTCGCGCAGCACGCGCGGATCGGGCGCGATGGTGTGGCGCATCGGTTTCCACTCGCCGTCGTCGATCCGGAATTCGACGCGGGTGTCTTCGCGGCCCATGTACACGTTCGCGAAAACGCCATACGCGGGATACGCACCGTGTCGCAGGACTTTCGGCGCATGCAGGCCGATCTGGCTGTCCTGCGCATCGCGCGCGGCGTGCCAGCCCAGCGCATAGCGACCATCGCGATCGACGCCGAGGCTGGCGTAACCGTTCGGCGTGCCGTCGGACATCGTCGTATCGGGAATGCCGGCGTTGTCCTTCACACCCGTCCAGTAAGCACCGCAGGCCGCGCCGACGTTGTATTCGTGCAGCGGCGCGGCGCCCTGCCAACCAGTGCGCGCATCGTGCATCCAGTGCTGCTGGCTGTGATTGTGGCCGCTGAGGATCAGCACCTTCGGAAAATCGCGCAGCAACGCGAACAAGCGCGAGCGGTCGGCATCGCGGAACGTGTCGCGACCTTCCTGCTCGAACAGCGGAATATGCACCGCCAATACCAGCAGTTGCGTCCTGGGCACGCGCGGCAGATAGGCTTCGAGGAACGCGAACTGGTCTTCGCGCAAGCCGCCGACGTACGCCGGGCTGCTGCCGGGACGATAAATGACGTCGTCGAGACCCACGAACACCGCGCCGTGTTCCTCCCAGGCGAACGTATCCGGGCCAAAGCTGTTGCGGAACGTCTGCAGCGAATCCTCGTCGCGCGTCGCATCGAAATCGAGATCGTGATTCCCGGAAACGTGCAGCCACGGCACGCCGATGCGCCGGGTTTCCGCATTCAAGGCCGGATACATATCCAGCTTGTCGTCGACGATATCGCCGAGGCTCAATCCCAGCTCGGGAGCGCGTCGCGCGTCGCCGGCTTCCGAAAGTACGCTGTCGACGATGTCGCGGGCGTAGTAGCCGACATCGGCGGACGATTTCACCTGCGGATCGGCGAACACGCGCACCTCCAGCCAGCCATCGTCGACAGGGGCGCGACGCATCGCGACATCGAAACGATCCGGCCAGGCGCTGGCCGCGATGCCGCCGTACTTCAATGCCATCGATGGTTTCAAAGACACGGCCGTCGGCAGATGCCGCCATGCACCCGGCCGCGCGGGATCGCTGCCCGGCAATCGCCAGCCCGCCGGCTTGATCGCGAAGACCGTCTGCCCGGGCGAGACCGGCAAACGGTAGTGCCCTTTGGCATTGGTGATCGCCAGCGTGCGACCGTTCGACAGCGCCACTCCGGCGATGCCGGGCTCGCTTCGCCCTTGGCGGCCATCGCCATCGCGATCCTCGTACACCGTGCCCGCCAGCGTGCGCGCGTCATCGAACGCCTGCGCGCCCCCCACCGCCAAGGCAAACCCCAACAACAGCTGACTTTTGCCGAATCGCATCATCGCCTCTTTACTGGTCGGACCGGTACAGGATTATGCCTTCCCCGCAGGGATGCACAGCAGCGCGATCCAACCGCCGGAGTGCAGTAACATCATGCCGATCCGGATCGCTGGGGGAGCTGCATGCCGTTTCGACGCAACAGATGGTGGGCCACCGCCCTGACCGCGGTTCTGCTGCTGTTCGCGATCGGCTGCCCGGCCGCCAATGCACCACACGCGGAACTGGACAACCGTACCGACGCGTTGCCGCTCACACCGTACCTCAGCTACCTGCACGACAAGACCGCGGTCGATTCCGCCGACGATGCCTGGCGTCTGATCGCCGCAGGTCGTTTTGAGCGCGTGCCCAACGGCAAGACCGCCTTCGGATTCCAGCAGGGCGCTTACTGGTTCCACGCCAAAGTCGTGAACCAGAATTCCGACGAACCCTACTGGATGCTGGTGCAGAGCTTTGCACTGCTCGACCGCGTCGATGTGTACCTGCGCTATCCGGACGGACATGTCGTCCAGCACGCAAGCGGCGACTCCCTGCCGTTCTCGGCGCGCAGCATTTCCTATCGGCATCCGAATTTCCGGATCGCGCTGCCGCCGGGCGAAGCCGTCGACCTGCTGGTGCGCACCCAGAGCCAGAGCTCGATGCAGGTGCCGCTGGAGCTGTACACGCCGGCCGCATTCACCTCGCTCTCGCGCGACGCGCAGTTCGTGATGGGCGTGTACTACGGCATCCTGCTCGCGCTGTTCGTCTACAACCTGGTGCTGTGGCTCACCCTGCGCGATGCCAGCTATTTCTGGTACCTGTTCCACATCAGCGCGTTCGGCCTGGTGCTGTTCACGCTCAACGGTTACAGCTTCGAGCATCTGTGGCCGAACAGTCCGTGGCTGGCGAATGTCGCGGTACCGCTGTCGATCTGTCTCGCGATCGTCGGCATGCAGCAGTTTTCGCGCAACTTCCTGGAACTGCCCAAACGATTCCCGCGCGGCAACATCGTCAGCCTCTGCGTCATCGCCGTCTGCGTCCTGCTGGGCATCGCGGCGCTGTGGCTGCCGTACCGCATCGCAACGCCGTGGGCCACGCGCGCGGTGATCGTCAGCGTGCTGTGGACGGTCACCGTCGCGATCGTCGTCCTGCGTCGCGGCTATATGCCGGCGCGGCTGTTCCTGGTCGCATGGGCGGTGTTCCTGACCGGCGCCGCGATGATCGCCGCACTCGCCTTCGGCCTGCTGCCGAAAAACATGATGACCGAATACGGCGTGCAGATCGGTTCGGCCCTGGAAATGCTGCTGCTATCGATCGCCTTGAGCTACCGCTACGCGTCGCTGCGCAACGAGAACGAGCGCATCGCCGCCGAAGCCAATCTGCAGTTGGAGCGCAAGGTCGCGCAACGCACCCAGGAAGTGCGCAGCACGCTGATGCAGCTGGAGGACGCGCATCGCCGGCTGCGCGATTCCAGCCGCAGAGACGGTCTGACAGGCCTCTACAACCGCACCCATTTCCACGAGAATTTCGAGCTGCTGCTGAAGGAATCGCGCGAACAGAAGCAGCCACTGTCGCTGCTGATGATCGATCTTGACCATTTCAAATCGATCAACGACAAATACGGGCATCTGGCCGGCGACGACTGCCTGCGCTGGGCGGCACAGCGGATCGGACAGTCGCTGCGCGTGCACGAAACCTCGCTGTTGGCGCGCTTCGGCGGCGAGGAATTCGTCGCCGTGCTGCCCGGACACGATCTGCGCAGCGCGGTCAGCGTGGCCGAGAGTGTCCGCAAGCGACTGGTCGATGAGTTATGCAGCAGCGGCGAACATCGCCTGCGCGTTTCCGCGAGCATCGGTGTGCACACGGTCGAACCGGACGCCGATATCGATTCCGACGCGGCACTGTCGGTGGCGGATCAGGCGCTGTACAGCGCGAAAGCCAATGGCCGGGATTGCGTGCGCACGTCGATCACGGCTGCTTGAACTACGGCCACAACTCGGATCCACTTCGGATTTTTTGATTGCTTGATCTCGATTTCGCCGCAGTGATGTAGCCCGGCTCTCGCCGCCAGCGAGAGCCGGGGCTTTCGGTGAGACAAACGACACTCTGCCCCGGGTATCCACTTCGTGGACACCCGGGCTACTTGTTGCACATAGGGTGTGCCTTCGGCACACCCTATCAACTGCGGCGCTTCGACAACGTCTGCTTCACGGCATCGAGATCCAACCCGCGCGCGCGCAGCAGCACGACCAAGTGATACAGCAGATCCGCAGCTTCACCCAACAATGCATCGTCGTCTTCCACTACCGCCGCCAGCGCGGTTTCCAGCCCTTCCTCGCCGACTTTCTGCGCAATGCGCTTGATGCCGCTTCCGAACAGTTTTGTGGTGTAACTGCCCGCCGGCAGATCAATCGCGCGTTTGGCGATCAGCGCATCCAGATCGCCGAGCACATCGCCGGGCGCATTCGGAAAACAGCTCACGGTACCGAGATGGCAGGTCGGCCCCTGCGGCCGCGCCTGCACCAGCACGGTATCGTTGTCGCAATCCGTTTCGAGGCCCACCAGCGTCAGCACATGACCGCTGCTTTCGCCCTTGGTCCACAGCCGCTGCTTGCTGCGGCTGTAGAACGTGACTTGCCCCGATTCGATCGTTCTGGCCAGCGCTTCGCGCGACATGTAGCCCAGCATCAGCACGCGGCGCGAATCCGCGTCCTGCACGATCGCCGGCAGCAGGCCGGACTGCTTTTCCCAGGCGAGCGATTCGATATCGAGCGCCGACGTTTCAATGGGAGGATTCTCGTTCACAGCCTGACCTCGATGCCTTGCGCGCGCAGTGCGCGCTTGAGTTCCGGAATCGCGATCGCGCCGGAGTGGAACACGCTCGCGGCCAGCGCGGCGTCGACATCGGCCTCGCGGAACGCGTCGACGAAATGCTCGACCGCACCCGCACCGCCGGATGCGACCAGCGGCACATGGCAGATAGCGCGTACCGCTTTGAGCTGTTCGAGGTCGTAACCCTTGCGCACGCCATCGCTGTCCATGCAGTTGAGCACGATCTCGCCCGCACCCAGCGCCTGCGCTTCGCGCACCCAGTCCAGCGTCGACTTGCGCAACGCCCGTGTCTTGTCCGGATCGCCGGTATAGCTGCGCACGCGCCAGACGCCATCGGTATCGCGCATCGAATCGATGCCGACAACCACGCACTGGCTACCGTAGGCGTCGGCGATTTCGGTGATCAACTCCGGCCGCTCCAATGCCGGCGTATTGATCGACACCTTGTCGGCGCCCGCGAACAGCACCCGCCGCGCGGTGTCGACGCTGCGGATGCCGCCAGCGACGCAAAATGGAATATCGATGACCGAAGCGACTCGCTCGACCCAGTCGACATCAACCGCACGACCGTCCGGACTGGCGCCGATGTCGTAGAACACCAGCTCATCGGCGCCTTCGTCGCGATAGCGGCACGCCAGCTCGACGATGTCGCCCATGTCGACGTGATCGCGGAACCGCACGCCCTTGACGACGCGGCCATCGCGCACATCCAGACACGGCACGATGCGTACGCTCAGCATGTCAGCGCATCCTCGATGGTCATGCCGCCTTCCAGCAGCGCACGGCCGAGCACCGCGCCGGCGCAGCCGGCCTCGCGCGCAGCGCGGATGTCGGCGACATCGCGTACGCCGCCGCTCGCCTGCAGCGCGAAGCCTTCTCCACGCGCCACGATCATCCGGTAAAGATCGATGTTCGGGCCGCGCATCATCCCGTCGCGGGCGATGTCGGTGCACAGCAGATGTTTCGCGCCGGCATCGCGGTAGCGGCGCAGGCAGGCGTCGAGATCGAGTTCCGCGCGTTCGGTCCAGCCGTGGATCGGCAACTGCCACGTACCGGCCTCGTCCTGGCGCGTATCCAGCGCGATGGTGATGCGCTCGGCGCCGTAGCGCAGCAGCCAGGCTTCGACCGCTGCCGGCTCGCGCACCGCCAGCGAGCCGATCACCACGCGCGATGCGCCGCATTCGAGCATCGACGCGACCGCCGCTTCGTCGCGCACGCCGCCGCCGGTCTGCACTTGCAGGCGGCAGTCGTCGGCGATCCTGCGCAGCAGCGGCGCGAGCGTGTAACCGCCCGCACGCGCTGCATCGAGATCGACCAGATGCAGCCAGCGCGCGCCGGCATCGGCGTAACGCATCGCGACCACGAACGGATCGTCGGCATAGCGGGTTTCGCGATCGTAATCGCCCTGCTGCAGGCGCACGACGCGCCCGTCGCGGACATCGATGGCGGGATAGGCGATGAAATCGGCGACTTTGCTCGTCATGCGGGAAGCTTCAGGAAATTGTCGAGCAGACGCAGGCCGGCCGCAGACGAACGTTCGGGATGGAACTGCGCGCCGTAGCGCTTGCCGCTGCCGACCACCGCAGCGAAGCGCTGGCCGTGATCGCTTTCGGCGAGCACACAGGCATCGGTGTCGTCGTCGATCAGCACCGCGTAGCTGTGCACGAAGTAGGCATGCGCGCCGTCGTCGATGCCATCAAGGAGCGGCGAAGTATCGCCTTTCGCGTCGACGCGCTTTTGCAGCTGATTCCAGCCCATGTGCGGCACGCGCAGCCCGGGTCCGCCGATCAGCTTGCGCACGCGGCCTTTCAGCAGGCCGAGACAATCGACATCACCTTCTTCCGATGCTTCGAACAACAGTTGCATGCCGACGCAGACGCCGAGCAGTGGGACTTCGCTGGCGCGCAGCGCGGCGTCGAGCCCGCGCGCGCGCAGCAGCGCCATCGACGGCGCGGCGGCGCCGACGCCCGGCAGGATGATCCGCTCGGGCGCGCCCAGTTCGTCGGCATCGCGCACGAGACGCGGCTGCGCGCCAATCCGGCCCAGCGCATAGCGCACCGAACCGAGGTTCGCGCCGCCGGCATCGATGAGCGCCAAATCATTGCAGGTCGAACCGCTCACAGCGTGCCCTTGGTGCTCGGCAGCGCATCGCCTTCGCGCTTGAACGATTGCCGCAGCGCGCGCGCGACCGCCTTGAAACAGGCTTCGATCTGGTGATGGTCGTTGTCGCCGCGCACCGAGAGATGCAGATTCAGGCCGGCGGTTTCGCACAGCGAACGGAACACGTGCGGCACCAGCTCGGTCGCGAGATCGCCGACTTTCTCACGCTTGAACGCGCCGTCGAACACGAAATACGGGCGGCCGGACCAGTCCAGCGTCGCGCTCGCCTGCGCTTCATCCATCGGCAGGGTAAATCCGTAGCGCCCGATGCCGCGCTTGTCGCCCAGCGCCTGACGCAGCGCTTGTCCCAGCGCCAACGCGCAGTCCTCGACGGTATGGTGCTCGTCGATATGCAGATCGCCGTCGCAGCGCAACCGCAGCGCGAAACCGCCGTGCTTGCCCAACTGCTCCAGCATGTGATCGTAGAAACCCAGACCGGTCTTCACGTCGGGTTCGGCCTCGCGGTCGAGATCGACTTCGACCACGATCCGCGTCTCCTTCGTTTTCCGCTCGATCGTCGCGGTGCGTGGAACATCGACGAGCACATGCGCGATATGCGCCCAGTCGACGCCGTCGCCGAACTGCGGCGACTTCAATTTGAAGCCGCGAATGTCGAGATTGGCGGCGAACTGGATGTCGGTCTCGCGATCGCCGACCATCGCCGAACGCGTCCAGTCGATGCTGCGATCACGCAGCAGCGGCTGCATCAGGCCGAGGGCCGGCTTGCGGTTCGACGAGTTCTCATGCGGAAAACTGCGGTCGATCAGCACATCGCGGAAGCGGATGCCCTGACTCTCGAAGATCTGCATCATCAGCGCATGCGGGCCGTCGAAATCGGCCTGCGGAAACGCCTCGGTGCCGAGCCCGTCCTGGTTGGTCACCATCACGAAGTCGTAGCCCGCATCGCGCAGGCGCAGCATCGCCGGAATCACGTCGTCGACGAAGGCGAGTTTGTCATAGGCATCGATCTGGAAATCCGCCGGCTCGCGGATCAGCGTGCCGTCGCGATCGACGAACAGGACCGGTTTGAGCGCGCTCATGCCGCTGCCTCCTGCGCCTGCAGCGCGGCGAACACCGCGTCGTTCTCTTCGGGCAGGCCGACGGTGATGCGCAGCGCATCGCCGAGCCCCGGCGTCGCGCGCATGTCACGCACCACCACGCCCGCCGCCAGCAGACGGCGATACGCGGTGTCGGCATCGTCGAATCGCACCAGCAGGAAGTTGCCCGCGCTGGGGTAGACCCGACGCACGCCGCTCAATCGCGGCAGTATGTCCAACATCCGTTCGCGTTCTGCGCGGATCGTTTCGACCCGCGCGGACGCTTCCGCGAGCGCGGCCGGTTCCAGCGCGCGCAGCGCAAGTTCAGCGCAGGGCTGCGGCACCGGATACGGCGCCTGACAGCGGCGCAACACGGCGATCAGGGCGGGATCGGCCAGCACACAGCCGATGCGCGCGCCGGCCAGCGCATGCAGCTTCGAGAGCGTGCGCAGGACGGCGATATTCGGGTATTCGTCGATGAGCGTGGCCGCCGACGGCGCATCGGCGAATTCGATGTAGGCCTCGTCGACCACCACCAGCGCGCGGCCCTGCAGCGACTGCGCCAATGCGCGCACCGCCGCGAGCGGGATCAATTCGCCGGTGGGATTGCCGGGCGAACACAGGAACACGATCTTCGCGCGCCGCGCCAGCGCGAGATCGCGCATCGCCTCCAGATCGGTGGTCCAGCCATCGGGCGTATCGATCAACGGCGCTTCGATCAGCGGCGCGCCCTGCAGCCGCGCGCACACGGCATACATGCCGAATACCGGCGGCGCGATCACGATCGGGTCGCGTTCGGCGCGGCACAGTGCGCGCACCAGCAGATCGATGGCCTCGTCGCTGCCACGGCCGATCAACAGCTGTTCGGCGCGTACCCCGTACACCCCGGCCAATCGCAAGCGCAGCGCTTCGGGCTGCGGCTGCGGGTAACGACGCAGCATGCCGCCGATGTCGGCGGCATTCGCCCACGGCGACTCGTTGGCGTTGAGCCAGATGCTGCCGTCGACCGCATGGCTGCGCGCGGACGAATAGCCTGCAAACGCACGCAGATCCTCGCGCACCAGATCGAGGATGCCGGGCTTCGGTTCGGTCGCGAACGGCGCGCTCATTTCGACGCTTCCGCCTCCGCCGCTGCGATGCGGATCGACACCGCATTCGCGTGTGCCTGCAGCCCTTCGGCTTCGGCGATGCGGATCGCGCTCGGGCCGATGCGCTGCAGGCCTGCGGCAGAGACGCTCTGCACGCTCATCGCGGTCTGGAAACTGGCCACCGACAGCCCGCTCCATGCGCGCGCCGCGCCGCCGGTCGGCAGCACGTGATTGGTGCCGCTGCAGTAGTCGCCCACCGCTTCGGCGGCGTAATCGCCGAGGAATACCGACCCTGCGACGCGCACGCGATCCAGCCATGCCTCCGGCTCGCGTAGCGCGAGGATCAGATGCTCGGGGGCGTAGCGATTGCTGACATCGAATGCATCGGAGATCGTGGCCACGCGGATCAATCGTGACTGCGCCAGCGCATCGCGGGCGATCGCCGCGCGCGGCAGCTGCGCGAGCTGCGCCACCAGCGCGCGCGCGACGTGCGCGATCAGCACATCTGAATCGCTGAGCAGGATCACCTGCGAATCCGGGCCGTGCTCGGCCTGCGACAGCAGATCGGCGGCGACGAACGTCGGGGTGGCGCCGCCGTCGGCGATCACCATCAGTTCCGACGGCCCTGCCGGCATATCGATGGCTGGGCCACCTTCGACGGTCGACACCTGACGCTTGGCTTCGGTCACCCACGCATTGCCGGGGCCGAACAGTTTGTCGCAGGCGGGAATGCTTTCGGTACCGATCGCCATCGCGGCGATCGCCTGCGCGCCGCCGAGTTTGAAGACCCGGCGCACGCCGCATTGGCTCGCGGCGAACAGCACCGCCGGATCGGCCGTGCCGTCGGCGCGCGGCGGCGTGCAGACCACCACTTCCTCGCAGCCGGCGATGCGCGCGGGCACGCCCAGCATCAGCATGGTCGATGGCAGCGGCGCGCTGCCGGCGGGAATATACAGACCGACCCGCCCGATCGGGCGCACCACGCGTCTGCACTGCACACCGGGCGCGGTGTCGACCGCGTATTCGGTCGTGCCGCCGTCGCGATGGAAGGCATCGATGCGTTGTGATGCGTCGATGATCGCGGCCTTGAGGGTCGGATCGAGCGACGCCTCGGCGGCGAGGAATTCATCCACCGTGACCTCGAACACATCCAGCGCAGCGCGATCGAGCAGGCGCGAGAATTTGCGCAGCGCGGCGTCGCCGTCGGCACGGACGCGAGCGACGATCTTGCCGACGCCTAGGCGCACCGCAGCGGCGGAATCCTGCGTGGGCCGACGCAGCGCAGCGCGACGGCCGGCCTCGTCCAGCGTGTCCCAGGTCAGAAGATTCAGGGCGATCCTGTTTCCGAGCGGGGCGTTCATGCGAGCATCCTTTCCACGGGGAGCACCATCAGACCACGCGCACCCGCGCGTTTGAGATCTTCCAGCCGTTGCCACGTCATCACGCCGTGGCACAGCGCCTGCAGCGCGACATCGCCGGTGCCTTCATGGTGGCCGTCGAGCGCCATCACGGTGGGCGGTTCGGCGTCCGGCAGCAGTTGCATCAGCCCCGGCAACACCGCGCGCGAGGCCTGGAACATCAGCAGTTTGCTGTCGCGGATCTTCATCACGCCATCGAGCCGGCGCAGCAGCAGATCGGCGATCCCCGCACGCACATCGCTGAAACCATCGGCCGGACCGGCAAGCACCGCTTCGCTGTCGAGCACGACTTCGATCGGCTTCAGACCGTTGGCGACGAGGGTCGCGCCGCTGGACACCAGATCGCAGACCAGATCGGCCTGCCCAAGTCGCGGCGCGATTTCGACCGAACCGGACATCGTCACTACATCGGCGGGAATGCCGCGATCCGACAGCCAGCGCGCCAGCAGCGCGGGGTAGCTCGTCGCGATGCGTTTACCCGGCAGTTGCGTCTCCGGCGCCCACGTCCACTCGGCGGGAATGCCGAACATCAGCCGGCAACGACCGAAGCCGAGCGCGCGCCACTCGCGGAACGCCGGCGGCGCGCCGCGCGACTCGCGTTCGTAGGACTGCTCCAGCAACACATTGCGGCCGACCATGCCCAGATCGCAGACGCCATCGGCGATGAGCCCGGGAATATCGTCGTCGCGGACCAGCAGCAGATCCACCGGCAGCGATTCGCCGTAGTAGAAAAGTTTGTCGCGGCTTTCCTGCCAGCTCAGGCCGGCGGCGGCGAGCAGCGCCAGCGCGGGTTCGCTGAGCCGCCCGCTCTTCTGGATGGCGATGCGCAGGCGATCGCGCTCGGTGGCGGCGGAAGTACGTTGCATGTTGTGGATCCTCAGGCGCGGCGACCGCTCGGTCGCTGCTGGTGTTCGATGGCAAGGCCGTAGCCGCCGGCGCCGCGTTCGAGCGTGCGCGCGACGCGGCCGATCGTGGTGACGCTGACCAGGGTGCGGTCGTGGATTTCGCGGTAGGGCACGCCTTCGAGCAGCAGCGGCACCACTTTCCAGCGGTCGGCCATGGCTTCGAGCTCGGCCGGCGTGCACAGGTCCACCAGAAACGCGCGCACCGCCTCCGGCTTCGACAGCCCCGCCAGCGCACGCGACAGCGCGTCGAGGGCGGCCTCGGCGTCGCGGTCGGGAACGGGCTGGGGGCGTTGTTTCATGGAGTATCGCGCGAATCAATGTATTAACGTGTTAACACATTAGAGATACGCGTGGGATCTGTCAACCGGGCAAACCTGCCTTGGGACATGGTGGAAGACCTCTGCCGCCCTGTGGGAGATTCTATGTCGCAGAACAAGCCTCTTTGAGCGTCCGGGTGTGGT
>CAZGBA010000046.1:0-29364 GCA_964523435.1 uncultured Xanthomonas sp.
GCGGCACCGACCTGCACATTTATCTGTGGGACGAGTGGAGCCAGCGCACGATCAAACCGGGCTTGGTGATCGGCCACGAGTTCGTCGGTCGGGTCGTGGAACTCGGCCCCGGTGTCACAGGCTATCGGATCGGTCAGCGGGTTTCTGCGGAAGGCCACATCGTCTGCGGGCACTGCCGCAACTGCCGCGCCGGCAAACAGCATCTCTGCCCCAATACGATCGGCATCGGCGTGAACCGCAACGGCGCCTTCGCCGAGTACATGACGATGCCGGCCAGCAACCTGTGGCCGATCCCCGACCAGATCCCCAGCGAACTGGCCGCGTTCTTCGACCCATACGGCAACGCCGCGCACTGCGCGCTGGAGTTCGACGTGATCGGCGAGGACGTACTGATCACCGGTGCCGGTCCGATCGGCGTGATGGCCGCCGGTATCTGCAAACACATCGGCGCCCGCAACGTGGTGGTCACCGACGTGAACGATTATCGTTTGAAGCTCGCTGCAGACATGGGTGCGACCCGCGTGGTCAACGTCAGCAAGAGTTCGCTGAAAGAAGTGATGGCCGACCTGCACATGGAGGGCTTCGACGTAGGTCTGGAAATGAGCGGAAACCCCGGCGCCTTCAACGATATGCTCGATTGCATGTATCACGGCGGCAAGATCGCACTGCTCGGCATCCTGCCCCGTGGCTGCGGGATCGATTGGGACAAGGTGATTTTCAAAGGACTGACCATGCACGGCATCTATGGACGCAGAATGTATGAAACCTGGTACAAGATGACGCAGCTCGTGTTGTCCGGTTTCCCGCTGGGGAAAGTCCTGAGCCATCAACTGCCGATCGACGAGTTCCAGAGAGGCTTCGACCTCATGGAATCCGGAAAATCGGGCAAGGTGGTCCTCAGCTGGCACTGAGGCCGCCACAACGACGAAGGGCGCCCGAGGGCGCCCTTCGTCGTTCACGACCCGGGATCCGGACCGCAACATATTGCTGTCGAACTGCGTAATCAGCCGCCGAAGGCGAACGTCAGCACGAACTTGTCCTCGGCATTGTCCTCGCCGAAGATCGCCTCGCCGTTGTTGTCGGTACCGATGTAGCCGAGACCGACATTGACCGGACCGAAATCGCGGTTCACACCGACCGAATAGTCCATGTAGTTGTCGAGCGGGCCACTGTTGGAGGTGTAACCCAGGCCGGCGGTGAGATTGATGTCGTGTCCGACACCCCAGCTTCCGCCCACTGCGGTATAGATGCTGTTTTCGCTGGTATTGAGGTAATCATTGGTATAGCCGAGCGTAACCGTGTAATTCTCGGCGATCGTGGCCTTGCCGATCAGCTCGTTGTAAGCGTAATCCACGCCGTCAGGCTCGCCGACATAGTTGTAACGGACCAGTTGGACGTCGAGATTCACATTGTCGTTCAGATCGCCGTTCCAGCCCACGAACGTGTCGATTTCGGCATCGGTGGATTCGCCGAAGTCGACGTTGGACGCCCAGCCGCCGACATAGATGCCGTTGGAGAAGCTGTAGCCTGCGCCCAGTTGGATGGCCGGCTTGTCGTCGGTCTGCGAAATACCGCGGAACATGTATTCGGACGTGGCTGCCGCATTCCAGTTGAAACCGGAACCATCGTCTTCCTGGGCCTGGGCCGCCAGCGGCATCAGCGCCAGCAAAGCCAGCGAAATTATCTGTTTACGCACAAAAAACCTCCTCGTGTATAGGTATATGGTGTGCTGGGGGGGGGGGCGGATGCCGCTTTTCAGGCTGCATCGTGGCGAGATTAACCCATATTTAACTCATTGAAACCCCGGAGCAAATTTAATGCCATCAACAGTTCATCAACCGGTCTGTTGCTGGATTGGCATCAAACTTGCTGAATATCCCGAACACCCTGCAATACATTGCAGGAGTCACCCCCCACGCAAATGAGGCATGGTATGACCTACTCGGTAGCGCTTTGCGGTTTGACCGCCCGAGACTCACGGTTGCTTGAGATCGTGATCAATCGAGCCAACAATGGACGGCACACCTTCCATGCCTCCCAAGCCGAAAATGCCGCGTCGCCCCGTGTCGCCATCGTCGACGCCAGTTCGCCGGTGTCGCTGGAGATGTACCAGAGCCTCCGCCAACGCTGTCCCGGTCTCTTGGCGGTCACGATCTCGGACCACGGCATGGCGGGCGACACCCGTTACCGGATCGAACGCAAGTCTTTGTTCCTGCAGGTCATGCGCGTGCTGGAAGACCTTGCAGAGCATGAATTCACCGGTACCAAGGTCAGCTCCCACCCCACTCTGGCTGCGCAGCAGACGCAGTCCGCCACATCGCTGGCCGCTGCCGCCGACAGCGCCTTCGTGGCAGGCAAGGCCGGGCAGCCGCAGCCGCTCTGCGCCCTCGTCGTCGACGACAGTCTGACCGTGCGCGAGCAGATGCGGATGGCATTGGAGCGTCTGGGCATCGGCTGCCATCAGGCCGACAGCGCCGAGGCGGCGATGCAGTTTCTTCAGCACAACAGCTACAACCTCGCCTTCCTCGACGTGGTCATGCCCGGGACGGATGGCTACGAGCTGTGCCGGAAGATCAAGCACAACAGCTATACCCGGCTGATGCCGGTGTTGATGCTCACAAGCCGCTCGTCCCCCTTCGATCGCGCCCGTGGCGCGCTCTCCGGATGCGACAGCTATCTGACCAAGCCGATCACCTGGGACACCTTCAGCCAGGCGGTCGACAAGGCGCTGATGAAGCATTTCCGCAACGACCGCGCGCAGATGATCGCGCGCGGCTACCGCACCTGATACCGATTCGCAGCGCCAGCGCACCGCGACGACTTCCACTGTTCACGCGTTTCCCAAGGACTGTCCACCCATGCCCAAGATCCTCATCTGCGACGACTCCGCCGCCGAACTCGCCAACCTCCGCAGCATCCTTACCGACGCCGGTTGGCATTCGGTCACCGCATCCAACGGCAACGAAGCTGTGCAGAAGGCAGCCGTCGAGAAGCCGTCGCTGATCTTCCTGGACATCATCATGCCGGACATGGACGGCTACGAAGCCTGCCGGCAATTGCAGTCGAATCCCGATACGAAATCGATCCCGGTGGTGTTCGTCTCCAGCAAGAACCAGAAGGCGGATCATATCTGGGCGAAGATGCAGGGCGGCAAGGCACTCATCGGGAAGCCCTATTCGGCCGACCAGATCCTCGACACACTCAAGGCCTACGGCTGAGCATGTCAGGCTCCGAGTCTGCCATGGCGGGCCTTGGACCGGCGGCGCAGGTCGCCGCACCACGTATCGCGTTCCGCCCGCATCACCAGTTGCCGTGGCTGCTGCTGCCGGAAGGCGTGCCACTTCAGGTACTGATCGAAGCCGCACCGGTTCGGGTACCGAATACGCAGCCCTGGTTTGAAGGTGTTGTCAGCCAGCGAGGCAACCTGTTGCCGGTATTCGATCTTGCTGCTTGGGCTGGGTTGCCGCACGAAGCCGATGCGCGCAAACAGGTGATCGCGATCGGACTGGGCGCGCAGGCCTGCGCCATGCTCTGCGCCGTTACGCCGACGCTCCTGACCATCGGCGATGAAGATCCGACATCGACAGAAGATGGCGCACTGTCGCCGTTTCTCGGTCGCAGCTACACCAGCGCCTTGGGGAAGGCGCGCGAATTCGACATCCAGCGCTGGCTCGCGACCGCCGCGCGACAGATTTCCGGCAGCGCGGCCGCCTGAACACCGCAGGTCCCGGGCTGCATCGCACGACACGTTTTCAGACTTTCGTTTTCGAGGGGACACTTCATGGCTAGCTCTTCTTCCTTTTTCGGCAGTATCCGTGGGCGACTGATCGCCGGTACCGCAGCACTGGCGCTGATTCCGCTGATTCTGCTCGCGGTCGTGCTGGGCTATTACGCCAGCCGCCAGTCGGCGAGCGCACTGAACCAGCGCGGCTACGACCAGATGGCCTCGATCCGCGCCGGCAAGCAGGAAGAAATCAAAGCGTACTTCGACAACGTCGCCGACTTGATGCGCACCGTGTCCAATACCGCAGAAGTGCAGCAGGCCCTGCGCGACGGCATCGAGACGCAGCCGAAGATGGCGGCGAACACGGACCTTGAGCAGGCCAAGGCCGCATTGAGCGACTACTACCGCAACGACTTCGGCCGTCAGTTTTCCGTCCGCAATCCCGGTCAACGTGTCGACATTTCCGAAAAGGTCGCAAAACTCCCGCCCCAGACCATCGCGGCGCAATACGCCTACATCGCCAGGAATCCGAACCCTCTGGGCAAGAAAGGCGATCTCGATCAGGCCAACGATGGTTCCGCGTACAGCACGGTACATGCGCGCATCCACGGCTACGCACGCCGCACGGTGCAGGACTACGGTCTGTACGACTTCTTTCTCGTTGACGCCGAGAGCGGTTTCGTCGTCTACACCTACTTCAAGGAACTAGATTTCGGAACCAGCCTGCGCGACGGCCCATGGGCGCAGAGCGGTCTCGGCCAGGCCTTCTCCAAAGCGATGTCGGCGAAGAACAGCAACGACGTGCTGATCACCGACTACGCGCCGTACCGCCCGTCGTACGACGATCAGGCGTCGTTCGTCAGCACGCCCATCGTCGAGAACGGCCGCACCATCGGCGTGTTCATCGTGCAGCTGCCGATCGACCGCGTGAACCAGATCATGACTTTCAACGACAAGTGGAAAGACGTCGGTCTGGGCGATTCCGGCGAAACCTATCTCGTCGGCGCCGACAAGAGCCCACGCTCGATCTCGCGCTTCATGAAGCAGAACAGCACCGGCTTCGTCGAGCTGATGCGTGGCCTGAAAACGCCGCAGAGCAAGCTCGCCTCGATGGACTCGCGCGACTCCAACGTCGGCCTGATGACCATCGACACCCGCGGCGTGCAAAGCGCGCTGGCAGGACAGACCGGCACTGCGGTGTATCCGGACTATCGCGGTATCAACGTGCTGGGTTCGTATGCGCCGATCGATGTCCTCGGTCTGCGCTGGGTCATCCTTTCGGAGATCGACGAAACCGAGTCGAACGCGCCGGTCACCGCGCTGCAACGCGGCATCGCCGTTGTGGGCCTCTTCACGCTGTTGCTGGTGGGCTTGGTCGCATTGTTCGCTGGTCTTCGACTCGCGCGCTCGATCAACGTGCCACTGTCCAAGATGCAAGAGACCGTGACCAAAGTCAGCGCCGGCGACCTCGGCGCCCGCACCGGCCTGCAATCCAGCGACGAAATCGGCCAGCTTGCGACAGCCTTCGACGGGCTGCTCGACGAAAAAGTGTCGGAGCTCGCCCGCGCCCAGACCGAGAACGAACAGCTCAACAACTCGGTGATCGAGATCATGACTTCGGTCGCGCAGCTCGCGCAGCGCGACCTCAACGTGAAGGTGCCGGTATCTGAAGATGTGACCGGCGCAGTCTCGGACGCCATCAATATGTTGACCAGTTCCACCGCTCGCGCGCTGCGCGAGGTCAATGCGATTTCGGCGCAGGTTTCGGACAGCTCGGACAAAGTCAAACAGCGCGCGGACAACGTGCTGAGGCTCGCCGATGAAGCGAGCAATCAGGCGAACGCAGCATCGGCCGAACTGAGTACCACGGCGAACGAATTGCGCAAGATCGGCGAACAGGCGCAGGGCGCGGGTCGCGAGGCGGAACGCGCGCTGGTCACGACCAACGAAGCGATGGCGGTAGTGCGCGCCACGGTTGAAGGCATCACCAACTCGCGCGACCAGATCCGCGAGACGGAAAAGCGCGTGAAGCGATTGGCCGAGCGTTCGCAGGAAATCTCCTCGGCGGTGACCATCATCGGACAGATCGCGGAACGCACCTCGGTGCTCGCGCTCAACGCCTCGATGCAGGCGGTGGCGGCAGGCGAAGCCGGGCGCGGTTTCGCAGTGGTGGCGGACGAAGTGAAGCGCCTCGCGGAAAACGCCCGCGAAGCGACCCAGCAGATCGCCGGACTGGTGAGCGCGATCCAGTCGGATACCACCGAAACGCTGCAAGCGATGAACGGCACCATCAGCCAGGTCGTCGACATCACAAAGCTCGCCGATCGCGCGGGTGTGCAGATGAACGACAACCGCGAAGCGACCGAAGCGCTTGTGAACTCGGTGCGCAGCATCACGATTGCGACCCAGACCCAGGGCGAAGCATCGCAGCGCCTGCTGGCTCGCGCCTACGACCTGATCAGCGCTTCGCAGAACACGTTGGAAGAAATCGAACAGCAGCGTGGCGACACCGAAACGCTGACCGCCTCGGCGTCGGCCCTGGTGCGCACGGTTTCGGAATTCCGCCTGCCGGGTTGATCCGGCAGCGGCATCGCACCGAAACGACACGCCACACCGACGAGGAAGCACGCCATGTCATCGCCGCCCGGTAGCGCAGAGACGATCGCGCCAGCGCACTACCGCTCGCAGCTCGACACCTTGGTGTCGTTGTTGCAAGTGGCCAACGCCGTGCCCGACATGGCTGATCCCATCCTGCTCGGACAGATGGTCGAGACCCTGCAGGAAGGCGCGGCCGCCGCGCCCTTGCCCGGCGTTCCCGATCTGCTGCGCAGTTGGAAAGCGGCGCTGCACGATCTCGGTCGCCGTGGCGACAGCCTGAGCCAGGATGACCTGACCCAGATGGCGCTCTGGTTCATCGGTCTGCAGGAGCATGCCGCCGGCCGTCTTGATCGCGACGGCCGGCAGATGCTGGCGCAACTGCCCGAAGGCATCGAATGGATGCCGCGACTGTCGCCCAATTTCACCCATGCGATTGCCCGCCGACTCGAAGAAGGCGCACCAGCCGCGGAAATTCCGGCGTCGCCCGTCGCCACCGATGAGGCCATGCACGCATCGATATCCACAGCGTCCGATATGCCGCAGAACGTTGCGGATGCCGATGCGTTCGCCTTCGCTTTCGATGCAGAAACGCCTGCGGTCGCAACAACTGCTTCAGCCGAAGTCACGGCACCGCAGACATCATCGTCCGCAGAAGCCGCGATCGAGATCGCAACGATCGAAACGAACCCAAGTGCAGCAGACGACATCGCACTCGCCTTCGTCGACAACACACTGTCGCAGGCGATCGATGCACCAGGTATCGAAGCGGATCAGACACCGATCTGGATCGGTCAGGAAGAGCTCGATCTCACTCGTCAGGCCATCATCGAACAAGTGCTGCCGCTCGCCCAAGCATGGGCTGAAACGCCGGATGCGGACGTCAACGCATCGATCGTCGAAGAGCTCGCCTATCAGTGCCAACTCATCGTCAATGTACTGGAATTGATCGGCACACCGGTGCTCGCGCAGGGTATGGCGGCGATCCACGACGGTATCGAACGGCGCGACCCGGCGGTCCCGCCGGAACTGGTAGCGATGTGGTGCGGTGCATTGTTCGGAACGATCGAACAACCCGGCCACGACGCCGCCGACCTGCTGATCACCGTCGCCCCCGCGCTGTCGGGGCTGGACGATGCCTGGGCACATGCCCTGCGAGACGAGATGGCGAGGATCGTCATCGGTTTCGATCCGGCGATGATCGCGCAGCGCAAGACGCTTGCCACCATCGATGACATCGGCCTTTCTCCTGCGGAAGACGTGCTGCCGAACGTGCTCGACGGCATGCTTCGCGAACTGCCGGGCAACACCGCACGCCTCGGCGCCTCGGTCCGCGCGCTCGCCGACACCCGCTCGCCCGAGCCCATCGACGAAGCCCGACGCGTGGCGCACACGCTCAAGGGCGATGCCAACACCGTGGGTATCCGCGGGCTGGCGAACATCACCCATGCGTTGGAAGACATCCTGATCGTACTGGCGAAGCGGCCCGATCTGCTCAACGACGATTGCGCCGAATTGTTGACCTCCGCCAGCGACGGTGTCGAAGAAATCTCCGACCATCTGCTCGGTCGGGGTCGTGCGCCAGACAACCTGCTCGATCTCTATCAGCACATCCTCGACACCGCGAACGCGCTTGCCGACGGCGCCCAGGCGCCGCAGGCGACCGCACCGCGCCCGGTACAGGATCGCCCGGAAACCAGCGTCGACGATGCCGTCCTGCCGGTCGTCTCGGCGGAAAGCACGCGGCCTACCATGGCGCCGGCCATCGCGCCCACCATGCCGGTCGAAGACGCCGGCATGGCCGCCAGCGGCATTCAAAGCCTCAACGTCCCCAGTACTCTCCTCGACGAACTGCAGCGACTCGCCGGCGAAACGCTGGTCACCTCTCGCCAGATCGACCAGCAGCTCGATGGTCTGGGCGCGATCCAACGCGATCAGCGACAGGGCGTGCGCTATTCCCACGAACTCATGGGGCGACTCGACGATCTGGTCGCGCTGCGCGGCGCTGCGCTGCAATCCACCGCGCAGAAAGCCGGCGCGGACCTCGACCCGCTCGAGATCGACCAGTACAACGAACTGCACGTGATCTCGCGCCAGTTGCTGGAAGCGCACGCCGACAGCAGCGAATTCCAGCGCCGCATCGAGCGCATCATGAATGCGCTGTCCGATCTGCGCAGCGAACAGGAACAACTCAACCGCGATCTGCAGCGCACCATCCTGCGTACACGCACGGTGCCGTTCGGCCAGGTCTCGCAGCGCCTGCAGCGTATCGTGCGTCAGACCGCGAAACAGGTCTTCAAACAAGTACAACTGGACATCATCGGCGAGGACATCCCGGTCGACGCCGAACTGCTGGAACGGATCGTCGAACCGCTCGCGCATCTGCTGCGCAACGCCATCGACCATGGCATCGAGACGCCACAGGAGCGCGTTGCCGTCGGTAAATCCGAACAGGGGCGCATCGTGTTGCGCGTGGGTCTGCAAGGCGACGCCGCGACCATCGAGCTGCAGGACGATGGCCGTGGGCTGGATCTGGATGCGATCCGAGCGCGCGCCATCAGCGCGGGTCTGCTCAGCGCCGAACAAGCGGTCGACGAACGCCAACTCACCCGTCTCATCCTGCTGCCGGGTTTCTCCACTCGCAGCACCGCCTCCGAAGTCTCGGGACGCGGCATCGGCATGGACGTGGTCAACCAGCGCATCGCCGCACTCCGCGGCACGCTCGCGATCACCACCGAATCCGGTCTCGGCACCCGCGTGCAATTGCGCCTGCCGATCACCCAGACCCTCGCCAATGTCATCGTCGCGCGCGGCCAGCGTCAGGTCAGTGCGGTGGTGGCGGCATCGGTCGAGCGCGTCGTCAGCTTTGGCGCCGGCGAATGCAGCTACGATGACGGCCAACTGCGCGTCGCGATCGACGGCGAAACCCTGCCCGCATTGCCGATTGAAGCGTTCTACGGCGAATCTGCCGACTTCTCCATGTGGGTCGGCGCCACCGGTGTCGGCCTGTACGTTCGCGATGCCGATGGCAAGGGCAATGTGGTGCTCGTGCGCGGCATCGACGAGGTCAGGAGCGTCGTGGTCAAACCGATCAGTACCTACCTGCCACCGATTCCCGCCGTCCGCGGCATCACCCAGCTCGGCGACGGCGGTCTCGCGCCGGTGATCGATCTCGACGTACTGTTGCAGTCGGCACAGCAAAGCCACTTCGATACGGCAGACCTTTCGCTGACGACGACACCCGCCGTCCGCGTGGTGGTCGCCGACGACTCGCTCAGCGTGCGCCGCGCGCTGGAACAACTGATGCAGGACGCGGGCTTTGAAGTCGCGACCGCGCGCGACGGCTTTGAAGCGCTGGCGGCGATCCAGGCCAGACCGACGCACGCGCTGCTGGTCGACCTCGAAATGCCGCGCATGAACGGCCTGGAAGTCACCCGCAACCTGCGCAATCACACCGAGACACGCGACCTGCCCGTGGTGATGATCACCTCGCGCGCCACCGACAAGCACCAGACGATGGCGGAGCAGGCAGGCGTGACCCGGATGTTGGGAAAACCCTTCTCCGAAGACTCGCTGGTGATGCTGGTACGGGAACTGATCGCCGAGCGTGCGGCGTTGGAAACCGCCACCACCGTCTGAGCTTCCCTGGCGCGACGATACGGCACCGCAGGGTGTCGCCAATGCTCTGCACGTAAACTATGCGGACACGTCCCAGCCAAGTGCCGCCATGTCCATTCCGTCGCCGCAAACCGGTTCCAACCTGACTCGGCGCTACGCCGAAGAACTCGACGTCATCCGCGCGCAGGGCCTGTTCAAGTCCGAGCGCATCATCACCAGCCCGCAGTCGGCCGAGATCGAACTCGCCGACGGCCGCAAGGTACTGAACTTCTGCGCCAACAATTACCTCGGCTTGGCTGATCATCCGGACATCATCGCTGCGGCGAAGGACGCCCTCGACAGCCACGGCTTCGGCATGGCCTCGGTACGTTTCATCTGCGGCACGCAGGATCTCCACAAGCAGCTCGAAGCGAAGATAGCCGACTTCTTCGGCACCGAAGACACCATTCTCTACGCGGCCTGTTTCGACGCCAACGGCGGACTGTTCGAACCACTGCTGGATGAGCACGACGCCATCATCTCCGATGCGCTCAACCACGCCTCGATCATCGACGGCGTGCGATTGTCCAAGGCCAAGCGCTTCCGCTACGCCAATTGCGACATGTCCGATCTCGAAGCGCAGTTGCAGGCCGCCGATGCAGCCGGATGTCGTACAAAGCTGATCACGACCGACGGCGTGTTCTCGATGGACGGTTTCATCGCGCCTTTGGACGAAATCACGTCGCTGGCAGCAAAGTACGGCGCGCTCGTGCATATCGACGAATGCCACGCCACCGGCTTCCTCGGCGCGACCGGTCGCGGGTCGGCGGAAATCAAAGGCGCACTCGATCGCATCGACATCATCACCGGAACCTTGGGCAAGGCGATGGGCGGCGCACTCGGCGGCTTCACCACAGCCAGGCGCGAAGTCATCGAAATGCTGCGTCAGCGCTCGCGGCCGTACCTGTTCTCCAATTCACTGCCGCCGCATGTGGTCGCTGCCGGGATCAAAGCGTTCGACATGCTTTCGTCGGCCGGCGATCTTCGTGAGCGCCTCATCGAAAATACCCGCCATTTTCGCGAAAACATGACCGCTGCCGGTTTCGACATCAAGCCGGGCGTGCACCCGATCTGCCCGGTGATGCTGTACGACGCGCCGCTGGCGCAGCGCTTCGCCGAGCGGTTGCTCGAAGAAGGCATCTACGCGATCGGCTTCTTTTTCCCAGTCGTGGCCAAAGGTCAAGCGCGCATCCGCACGCAAATGAGCGCCGCGCATACCCGCGAACATCTCGATCGCGCCATCGAGGCCTTCACCCGCATCGGCCGCGAATTGAACGTGATCGGGCGGTAACCTCGATATCCAGCGCAACCTTGACTCGATGGTCTATCGTCCATCAAAACGGTAACGACGATTTGAGGCCAGCCCACAGAGCGACGGACTTACCACAGCACCCCTCGATCAAACCGAGGCATCCGGCTTGCCAAAGCGACCCGGATGCCCCGATGCCTGAAAAACCACTTCCATCAATATTGCGCGTTGTACATCGCCTGCTCGGTGGACAGCAATGTGGCATACACGTTGAGAATATCCGCATCAACACTTGCACGAGCCGACGCTGAAAGCGGCGTCTGCCTCAATACGGCCAAATGCGCCGTGAGCACATTCACCCTCGCCTGCAATAGACTTGAATACGATACCGCCAACTGCTGGTAATAGACGTTGCTGTATTGCCCACTGTAGAGCGCATTGACGTTCTCCTGGTGGAGATACAACGAATGGGCATACATCTGTATCGCACTGATATGCGCCGAAGCGAAATAAGTGCGTGCCGTGGCGGCTTTCCCTGCGACCGCATAACCGCGACCGATTTGGTAATTGACCTTGGCAACGTCGAAATTCACCTTCGTGTACAGCAGTTGCTGCATTGCCGGCGTCTGCTGCGCTTGCACGGTCCCGCCGAACAATAGCAGCAGACTCATGAGCATCGCCGCAAAGCCGTATCGTCGGCTCATTGCTGGAGAAAACTGCCCGAAGCGCTTGAAAAGTGAGGCCTGTTCTTGGTTGTTCATCGTGTCGCTCCTTGAATATGTGAACGTGACTGCGCCTTCTCCCTTGATGACAGCCAGCGCAAACTGTCCGAACGACGTGCTGCAATCGTTCCGGAAACTGACAGGTATCGTTGTAAACGACTCCTTTGGATTGTTTGCC
This sequence comes from uncultured Xanthomonas sp., assembly GCA_964523435.1. Taxonomy (GTDB): domain Bacteria; phylum Pseudomonadota; class Gammaproteobacteria; order Xanthomonadales; family Xanthomonadaceae; genus Lysobacter_I. The sequence goes on from CAZGBA010000046.1 coordinate 12,126, forward strand.
GACATGTACTTGCGATACACCTCTGATCGTCAGCGACGTTTCGCCTGCGCTTTGGGTTGTGGCTTGAGCGGCACTTTTGCGGCAGGCGCTCCCTTTGCGATACGGATGCCGCGCGCTTTCATCCATTCATCGAAGTCACGGACGCTCATTTTTCGACCGTTCTGGGTCATCTCGAATCGATTCGATGTGTCGACACCGACCGGCGCTGGCGTGGACGGGGCCTCGACAGCGACCGGTGCCTGCGTGACGCAACCGGACAGAGCGGCGAGCGCGGCGCAGAGCACCGCAGGTATGAACACGCGCATCGGACGACACCTTCGTTGATCGCTGGACCGCCCCCACCGAAAGTCTAGGCAGACACAGACTGCGGAACCTGAATACAGGCGTGAACCAGTGCACAGATCGCGCATCGCAGGCGCCACGCAAGTGATCCATGTCTCATTCGAGCGCCATATCTCAAATGCCGATGCCGCGCAGGTCGGCTTCGTCGAGCGCGCGCCATTGCGCTTTCGGCAGTTCGCCCAACACCAAGTCGCCGATCGCCACTCGCACCAATCGCAGCGTTTCGATTTCGAAGGCTCCAAGCAATCGTCGGATCTGTCGATTGCGGCCTTCATCAAGCACGATCTCGACCCAGGCGTTCTTCTCGCCTGCACGCAACAGCCTGGCCTCGACCGCACTGAGTCGTTCGCCATCGTGCTCCCGCCCATGACACAACGCCGCCAACAGTTCGGCATCGGGAAACCGGTCGATCTGCACATGATAGGTCTTACGCGGCCCGGTTTCCGGATCGGTGATTCGCGCAGCCCACTGCGGATCGTTGGTGAACAGCAACAGTCCTTCGCTAGCCTTGTCCAAGCGACCAACCGGAGCGATCCACGGCAACGACGCACCATCGAAACAGCGATAAACGGTGTCCCGGCCGCGCTCATCGCTGGCGGTAGTGACCAAGCCGCGCGGTTTGTTGAGCATCAGGTAGATCGGCGATTGCGCCCCGAGCCTGTTCCCGTCGACAGCGATATCGTCGCGATCGATCGAGGTGGGGAATTCGGGATCGCGCACTACGCGACCTCCCACGCTGATACGACCCGTACGCACCCATTCGGCCGCCTGCGTCCGCGAACATACGCCCCGCTTTGAGAGAATGCGTGCAATACCATGGCGAATTGGCGGTGTGGATTTCACGGGGGTGCTATGCCAAAGCGACAGTCGAACTGCGCGCATCCGAAGGCGATGCTGAATGAGCACATGTCATTGCACGATCAATCGTTTGACCAATTGCGCATCTGCTGCATTGTCGATCCGGAACAACAGCAAATGTACCTTGCACAGTCGGCCATTCAGCGACCTGATGTGACCTCCACCAAGCGCGCGCACCGTAGCCCAACACGGTCATACCGATGGCAAGGAACGGGGCGAAAAGCACAGACGATATCCGGCTCATGGCGCGGGCACACTGAAGCATGCATGACAGGCGGCATATGACGATGTCGGAGCACCTCTGGAATGCATGGCTCCGGAAGCGCTGCGACGCCAAGGGTCAACGCTTTTTCTTTTTCGCTGGCGCTGGTGTCGGCGCCGGTGGTGCCGGTGGCGGCGCGACTGGCTTGGCTGGGCCCTGGACGACACGCACGCCGCGCGCTTTCATCCATGCGTCGAACTCATCCGCAGTCATCCGTTTGCCGTTCTGGGTCATATCGAAGCGCCAAGCTGTACTGCTTTCACCGGGCTTCGGCTGATATGCGCCCGCGCTTGTCGCAGCCGGAAGTGGCTGCCTCGCGGCAACAGTTGCACGGCATTCCTGATGTTGGACGCGCGACAGAACCACCTCAACGGTGGCGCCTTCCGAGAATAATTGGGCGAAACCAACACCGGTTCCGATTTGCGCACTCGGCGCTGCCATCTCTTCGGCGATCGGTGTCAACTGCAGAGCATTGCTCTTGACCGGTGCCAGCGGCCTGTATGAGGCACAGTCCACGGCGGCAGCATGCGCAGGGCCGGGAAATATCACCGCCGACAGTCCGATCAGACCCATGATCGTCAATCCATGCAAGCGAGTGGGCGCGAGGACAGTGCGCATGGATTCTCTCCGAGCCGAATGATTGATTCCGGAGTGTAGGCCGCCGGCCGGGGCAGCGACAACCGTCTATCGACGTGGATCCCGCTGATCGTGATCGAGCGCCAGAAGTAGATCCGGGGCATGCCCCTCAAAACGCCGAAGCCCGGCACAAGGCCGGGCTTCGGGATATTGCTGCAAGCTCGCCCGGAATTACTGGACGTTGAGCTCGGTACGACGGTTGGTCTCGTTACGGCATTCCGGGGTGGTCTGAGCCGTCTGGACCAGCGGACGGCTTTCGCCGTAGCCATTCGGACCCGCAAGGCGACCACTGTCGATGCCGTTGCTGGTCAGGTAGTCATAAACCGCCTGCGAGCGACGCTGCGAGAGCGACTGGTTGTACGTGTCCTTGCCGCAGAGGTCGGTGTGACCGGCGACTTCGACGCGCAGATCCGGGTAGCGCTTCAGGATTTCGACAGCCTCGTTCAGGATCGCAACAGCGTCCGGACGCAGGGTGGCTTTGTCAAAATCGAAGTTGACGCCCTTCAGGTCGATCGCGATGTTGACTTTGCAACCGTCAGGACCGATCGCTTCGCCGGCGACCGAGTTCGGGCACTTGTCGTTGCAATCGTTGACGCCATCACCGTCGCCGTCCTTGTCGGCGCAGTTCGGGGCCGGCGGCGGCGGCGGGGCGTCGGCGACCGGCTCGGAGGCTTCCGCACCGAGCGGCACGACGAAACCGACCGAAGCCAACACGTCGCCGAACCAGCTTTCGTCAGGAGCGGCAACGCTGCTGTCGTCGGCATCGAGGCGGTAGGCGAGTTCGGCACGGATGCCGACGCGGCCGAGGTCGCCCTGCAAACCTCCACCGATCTTGCCGGCAAGATTGCCATCTTCACGCTGACCGGGGGAATTCGGACTCGGGAAAGCGTCGAACTCTTCTTCCGAACGCTGATAGCCGAGGCCGGCCAGCACGTACGGATTCCAGTTGCGGCCTTCAGTGATGAAGTGACGACGCAGGTCGAGCGAGACGCCGTACTGGCTCCAGTTCAGATTCTGCGCGCGACCAGCGAGAGGACGATTCGGGTTGAGCAGAAGATTCTGGTTGTCGAAGCGCGGGTTCTGGTAGTTGAACTCGCCATCAAGCGACCAGTTCTGGCTGATGAATTTACCGAAACCGAGGGTGCCAAACGGGGCGCTGCGGGTGTCGCGGGCACCGTCCTGCAGATTGAAACCAGCAGACGTGGTGAGGTACCAGCGATCGTCGAAGTCCTGCGCGGAGACGGTCTGGGCCACGGCCAGCCCACTCAGCAGCGCAGCACAGAGGAGTTTCTTGTTCATTACTCAATGCTCCTTGGAGGAATTGAAAAGACTCGGTGGTGTCGATTCGAACAGGATGGCCACCGGTTGGCGCTTAACCATCTTGTTCATTATGATCCGGCCGCGTCATGGCCTTGTTAACAATAGCATAACAGTTTTGCGAATCCAAGCACAGTTCAGGTTTCTGGGGGAACCTTCACGGCCGCCAAGAGTCTGCTGTCGGGGCGCATGATCAAGGTTACAACCTGAACGTATTCAGTCATGCGAAAAACAGGGCCATCCATGCAGAAAGCGGCATGGCGTCCATTTCGGCCGGATTTTCGGCCAAACGCATGATTTCAGCCGCTTGGCCCGCCGGCAGATGGGAGCTCAAGGCAGCCTTGGCTTTGGCCATCAGCACCGGAATTCCTTCGGCGCGCCGCTTGCGGTGGCCGATCGGGTAGTCGATCGAGACCTTGTCGGTGCAACTGCCGTCCGTAAAGAAGACTTGCACCGAATTGCCGATGTAGCGTTTCTCGGCATCAAAGTAATCCCTGGTGAACTGCGGGTTCTCCTTGACCACCATCCGGTCACGGAGCGCGTCGATGCGCGGATCGGCGGCGATGTCGTCATTGTAATCGTCGGCAGTCAGGCGGCCGTGGATCAGGGGCACTGCGACCATGTACTGGATGCAATGGTCGCGGTCGGCATAGTTCGCCAGCGGGCCGGTCTTGTCGATGATGCGGACGCCGGCTTCCTGGGTCTCGATTTCAATGCGTTCGATCTGGTCGATCCGATCCTTGACTTGGCCGTGCAGTTGCATCGCGCACTCCACCGCAGTCTGTGCGTGGAATTCGGCCGGAAAACTGATCTTGAACAGCACGTTCTCCATCACATAGCTGCCGAACGGGCGCTCGAACTCGAAGGCTTTGCCTTTGAAGGCGACGTCGTAGAAGCCCCATGTCTTGGCACTAAGGGCGGACGGATAACCGACGACTTTCTTGTGTGCAGCGTTGAGCGCATGGGTGACCGCGCGACGGCAAGCGTCACCGGCCGCCCAGCTTTTGCGGGGCCCGGTATTCGGGGCGTGGCGGTAGGTGCGCAGCACGCCGTTGTCGATCCAGCTGTGCGACACGGCGGTGATCACCGCTTCTTTGTCGCCGCCGAACATCGCGGTCGACACGGCTGTAGAAGCCAGACGAACCAGAATGACGTGGTCCAGACCGACGCGGTTGAAGGAATTCTGCAGTGCGTAGACGCCCTGGATTTCGTGGGCCTTGATCGCCCAAGTCAGGGCATCGCGCACGGTTGGGCCCTGCCCGCCTTCGCGCTCCGCCTTGCGGCCGAGGTAATCACCCACGGCGAGAATCGCCCCGAGGTTGTCGGACGGGTGGCCCCATTCGGCCGCCAGCCAGGTGTCGTTGAAGTCGAGCCAGCGCACGAGCGTGCCGATGTTGAAGGCGGCCTGCACCGGATCGAGTTCGAAAGAGGTGCCCGGCACGCGTGCGCCGCCCGGCAATTCAGCGCCCGGCACCAGTGGGCCGAGATGCTTCACGCAGCCATCGAACTTCATCGCCAGCATCGCGCAGGCCAGCGAGTCGAGCAGCATGTAGCGTGCGGTGTCGTAGGCTTCCTGCGACTCGATTTTCGTGTCGATGACGTAGTCGGCGATGTCGACCATCGGCTGGTCGGGATTCGGGCGGACGGCGGAGCGGATATCGGCATGACTCATAAAACGGGGCCCTTGGGTGCGTGGCGCGTTGATGACGTGGGTAAGGACGCTATTTTGCCAGACCCGACACCTGCACCGCCCTGCGGCCTTGGTCGAATCGTTACCATCTGCGACTCACTCGCGGCGTTTTGCGCGAAATCACTTGAGCAACACGGGCTTTCACGGCATCGTGCGTCTCATCCATACGTATGCGTATCGACCGATGAATGCACAAACCACCGCCTCAGCATATCCGCATCTGTTTTCGCCCCTGGATCTTGGCTTCACGACCCTGCGCAACCGGGTGTTGATGGGCTCGATGCACACCGGGTTGGAAGACCGCGCCAGCGATTTTCCCAAGCTGGCGGCCTATTTCGGCGAACGCGCGGCCGGCGGCGTCGGACTGATTGTCACCGGCGGCTTCTCGCCGAACATGATGGGCTGGCTCACGCCATTCGCGGGCAAACTCAGCTGGCCTTGGGAGGCAGGCAAGCACCGCCAGGTCACCGATGCGGTGCACAGCCATGGCGCGAAGATCTGTCTCCAGTTGCTGCATGCCGGCCGCTATTCCTATCACCCGCTGTCGGTGGCGCCCTCGCGGATCAAGTCGCCGATCAACCCGTTCACGCCGCGCGCGCTCACCGGTTTCGGCGTCGATCGGACGATTTCCGCTTATGCGAACGCCGCGAAACTCGCGCGCGACGGCGGCTACGACGGCGTCGAGGTCATGGGTTCGGAAGGCTATCTGATCAACCAGTTCATGAGCGCGCGCACCAATCGCCGCAGCGACGGCTGGGGTGGCGATCTGTCTAAACGCATGCGGTTCGCGACCGAGATCGTGCGCCGGGTGCGCGAGGCCTGCGGCCCCGACTTCATCATCATTTATCGGCTGTCGATGCTGGAACTGGTGCCGGAGGGCTCGGGCTGGGAGGAGATCGTCGCCCAGGCAAAGGCGATCGAAGCCGCCGGCGCCACCATTCTCAACACCGGCATCGGTTGGCATGAAGCGCGGGTACCGACGATCGCGACCTCGGTCCCACGCGCCGCGTTCGCGGGTGTGACCGCGAAGTTGCGCCCCGAGGTGAAGCTGCCGCTGGTCGCCACCAACCGCATCAACATGCCCGATGTCGCCGAACGCATTCTCGCCAGTGGCGGCGCCGATCTGATTTCGATGGCACGCCCGCTGCTGGCCGACCCGGAATGGGCCAACAAAGCCCGCGCGGGGCGCGCCGACCGCATCAACACCTGCATCGCCTGCAACCAAGCCTGCCTCGACCATGTTTTCGAACAGAAAAAAGCGAGTTGTCTGGTCAACCCGCGGGCCTGTGCCGAAACGGAACTCAACTATATAAAGAAGGGCGGCCGGAAGCGGATCGCTGTGGTCGGCGCTGGCCCTGCCGGCCTCGCCTGCGCGACCGTCGCCGCCGAATGCGGTCACGCGGTCACACTGTTCGACGCTGCCGATGAGATCGGCGGACAGTTCAACATCGCCAAGCGGATTCCGGGCAAAGAAGAGTTCGACGAAACCCTGCGCTATTTCCGCCACCGCATCGAGGACACCGGCGTCGAGCTGCGGCTGTCGACCTTGGTGGATGCCGATGCACTCAAGGATTTCGATGAGGTCGTGCTCGCCACCGGCATCCGCCCGCGCTCGGTGGATTTCCCGGGCAGCGATCACGCAAAGATTGTCGGCTACCTCGATGTGCTCAGCGGCCGGATCAAACCCGGCGCGAGAGTCGCCATCGTCGGCGCCGGCGGCATCGGTTTCGATACCGCCGAATACCTGGTGCATATGCCGGTACTGGACCCGGCTGCGTTCGACCTGGCACCACTACACAGTGCACTCGAACACAGCTCGCCTTCGCTGGACGCGGAACGCTGGATGGCCGAATGGGGCGTCGACCCGACCTTCTCCGGCCCCGGCGGTCTGCGCAAGCCATCGCCCGAGCCGCCGACTCGTGAAGTCTGGCTGCTGCAGCGCAGCCCGGGCAAACCGGGCGCCAAGCTGGGCAAGACCACCGGTTGGATCCACCGCGCCGCACTCAAGGCCAAACAAGTCACGATGCTGGGTGGCGTGGAATATCTCGGTATCGACGACACCGGCTTCCGCATCCGCGTCGCCGGCAAGGAACAATTGCTGCCGGTCGATCATGTGGTGATTTGCGCCGGACAGGAGCCGCGACGGGAGCTGGCCGAAGCACTGCAGGCAGTCGGTGTTACTGCGCATCTGATCGGCGGCGCCGACGTGGCCAGCGAACTCGATGCCAAACGCGCCATTGCCCAGGGCAGCCGGCTCGCCGCAGGGTTCTGAACAGCCCAAAAGCGCGCGGATCGGCCGCCGATGGCATCAAGCGTTCTGGTTCGCGACCCTGGTCACAGTACGGTTGGCACGACTCCGCAGCAGGTCTTTCCTCTTGCATTGACAAGCAGTTACGGCGTCTTTTGAACAAAAACTCCAGTTGAATCAGAGATTTCCGGATTTTTGTTCAGCTGTCGTTATATTTCGATCACTAACCTACGCCCGCTTTCCCGCCACCGGATGCGGGACCAGCGCGAGATCGTGTCAGGCGACGAACTGCCCAGGAAGGGTGCTTCCCCGGACACGATCCACGTTTGGGCTACAAGCGGCCATAGAGCCCGCAGCCCCTTGTCTTGCGATCCTCGCAAGCGCCCGGCTTCACGCCGGACTGTCTATCGCCATGTCGCAACCGTATCGATGTCGTGGGCCCTTACCCCGCCAGCGTTCCGGCCCGAAGCAACGAAGCAAGGAGTTCTCATGAAGCTCGCATGGATCCTTTGGATCGCCACGGTGTTGCCCCCCCAGGCCGCCGATTCGTTATGTCTCAGCACCACGTTGTATCTGGAAGCACGCAATCAGCCTGTTCGCGGACAGCAGGCGGTCGCCGAAGTCGCCCTCCGTCGCGAGGACAGCGGCTTGTGGGGCGATTCGATGTGCGAAGTCGTCACCGCCCGCAAACAGTTCGCGCCGACCATCGTGTCGCCGCGTACGCAGCTCAGCAATGCCGAAGCCTGGTCTCAGGCGGTCACCATCGCCCTCGAGGCGGAGCGCAATTGGGCCCTGCCGGCCGGAGAGCGCAAGGAGATCGTTCCCGGCGCCAGCCACTTCGCGGCCCTGTCCATCGCTCAGCCCAGTTGGCGGAATGCATACCAGGTCGCGACCATCGGCGATCACAGTTTTTTCAAAGTGCAATCGCTGAAGCCTCAGAAAGACAAACCCGGACGCGGATGACGCGCTCCGGTTTCGATCCCGGAATCGAATCGCTGTACTGCTCACGACCGCCATTTTCGCGGTCGTTTTTTTTGCGCGACACGAACGACACTGCGTTCCATGTGTCGCGATTGAGCGCCATGCCCAAGCGCACCATGATCCGGAACCCACCCGATGGAATCCTCGATGAAACTCTATTTCTCCCCCGGCGCCTGCTCACTCTCCGATCACATCGTGCTGGAATGGATCGGCAAACCATACGAAACAGTCAAGGTCGGCCGCGACGACCGCAAGAAGCCGGAATTCCTGGCGATCAATCCGGCCGGTGCGGTACCCGCACTCGAGCACGATGGCTGGGTGCTGACCCAGAATTCGGCGATCCTCAATTACCTTGCCGATCTGAATCCGGAATCCGGTCTGGGTGGCGACGGCAGCGCGAAGAGCCGCGCAGAAGTGAACAAGTGGATCGCATTCTCCAACTCCGACGTACATCCCTCCTTCTATCCATTGTTCGGCAGTACGGCTTATCTCGAAGATGCCGCACTGATCGACAAGACCAAGGATGCCGCACGCGCGAAGATCCGCACGCTTTACGAACGCGCCGACGCCCACCTGGCCGATAAGCAGTGGTTGGCCGACAGCCGCTCGGTCGCCGACCCCTATCTGTATGTGACTTATCGTTGGGCACGCGCCACCGGTGTCGATCTTTCTGGTCTGGACAACCTAGCCGACTTCGCATCGCGGATGGAAGCCGATCCGGCCGTGCAAAAAGTGTTGCAGGACGAAGGGCTGAGCTGATCCTTCGCTGCGGTAAACGAAGAAGCCGCACATCGTGCGGCTTCTTTGCTTTTGGGCGGGCTTATCTCAGCGCTCGCGCCAGTCGCGGGTCATCTCCAGATACGTGAACGACGCCGACCATGTGATCAGCACGAAACCGGTCAGCGCGACGGTGCCGGCGATGAAGCGGATCGGGCCGATCGGCGCGAGATCGCCGAAGCCCACCGTGGTGTAGGTCACCGCCGACATGTACACCGCATCGAGCAGACTCAGCGGATGCGCACCGGCGACGATACCGGTGTTCGGGAACATCAGCAGCCCCCAGATCGCCGTGCCGAACACCCAGATTTCGGCGACATGCAGTACCAGGACGCCGAAGATGCCGTACAGCACCTTCCTGCGCCGATGACTTTCGTGGCGGGCCGACAGCCAGCGCGACAGCAGGTTCAGACCTTCGTAATGCACCAGCACCGCAAAGCTCACCGAAATCGCGGTGACCAGCACCACGAGCGCGTTGGCGTCCCAGTGTTGATACATTCCGGCGCGTCAGCGTTTGTCGATGGTGACGTACGCGCGATCGTCCGGACCGATGTAATTCGCACTCGGGCGGATGATCTTGCCGTCCTCGCGCTGCTCGATCACATGCGCGCTCCAGCCGGTGGTGCGCGCGATCACGAACAGCGGCGTGAACAACGGCGTAGGAATGCCCATCATGTGATAGCTCGATGCGCTGTACCAGTCGAGGTTCGGGAACATTTTCTTGGTGTCCATCATCAGATTCTCGATGCGTTCGGACACGTCGAACAAGGTCTGGTTGCCGCCGCTCTCGCACAGCGTCTTCGAGATCGCCTTGATGATCGGATTGCGCGGATCGCCGATGGTGTACACCGGATGGCCGAAACCGATGACGATCTCCTTGCGCTCCATACGCGCGCGGATATCGGCTTCCGCCTCATCGGCCGTGGCGTAGCGGCTGATGATGTCCATCGCCACTTCATTCGCGCCGCCATGTTTCGGGCCGCGCAGCGCGCCGATACCGCCGGTGATGCAAGAATGCAGGTCACTGCCGGTGCCGGCGATCACGCGCGCAGCGAAGGTCGAGGCGTTGAACTCGTGCTCGGCGTAGAGGATCAACGACTTGTCCAGCGCATCCGCGTGCAGCTCGCTCGGCGGCTCGCCGTGCAGCAACGTCAGGAAATGCGCGGCCACGGTGTCATCGTCGGTCTCGCAGTCGATACGCCGGCCGTTGCGGGTGAAATGCCACCAGTACAGCAGCATCGAACCGAAGCTGGCGATCAGGCGATCGGCGATATCGCGCGCTTCGCTGGCCGGGTGTCCTTCGCGTTCCGGCAGCACGGTGCCCAGCACCGAGCAGCCGGTGCGCATCACGTCCATCGGATGCGCGTTCGCGGGAATGAGTTCCAGCGCTTCCTGCACGATCGCAGGCAGCCCGCGCAGGCGCTTGAGTTTGGTGCGGTAGGCCTTGAGCTGCGATGCGGTCGGCAGCGCGCCGTGCACCAGCAGGTGCGCGACTTCCTCGAACGTCGATTGCGTCGCCAGATCGTGGATGTCGTAGCCGCGATAGTGCAGATCGTTGCCACTGCGGCCGACCGTGCACAGTGCGGTGTTGCCCGCAGCGGTGCCGCTCAGCGCGACGGATTTCTTGGCTTTGGGCAACGTTTGATTGGTGTTCTCGCTCATGGTCTTGTCCTTTGACATCATTTCTTGGCGGCGAACAGCGCATCGAGCTTCTGTTCGAACGCGTGGTAACCGATCCGGTCGTAGAGTTCCTCGCGGGTCTGCATGGTATCGACCACGGCCTGCTGATGGCCATCGCGGCGGATGCTTTCGTAGACATTCTCCGCAGCCTTGTTCATGGCCCGGAACGCCGACAGCGGGAACAGCTGGATGGCGACGCCGGCGGAGGCCAGTTCGTCGCGGGAAAACAGTGGGGTCTTGCCGAACTCGGTGATGTTGGCCAGCACCGGCACCTTCACCGCGTCGACGAAGCGCCGATAGGTCGGCAGGTCGTAGGCGGCCTCGGCGAAGATGCCGTCGGCGCCGGCTTCGACGCAGGCGATGGCGCGTTCGATCGCCGCGTCCACGCCGTCCACCTGGATCGCATCGGTGCGCGCGATCAGGAAGAAGGCGGCGTCGGTCTTCGCGTCCGCTGCGGCCTTCACGCGGTCCACCATCTCACCCTGCGACACGATTTCCTTGCCGGGGCGATGACCGCAGCGCTTGGCGCCGACCTGGTCCTCGATATGGCAGGCGGCCGCGCCGGCCTTGATCAGCGATTTGATGGTGCGCTCGATGTTGAACGCACTGGGGCCGAAGCCGGTATCGATATCGACCATCAACGGCAGATCGCAGACATCGGTGATCCGGCGGGTATCGATCAGCACGTCTTCGAGGGTGTTGATGCCCAGATCGGGCAACCCCAGCGAGCCGGCGGCGACGCCGCCGCCCGAAAGATAGATGGCGCGATAGCCGGCGCGCTTCGCCAGTAACGCATGATTGGCGTTGATCGCACCGATCACCTGCAGCGGCGATTCTTCGGCAAGGGCGGCACGGAAGCTTGCGCCGGCTGAAAGCTGGGTCATCTGGAAACACTCCTGGTCGTCCACGGGCCGGACGGTGGCGGTTGGACATCGTACGCCTCGCCCGGGGCCGCAAATCTGGCACCATCCTGAGGGTTGATCAATCTTGATCGAATCAATCAATCTATCGCCATGGCCGATCTGCTGACCGCCCGCGAAACCTGCCGTCTGCTCGGCATCACCCAGGCGACGCTGTACGCCTATGTCAGCCGCGGCCTGCTCGAATCGCGGCCCGGCCCGGACCACCGCACCCGGCTCTACCCGAAGATCGATGTGGAGCGCCTGACCCAGCGCAAGCAGGTCGGCCGCAGCGCCGCCGCAGCAGCAGCGCACAGCCTCGACCGGGGTCTGCCGGTGCTGGAGACGCGGATCTCGCTGATCCGCCCAGACGGCCCCTACTACCGCGGCCGTTCCGCGATCGCTGCGGTGCGCGACGGCGCCACCCTGGAGGACGCGGCACGCCTGCTCTGGGACTGTGGCGATCACGATCCGTTCGCCGTCGCCGATGACGCATGGCCCGCCCATGTCGCCGCGATCGCCGCCGACGCCGCGCTGCCGCCGCTGGAACGCGCGATGGCCGCGATCCCGCTGCTGGCGCTGGGCACGCGCGGCGCGCTGAATTCCACGCCGCGCGCGCGCCACGAAATCGCCGCCACCCTGCTCCGCCAGAACGCCGCGCTGCTGGTCGGCCGCCCGCCGCCGACCGTGCCCGTGCATGCGCTGCTCGCCGGAGTCTGGAAACCCGGCGATGCGGGTTTCGCCGACCTCGTCCGCGCCGCGCTGGTGCTGTGCGCGGACCACGAACTCAACGTCTCCGCATTCGCCGCGCGCGTGGTCGCGTCCACCGGCGCGCATCTGCACGCGACGGTGTGCGCAGGCTTGGCTGCGCTGTCCGGCCCGCGCCACGGCGGCGCCACCGCGCGCGCCTATGCACTCATCGCCGACGCGCGCGAGGCCGCATCGCCACGCGATTTCATAGAAACCCGACTGCAGCGCGGCGACGACCTCCCCGGCTTCGGCCACGCGCTGTATCCGCACGGCGATCCGCGCGCTGCAGAACTGCTGGCGCGTTTACGTGCGCAGTACGCGGGCGAACCGGCGATGATCGAACTCGACGCGATCGTGACTGCCACCGAAGACGTCAGCGGTCAGCACCCGAACATCGACTTCATGCTCGCTGCGATCTGTCACGCCAATGCATTGCCTGCGACGCCTGCGCTGGTGATGTTCGCGGCGGGGCGACTCGCGGGATGGCTTGCGCATGCGTTGGAGCAGCAGGCTGAGGGGAAATTGATTCGGCCGAGGGCGAGATATACGGGGGTGGAGCCGAATTCGCCATGACCGCAAACCCGTAGCCCGGTTGTCGAAGACAGCCGGGAGGGGCTTCCACAGCGGTGTCGACATCGAAGCGCGGTCGCCGTGCAAAGATGGCTGCAATCACGCATTCGTATCCGGTCCCGGCTGTCGCTATGCGACAACCGGGCTACGGAACTTGACGACATCCGCCAACAGCCCCTTCGCGCCCTCGACAGGCGGACTCTCGTCCGATACATCGGGGCATCATCACAAACCCTCATACAAAACATGATGGACGTCGCTTTTCCGGATCGCGATGCCAACGGGATGTCCTATCCCGGTCGCGAATGGCGGCATCTAGGGAGCGTGCCGGCACTCCGGCAGCGACGATGCTGGCGATCTCTTGGCGCCAGCACCTCCCATCTTCACGATTGAAGGATTCCCATGACACACCTACTTCATCCCAGCCATCGGAAACATAACGTGAGCACCGCGCGCATCGGTGCACGTCTCCGCAGCCGTCTTTGCATGGCCCTCTCGGCCGCCCTGCTGCTGCCCGCAATGGACGCAGCGGCGGGACAGTTCGAATATATCGGTGTACAAGTTCCTGTTGCTGCTTCCTACAATCCCTATACAGCCAACATCTACGAATGGCGGCATACGAATGGCGTCGCACGCAGCCTTCCGTCTCACTGCAACGCGTCGACGGCCCCCATCGTCGTACTGTTCCATGGCGGCAATGGGGTAGACGCGAATAACGCAACGCTGACCTGGCAAATGACGACATTGGCCCAACGCCTCTCGCAAGCATGCGTCCGGATGGTCGCCATCCAGGGAATAACGCCCATGGACGGCGGCGCCCCGAAATCGAACTACGTGAGGGACAACACGACTTTCACTGCCTACAACATGGCACGTGCTCTGCAACTCGCCATGAGCTCCTACCCCAGCACGACGAACGCCGCACTTTTCAGCGGAAGCAACGGCGGCATTACCGCTAGTGCGCTGATGTACAACTATTTTTACAGCTACACCAACGATGCCAGTGCGCCTTGGAAAAAACTTGACCGATTCGTTTTGAATGTGCCTGCAGGCAATGTCTATTCCACATGCACTCCCTACCAAACCACCACGCCGTTTTATCTTGGGTTCACCAATTTTTCGACATGCGCTGCCTTGATCGCGCAACCAGATGCTTTGAATAGGGGCCTGACAGCGACACCTTTCACTGGCAGTCAAATCACCGCATTCCGGAACAAGGCCCAGCTTCACCTTCTGGTCGGAAGCGCCGACGACGTTGTGGCCCCCTATACCGGAAATCAGGGGATCGAGAACTACCTCAGCAGTTCCAACCTCGGCCCATACACCACGCGCGTGACGGATACATTGCCGCCCAGTTCCAGTCGCATCACCTTCACCACCATCACGGGTGCTGGTCACAGCAACCTCTGGAATTACAACGACGCTGCCGAGACTCGGCTGTGCAGGCTGATGGCACGAAAGTTCAATAACGGCGACAGCACACCTAGCGTCGATACACGCCCAAGCACCGTCGACAACAATTGCGACAGCGCGACCTACAATCCCGGCAGCATCGTCGGCATAGTCGATAGTTCGGCGCCGGGTGGAATCATCAGCGGCTGGGCATGCGCGTATGGAAGTCCGATATCGATCACGACGCATCTTTATGTCGGCGGCCCCGCCGGCGCCGGCACGTTGCTCACGGATCAGGGCTATGGCTTCAAAGCCAACAAATCCAGTGAGCCGGCGGTTGCGGCCGCGTGCGGTTCGACAGGGACCGCTTATCGCTTCCGCATCGTGCTTACACCAGCTGATCGACTTGCCCACAGGAACAAGGCCATCTATCTCTACGGAATTCATCCCGTCAATTCGGCTCTTAACAGCGCTCTCACACGGGGCAATGGCAGTCTCGCTGTCGTTTACTAGGCAATTTCGCTTGCCCCGGTATCGGCACACGTAAACAGTCGAAACTCCCACGGGTGTCCCGGACGTTTCAATGCACCCACGCGCCACGGACGGCGCGTTTCCGGATCATTCGCGCCAGCGATGCGAGCCTCAGCCCCCAAACTCCGGCCCACGCTGCAACGCCCTCTTCACATCTTCCAACGCATTCGGATCGTCCAGCGTCGACAGATCGCCCGGGTCGCCGCCCTGCGCGAGCGCGAGCAGCGAGCGGCGCAGCAGTTTGCCCGAACGCGTTTTCGGCAATGCATTGACGATGTAGATCCGCGCCGGGCGGGCGACGGCGCCGAGGCTGTGTTCGACCTGTTTGCGCATGCTGTCGGCGGCGGCGATGCGTTCCTGCGGTTCGCTGGTTGCCTGGCGCAATGTCGCGAACACCACCGGTACCTGGCCCTTGAGTTCGTCGGCGACGCCGACGACGGCGACCTCCGCCACCAGCGGGCAACTCGATACCGATTCCTCAATCTCGCGCGTGCCCAGGCGATGCCCGGCGACGTTGATCACGTCGTCGGTGCGGCCGAGGATGAAGGTGTAGCCTTCTTCGTCGCGGATCGCCCAGTCCAGCGAGCTGTAGAGCAGGCCTTTGAAGTGGCCGAAATAACTGCGCAGGAAGCGCGCGTCGTCGTTCCACAGGGTGGTCATGCAGCCCGGCGGCAGCGGTGGTTCGATCACCAGCACGCCTTTCTCGCCGGCACCGACCTCCTCGCCGGTGGATTCGTGGATGATCTTCGTGCGGTAGCCGAGATTGGGGAAACCCGGCGAGCCGAATTTCACCGGCTTCATGTCCAGGCCCGGCAGCAGCGCCAGCACCGGCCAGCCGGTTTCGGTCTGCCAGTAGTTGTCGATCACCGGTTTGCCCAGTGCGTCGGTGATCCAGTGCGCAGTGGGTTCGTCCAGCGGTTCGCCGGCAAGGAACAGATAATGCAGCGACGACAGGTCGTGACGGCGGATGAAATCGGTGTCGTGCTTCTTCAGCACGCGCGCGGCGGTCGGCGAGGAGAACATCGTGCGCACGCCGTATTTCTCGCACAGCGACCACCAGATGCCGGGGTCGGGATTCACCGGCAGACCTTCGTACAGCAGCGAGGTCGCGCCGACGATCAGCGGGCCATAGACGTTGTAGGAATGTCCGACCGCCCAGCCGACATCGGACGTGGAGAACATCACTTGCCCGGGGCCGACATCGAATACGGTGCGCATCGACAGCGCCATCGCCACCGCATGGCCGCCGACATCGCGCTGCACGCCCTTGGGCTTGCCGGTGGTGCCGGAGGTGTAGAGCAGATAGCTGGGTTCGTTGGATTCCAGCCATTGCACCGGCACGTCGGTATCGCCGACTTCGGCGCGCAGCGTTGCGTAGTCCTCATCGCGACCGGCGAGCTTCGGCTCGGCGGCGTCGAGACCGCGCGAGACGATCAGCACTTTCGGCGGCGGTGACGCGGCTTCGGCGCAGGCGGCGTCGACCAGCGCCTTGTACGGAATCACCTTGCCGCCGCGCATGCCGGCATCGGCGGCGATCAGCAGCTTCGGCGTGGCGTCGTCGATACGCAGCGCGAGATTGTGGGCGGCGAATCCGCCGAACACGACCGAATGGATCGCGCCGATGCGCGCGCAGGCCAGCATCGCGAACACCGCTTCGGCCATGTTCGGCATGTAGATGACGACGCGATCGCCGCAGCCCACGTCCAGTCGCTGCAGCACGGCGGCGAACGCGTTCACCTCGCGATACAGCTCGCGATAGGTGATCTCGCGGGTGAGGTTGGTTTCGGTCGAGATCGCGACCAGCGCGAGCTGATCGCCGCGCACGTCCAGATGCCGGTCCACGGCGTTGTAGCAGAGGTTGGTCTGCCCGCCGACGAACCACGACCGGAACGGCGGGTTGTCGTAGTCGAGGATCTTCGCTGGCGGAACATGCCAGTGGATGGCGTTCGCCTGTTCCGCCCAGAACCCTTCAGGGTCTTCTATCGAGCGGCGATATTCGTCTTCGTAGCGCATGCGCCCTCCCACGGACAACGCGATGGGAGGAGCTTAGTCCTCCACGCCGTGCCCGGCCTTCCGACCTTGGTCGCAGGCGATGCGCCGCAGGACGGAGAAGGCACCGGGCGTTGCCTGCATCCGGGGCAAGTGCACGCGCTCGCGGATGAAGGAGACACCTGAAGCGAACTTCGATCGAGCCGGAAGAATTCCCTGTGGGAGCGATGGAAGTCGCGATAAGACCTGCGGAGAGACTTGTCGCAGGCCATCGCGACTTCCGTCGCTTGTATGTTGTGCCTGTCGGGGTGGAGGGA
>CAZGBA010000047.1:0-28911 GCA_964523435.1 uncultured Xanthomonas sp.
TGTCGGCTGCGCAGTACAAGTCGATGGCGAAGATGCGCAAGTTCCAGCCGCGCATGCAGCAGCTGAAAGAGCGCTACGGCGACGATCAGCAGAAGTACCAGGCCGCGATGATGGAGCTGTACAAGAAGGAGAAGATCAATCCGGCCGGCGGCTGTCTGCCGATCCTGATCCAGATGCCGGTGTTCCTGGCGCTGTACTGGGTGTTGATCGAATCGGTCGAGCTGCGCCAGGCGCCGTGGATGCTGTGGATCCAGGACCTGACTGCGCGCGACCCGTTCTTCATCCTCCCCGCGATTAACATGGCGGTGATGTGGTTCACGCAGCGTCTGACGCCGATGGTCGGCGTGGATCCGATCCAGGCGCGGATGATGCAGATGATGCCGTTGATCTTCGGCGTGATGTTCGCGTTCTTCCCGGCTGGTCTGGTGCTGTACTGGGTCACCAACGGTACGCTGGGCATGCTGCAGCAGCTGTGGATGATGCGGCAGTTCGGCGACAAGTCTTCGTCGACGGTCGAGAAGGCATAAGTCCCAGCGCTGCGTCCGAAGCGACAGCCGAGCAACGAAGCCCGCCGTAAGGCGGGCTTCGTGTTTCCGGCAGCGCGCGTGATCCGGAGTTGATGCAGAATCCGCTTAAGACCCTGTCTTCCTCGAATGAGTGAACCCGCATGCGCAATGCCACTGAACGCTGGTTGTTGTCCGCAGGTCTTCTCGCCGCTATTGCGATCGCAGCCGGGGTGAATCTCATCGTTCCGCACTTTG
Source organism: uncultured Xanthomonas sp. (assembly GCA_964523435.1). Taxonomy (GTDB): domain Bacteria; phylum Pseudomonadota; class Gammaproteobacteria; order Xanthomonadales; family Xanthomonadaceae; genus Lysobacter_I. The sequence continues at coordinate 762 of CAZGBA010000047.1, forward strand.
AAGACGTGTTCCGGAATTTCGGCGCGGAGCTGCCGCTGCTGACGCGTCTGTTCGTCGAAGCCCGATATGCGCTTTTCGGGTTGCCGTTGATCGTACTGGCGGCTTGGGCGTGGACCCCGCGACGGACGCCGCCGGGCAACGAGCGCGGCATCGTCGCGCTGGTGATCGGGGTCGGTCTGGGCGTGGTTCTGTTGCCGCTGTGTCTGATCGCCATGTATTTGCCGATCTTCCAACTCGGCGCAATGGTCGATGGCTGATCGGACGATGCAAAGCCAGGACACCATCGCCGCCATCGCTTCTGCTGCTGGACCCGGCGGCGTGGGCGTCGTGCGCGTGTCCGGCGCGCGCGCGCGCGCGATCGCGGAAACCATCTGCGCAAGATCGCTGAGACCACGATACGCGCACTACGCCCGGTTCCACGACGAACACGGCGAAACCCTGGACGACGGCATCGCGCTCTACTTCAAAGCGCCCGCGAGCTATACCGGTGAGGATGTGGTGGAGCTGCAGGCGCACGGCAGCCCCGCCGTGCTGCAGCAACTGCTTGCGCGCTGTTGTGCCTTGGGCGCGCGAATGGCGCGTGCGGGCGAATTCAGCGAGCGCGCCTTCCTCAACGGCAAGCTCGATCTCGCCCAGGCCGAAGCCGTCGCCGATCTGATCGCAGCCAGTGATGTCCGCGCGGCGCGCGCGGCGCGGCGGTCGCTCGACGGCGTGTTCTCGCGGCGCGTGGATGCGCTTGCGGACGTCTTGCTGCGGTTGCGCGTGCATGTGGAAGCGGCGATCGATTTCGCGGACGAACCGCTCGACACGCTCGGCGGAGAGGCTTTGCGCAGCGGATTGGCGAAGGCGGCGGACGATCTTGATCTGTTGCTGCATGTGGCCGAGCGCGGGCAGAAGCTGCGCGATGGATTGCATGCGGTGATCGTGGGGCCGCCGAACGCCGGCAAGAGTTCGCTGCTGAACGCGCTGGCCGGCAGCGATCGCGCGATCGTCAGCGACGTCGCCGGCACCACCCGCGACCTGCTGCGGGAGACCGTGCGTGTGGATGGGATCGAACTGACGCTGGTCGACACCGCCGGGCTGCGTGCGGGTGGCGATACCATCGAACGCGAAGGCATGCGCCGGGCGACCACGGAGCTGACCCGTGCGGATCTGGCGATCGTGGTGCTCGATGCGGCGCAGATCGACGCCGGCCGCGCAGCGGTCGCCGAGGCGATCGCGGATGTGCCGCAATGCCTGTGGGTGATGAACAAGACCGACCTGCTCGCCCAGCCGCCGGAACAGGGTGGCGATGAAGTCTGGGTTTCGGCCCGGACTGGCGCCGGCATGGACCACTTGCACGCGCAGCTGCGGGCGTTTGCGGGCGGTACGGCCGACGGTGCGGAGGGTGCGTTCAGCGCGCGGGCGCGGCAGGTCGAAGCCCTGCGCCGGGCAGTTCAGGAACTGGCGGGCGCGCGGCAATGGTTGGATCGGGATATGCTGGAACTGGCTGCCGAAGCGCTCCGTACCGCTCACGCCACCCTGGGAGAAATTACAGGTCAGGTTGCGCCGGACGACTTACTCGGTCACATTTTTTCAAGTTTCTGTATTGGAAAGTAACCGCATGGCACCCGGGGGATGCGGGTGAGCGAGACAAAGGGAGTGCGGACACAAGACGTGTCTGCATGCCATCGACTCCAGCAAGCAGGAAATCACCGTGATGCCCGTTGCCCATGACACTGCCTTTACGCCCCTCCGCCCGCTTCGCGACGGCCTTCGTCATGCAGCGTTGTCTGCGGCGTTGATCCTGGCGATCACCGCGTGCGGCGGCGACAAGGCCGAACCCGATACGGCCACCCAGCCGACCGTCACAGCGACGACACCCACGCAGACAGTCGCTCCGGTCGTTTCCGCTCAAGTGGCGGCCATGAGCGTGGACCAGCTTCGCGAAGCCGCGCGCGCCGCACAGCTCGAGCAGCGCATGTACGCGCCCGCCGGCAACAATGCGATGGAGTACTACCTCGCATTGCGCGACAAGCAGCCGAACGACGCGGCGGTCGCCAGTGCGCTGACCGACCTCATGCCGTACGCGCTGATCGCCACCGAACAGAGCATCGCCCGCGATGATTTTCCCGAAGCGCAGCGGCTTTACGCGCTGATGGAAAAAACCGACAAGGTCGCGCCCGCGCTGCCGCGCCTGAAGCAGTCGTTGGCCGATGCCCAGAGTTCGTTCGCCCAGCGTCAGCAGCAGACCGAAGTCGACGCCGAAACCGAGAAAGCGCGTCTGGCCAAACTCGAAGAGGACCGCAAGAAGGAGCAGGAAGAAGCCCAGCGCAAGGCAGCGGAAAAGCTCGCGCAGCAGCAGGCGACGCAGCAAGAGGCCGCACAACAGCTGGCGGCGCAACAGGCGGCGGCGCAGCGCGAGGCCGAACAGCGCCAAGCTGCGGAGCGCGAGGCCGCACAGCGTGAGGCCGCGCAACGCGAAGCGGCGCAGCGCGCGGCGCAGGCGCAACCGGCCACGGCCACCGCCAGCGACCTGCGCGCCATCAGCACACCGTCGCCGAAATATCCGCTGGAAGCGCAGCGCGCCGGTCTGTCGGGCGAGGTGCTGGTCGAATTCACGGTTGCGACCGATGGTTCGATCAGCGCCGCGCGCGTCGTCCGCGGCAACCCGCCGCGCACATTCGATCGCGAAGCGCTGTCTGCGGTGAAGCGCTGGCGCTTCCAGCCGGTGGCCTCACCGGTCACCACGCGGCGCACCATCGGCTTCAAGCCCGGCGTCTGAACGCCTGCGTTCGCGGAGTCGTTCGATCCGCATCGCGAAACGCAAAGAGCCCGGCTTGCGCCGGGCTCTTTGCTGTTCACAGATCCAAGCTGTCGGATCAGGCCGAATCGGATCACGCAGAAATCGCGAGTTTTTCCTGACGGTAGCGCCAGATCGCCGCAAGCCACAGCACACCGGCCAGCGCCAGCGCACACAACAGATAGATCGCCCATTGTTCGGGAGAGGCGTTCTCGCCGCGGCTGGCCTTGACCAGCATCTGGTTCTGCGACAGGAATGGAATCGCGTACTGCCACAGATCCTGATCCTTCAGCGGATACGCCATCAGTGCGTAGCTGGGCAGCATCGGCATCAACATCAGCCACACCATGTGGCTCTGCGCTTCCTTCATGCTTTTCGAGCCCGCAGCGATGAAGGTCAGCAGCGCGGTGCCGATCAGCACCAGCGGCAGCAGGACCAGCATCATCCTGCCGATGGCGAGAAACGACACATCCAGCGAGCTGGCCATCGCGCTGGTCGACAGCGCCGCACTGAGCTTGAACGACAGCAGGGTGAGGATCACGCTGGCGATGCCGATCAGCGATGCGGCGGCCATCTTGCCGCTGACCAGGGTGCCGCGCGCGACCGGCGTCGCCAGCAGCGGTTCCAGCGATTGCCGCTCGCGTTCGCCGGCGGTCACGTCCATGGTCAGATGCGCGCCGCCCATGAACGCGAACAGCACCAGGATCAACGGCAGCACGAGCGACATCATCCGGCCCTGCTTCGCTTCAGGCGTGGCCACATCGCGCTGCGTCACCGCCACCGATTGCGCCAACTGCGGGTTCACGCCGCGCGCGATCAGACGCAGTGCGCCGGCTTGGCCGCTGTAGGCGTTGAGCGCGGAGCGCAAGCGTTCGATCGGCACGTCCGCATTGGTGCGGGTGGTGTCGGCGACGATCTCCACTTTCGCCGGTCGGCTGGCCCGCCATTCCTCGCCGAAGTTCGGCGCGATCACCAGCGCCACGTCCACGTCCTGATTGCGGATCGCGGCGATCAGATCCTTCGGCGCCGGCTTGGCGCGGATGTCCTGCGTCGCCAACCACGCGACCAGATTCGGCGCGTGCTGCGCGCCGATGATCGGAATTTCCAGCGGCTTCTCCAGCTGCGTGCTCATCCGCGCTTCCATCAGCTTGCCCATGCCCAGCATCAGCAGCGGATACATCAGCGGGCCGAGCAGCAGCGCCATCAGGAACGTGCGCCGGTCGCGCGCAAAGTCGCGCAGTTCCTTCCGCAGCACGGTCTTGAAAACATTGAAGGATGTACTCATGCGTGCAGGCCCTCCTCCGAGCCGATCAACTGGACGAAGGCGTCTTCGAGATTTTCGTGGCCGGCGCGCGCGCGCAATTCATCCGGCGTGCCGATCGCCTTGACTTCGCCGGCCGCGATCACCACGATCCGGTCGCACAGCGCCGCGACCTCCTGCATGATGTGGCTGGAGAAGATCACGCAACGGCCTTCGGCGCGAAGCTGCAGCAGGAACTGGCGCAAACCACGGGTGGTCATCACGTCGAGTCCGTTGGTGGGCTCGTCGAGGATCACGTTTTTCGGATCGTGCACCAGCGCGCGCGCGATCGCGGTCTTGGTGCGCTGGCCCTGCGAGAAGCCTTCGGTGCGGCGGTCGAGCACATCTTCCATTCCCAGCGTTTCGGCCAGCCGCGCGGTGCGCGCTGCGATGGTCTTCGCATCCAGTCCGTGCAGTTCGCCGAAGTAGGCGATGTTCTCGCGCGCGGTCAGGCGCTTGTAGACGCCGCGCGCGTCGGGCAGTACGCCCAGACGCTGTCGCACCGCCGTCGCATCCTTCTGGATGTCGAAGCCATCGACCGTCACCGTGCCCTGATCGGGCGACATCAGCGTGTAGAGCATGCGCAGCGTGGTGGTCTTGCCGGCGCCGTTCGGGCCGAGCAGACCGGTGATTTCGCCATCGTTGGCGGTGAAACTCACGCCGCGAACGGCCTGCACCAGACCGGTCTTGGTCTTGAACGACTTGTGCAGATTCTGGACATCGATCATGGGACAACCCCGTGAAGAAAATTTCGTGGATGACGCACGTACTGCGCCGCTTGCGAACGACTCCCGCCCTTCGGCCGAAGGCCAAGGTGAGGAGCAGAACTTCAAACCGGCATCAAGGTTCCCAGCCGTAATAACCCGCGAACGGCGGCGTCGGTTTCAGGCGTTTCAGACAGGCCGCGTCGAGCTTTTTCGCATCGGCGGTTTCGACGAACTGCGCGAACAGTTTCGGCATGCAACCGGTGGTCAGTACGCTGTGTCCCTGCCCCGGCAACACCAGATGCCGGCCGTTCGGCAGCGTCTTCACCACTTCGTCGCCGTAGCGCGGCGGCGTGACCGGATCGTATTCGCCGCTCATCGCCAACACCGGAACATCGCCCGTCAACGGCTTGCGGAAGTTCGGATCGCGCGTGCCTTTCGGCCACCCGGCGCACTGCGTCTGGATGAATTCGGCGATGCTGTTGCCAAGAATGGTGTCTTCATCTTCCGGACGCTGCCGGATTTCCGGATCTTCGGTGCAGCTCACCGACAGGTGCATGCCCAACGCCATCGAATCACCGATATCGCCGCTCAATGCGCGCGACTGCGACAACAGCGTTTCGTAGCGGCCACGCGACGCATCGTGCAGGATCAGCGGCAGCATCGCCGCCGATTCCGGGCGATATGCGTAAAAGCGCAGCAGGTTGCCCAGATGCCCGAACTGCGGCACTTCTTCGCGCCATTCGCCATTGGTCGGGTCGCGATAGCGCACCGGTGCGAGACCGCCGGCCTGCAGCGTCTTCCGCACATCGGCCAAAAGCGCGGCTGGATCGCCGAGATTGCGTTTGCAGGCGGCATCGGCCGCGCAGCGCGCGAACTGCTGCTTGATCGCCGCATCCAGATTGAAAGCGTGTTCCTGACCCAGTACCAGCGTATTCGGCGCGATCGAATCCAGCGTGACCGTGCGCGTGTGCTTCGGATAGCGCGCCGCGAACTGCTGGGCGACGCGGGTGCCGTAGGAAATGCCGGCGAGGTTGAGCTGTTGCACGCCGATGGTGGCGCGCAGCAGATCCAGATCGCGGGTGTGGTCGGTGGTGGTGTAGAAGCGCAGGTCCGAGGTTTTCGCCAGACGGTCGCGGCAGCGCTCGGTCAATGCGCGCAGCTTCGCGGGGTCGTCGCTGTCGTCGGCATTCTCGTCGAGAGCGGTGATTTCGTCGCATTGCAGCAGATGCGAACCACCGGTGCCGCGCGCATCCATCAGCAGGATGTTGCGGTTGCGGCGGACATCGCTCAGCGCCGGATGCAGCATCGGATAGCTTTCGAGAATCGACTGCCCCGGCCCGCCTGCGATGATCACCACCGGATCGGACTGGGTCAGACTCTTGGCCGGGATCATCGCCACGGACAGATCGATCTTGCGGCCGTCGGGCGCGTCGTGGTTTTCCGGTGCCTGCAGCGTGGCGCATTGCGCTTCCACGCCGCCGCCGCGATCCCCGCCCAGCGCGCAGGGTTTGAACACCAGTCCGCCGTAGCGCAGATCGCCGTTGGCGTCGGTTTTCGGGACGGCGGCTTTTTCGGCCTGTCCGCCGCAGGCGGCGAGCGCCAGGGTCAGGGTGGACAGCAGGAGAGGTTTGAGCATGTCGGGACTCTCGATGTGGATCGTGTGAGGGCGAAACCGCGCTTCGTGATCGTGCTTCGTGGACCAGGACGTGGGGGCAGGCCGAATGTGACCTACTGATATGGTGATGACAAGAATTAGACTGTGGTCAGTACGGGTCAGCTTGGCTTGAGAGCGTCCATTTCTGGGAGCAGTAAGAGCCCGTCCGGTGGGATCAAACCGCATTCGCCCCTGCGCAGACAGGTGTCCAACCACGCCACCATCTGCGCATCGACGCGATGTTCGGCACTACTAGGGACAGTGGCGGAATACTCCAGATTCGACCGCCACAGGTCGCGAGTCTGCTGAACAACTTCCGGAGCAACCTGCAGCGGCCGCTTCTTTAGGGCCACCACTGTTCGCAAACCTAGCCAGAGCTGGTACTGCCATTCTTCCACGTGAGAAGCGTCTTCCCGATGCGGCAGTATGCGTTCCGGAAGTGCCGTGAGCATCTCATCCACCGTATGTCGGAGCAATGAATCATCGACAGGTTGCCCGCACAAGACACTGCAGCCAAGCAGCTGCAGACACTGACTCTGCTGTTCTGGCGTGTGCCTAGAAAAGGCGGAGAATTCTCGATCGAGACGCAACCGCAAGTCCACATTGCAGAAGCGTCTCACGATCCGTATAGGCTGATACAACGCCAGCAGGCGCAGCCCACCAGCAAGCACGCCGAGTTTGGCTTTGCTGTACTGCCCATGCAGCCAGCGGTTAGTGCATAGCGCACCTATCAGTTTGAAGAGTTGTGGCTCGGTCAGTTCAAGCGCATATTTCAACAGGAGTGCAACTTCAGAGAAGCCAGACTGCTCCGGAGGGAAATCGTTGGGATCTGTACGCTCAATCACCACCGACAGGATGGCTTGGGCATGTTGATGCTGGCCGACGCGGCGGCAGTGCATAGCGACAGTCACCGCGCGAGGCATGGCAGTTTGTCGACCATGTCCTCCCTCAGCCCAATGCCCGACCGGTATCCGCTCCATAATGCGATAGGTCAGCGCGAGCGGAGTCGCAGGTGGTTCGGCCCCGAAATCTGGAGTGGCTTTGAGTACTGGCGGCATATCGCGGCCATGAAACTGGACGACATGCAGAAAAAAAGCAACGCGGCGCATTTCGCAGGCTTGAACCTTTTGGGCAAGTGCATCGATATTCTTTTCCAGTGCATCCCAGAGTTGATCGCAAACCGTCGCTCGCTGGTGTTGCCCAGCTATCTTTAGAAAACGCGCTATGTGCTCGAGTGATGTCTCGAATGCAGCCGTTGCCAACCGCACAGAATCCGCTTCCAATGCGCTCCAGAGCAATTCGCAAAGCGTCATTTTTTCGTATAGCTTCGCTATCTCCAGAAAGTGCGCAACATGCTCAAGCGCTGTCGCGAAAGTAGCTTCTAACAGCCGGCTAGGCGCCGCTTCCAGCGCTAACCAGAGGTGATCGTAGACCACCGTCCCTTCTCGCTTCTTTGCGACTTCCAGAAAGCGCGCGACATGCTCAAGTGATGTCGTGAAAGCCACCTCTACCAGCCGGTTAGGTGCTGCTTCCAGCCCCTGCCAGAGTTGATCGTAAACCACAGCCCCCTTATGCTCGCGGGCAACTTCCAAGAAGTGAGCAACTTTGCCGAGTGGTGTCGCGAATGCGGCCATCGCCAGCTTCTCCGGTGCTGTTTCTAAGGCTTGCCAGAGCTCATCGTAAACCACAGCCCCCCCCTGCCGCTGGGCGAGTTTTAGGAAATGCACAACTTGGTCGAGCTGTGTCGAGAGTGCCCGCGTGATAAATGCGGGCGGCGCATGCTTTAGCGTTGCCCATATATCGTCTACAAGTGATCGCTGGTCAGAAAGCCATGCTTCATTCAAAAAAACATGTAGCGTAGTTAAACTGCTTGGAAGCCGTTCTGCAGTTACATAACCGGGCAGATCCGCAAGATACTTCCACATACTAATGGCGCTATCTGTAGCGCCTAACCTGCGCCATCGCAGACTCAGCAAAGAGGCTGTGTTGAGATGACGCGCAGCCGCTTCGATCAGTAAAGTCTCACTGAATATTTCCACATCTTGCCCGCTCCCTTCATGCGCATGATGCGACGTGAGCAGAAGTCGGCCCCAGCTGGGTTCACGCAGGCGGTAGCAATGAATCTGCTGCTGCGTGCCGTGAGTCGATTTCGTGACCAGCCCTAGGCTCAGGAGTTGCCCCATCTTCGATGGCTGGGGCAAGGCAGCCGGATCGACCGATATCTCCAGTTCCTGCGCGCCGAATGCCGCTAGGCACAGCGCATTGGCTCGGTTGCCTTCATTCAGCGGTTCCAACCATTTTTCCCGGACCCATTCCGCAGCGGCTTCGTAGGGAAGCGACCATTCGCCGGCCTGCAAACGAACACGACAGCCCAGTACGGCGATGCAAAATGCGCCGAGGGCGTGACCGTAATCGCTGTACCACTGGTCTACAGCCTCTGCGGGCGGGTGTTGCATCGTTGCCGAAGAGCAATAACTGCTAAAGCGACGCAGGATACTGTACAGGATCCGTTTCATATCCTCCGGCTGCGGTTCAAGCGCCAGCGCCGGGTTGCTTGGATGCATGCGGAAGAAGCCGAGGTCCTGCGCCGGGTCGGTAATCACCATACGCTCGGCTTCGGTGGCGATAAGCAGCAGGCGGCTACCGAGCGGTCGGTCACGCCATTGCGTCCAGAGTCTGCGCACCAGTGCCGGTGCATAATGCGCGTTGTCGATGATCAGCAGGGTTCCCGGCCGTGCGATACGTCTCGCCGCTTCCAGCGCCCGGGCATCGTAATTATCGTCCGGCCCCGTATCTGCGAGATCCAAATGGAAGGAGGGGTGATCGCGCTGGTCGGCGCCGGTCGCCATCCGCATCGCCAGTGTGGTTTTTCCAACGGAAGCGACATCGAGCACGAACGCCCAGCCGTGCGTCTGCAGACGATTGCGCACAGCCTCGTCGGCCTGCAGTGCAGGGACGTCACCATCCAGATATTCTTGCCAAGAGGGAAAAGGATTAATCGCATGCGAGCTGTGTGCCGGCCGCACAAGCGCGCAGTCGGCTTCAATGCGGGCGAACGGCGCGCAGCGAGCTGCTGGCGTCAAGCCACGCAGCGCAGGGGCGATTTTTGTGAAATCCGCAACACCTACGCAGGTGAGATTGATGGGAGTCTGGGGATGGCCCCGTACTGCGTCTACTTCCTTTTGGATGGAGAGGTAACAGTGCTCGAGGGCACCCACACCCCACTGCTTTCCCCATTCCAATAGACGGCCTAAGTTCGGATCTTCGAGCCCGTTGCCGCAGCCGACGTAGACCCAGTGATTCTGTATCCAAAGGGACTTGAAGGCGTCTTGGAACAATGGGTCAGCAACGATATCGTCATAGGATCGCACACCGAGCACTACTGAGTCCGGTTTGCGCCAATGGCCATGGATGTGCAGGATGCCATCTGCCTTGCGGTTGACGACTTGTAGGAAAGCTTCCCGGTTGGTGCGTGTCACGGGTGGTAGCCCCGTCAGGTCCGCTAGCAAGCTGTCGTAATTCGTGGTTAGGAGCAGGGCACCTGCGCGCTGCAGCGCCAGCAGCGCGTCTAGGGTGTCAGTACGGCCTGGCTGTGCCTTGAAGGCACCGAATGCGCTTTCAAGCCAAGCGTCGAAGGCCTTGGTGGTCGAGAGTGTCAGCAGTCTCTGGATGACTTCCGCATGTTCCAGTGCCTTATGGAGATCAAAAGGCGAGAACGCTTTTTCGAGATCGCTCAATAGTTCTTTGCAGTACCCAGGCTGGATCCGGCCGGAATCGCGCAGATGACACAGGCCATGCCTCAGCAAACCATCCCATTTGGCGTGCGCGGCGTCGGTAGCGCCGAACGACACGCCAGCGCCCACCACCACCACGACCCGTGGCTGCTCGGCTTCCATCGCACGTTTCAGCGTGCACAACACATCAGGCTCCGGCAGCATCGGTACGCTCATACTAGGGCTCCGGTCTCATGGTCGCTGACTTGGCTCGAACTCACCGACCCAACAGGCATCCTGTCCCCCCGACATCGCATTCCGGAAATCGGCGCCGGCCATCGTTCGTGGCCCGCATCCATAGGCTGATACTAGCCCGGGAATCCGTCGAAACACAGGCTATTTACTCGGCTTGTGGCAAGGAGGCGTGTCGAAGAGCGTTTACTTGCTGCTGACGTACTTCTCGCGACGGATGTGCGACACCGGCAGATGATGGCTCTTCAGCGTCTCGAAGCAGGCGTCGACCATGTTCGGATTGCCGCACAGGTAGGCGATGTCGCCGTCGGCCTGCGGCGCGAATTCGGCGAGCTGGTCCTGCACATAGCCCTTGCGGACATCGGCATGCGCGTGCGGCGAGCCGTCGGCCGGCAGTTCGCGCGAGAAACAGGGCACGAAGCGGAAATTCGGGTGGGCATCGGCGAAGGCGCGGAACTCGTCGCCGTACAGCAGTTCCTCGGGCGTGCGCGCGCCGAACAGCAGCACCACTTCGATCCCGCGTCCGGCGATCTGCGCCGCCAGCTGCGGCAGCATCGCGCGGTATGGGGTCACGCCGGTTCCGGTGCCGATCAGCAGATAGCGGCGGTTGGTGTCGGCGGGCATCAGGCAGAAGCGGCCGTAGGGGCCGCTGGCGGTGACGCTGCCGCCGAGTTCCAGACTTTCGAACAGAGTGGTTGCCGCACCGCCGGTCACGTAGCTGACCGCGATCTCGACCGCATCGCCCGGCGCCAGCGCATGATCGTGCTGGGTGGCGAGCGAATAACTGCGCTTGGTCGCGGTGCCGTCGGCGTAGTGGAAATGCACCTGCAGGAACTGCCCGGGGATGTAATCCAGCGGCGCGCCGTCGTCGCGGAGGAAGCTGAGGTGGGCGACAGTGGGCGCCAGCATCCGGCGGCCGACGAGTTTGAGCGGGAAGTGAGCGGACACAGGGCGACTCGGCGGGAAGGAGTGTTGCCGTGCATGGGGGGCAAAGGAACCCGGCACGGCCGCCTATACTAGCGGTTCCGTCGTTCTGTTCCCCTCCCTGCGGCGGAGTGAGGATCCCCATGCTTCCAGACTCCGCTTCCGGCACCCAGGTGCCGGCGCTTTCGATCCGCGACCTGCGCAAGACCTACGACAATGGCGTCGAAGCCCTGAAGGGCGTCTCGCTGGATGTCTTACCGGGCGATTTCTACGCCCTGCTCGGCCCCAACGGCGCCGGTAAATCGACCCTGATCGGTATCACCAGCTCGCTGGTCAACAAGACTTCCGGTGAGGTCCGCATCTTCGGCGTCGACATCGCCGCCGACCGCGACGCCGCGATGCGCCTGATCGGTCTGGTGCCGCAGGAAATCAACTTCAACATGTTCGAGAAGCCGTTCGACATCTGCGTGAACTACGCCGGCTTCTACGGCGTGCCGCGCGCCATCGCCCGCGAACGCGCCGAGCGCGTGCTGAAGGAAGCGCAGTTGTGGGACAAGGCCGACAAGATGAGCCGCACGCTCTCCGGTGGCATGAAACGCAGGTTGATGATCGCCCGCGCGATGATGACCAGCCCGCGCCTGCTGATCCTCGACGAGCCCACCGCAGGCGTCGATATCGAAATTCGCCGCGGCATGTGGAAGACGCTGAAGGAGATCAACGCTTCCGGCACCACCATCATCCTGACCACACATTATCTGGAGGAGGCGGAAAGCCTCTGCCGCAATCTCGCGATCATCGACAAGGGCCGGATCGTCGAGGAGGGGCCGATGAAGGCGTTGCTGGCGAAACTCGATGTGGAAGGCTTCCTGCTGGATATCGAGCACCCGTTGCCGGCCGAACTGCCGCGGATCGAAGGCGCGACGCTGCTGGCCGAAGACGATCACACCATCGATATCGAAAAACCGCGGGCGATGGAATTGAACCAGGTGTTCGCCGCGCTGGACGCCGCCGGCATCCGCGTGCGTTCGATGCGCACCAAGACCAACCGGCTGGAGGAGCTGTTCGTGCGGCTCACCGGCAACGACAGCGCCAAGGCGGTGGCGGCATGAGCGTGCAGGAGAATGTTTCCATCGAGATGAGCGTCGGCCAGCGCCAGCGCGTCGCGCTGTACACCATCGTCCGCCGCGAAGTGGCGCGGATCCTGCGCATCTGGGGCCAGACTCTGGTCCCGCCCGCGATCACCATGACCCTGTATTTCCTGATCTTCGGCGGCCTGATCGGTTCGCGCGTCGGTGAGATGGACGGCATCAAGTACATGGACTTCATCGTTCCCGGGCTGGTGATGATGAGCATCATCCAGAACAGCTACGGCAACATCTCGTCGAGTTTCTTCGGCGCGAAGTTCGGCCGCCACATCGAGGAATTGCTGGTCAGTCCGATGCCGTCGTGGGTGATCCTGGGCGGCTATGTCGCCGGCGCGGTGCTGCGCGGGCTGATGGTCGGCGCGATCGTGCTGGTGATCGCGATGTTCTTCACCCACGTGCGCGTACCGCACCCGTTCGTCACCCTGAGCACGGTGATTCTCGGCGCGACCATCTTCGCCCTCGCCGGTTTCGTCAACGCGGTGTACGCGAAGAAATTCGACGACATCGCGATCGTGCCGACCTTCATCCTCACGCCGCTGACCTATCTGGGTGGCGTGTTCTACTCGGTGAAGCTGTTGCCGGACTGGGCCGAAGCCGCGACCCATCTCAACCCGATCTTCTACATGGTCAACGCCTTCCGCTACGGCCTGCTGGGTGTGTCCGACGTGCCGCTGTGGCTGGCTTATGCGCTGATGCTGGGCTTCGTGGTGGTGCTGGGCGGGCTGGGCCTGTGGCTGTTGAAGCGCGGCGTGGGAATGCGCAGCTGACCCCGGAACCTTCACCGGCCCGTTTTCGCGACCGTCCAGACGCCAGGAGCGAACCATGCGAATCCCCACCTGTACCGCCATCGCGCTGATCGCTGCTTTGACCGCTTGCAGCGCCACCCAGCCGCCTGCTGCGGCTGCGCCGCCCGCAGATCCGCCGCAGGTTTCGCTGCCGCCGCCTGGCGCGTCCGGCAAGATCTCTGCCGAGATGGTGGACAAGATCAGTCCGGTCGCTGCGTTCAGGGGCCTGGGCGAGCATTTCAACATCGAGATCCAGAGCGAGGCCGGGCCGACCGCCGAGGGTCTGCGCCACCGCGTGCATCTGGTGTGGGGCGCAGGCACCGAGGAAGCCGATGGCACGCTGTTCTATCGCGGTACGCCCGGCCCGTCGCACGGCGCAACGATCGCGCTCGACGGCACGCTCGACACCGCCAGACGCAAGCAGGCGGTCCGGGTCGAGATCGTCACCGAAGCCTGTACCGATGAGGCCGATGTGGCCCACCCGCAGCGGGTGACGGTCACCTTGCAGGGCGAAGCCGCGATGCGCGGCTGCGGCGATCTCGCGGTGTACTGATCCGCCGCTGGCGTTGGCCGGCCGCCTGGCTCACACTTTCGCGACGGGCGTGGGGACGCCCGACCCATCCACGCCGCCACCATGCTCGGGGTCGCCATGTTGAAAAAATCGGTCTGGGCCGCGCTCGCGGTCGTCGTCCTGTCGTTCGCGCACTTCGCCTTCGCACAGGCGCCGGCGGACAATGCTGCGCAGCTCAAGACGTTCATCGAGTCGTTGAAATTCCGCAGCGGCGATGTCGCCGTCTCCGAGGCCGAAGCGCGATTCCGTCTGGGTTCGCAATTCCGCTATCTCGAAAAAGCCGATGCCCGTCGCGTGCTCGAAGAATTCTGGGGCAACCCTCCGGACGACAGCGTCCTCGGTCTGATCGTGCCAAGGGCCGCGCCGCTGGACAGCGAGAAGTCGTGGGCGGTGGTGGTCACGTATTCCGATGAAGGCTACGTCACCGACGAGGACGCGGCGAAGACCGATTACAACGCCATGCTCGTCGAACTGAAGAAGGCGACGCAGGAAGAAAACGCGGCGCGCAAGGAAGCCGGTTACGGTACGGCGGAGCTGGTCGGGTGGGCGGTGCCGCCGCGTTACGACGCCGCCAGCAAGAAGCTGTACTGGGCCAAGGAAATCGCATTCCAGGACGGCGAGCAGCACACCCTCAACTACGATGTCCGCGTGCTCGGTCGTCGTGGATTCCTCAGCCTGAATGCGGTTGCCAGCATGTCCGAGCTCAGTGCCGTGCAGACCGGCATGCAACAGCTGCTGCCGATGGCCGAGTTCGATTCCGGCGCGCGCTATGCCGATTACGACGCCAGCAACGACAAACTGGCCGGCTACGGTGTCGCGGCATTGATCGGCGGCGGCATCGCCGCCAAGACCGGTCTGCTGGCCAAGCTCGGCGTGCTGCTGGTCGCCGGCAAGAAGTTCATCGTGTTCCTGGTGATCGGCCTGATCGCGCTGGTGCGCAAACTGTTTGGCGGCAAGAAGGACCGCGAGAACACCGTGCGCTGAACGGCCACCCTGCATGGCGCGGTGCAGCGTGCGATCGCGCACCGCGCGGAGTAAGTTCGGCCGATATCGACAGGGTAGCGAAACGCAACCCCGCCAAGGAGAAGGCTGATGCTGAACAGGCTGAGAAAATTCCTGCCGCTGCTGTTGATTCCCGCATTTTTCATCGCTGGCCTGTACGGCGGGCCGAAAGCGGTCGCGCTCTACAACGCGGTGTTTCCGCCGAAGGAATACACCACCGGCGATCATGATGCGCTGTACGCGAAAGTCGGCAACGACGTGGTGATCTATACCACCAGCACCTGCCCCTTTTGCGCGCAGGCGCGAGCGCTGTTCGCCGCGAAAGGCGTGAAGTACACCGAATACCAGATCGACAAATCGAAAACCGCCAACGACGAGTTCGTCGCCAAGGGCGGCATCGGCGTGCCGTTGGTGTACATCGGCGATCGCCGGATCGATGGTTATCGCGAGACGGCGATCCTGGAAGCGTTGAAAGCAATTGGCGCACAAAGGTAAGGTCAACGGGCCCGACCTTTCAGCGGCCCATATATCGATAAGGAGAGTGTGAAGTGAAAACCAGAACGCTGTTGTGGGCCGCCGTACTTGCATTTTCAACAGGATTGGGAATGAGTACATCGTTTGCAAAAGACGAAAGCCAAATATTTATCGGTGATAAATGCACCTTAGATTGCGGTAATAAATACCTTGGGTGTATTAGAAGTGGTTTCCCAGAGAATCAATGCTTAGAGCAGCGTAGCGCTTGCTTTCAAGCCTGCGGCCAGTAACTTTTTGATTTGTAGGCTCGCTTAGACCACCACGATAAAAATAGCTGGAACTCTTTGATCCGGCTTCCAATAGAGTCGATCGTACTCGGAAGGAGAAGGACGATGAAGACGAAAACGTGGGTCCTGGCCAGCATGATGGTGATGGCGGCCGGCCTGGGCATGTCGATGTCGACGACCACGGCTGCCGCCGGCAACCAGTGCATCAGGATGTGTCAGACCGAGTACACCGACTGCTGGTACTCGTGCACGCCCGGGCAGGGCTGGTGTTACGACATGTGCCGTACCAACTATTACAACTGTGCAGCCGACTGCTGATCGACGCGATCGGGTAGTTTGAAGAACGCCGTCGCCGTCGCGCTCGTCGCGGCGGCGACGGTCGCGACCGTTTCGCCGCGATCGCGCGCAAGTTCTTCGACGATGTGCGCGAGATACATCGGCTCGTTGCGTCGATGCGAAGGCGATGGCTTGACCGTGCGCGGCAGCAGATACGGCGCATCGGTTTCGATCATCAGGCGCTGCGCCGGAATATGTTTCACCAGCTCGCGAAGATGGGTGCCCCGGCGCTCGTCGCAGAGCCAGCCGGTGATGCCGATGTGCCAGTCCTGGTCGAGGTAATCGAACAATTCCCTGCGGGTACCGGTGAAACAGTGCACCACCGCCGGGCCGAGGCGACCGTCGAAATTCTTCATCATCGCCATGAAATCGTCGTGCGCATCGCGCTGATGCAGGAACAATGGCTTGCGCGATTCCGGCGCGCCGAGTTCTGAAGCCAGCTGCAGTTGCCGCTCGAACGCCCTGCGCTGCGCCGGGCGCGGCGAGAAATCTCGGTTGTAGTCCAGGCCGCATTCGCCCACCGCCACGACTTCCGGGTGCGCATGCAGCTCTCGCATCTCGGCGTCGCATTCGTCGGTGTATTCCACCGCATGATGCGGATGCACGCCCGCAGTGGCGAACAGTTCGCCAGGAAACGTCCGCGCCAGCAGCAGGGCTTTGGGCGAATGTTCGCGACTGGCACCGGTGACGATCATTTTCATCACGCCCGCCGCGCGCGCGCGCTGCAGCACAGCCTCGCGGTCGTGATCGAAACTGTCGTGGGTGAGATTGGCGCCGATGTCGATCAGGGTCATGCGCAGGTCCGCGAGGATTGAGCCGTTATTGTACGGAAACACCGCATCCGTTCCGTCGACGGTCGCGTCAACGACGGCCGCCGGCAGTCCGAAACAATTGCTTACATCTTCGACCGCCGCAAGCGTCAACCCGGCATGCGCTGGCGGCGTTCATGGCCGCGTCCCTTCACGGAAGAGATCTCTTCCAGACGCCGCTGCTCGTCATTGGACAACGACGCAACACCATAACGATATCCGCCAAGGAGCCTCACATGATCCGTCATTCGATCTTCGCTTTCGCCCTCACCGTGCTGGCTGGTGCTTCGTGCGCCGCGCATGCGGTGCCCATCTACAACTTCGCGCCGGTCACCGCCGAGATGCAGAGCTTCGTGAAGACCTACAGCCTCGACGGCGCATCGCTGCGCGTGAACAAGGCCGGCAATGTGGTTTATCGGCGCGCGTTCGGCGGATACACGCTGGGCACGCGGATCCGCATCGCCTCGGCCAGCAAATGGCTGTCGGCGTTGACCGTCGCGCGCGTGGTCGAGAAGGGCCAGCTGCGCTGGACCGACACCGTCGGCCAATACTTCCCGACGGTCGAAACGTCGAAACGTTCGATCACACTCGCGCAGCTGTTCTCGCATACCAGCGCCCTGCCCGGCGGCGACGACTTCTGCATGTCCAACCCGCAGTACACGCTCGAGACCTGCGCCAACCGCATCCTGCAGCAGCCCTTGATCGGCCAACCCGGCACGGTCTTCTCCTACGGCGGCAATTCGATGCAGGTCGCCGGACGCATGGCCGAGCTGGCGACCGGCAAGGCCTGGGACGATATCTTCATCGCCGAAATGGTCACGCCGCTGGGCATGAATGCCACCGACTTCGCCACGTCCTCCACCGCACCGGGCTACGTGCGCACCGACAACCCGCGCATCGCCGGTGGCGTGCGCAGCACCCTGGAAGACTACGGCAAAGTCGTCGACATGGTGCTGGCCAACGGCTGCCTCGACAACGCGGTGTTGCTGTCGTGTCTGCCCAGCCGGCGTTTCCTCAACCGCGCGACCATCGAGCTGATGGCGGTGGATCGCACGGTCGGCACCGTCGACATCTCGCGGCCACCGACGTCCACCGGCTTCGGTTATGGCCTCGGCCAGTGGATCGATCCCTCGTCGCCGCTGATCGTCTCCAGCCCCGGCGCGTTCGGTTTCACGCCGTGGGTGGATCGCGTCAACCAGGTCGCGGGCGTGCTGCTGGTCGACGATCTGAATACCCGCGTCGTCGACGACGTCAATGACATCCGTGCGCTGGTCAATGCGGTGACTGCCGGCAATCAGGGTGCACGTTTGAAGCCGGTCTTGCCGGCGGATGCCGCAGCGGCGTTGACAACGAAAGCACCCGCTGTGCGTGGAGCGCAGCGCATGCAGATCGCGCTGCGGTACTGACGCTTCCAGCGCCGCGATCACATTCGCGGAACAGCGTTGAGTTCGACGCCGCGCCCGGATCGATCCGGGCGCGGCGATGCACAATCGGACGTCCACGGCCAGTGGCCTACCCTGCCGATAAGCCGAAGGCATCATGCGCCGGTTTGTATCACGGGTATCACCTCTCCTTTCAGCGAGGCGACAACGCCTGGCCGGTTCATGAATTGGCCGTATTTCCATGATAAGTTCGCTGTCTGCTCAGCTACGAACTGTACAAGGCAGCCGTCCTGGCCCAATGGAATTGCACGTGCCCGGTTCTACTCATGGCGTTTTCGCCCGCACGTCGTCTCGGATGTCCGTCCGTCTCCAGCATTTGCGCGCGCCGGTGCAGTGCTTTGCGATCGCCCTCCTTCTTTCCTTATCGGCCTGCGCAATGCAAAACACTCCCCAATTCGATTCGAGCGCATGGAAATCCCAACGCGGCGTCGGCGCCCAACAAAACCGGCGCGGCACGATGGTCGCCTCCGTGGAAAAAGCCGTTCATGCAGGCATGTCCCGCAGCGACGTGATCGATCTGCTGGGAGAACCCGACAGCAGCGTTGCCGCCACCGCGACCGATGTCTACGAACTCGGCGTCGCGCAGTTCGGCATCGATGAAGAGTTCTACGAAATCGTGTATCGCGATGGGAAAGTTGCAACCCATCGCTGGAGTCGCAGGTAATCTGGCAATCCGATCGCCGTTGACGCGGCGGCCGCAGCGCATGCGCGGCGCCACTCGAGCGCATCGATCGAACGAAAAGATTCAGCGACAGGACTCAGCGAGGAACTCCGATGGCACGCCCCGACCTCAACACCATCCGCACCAATTATCAGGTCGCCGAAGACACGATGATCGACTATCACCCACGTGTGTTCGGGGCGGTCGACATTCCGTTCACCAGCGCGGTGCGGGTGACGCGGGCCGAGGGCGCGTTGATCGACCAGCTGACCTTCGATCGTGGTCTGGTCGGGCTGCAGCAGTTCAGCGACATCAAGGATCGCGCACTGGGCGAAGCTGCGGACCGGTTCCCGAACAATCCCGTGCCCGCCAATATTCCAGCCGACATGGCGGGTCCGTGGCAGGGCAACGATGGGCATCGCGATGCGTTCCGGCACGCTTACTGGAACGCGCTGATGACCCAGCAGTACGGCGAGAACTGGACCCGGGCGTTCGCCACCGCGCACGAAGGCGGGCCCGGCAACACCGCCAATCGCGAAGCGATGGATCTCTACAACAACGAGGTGGGCCGTTCGATCGGCGCGGCCAACCGCAATGCGACGCCGGAGCAGTTGGCCGACCTCGTCGAGCAGTCGTTGAACCAGGGCAAGCTGGTGGTGATCGACCGCACCGGCAATCTGGAATGGAGCGATCGTGTCGTGCGCGGCCAGCATGGGCTGGCGCCGGAAGGCGACGTGGTCGGGCCACGCATCAATACGCCCGGCACCGTGCCCACGGAGACGCTCAGCGCCAACACCACGCCTGTTCCAGGCCAACCCGATACGCGGCTGGCCGCTGCGGACGCGGCGCCGAATATCGACCGGATGCGCCAGGATCCGATGTATGGCCAGGTGGTGACCGCGATGCAGGCCAAAGGCCTGGAAGGTGACGCGATGGCCGCGAATCTCTACGCCGCCGCGACCCGCGAGCGCCTGACCGGTGTGACCAATATCGAAATCGGCAAGCCGGTCAGCGACGCCAACGGCAATCCGGACCGCAATCTGTTCGTGTTCGATGGCAGCAATGGTCCGCTCGGTCCGAATCACGCCAGAGTCAGCGAAAACCAGGCCCGCGAAACGCCGGTCGAGGTTGCGGCCAACAATGCGATCGATGCGCGGAACCCGCTGGTGGCGGCGCCCGAGCAGGAACCGCGCAAGTCCGTTTCGATGACCGCCTGAACAAGTCGTCGATGCACAGCGGCAACGCCCGGCGCGAACCGGGCGTCTTCGTTTCCGTGGATCGATCATCTACGAATGAATTCGATATGGAGTTTGCGTTAGTGCCCGAACACGAACCCGTCGATCGCGAACACGTGAACGTACTGTTCGTCTGCAGCCGCAACCAGTGGCGCAGCCCCACTGCGGAGCGCATATTCAAGGGACACACGGTGATCATTGCCCGCTCGGCCGGCACCAGTCTCAGCGCAAGACATCGCATCTCGCATGTGGATATCGACTGGGCGGATGTGATCCTGGTGATGGAAGACAAACACCGCGAGCGCATCGTCGCCGATTACGCGCAGTTGATCGCGCACACGCCGATCCATGTGCTCGATATCCCGGACGAGTACAAGTACATGGATCCGGAGTTGATCGAGATTCTGGAACAGACGGTGGAGCCGATGCTGTTCGCGTAGCGGGCGTGCGGTTGCGCTACTCTGCCCGGATCGTAACCAACAGCATTTCCAGATGAATCACGCCGACACAGCGCTCACCCAATGCCCGTACTGCGGCGAAGAAATCGAGATCGTCGTCGACGGCTCGGTGGACCACCAGCAGTACGTCGAAGACTGCAGCGTGTGCTGTCGGCCGATCGTGTTCACCGTCGTCGCGGAAGACGGTGAAGTGCTGAGTGTGGATGCGCGTTCGGAAGACGATTGAGCAGGAAGACGGTCAGTCTTCTTCCGGCGGCGGCATCACCGCTTCCGGGTCGATCGCGAGCTTGCCGGCGATCAGCACCGCCTGGGTGCGGTTGTTGGCGCCGAGTTTGCGCAGGATCGCGGTCATGTGCGCCTTGATCGTGGCTTCGGACACGCCGAGTTCGTAGGCGATCTGTTTGTTGAGCAGACCATCGCCCAACATCTGCAGCACGCGGAACTGCTGCGGGGTGAGGTCGCGGACCCGCTGTGCGGCGTCGTGTTCTTCCGCGCCGGCGGCGGGTGCTTTCAGTGCCGAGGCCGGCGCCCAGCGGTCGCCAGAGAGCACCGCGTCGATGGCTTCCCCCAGCGTGCCCGCGTCCGCGGATTTGGGCAGGAAGCCGACCGCACCGTGGTCCAGCGCGCGGCGCATCACCGCAGGCTCTTCGCGTGCGGACACGACCATGATCGGCAACTGCGGGAAGTGCGCGCGCAAGTGCACCAGCGCGCTGAAACCGTGCGCGCCGGGCATGTTGAGATCGAGCAGCAGCAGATCGGCGTCGGTTTCGCGTTCGATCAGCGCATACAGCGCATCCACGCTGTCGGCCTCGCGCAGGATTGCGTCGGGCAGCGCGCGCGCCACCGCGTTGCGCAGCGCTTCGCGGAACAGCGGGTGGTCGTCGGCGACGAGAACAGTGGGCATGACAGGGGGCCGTGCGATGGCGTCCCGCCCAAGGTAACGCAGACTGGCGGCCGTCACCAATGGTGGCGGCCTGTTCATGGCTCCGTACTCACTTCACCAAGCGCTCGTCGACCAGTGATTTGACCACCGACGGGTCGGCCAGGGTCGAGGTGTCGCCGAGCTGGTCGGGCGCGTTTTCGGCGATCTTGCGCAGGATACGGCGCATGATCTTGCCCGAACGGGTCTTGGGCAGGCCCGGCGCCCACTGCAGGAAGTCGGGCGTGGCGATCGGACCGATCTGCTTGCGCACGTGCGCCACCAGCGCCTTGCGCAGCTCTTCGGACGGGATTTCGCCGGCGACCAGGGTGACGTAGGCGTAGATGCCCTGGCCTTTGATGTCGTGGGTGAATCCGACCACCGCCGCTTCGGCGACCTTCGGATGCGAGACCAGCGCGCTTTCGACCTCGGCGGTGCCGATGCGGTGGCCGCTGACGTTGATCACATCGTCGACGCGGCCGGTGATCCAGTAATAGCCGTCCTCGTCGCGGCGACAGCCGTCGCCGGTGAAGTACATGCCCGGATAGGTCTTGAAGTAGGTGTCGATGAAACGCGGGTGGTCGCCGTAGACGGTGCGCATCTGGCCCGGCCACGAATCGAGCAGGACGAGATTGCCTTCGGTGGCGCCGTCGAGCAGCGCGCCGTTGGCGTCGACCAGCGCGGGCTGCACGCCGAAGAACGGTTTGCTGGCGGAACCGGGTTTCAGATCGGTCGCGCCGGGCAGCGGCGAAATCAGGACACCGCCGGTTTCGGTCTGCCACCAGGTATCGACGATCGGACAGCGGCCTTCGCCAACCACGTCGTAATACCAGCGCCAGGCTTCGGGGTTGATCGGTTCGCCGACCGAACCCAGCACGCGCAGGGACGCGCGCGAGGTCTTCTTCACCGGCGCCTCGCCTTCACGCATCAGCGCGCGGATCGCGGTCGGTGCGGTGTAGAAGATCGTGACCTGATGCTTGTCGATGACTTCCCAGAAGCGCGAGACGGTCGGGTAGTTCGGAATGCCCTCGAACACGATTGCGGTCGCGCCGTTGGCGAGCGGCCCGTAGGCGATGTAGCTGTGACCAGTGACCCAGCCGACGTCGGCGGTGCACCAGTAGACATCGTCTTCGCGCAGATCAAACACGCATTCGTGCGTGTAGCTGGCCCACACCAGATAACCGCCGGTGGTGTGCAGCACGCCTTTGGGCTTGCCGGTGCTGCCCGAGGTGTAGAGGATGAACAGCGGATCCTCCGCGTTCATGCGCTCGGGTTCGCACGTGGTGGGTTGATCGTCCACCACCGCGTCGTACCAGCGATCGCGCGGCATCTGCATGCCGATCGCGCCGCCGGTGTGGCGGATCACCAGCACGGTTTCGACCGAATCGGTGCCGGGCATCTTCAGCGCGGCATTGACGTTTTCCTTCAGCGGCACGCTCTTGCCGCCGCGCAGACCTTCGTCGGCGGTGATCACCACTTTGGTGCCGCAGTCGGCGATGCGATCGGCGATGGACTGCGGCGAGAATCCGCCGAAGACCACCGAATGCACCGCACCGATGCGCGCGCACGCCTGCATCGCGACCACGGCGTCGGGAATCATCGGCAGATAGATGGTGACGCGGTCGCCTTTCTTCACGCCGAGATGGCGCAGCGCATTGCCGAGCTTGCATACGCGCTCGTAGAGCTCGCGATAACTGATGCGCTGCGACGGTGTCGCCGGGTCGTCGGGTTCGAAGATCAGCGCGGTCTTGTCGCCGCGCGTCGCGAGATGGCGATCGAGACAGTTGACGCTGGCGTTGAGTTCGCCGTCGGCGTACCAGTGGATGTGGAAGTCCTCGACATGAAAGCTCACGTCCTTGATCTGCGTCGGCGCCTTGAACCAGTCGAGGCGCTGCGCGATCTTGCCCCAATAGGCGTCCGGATCGGCGACGGATGCGGCGTAATCGCGTTCGTAATCCTCGCGTCGGATGCGCGAAGCGGCGGCGAAATCGGCAGGCACCGGATAGATGGACTGGGCGTTGTCGTTCTGCGACATGAGGCGTTCCTCTGCGGGTGGTATGGGATCCGCTGTGGGCACAGTGTGCCGCATGCGCGTCGTTTTGCAGTGCAACAACGCGCTTAGACCATGGTCGAAAAACCCCCGGAAATACAGGGAGGTTCGACCAATGGCGAATATGCGGAACCGGCGACGACGCACAGTCTGCGTTCACCGTGCATCCGTACGCGCCCTCGGGAGGGGCCCATCATGAACAAACGATCGCAACTGCGACGGCCGTTGTCGTTATCGCTGCTGGTGTGCCTCATGGCGCCCGGATTGGCGCTGGCGCAAGCCGCCACACCGAAAGAGCAGGCACTCGAAGCCCGCGTCGCCGAACTCGAAAAAATCGTGCAGCAATTGGTATCCCAGCAACAGCAGGCGCCGACTGCAGCCGCACCGGCAGCGAAACCCGCCGACGACGGCAAACCGAAGATCCAGAGTACGCCGATCCTCACCGCCGCCAACCCGGGCACCACGTTCTCGTACGGCGGTTTCATCAAGCTCGATTCGATGGTGACCGACACCAGCGATGGCCGCATCGCCGACGGTTCCGCAGGGCGTCTGTTCTATCTTCCTTCCGCGATTCCGGTCGGCCCGGCAGGCTCCGACGGCGGCGATGCCTACACCGATTTCCACGGACAGTTCTCGCGCTTCTGGTTCAGCGCCGATCACGCCACGAGCGACGGCGATAAGATCAAGGGTTATATCGAAGCGGACATGTTCGGCGGCGGCAGCAATGCGCTGGTCGGCAACGAAACCGCGACCAATACCTACGCGCTTTCGCTCCGCCAGGCCTACGTCAGCCTGACCCGTCCGAACGGCGCGCAATGGCTCGCTGGCCAGACCTGGTCGAACTTCATGGATGTCGGCGCGTTGCCCGACAGCGTCGACTTCGTCGGCCCGACTGAAAGCACCGTGTTCGTCCGCCAGGCGCAGTTGCGTTACACCAAGGGCCCGTGGTCGTTCTCGATGGAGAATCCGCAAACCACGGTCACACCGTTCCTCGGTGGTGCCACGCGCGCCAATTCGGGCGACAACGTGTTGCCCGATTTCACCGCACGCTGGCAGAAGAAGGGCGACTGGGGCCATTTCAGCGCCGCCGGCCTGGTGCGCCAGTTCAAGCGTCTGGACGAGACCACGACCGGTGCATCGGTCAGCGTGTCGGGCAAGTTCAACCTCGGCGCCAGCGACGACCTGCGTTATGCGGTCAACGCCGGCCAGGGCATCGGCCGCTACATGGGCTTCGGGCTGGGCGCCGACACCGTGCTCGATGCGGGCGGCAATCTGGAAACGATCGACGGCTATGGCGCCTTCGTCTCCTGGCGGCATGCGTTCTCGCCGAAGCTGCGCGGCAATCTGTTCTATTCAGCCGCGCAATTCGACAACAACACGGCCCTCACCGGTCTGGCTGCCACCGAACGCTCACAGTCCATGCACGCCAACCTGATCTATTCGCCGTTGCCGAAGCTCGATGTCGGCGCGGAACTGAGTTGGGGCCAGCGCTCGCTCGAAAACGATCTCGAAGGCGATCTGCGCCGCTTCCACACGCACGTCAAATACAGCTTCTGACAGCGGCAGCGTCGGATAAGCACGATCCAATTCTGAAGAGGTAACAGATCATGTCCAGCACCACAGCAGCCGCCGCTCCCGCTAGCGGCGCAATGACCCGGGAGCACAAGAAGGTCATCTTCGCGTCGAGTCTCGGCACCGTGTTCGAGTGGTACGACTTCTATCTTTACGGATCGCTCGCGGTCCACATCGGCAAGCATTTCTTCAGCGGTCTCAATGACACCAGCCAGTTCATCTTCGCGCTGTTGGCGTTCGCGGCCGGCTTCGCGGTGCGCCCGTTCGGTGCGCTGTTCTTCGGTCGTCTCGGCGACATGATCGGGCGCAAGTACACGTTCCTGGTCACGATCGTGATCATGGGCCTGTCGACGTTCCTGGTCGGTGTGTTGCCCGGTTACGCGACCATCGGCATCCTCGCACCGATCATCCTGATCACACTGCGTCTGTTGCAGGGCCTCGCGCTCGGCGGCGAATACGGCGGTGCCGCGACTTACGTCGCCGAACACGCGCCTCCGGGCAAACGCGGTCTGTACACCAGCTTCATCCAGACCACGGCGACGCTCGGCCTGTTCATGTCGCTGCTGGTGATCTGGCTGTGCCGCAACTACCTGGGCAAGGATATTTTCGAAGCCTGGGGCTGGCGCGTGCCGTTCATCGTGTCGGTGGTGCTGCTGGGCGTGTCGGTGTGGATCCGCATGCAGCTCAACGAATCGCCGCTGTTCCAGCAGATGAAGGCCGAAGGCAAGACCTCGAAAGCGCCGCTCACCGAGAGTTTCCTCTCGAAGAACGGCAAGATCGCGCTGCTCGCGCTGCTCGGCGCCACCGCCGGTCAAGCGGTGGTCTGGTACACGGGCCAGTTCTACGCGCTGTTCTTCATGACCAAGACCCTGAGCGTCGACCCGAACACCGCCGATATCCTGATCGCCATTTCGTTGGCCCTCGCCACCGGCGGCTTCATCCTGTTCGGCTGGTTGTCCGACAAGATCGGTCGCAAGAAGATCGTCATGGCCGGTTGTCTGTTGGCCGCACTGACCTACTTCCCGGTGTTCAAGGCGCTGATGCACAACGCCAATCCGGCGCTGGAAGCGGCAGTCGCCACCTCGCCGGCGAAAGTGCTGGCCGATCGCGACCGCTGCGCGCTGCAGTTCGATCCCGTGGGCAAGAAGACCTTCAAGCAGTCCTGCGACATCATCGCGTCGGGTCTGGCGAAGAAAGGTATTCCGTACACCATCGAATCAGCGCCGGCAGGCACGATCGCCAGCGTCACCATCGGCTCGACCACAGTGCAGAGCTTCGAAGGCGAAGCGCTGGACAAGGATGCGTTCAAGGCCAAGGCCGACGAGTTCACCAAGCAGCTCGGCGAAACGTTGACCGCAGCGGGTTATCCGGCCAAGGCCGACGATGCGCAGATCAACAAGCCGATGGTCATCGCGTTGCTGGCCTATCTGGTGCTGTTGGTGACGATGGTCTACGGTCCGATCGCGGCGTGGCTGGTCGAGTTGTTCCCGACCCGCATCCGCTACACCTCGATGTCGCTGCCGTACCACATCGGCAACGGCTGGTTCGGCGGGTTCCTGCCGTTCATCTCCTTCACCATCGTGGCGGCGACCGGCAATATCTTCAGCGGTCTGTGGTATCCGATCGGCGTTGCGTTGATGACGCTGGTGATTGGTTCGCTGTTCCTGCGCGAAACGAAGGACGTCGATATCACCCAGTAGGAGCGGATTTAGCCGCGAGCTGTTGGCTTTGAAACAAGACGCCGGCGAAAGCCGGCGTCTTCGTTTGTTGTTCGCATTGTTGGTGCAATCTGCGTTTGCGGGTAAAGCCGGGCACCATGACTCGCCAACATCCGAAACCATATCGTCACAGTGAGGTCATGACTTCGCGAAGCGGATTGGATTCAAGCCAGCGGCGCGCACTCACTCGCGCACGATGAGTTTCGTGAGGACTTCGCCCCCACAACGCAGTCAACTCTCCGACTTCCGCCCCACCAGCTTCGCCGCGATGATCCCCGCCTCGTACAACAGGCACATCGGAATCGCCAACAGCAGCTGCGAAATCACATCCGGCGGCGTGATCACCGCAGCGACGATGAAGATGCCGACGACGGCATAGCCGCGCCACTCCGACAGCTGCTTCGGCGTCACCCAGCCCAGCAGCACCAGGATGACCAGCGCCACCGGCAGCTCGAAGCTGGTGCCGAAGGCGAGGAAGATCACCAGCACGAAATCGAGATAGGCGTTGATGTCGGTCATCATCGCCACGCCCTCGGGCGTGACCTTGGCGAGGAAACCGAACACCGCCGGCAGCACCACGAAGAACGCGAACGCGCAGCCGCTGTAGAACAGCACCAGCGCCGAAGCCAGCAGCGGCAGCGCCAGCTTTTTCTCGCGTTTGTACAAACCCGGGGCCACGAACGCCCAGGCCTGGTAGAGCAGCCACGGCATCACCGCGAACACCGCAGCGAAGAATGCGAGTTTCAGCGGCGCGAAGAACGGCGAGGCGACTTCCACCGCGATCAGCTGGCCGCCCTTGGGCAGTTTGTCGAGCAACGGCTGCGCGAACCAGCCGTAGAGCGTGTTCGCGAACGGCAGCAGTCCGAGGAACACCAGCACCAGCCCGGCGAGCGCGCGGATCAGCCGCGCGCGCAATTCGATGAGATGCGCGAACAGTCCGCTCTCCGCGGCTTCGAACGCATCCGGATCAACGTCGGACATCGCTGCTCCCGTCGTCGGCGACGCTGTCGTCGATGATCCGCCTGTCGTCACTGTCGATCAGCGCGGTGCTGTCGGCGTCGTCGTCCGTGTCGTCGCGTTCGATCTGCGCCTGCATCGAATCGAATTCGCGCCGCGCTTCGGCCTGCGCCGTGCGGATGTCGGCGTCGATGTCGGCCACGGCCTGGCGGGTGTCGCGCAGCGTGCGCTTCAGCTCCTCCGAAGCCAGCTCGCTCTCCAACTCGCTTTTTACCGAATACCACTGCGCGCGCGCGCGGCGTACCCACAGCCCGGCGAAGCGCGCGGCCTTGGGCAGGCGCTCGGGGCCGAGCACCACAAGGGCGACGATCGCGATCAGGAAGAGTTCGGAAAATCC
>CAZGBA010000048.1:0-28752 GCA_964523435.1 uncultured Xanthomonas sp.
TGGTGAAGTTCGACTTCCTCGGCCTGCGCACGCTGACGATCATCGACTGGGCGGTCAAGGCAATCAACCTGCGCCGTACGCAGAAAAACGAAGCGCCGCTCGACATCACCGATCTGCCGCTCAACGACAAACCGACCTACGAACTGTTCGCGCGCGGCGACACCGTCGCGGTGTTCCAGTTCGAATCGCGCGGCATGCGCGAGTTGCTCAAGCGCGCGAAGCCCGACACCTTTGAAGACATCATCGCGCTCGCCGCGCTGTTCCGTCCCGGCCCGCTGGGCTCGGGGATGGATCGCGAATGGGTGGACCGCAAGCACGGTCGCACCGAGGTGAGCTATCCGCACCCGGCGCTGGAGCCGGTGCTGAAGCCGACCTACGGCGTGATCGTGTACCAGGAACAGGTGATGCAGATCGCCCAGGTGCTGGCCGGCTATTCGCTGGGCGGCGCCGACCTGCTGCGCCGCGCGATGGGCAAGAAAAAAGCCGAGGAAATGGCCAAGGAGCGCGCAAAGTTCGAGGCCGGCTCCGCAGAGCACGGCGTCGATCCGCGCACCGCGACGCAGATCTTCGACCTGATGGAGAAATTCGCCGAATACGGCTTCAACAAGTCGCACTCGGCCGCCTACGCGCTGGTGGCCTATCAGACTGCGTGGCTGAAGGTGCATTACCCGGCCGAGTTCATGGCTGCGGTGCTGTCTTCGGACATGGACAACACCGACAAGGTTGTCGGCTTTCTCGATGAAGCGCGCACCTTGGGCCTGTTGGTCATGCCCCCGGACGTGAATGGGTCGGGCTTCATGTTCGAGGCCATGGACGACCATACGATCCGCTACGGTCTTGGCGCGGTGAAAGGCGTCGGTCGCGGCGCCTGCGACGCCATCGCCGAGGAACGCCATCGCGGCGGCGCATACGCCGATCTGCTCGATTTCTGCAAGCGCGTCGACAGCAGCAAGCTCAACCGGCGCACGCTAGAAGCGCTGGTCAGCGCGGGTGCGCTCGATGCGCTGGGCAGCAACCGGCCCTCGCTGTTGCTGCAATTGCCGGAAGTGCTGAAAGCCACCGAACAGCTCGCGCGCGAACGCGACGCGGGACAGGTCTCGCTGTTCGGCAGCTTCACCGAAGCCGCGCCGGAGCTGAAACTCGAATTGCCGCAAACGTCGGACTGGCCGCTTTCGCAGAAACTTGCAGGCGAGCGCGAGACCCTCGGGCATTACCTCAGCGGCCATCCGCTCGACCCTTATCGGGAAGAATTGAACGCGCTGGTCGGCACCGATCTGGGCAAGCTCGATCAGTTGTGGGAAGGCGCGCAGTCTTCGCGCGGTCGCGGCCAGCGTGCCGGTGGCGACGCCGAAGGCGGCGGCCGCCAATGGCGCGCTGAAGCGACGGTGATTCTCGCCGGCCAAGTGGTCGGCATGCGCAAACGCGGCGATTCCCAGGCATTCGTGCATCTGGAGGACGGCCGCGGACGGATCGAATGCGCCTTCTTCGCCGAGGCGTTTTTCGAATACCAGACGCTGCTCACGCGGGACCGCATCCTGGTGGTCGAAGGCGGACTGCGCGAGGACGAATTCAGCGGCGGGTTCTCGCTGCGCGCCCGGCGCTGCTGGGACTATCGCCAGGTCTGCGCACAGCACGCACAGCGGCTGTCGCTACGGCTGGATCTGCGCGAGTCCGGGCTGATGCAGCGTATCGACGCCCTGCTTGCGCAGCATCGGCCGGGTCCGACGCCGTTGCGTCTGGATCTGCTGTTGCCACTGGGCACCGCCGGAACACTGGACCTCAACGGCCCGCAGTCTGTCCGCGTGGAAGCAGATCTGCCGAGCGGGCTGCGGGCGCTGCCCGGCGTGCGCACAGTGAAAGTAGCGATGAGCAAGCCTTGGCTCTGATCGCCGCACGCGGCAACGGCCAGACCTGGCCTTGGAACGGCAGCCCCATACCCTGCCGTACGGTATTTTCCGGAATCCTCGGCTAGACTTGAGATCCTAGGTCCACAGCACGTCTCCGCGCATGAATCCGAATTACCTCGACTTCGAAAAGCCGATCGCCGATCTGGAAGCAAAGATCCAGGAACTGCGCCAAGCCAGCACCGGCCCCGAGGTCAACATCGATGCCGAAATCCACACGCTGCAGGACAAATTGAGGCGGCGTACCGCACAGATCTTCCGGGACCTCAGCGCCTGGCAGGTTTCGCAACTGGCACGGCATCCGACACGGCCATATACGCTCGACTACCTCCGTGTGATCTGCGACGAGTTCCAGGAACTCGCCGGCGACCGCACCTTTGCCAACGACAACGCCATCGTCGGCGGGCTCGCCCGCATCGGCGGCCGCAGCCTGATGGTGATCGGACACGAGAAAGGCCGCGATACCAAGGCCAAAGTCCGGCGGAATTTCGGCATGCCCAAACCCGAGGGTTACCGCAAGGCGCTTCGGCTGATGAAAATGGCCGAGCGCTTCAGGCTGCCTGTGCTGACCTTCATCGACACTGCAGGCGCATGGCCCGGAATCGATGCCGAGGAGCGCGGACAGTCGGAGGCCATCGCCCGCAATCTGCTGGAAATGTCGGAACTGAAAGTCCCGATCATCTGCACGGTCATCGGCGAAGGCGGTTCCGGCGGCGCGCTCGCCATTGGCGTCGGCGACCGCACATTGATGCTCGAATACAGCACGTATTCGGTGATCTCGCCTGAAGGCTGCGCCTCGATCCTGTGGAAAACCGCGGACAAGAAACAGGAGGCCGCGCAGGCGATGGCGATCACCGCAAAGCGCCTGCATGAGCTCGGCCTGATCGACAAGATCGTCCGCGAACCCATCGGCGGCGCACACCGCAATCCCGTGCAGATGGCGAAGCGACTGAAACCGATCCTGATCAACGAACTCGATGCACTCACAGCGTTACCGATCGAAGATCTGCTCGATCGCCGCTACCGGCGCCTGCGCGGCTACGGCGCATACGAAGCCGCGTGATCGCGCATTCCAGGGAACTCAAGTCAGGCAAAACTTGACCCTGCTCAAGCGCTGGGCGCCTGGTCGGCCGACGATAGCATCGGTCCCCCGTGTGCCGTAGCAGGCACCGGGCATGTTCATCGCCAGGAGCTACCGCCTATGCCTCGTTCCCGCAGCGCCCCAACACCCCGCAACCGGAATCCGCCGCGCAAGCCCCGCGCAGCTGTATCTATGCCCGCATCTGCGCCCGCAGAGGTTTCGCTCCCGATGGAAGCAGAGCGCATTGCGCCGACATCCATCCTTGAGCCCGGTCTCTCCGCAGATGCAGCGCTCCGATTGTCGGCGGTGCCGCTGACCGACGAGGACAGTACCAGCGCACCGTTGCCTGCGGACTACCCATACCGCACACGCCTGCGCCGTCGCGAATACGAAGCCGAGAAGAAGAAACTGCAGATCGAGTTGCTGAAAGTCCAGAGTTGGGTCAAAGACACCGGACAACGCATCGTCATCCTTTTCGAGGGCCGCGACGCCGCCGGCAAGGGCGGTGCCATCAAGCGCTTCACCGAGCACCTCAATCCACGCGGGGCGCGCGTGATCGCGCTGGAAAAGCCGAACGACCAGGAACGCGGCCAGTGGTATTTCCAGCGTTATATCGAACACCTGCCGACCGTGGGCGAGCTCGTGTTCTTCGACCGCAGCTGGTACAACCGCGCAGGCGTCGAACGGGTGATGGATTTCTGCTCACCCGCCGAATACCTGGAGTTCCTGCGCGAGGCGCCGGAATTCGAGCGCATGCTCGTCCGTAGCGGTATCCGCCTGTACAAGTTCTGGTTTTCGGTCAGCCGGGAAGAACAATTGCGACGATTCAAATCCCGCCGTTGCGACCCGCTGAAGCACTGGAAGCTCTCGCCGATCGATCTGCAATCGCTCGACAAATGGCCTGAGTACACCGAAGCGAAGAATGCAATGTTCTTCCACACCGACACCGCCGACTCGCCATGGCGGGTCATCAAATCCGACGACAAGAAGCGCGCACGGCTGAACTGCATGCGTCATTTTCTCGATACTTTGCCGTATCCGGGAAAAGACACGCACATCGTGCGCGCGGCGGACCCACTGATCGTCGGCGCCGCAGCAAGCGTCCTTTTGAATGGGGATGGCCAATAATTCGGTGACACGGCTCTCACCCGGATCAGAGCGAGCGCAAGACACTGTTTCGACGCACCGTAACTGCTTTCGATGAGCGGGACGGATAACTCGGAACACCGGAAAATCAGCAGCCATCGGGCCGTATACGGGCTTTCATCGGGATCCTGGTCAGCGGAGTGAATGTCATGCGTCGTTCGGCCGATGGCCATCCAAGCCATCGGCGTTTCTCTTTCCCGCAAGTCACACCACCCGATCGGATGCGCCTCGTTGAAAGCTGTTTCCTCGCAGTCTGCGGCGCATAACCCGGTTCAGAACGCAAAAAAGCCTGAAAAATGCTGCCCGGGGGCTTGGCGACAGCGCAGCCTTGGCCTACAGTGCGCAGGCCGGCACGCCGCCCGGCCCAGACACTGATCCGCTCCATTCGACGAGGAAATCGAACTCTCATGGCAACCAAAAAGAAAACTGCCGTCAAGAAGGCCGCAACCAAGCCGACCGCCCCGAAGCCGATCAAGGACGTGATGAGCAAGTCCGCACTGGTCGCGCATATCGCCAGCACGACAGATGTCGCCGCGAAGGACGTACGCGCCATCATGGCCGCTCTCGAAGGAGCCATTCACGCTTCGGTCGGCAAGAAAGGGGCCGGCATGTTCGTATTGCCGGGCGTGCTGAAGATCACGGCCGTCAGCGTCGCCGCCAAACCGAAGCGCAAGGGCATCAACCCGTTCACTGGACAGGAGACCACTTTCGCCGCCAAGCCGGCCACCGTGAAAGTCAAAGTGCGCCCAATGAAGAAACTCAAGGACGCTGCCACGGCCTGACGGATTGCGGCTGTGATCGGAACTGCCGCATGTGCGCCGAGTGCAGTGCGTGGAAGGCCGGATTTCCTCAGGAAATTCGGCCTTTCCATTTTCAGCCGTCATCAGCCCGCGGAGTGCTGTAGACCGAAGCGAGTCACGCGCCCGCCGCACGCTGTTTCGCCGACGCCGTGAACATCACGACCCCGAGACTGCGATCGATGCCCGACGTCATGGCACTACCCTCGCCGATCGGACTATCGCGATCTGGACTGCAGCATGCGGTACCGCTTCTCCGCACTGTCACCTGAGCGAAGGTCCTTCGTTTGATCGATGCCTACCTCAACGCAAACGCATTTGCAGGCAGGACTTGTTCACTGCTATCACCGCGCAACGCGAATGCTTTCTGTACACGGCGCAGAGAACAGCGGAATCACACCCTATTCATATGCTTGGCATAAGCTTCCAGCATCTCGCACGAGTTGCTGCCATGACCGATCTGCGCCGCGCTTTCCTGTGCTCAGTCGCCCTCACCGCCACTGCTGCGCTGCTGTCCAGCTGCCGGGCATTGAACACTGCTGGCGCCTTGTTCGGAAATCAGATCAACATCTCCGAACCACAATTGCAGCACTATCTCGACAGGCATTATCCACGGGCATACGAACCACTCGGTGGCCTCATCGCACTGAGTGTCATGAACCCGGAAATCGCCTTGCCGCAGAGCAGCACTCGCCTGCATCTCGATTTCGACGTGGGTATCGACGGGCTTGGCATGCGCAGCGACAGGCCTGCCGGACATTTCGCAGTCAGCAGCGGACTGCGCTACGACACGCGCGATCATGCGCTTTATCTCGAAGAACCCGAGTTGGAATCCGCGGAATTGCCGCTGGTCGGCGACCGGATGAATGCGACAGGCCGCAAGCTCATCAACGACTGGCTGCGAAATTACGCCCGGAACGAGCCCGTCTACCGGTTGGAACGCAAGGCTATCGAACAGCTCGGTTCCCATCGGATTGCCGGTACGATGATCCAGAATGGGCGCATCGTCATCAAGCTGGAAAGATGAACTGTCGGAGTTCCATGCAGATTCAGATTTCGAACCGGTAGGACAATTTCACGAGTAGTTGTTCACTGTCCCGGAGGTCGAACGCACCGCTGAATTCGTCGCGCGCCGAATACGGACCGGTGCCCGCATCGAACAACGATCCCCCGCGGACATAGGCCAGATACAGATACGACAAGGGTGCGAATTCATAGCGGTAACGCACCTGAAAGCCGAGATTGCGCAAGGCGAAATCGTCGAGCGCATCGCTGCTGCGCACTGGCGTGCCATCAGCCACCACCCGCCAGGCGCGCTTGGCCTCGGCATCCAGCCCCAACGCTTCCAGACGCACGCGCAGTTCCTGCTTCGAGCCGATCAGCCAGACACTGCCGGCGTTGAGGAACACCTGCTCGGATCCGAATGTCCCCAGCAGGTCGCCGCCGCGCCACAGCGTCAGGTCGGGATTCCTCTGCAATTCCAGGCCAGCGAAGAAGCTGAGATTGTCGTTGACAGCGTAGCTGGGCTCGAAATACAGCGTCCATGCTCCACGATCGATACCGCCGAGTCCTTCGGCGTTGTAGTTCACGCTCCCGTAGAAGGACCAGTGCTTTTTCTTCGGAAAAAAGCGCTCAGCGAACGCATACAGCTTTCCCGGATGATCGACCACACCGTTGCCTCGGGTGATCAGATCATCGTGGCCCGGCGCCCAAGCAGCGATCTCGAAGAACTGATTGCCGCCATCGCGCCGCTCACTGTTGCGGTTGACCGCGAAGGCATTGCCGATATGCACGCCATTGTCGTTGCTGCGACGCGAGGTCGCAAAGCGCCAATGGTGCGAGGCGAATGGCGAGCTTGCTGGCAGCGATGTGAACCGTCGCGATATCTCGTAGCGCGCATAATTGAAATTGTTGCGGTCGAGAAATCCGAAATCGTTCAACTGAAGATCGCCTCCGGTATGCAGCAGATAGACCTGCTGCCGCCAATCATCACTGATCTCATGGTCGATCCGCACTTGGGCACCGGTATCGCGCACGGTTTCTCCGCGCTGATCGATACTGGAACCGAGGAGATTGGTGCGGATATTCCAGCGAGCGTTCGGCGCCCATTGGTGATCGAAGGAATACACCGTCGCCTCGCGATCGAGAAACGGACGATTCACCCGTGTCACCATCGCACCAATGCTCTGCCCCTCGAATCCACGGGTCGCACGTACCGCATAAAAATCGCGACCGATGCTATCGCCCTCGGTCGCCGCGAACACGCCATAGCCGAACCCGCCGGCGCTGCCATTGATCTTCACCGCAGCCGTCACGTCGCCGGACCCGCTGCCGTCGTCGGCGGGCGCGCCGACGCGCCGGGTATAGATCAACTGCTGGGCGTTGCCGAGCGAACCGAACGGCACCTCGAAATAGCCCTGGTTCTCTGTGAAAAACGGGCGCTTGTCGCCGAAGAAAGTCTCGATCGCACTGAAATTGACGACGATCCCGTCGCTTTCGACCTGACCGAAATCCGGATTGAGCGTGGCGCTGAGCTGGAACTGGCCGTTGGGCTTCCAGAAGAGATCGATACCCGCATCGACATCGGTCGCGCCATCGATATTGTCGTACAGCCCGACGACATACGGCGTCACCGCGAGCAGCGACTGACTGAACTGCGGCACCTCGACTTTCTGCAGCGCGCTGAGATAGCGCTGCTCGGTGTAACTGATCGCCGGCCACGCCATGCGTTCACCGGTGTCGCCGACCACGCGATCGAGCGAAAGCCCGATCGTGCGCGTATCGCCTTCGGAGCGTCGCATGGGTGCGATATGCCACGGGATCAGGATTTCGGCGGACCAACTGTCCTCATCCTCGGATACTGCGTGCTGCCAAGCACCGTCCCAATCGGTATTGAACTGGTTTTCGTTGGCGATCGTGCCATCGCCGATCCCATCGGACAGCGCCAGCATGAAGTTGTAGCCGCTGCGCCCGTCGCCGTCGAAGTCGACATATACGTTCACACGGTCGACATTGCCGTTGTCGTCGCGCTGGAACCGCTGCCGGGTCCGCGGAACATCGCTGGGTTGATGGTTGCGGAACGCGAACGCAAGCCCATCGGCGGTCGCCATATACCAGGCTTCCGTCGCATGCCGGCTCGGCTCGCGGGTCAGCGGTTGGGTCATGCGGAAGTCGTCGACCCGCTGCGCGCTGGACCATTCCGTGGGATCGACCTTGCCGTCAATGTCGAGGGCGAACGCCGGCAGAGGCAACGCGACGACCATCGCAAGAAGCAGTGAGCGCATGGCGAGGTCCAGGAGAAACGTGACCGCATCCTGCGGCAGTCGTCCGTACCGGACGACTGTCTTAAGTCATGGAAACATCATCTCCGGTGCATCCGCTGTCACTGCAGCTTTGCGGAGTTTGGCGGCAATGCCGCTGCCGCTTCAGCGCTTGGGTTGCAGCATCGTGCCCGTGCACTTCTTGGCGCCGCATTTGCAGCCCCAGATTTTCTTCAGCTTCGCGGTGTGCGGCTCGTCGAGCACGATCCCGTAGTTGTAGGTCAACTCTTCGCCGGGTTCGATATCGCGGATCGCTTCGATGAACACCTTGTCCTTGTGACCCTTGCCCTTGCTGTTCTCTTCGAGCACGGCCTCGCAGTTGGGCGCGCAGCTGTGGTTGATCCAGCGTGCGATGTTGCCATCGACATTGGCGTCGATCACGTAGTCGTCGTTGAGAGTGAACAGGAAGGTATGGCCGTTCTCGTCGATATCGCCATAAGCTTCGTCCACCTCGTCGTGGGTCCGTACCTTGCCCTTGTAACGCACGATGCGCTCGCCCTTGCGGATCGATTCGTCCGCGAACACGCCGTTGCCGTGGATGGGCGACAAACGGGCGACGATCTTCTTCTTCGACATGGCGATGCGGCTCTCGAAAACGTTGGAATTCGTCGGAATTATCCCTGATTGCGCGCCTTTTGTGGCAGCCACGTGCCGCTCGCTGTGACAGGTTGGGTGCCGGTCTCCTGTCCGGATCGGCAGACGATGCCGTCTATCCCCGACATCCCGAAAAAAGCGGCGCCAGCTGTTGATCACGTCGGGCCACCTGCTCAGCTCGATGCATGCAATGACAGCCATCACCCGTTTCGCGGCAAGGATTGAGCCGTTCAGGACGAAAGCGTACAATTTCGGTCCTGTATCGACATCACGGCCGCCCAATGCGGCCCGGCGCCCACAATCCCATGCTTCGAGTCACCAAACTCACCGACTACGCGACCGTGGTGCTGACCGTTCTGGCCAGCGCCACCGAAACAATGCTCAGCGCGAACGGCCTGGCCGAGCGCGCGGGCCTGGAGGCGCCGACGGTCGCCAAAGTGCTGAAACCCCTGGCACAGGCGGGGCTGGTGCAGGCGTTCCGCGGCGCCACCGGCGGCTACCGCCTCGCCCGCCCGGCCAGCGAGATTTCCCTCGTGGAAATCGTCGAAGCGATGGAGGGCCCGTTGGCGATGACCGAATGCAGCGTCCACGACGGCCACTGCGGGATCGAACACTCCTGCGGCGCCCGCGCCAACTGGCGGCGGATCAATGACGTCGTCGCCGATGCACTGCGTCGGGTCACGCTGGCGGATATGGCGCTGCCCGCTGGCGCGACAGAGCGCAAGACCATTCCCGTCGCGCTGTCGGCCTGCTGAGGAACCGCCATGAACCGCACCGACCCGCACAACGTTCCGGACGCTCCCGTCCAGAACGCCGAGATCCTCGAACAACTCGGCCGCCGCTACGACGCCGGCTTCGTCACCGATATCGAATCCGACACTCTGCCGCCGGGTCTGAACGAAGATGTGGTCCGTTTTCTTTCGGCGAAGAAGAACGAACCCGAGTGGATGACCGACTGGCGGCTCGCCGCCTACCGTCATTGGCTGACGATGACGCCGCCGCACTGGGCCAAACTCGACATCGCGCCGATCGATTTCCAGTCGATCAGCTACTACTCCGCGCCGAAAGCCAAATACGCGTCGCTCGACGAGGTGCCCCAAGAACTGCTCGACACATACGACAAGCTCGGCGTGCCGCTCCACGAGCGCGCGAAACTGGCCGGCGTCGCAGTGGACGCGGTGTTCGATTCGGTCAGCGTCGGCACCACATTCCGCAAGGAATTGGCCGAAAAAGGCGTGATTTTCTGTTCGATCTCTGAAGCGCTGCACGACTATCCGGAGCTGGTCCGCCAGTATCTCGGCAGCGTGGTGCCGGCGGGCGACAACTATTTCGCGGCGCTGAACGCTGCAGTATTTTCCGACGGAAGTTTCGTGTTCATTCCCAAGGGCGTGCGCTGCCCGATGGAACTCAGCACCTATTTCCGGATCAACGCGATCAACACCGGCCAGTTCGAACGCACGCTGATCGTCGCCGAGGAAAAATCCTACGTCAGCTATCTCGAAGGCTGCACCGCGCCGATGCGCGACGAAAACCAACTGCACGCAGCGGTAGTCGAACTGGTGGTGCTGGACGACGCCGAAATCAAATATTCGACGGTGCAGAACTGGTATCCCGGCGACGAGAACGGCGTGGGCGGCATCTACAACTTCGTCACCAAGCGCGGCGAGTGCCGCGGCGTGCGCAGCAAGATCAGCTGGACCCAGGTCGAAACCGGCTCGGCGATCACCTGGAAATACCCGTCATGCGTGCTGCTGGGCGACGATTCCAGCGGCGAATTCCATTCAGTCGCGCTGACCCACCATCGGCAGCAGGCCGACACCGGCACCAAGATGATCCACATCGGCAAGCGCACAAAGTCGAAGATCGTCAGCAAAGGGATCAGCGCCGGCCGCGGCCAGAACAGCTATCGCGGTCTGGTGAAAGTCGAACGCGGCGCCGATGGTGCGCGCAACCACACCCAATGCGACAGCCTGCTGATCGGCAAGCGCTGCGGTGCGCACACCTTCCCGTACATCGAAGTGAAGAATCCCAGCGCGACCGTCGAGCACGAGGCCACCACCTCGAAGATCAGCGACGACCAGCTGTTCTACTGCCGCAGTCGCGGCATCAGCGAAGAGAACGCGGTGTCGCTGATCGTCGATGGCTTCTGCAAGACGGTCTTCCGCGAACTGCCGATGGAGTTCGCGGTGGAAGCCAAGAAACTGCTGGAAGTCTCGCTCGAAGGTTCGGTGGGATGACCTCGATGATCGTCGGCGAGACCGATCTGCAGCGACTGCTGGCCGGGCTTGCGCCCGAGTTGGCCGCGCGCCCGCGCGCGATCCGTTCGCAGCCGGCGGGTGAAGCGGCACCTGCCGACGCGATCATGCTGTTCCGGGAACAGGAAGGCGTTACCGTCGTCGTCGCGGTCGATGATGCTGCGGTGAATCACGCCCAGGACGAGCTCTTGTGGGCGCAGATCATCTTGCGCATCCATTCGAGTCTCGAAGCCGTCGGCATGCTGGCGGCGATCGCCAGCGCACTGGCCGCGCGGGACATTCCATGCAATGCCGTGTCCGCTTACTACCACGATCACCTGTTCGTACCATGGGGGCGTCGCGACGATGCGCTGAGTGCGCTTCGCGCAATCACTGGAGAGTCCGCATGACCACCAGCGACTTCATCGGCACGATCGGTGTGTCCATCCTCTTGATCGCCTTCGTGCTCAACCAGCGGCGCACCATCTCGGAACACTCGCGCGCATTCCTGGCGATGAACCTCATCGGCGCACTGATGTGCGGCTACTCCGCATGGCTGGTGCGTTTCATGCCATTCGTGGTGCTTGAAAACGTCTGGGCTCTGGTGGCGGCTTGGGGTTTGCTGCGCTGGTCGCCCGAGCGGCAAGACTGAAGAATATGGACTGTGCCATCAAACCACTGCTGTTCGCACTGACTGTATTGCTGACGGTTGCCGCCTGTACGGAAGAAACCGGGCCCCAAGCCGACACTGCACCGCAATCGAAGGTTCCGCCTGCCGCATCGATGCCGCAACCGACCACCACACCTCCCGCGATATCGGCGCCCTCCAGCGTGCCCGCGACACCTGCAGCGGAAGCGGCCGCGTCCTTCGAGTTCGCGTTTTCCAGCACCAACGCCGACGGCAAGGAAGGCGACGACCCCCGGATCCTGCGCTGGGACGATGGCCCATGCGGCGGCAGCCCGGTGGTACGCGTGTCGCGGATGCCACTGAACGATCCGGCGCTGGTGCCCGACTACGTCGTCGAGTTCGACGACAGCGGCAAGGAGTTGAAGCGCTGGGGCAAACCCTACGAAGCCGAAGTGCTCGGCCTCGAAGGAGATCTGCTGAAGTTCCGCGTCCATGGCGAGCCTCCGCGCGCATTCTGGACCGATCTGCAAGGCCATATCGGCACGATCGCAGGCGATGCCAGGACGATTCCGGAACTGGATACGCCGACCTTCGACTGCCCGACACTGCCGACATTCGCGAATTCCAGCTACGCCTATTGTTCCATCGTGACCGATGCCGCCAGCCGACCACGCAAGCTCGCGTGGGAAGGCCCCTGTACCTGAGCGTCTGCCCCTTCACGAATCGCCGCAATCAACAAGACGAACCCATCATGCTGAAAATCGACAACCTCCACGCCCGCATCGCCGGCAAAGACATTCTCAAGGGGCTCACGCTCGATGTGAAACCCGGCGAAGTGCATGCCATCATGGGTCCGAACGGCGCCGGAAAATCCACGCTCGGCAATATCATCGCCGGCCGCGACGGCTACGAGATCACCGAAGGCAGCGTCATGTTCAAGGAGCGCGACCTGCTTGCGTTGATGCCCGAAGAGCGGGCCGCCCTTGGCGTGTTCCTGGCGTTCCAGTATCCGGTCGAAATCCCGGGCGTGAACAACACTTATTTCCTGCGCAGCGCGCTCAACGCA
Source organism: uncultured Xanthomonas sp. (assembly GCA_964523435.1). GTDB lineage: Bacteria > Pseudomonadota > Gammaproteobacteria > Xanthomonadales > Xanthomonadaceae > Lysobacter_I. The sequence goes on from CAZGBA010000048.1 coordinate 12,771, forward strand.
CAGCGCAAGGCGCGCGTCGAGGGCGAACTGGATTCGATGCAGTTCCTGAAACTGGTGCGCGAGAAGCTGGCGGTACTGCATCTCAAGGACGAACTGCTGCATCGCGGTGTGAACGAGGGTTTCAGCGGCGGCGAGAAAAAGCGCAACGAGATCTTCCAGCTCGCGGTGCTGGAACCGAAGCTCGCGATCCTCGACGAGACCGACTCCGGCCTCGACATCGACGCGCTGAAAGCCGTCGCCGATGGCGTGAATGCGTTGCGCAGCGCGAACCGCGCATTCGTGGTCATCACCCACTACCAGCGGCTGCTCGATTACATCAAGCCGGACGTGGTGCACGTGCTGGCCGACGGTCGTATCGTCGAAACCGGCGGCCCGGAACTCGCGCTGGAGCTGGAAGAACACGGCTACGCCTGGATCAAGGATCGCGTCGCACCGGAAGCGACCGCGCGATGAGCGCCCTGCTCGACTCCTTCGCTGCGGCTTTCGACAGCCTCGCACTGGGCGAGGCCGCGGATCTCGGCGCGCACCGGCGTGAAGCCCTAGCCGCCGTCTTGCGCGACGGTCTGCCGGGGCCGCGCAGCGAAGCATGGAAATACACATCGCTGCGAGCGCTGGAACGCCGCACATTCGCACCTGCGACAATCATGGGGGCCGACGAGAAGTCGCTTGATGCATGCCTCGCGTCGATTCCGGCGCCGCGCATGGTGTTCGTCGATGGCCGTGTCGACAGCGCGCGCAGCGATGTCTCCGCTCTGCCGGCAGGTGTCGAAGCGATGCCGCTGTCCCGGGTGCTCCGCGAACTTGAACCGCGCGACGCGAACTTCCTGCAGCGCCGCTATGCCGGCCCCGACGACGTATTCTCCGTGCTCAATGCAGCGCTCGCGGAAGAAGGCGCAGTAGTACGCGTCGACCATGCCGTAGACGTTTCCGCAGCGACGCTGCATCTGGTCTTCGTCGCCAGCGGCTCCACCGCTGAAGCTGCGGTCGCGCTGCGCCATTTCATCGATCTTCGCAACGATTCGGCACTGCATCTGGTCGAACACCACATCACTCTGTGCGAGCATCGTGGCCTTGCGAACCATGTGAGCCATGTCCATCTCGGCCAGCGCGCGCGCCTGACCCACATTCGCGTTCAGGCGGAAGCCGATGGCGCGAACACATTCGCACGCACAGATGCCGTGCTCGCACGGGAAGCGGATTACCGCCGCACCGATCTTGAACTCGGCGCCGCGCTGTCGCGACACGAACTGAACGTGCGCCTCGAAGGAGAAGGCGCATCGCTGGCCGCCAACGGCGTGCTGTTCGCCGACGGCAAGCGTCATCTCGATACGCGCTTGGGCATCGAACACATCGCACGCAACACGTCCTGCGAGCTGCTGTGGCGCGGACTCGGTGCCGGGCGCGGGCGCGCCGTATTCCATGGCGGCATCGTGATCCGGGAGGGCGCCGATGGCGCCAATGCGAATCTCTCGAACAAGAATCTGCTGCTGTCGGCGCAAGCCGAGATCGACACCCAGCCGGTGCTGGTCATCCATGCCGACGAAGTCCAGGCCGCGCACGGCGCGACCGTTGGCCAGCTCGATCCGACGGCGCTGTTCTATCTGCGTTCGCGCGGGCTGCCCGAGGCGGACGCGCGCGCACTGCTCACTGCCGCGTTCTGTCGCGAAGTGCTGGCCGGTATCGACGACGCTGCGCTGCGCGAATCATTGACCACCGTACTCGATGCGCATCTCGCGCGAGTGACCCCCGCATGAGTATCCCTGCCATCGACACTGCCCACGACTGGAATGCGATCCGCGCGGACTTTCCGCTGCTGACGCGCGAAGTCCACGGCAAACCGCTGATCTACCTCGACTCCGCCAACACTGGACAGAAACCCGCGTCGGTCATTGAGACCGTCGATGATTTCTACCGCCACCACAATGCCAACGTCAGCCGTGCGGTGCATGCGCTGGGCACCGAAGCCACCGAAGCCTACGAAGCCTCGCGCACGAAGCTCGCTGGCTTTCTCAAAGCGCACCGCGACGAACTGGTGCTGTGCAGCGGCACCACGTTCGCGATCAATCTGGTCGCGTATTCGTGGGCATTGCCGCGACTGAAACCCGGCGACGCGATCCTGCTTTCGCGAATGGAGCATCACGCCAACATCGTGCCGTGGCAGCTGGTCGCCGAACGGACCGGCGCGACGATCAAGGTCGCCGAGATCCGCGAAAACGGCTCGGTCGATCTCGACGCGCTGTATGCGGCGATGACGCCGGAAGTGAAGATCCTCGGCCTCACTCACGTCAGCAATGTGCTGGGCACTGTCAATCCGGTACGCGACATCTGCCGCGAAGCGCGTCGGCGCGGGATCGTCAGCGTGATCGACGGCTCGCAGGCGGCGCCGCATCGCGGCCTCGATATTCCTTCGATCGGCTGCGATTTCTACGCGATCACCGGCCACAAGATGTGCGGCCCGACCGGCACCGGCGCGCTGTGGGCGCGCCGCGAGCACATCGCCGCGATGCCGCCGTTCCTCGGCGGCGGCGAGATGATCAAGGAAGTGCGCTTCGAAGGCACGGTCTTCAACGATGGTCCGCATCGATTCGAAGCGGGCACGCCGAACATCGCCGGCCATATCGGTCTGGGAGCGGCGGTCGATTACCTCACCGCCATCGGCATGAATGCGATCGAAGCACGCGAAGCTGAACTGCTGGCGCATGCCACCGAAGCGCTCGGACGCATCGACGGCCTGCGTATCCTCGGCACTGTACCGGAGAAGGCTGCCGTCATCAGTTTTCTGGTCGAAGGCGCACACGCGCACGATCTGGCGACACTGCTCGATCTGGAAGGTGTCGCCGTGCGCTCCGGCCACCATTGCGCGCATCCGCTGATGCAGTTCTTCGGCGTGGCCGCGACCTGCCGCGCGTCGTTCGCGTTCTACAACACGCACGACGAAATCGAACGCTTCGCCGCCGCGCTGACCAAGGTCCGTCGCCTGCTGGGCTGATCGCAACCACCGCGCAGAAGGAATCCATCGCTTGTCTCTCATGCTCAGCTTCCGCACCGCCACCCACGACGATATTCCGGCGCTGATCGCACTGGTCACGTCCGCCTATCGCGGCGATGTCAGCCGCCAGGGCTGGACCACCGAGGCGGATCTCCTTGATGGTCAGCGCATCGATGCCGACATGTTGCGCGCCGATCTGGACACGCCGGGCAGCATCGTGCTGCTGGCGATCGACAGCAGCGATGAGGACGCGCCGCGCCTGGTCGCCTGCGCCAATATCGCAAAGCAGCCGGGCGACGACGGCATTCCCACGGCTTATTTCGGCATGTTCTCGGTCAGTCCCGACGTGCAGGGCGGCGGCGTCGGCAAGATCGTGCTGGCGGAAGCCGAGCGCATCGCGCACGACACGCTGGGCTGCACGCGCATGCGCATGACCGTGATTGATGCGCGTGAAGAGCTGATCGCGTACTACGTGCGCCGGGGTTACCTGCGCACCGGCATCAAGAAGCCGTTCCCGTACGGCGATCCGCGTTACGGCCTGCCCAAACGCGACGATCTGCAGTTCGAGGTGCTCGAGAAAATGCTGGGGGCTACGCCGTGAGCGATTGGACCTTCGTCTGCGCGACAGGGCAACTCTTGCCCGGCGAGAAAACCGTCGTCTGGGCGGATGAAACCCCCATTCTGGTGATCAATCTCGACGGCCAACTGTATGCCATCGAAGACCGCTGCACCCATGACGAATTCGAGCTGTCGTCCGGCGACATCGACACGGCCGAAGGCAGCATCGCCTGTGTGCTGCACGGCGCACGTTTCGACATCCGCGAAGGCACCGCGCTGTGCGCGCCTGCCTACGAACCGGTCGCGAAGTTTCCGGTCAAGATCGAACACGGCGGCATCTGGGTGCGCGACGATCGCTAGCGTTTCGTGGGAGCGACGGCAGTCGCGACAAACAGCTCGCCACAAACAGCATCAGGCCAACGCGCCCAGCCCCAGCGTCGCCAGCATCTCGACCATGCGCCCGGCCTGCGCAGCCTGTTCGCTCGATGCGTTGCCCTGCTCCGCACGTTTGGCCACGCCCTGCGCAATCGCAGCGAGGCGGAAAAAACTGAACGCCAGCACGAACGGCCAATCGGTTGGAATCGGTCTGCCGGTCAGCTGCGAATAGCGCGCGAGCAACGCAGCTTCGTCCGGAATCCCCAGCGCGGCGCGATCCAACCCGGCCAATCCCGGCAGCGCCGGATTGCGCGGCAGCCGCAGCGCCATGCAGAAATAGCCGAGATCGGCGAGCGGGTGACCGAGCGTCGACAGTTCCCAATCGACGATCGCGATCACGCGCGGTTCGTCGGGATGGAACATCAGGTTGTCGATGCGGAAATCACCGTGCGCCAGCGCGACCACGCCATCATCGGCCGGGCAACGCGCGGGTAGTGCGTCGATCAGCGCATCCATCGCCGCGATCGGCCGCGTCTCGCTGGCACGGTACTGCTCGCTCCAACGCCTGATCTGGCGCTCGAAATAATTGCCAGGCTTGCCGTAGTCGCCCAGACCGACGGCGGCCGGATCGACGGTGTGCAGCGCCGCCATCGCATCGATGATGCCGAGATAGAGATCGGCGCGATCGACTGCGGCCATGCCGGGCAGCGACGGATCCCAGAAGATCCTGCCGTCGACGAACGCCATCAGATAGAACATCGAGCCGATGACCGACTCGTCGCGGCACAGATGCAAGGGCTTCGCCACCGGCACCGACGTGCCGTGCAATGCCTGCAGCACGCGGAATTCGCGATCCACGGCATGCGCGGAAGGCAGCAGCGGTCCCGGCGGCTTGCGGCGCAGCACATACGTGCCGCTGGCGGCATCGATGCGGTAAGTGGGATTGGATTGGCCGCCCTTGAATTTGGTGGCGGTCAATGGGCCACGGAAGCCATCGACATGGGCTTCGAGGTACGCGGCCAGCGCGCCGGCGGGAAGATCGAGCGGAAGCGGCGTGCTCATTCGTTCGATTTCATCCTTTCAACATTGAACGCGCGAGCGCAGCGATGTGCACTTCGTCCGGGCCATCCGCCAAGCGCAGCGAGCGCGCACCGGCATAGGCCTGGGCGAGGAAATGATCCTGCGACAGACCACCGCCTCCGTGGATCTGCATCGCGCGATCGATCACCGCGCAGGCCATGCGCGGCGCGACGATCTTGATCATACCGATCAGGTCCTTCGCGCCCTTGTTGCCGTGCGCATCCAGCGCAGCGGCGGCTTGCAGCGTGAGCAGACGCGCCTGTTCGATCTCGCAGCGCGACAGCGCGATCGCTTCCTGCGTCATGCCGTGCCCACCCAGCGGCCGACCGAAGGCTTCGCGGCTGCGCGCACGCTGGACCATCAGCTCCAGCGCACGCTGCGCCAGGCCGATCGAACGCATGCAGTGATGGATCCGGCCGGGGCCCAACCGCGCTTGCGCGATCTCGAAACCGCTGCCGGATTCGCGCAGCAGATTCGCGACCGGCACGCGGACATTCGTGAACTCGATCTCGACATGGCCATGCGGCGCATCGTCGTAGCCGAACACCAGCAGCGGCCGCACCACGCGCACGCCCGGCGTATTCATCGGCACCAGCACCATCGACTGGCGGCGGTGCACCGGCGCGTCGGGATCGGTCACGCCCATCACGATCAGGATTTCGCAGCGCGGATCGCCCGCACCGGTGGTCCACCATTTGCGTCCGTTGATGACGAACTGATCGCCGTCGCGCACGATCGGCAGCGCGATATTGGTCGCGTCGGAACTGGCGACATCAGGTTCGGTCATTGCGAACGCCGAGCGGATCTCGCCCGCCAACAGACGCGGCAGCCACGGCGCCTGCTGTTCCGGCGTGGCGAAGTGCAGCAACACTTCCATGTTGCCGGTGTCGGGCGCGCTGCAGTTGAACACTTCCGGCGCGAAGAGGCTGCGCCCGGTGAGTTCGGCGATCGGCGCGTAATCGAGATTGCTCAAGCCCGCGCCGTGCGTGGCGTCCGGCAGAAACAGATTCCACAGCCCCTGCGCTTTGGCCTCGGTCTTCAGCGATTCGAGCAGCGGGGGAATCGTCCAGCGCGTCTGCGGATCGGCCGCATGCGCCTGGAATTCGGCTTCGGCCGGAATGATCCTGTCGGCGACGAAGCGCGCGACGGCGGCCTGCAGTTCGCGCGAGCGTTCGGAAAAAGGAAACAGGCTTGCGGAGCGTTCGGTGCTCATCGGATTCTCGAAAACGTGCGCAATAGTTAAGATCAATAGTATGTCCACAGCGCGCGTTCGCCGTGCAGATGCGGCAGCGCGTTCCAGGACCCCATCCGCAGCCGGCCGCCGTGCGGGTGGAACTCCGACAGAGCGGTGTTGCGCAGCGACAGATTCAATTCGACCGCGCGGGTATCCGGCACCTCCAGCGCGATCTGCGCCAGCCGCGAGATCACGCCGCCGGAGCTGAGCACCAGCACCTCGTCGTCGCCCGCCAGCGCTTCCAGCCGATCGCCCGCCGACTGCACGCGTTGGCCGAATGCGCTCCAGCTCTCCGGCAGACCCGGCAGCTCATCGCGTGCCCACGCCAGCAGCGCGGCCTGCAGCATGGCGCCGACATCGCGCGGCTGGCCACTGCGGCTGGCCACGACGATCGGGTGTTCCGGGTCGCGCGCCTGATACGCGCCGAACACGGCTTCGTGAGCGAACTCCGCGAAGCCCGGATCGGCCATCGGCTCGGGCAGCGGCTGTCCGTGTTCCGCGAAGGCAGCGGCCACGCCCTCGGCGGTCTGCAGATGGCGGCGCATGCCACCCACCACCACTGCCCGGAACCGGTGACCGCCGCGTACCAGCCAATCGCCCAGTCGGCGCGCCTGCAGATGCCCGCGTTCGGAAAGATTGTCGTAGTCGGCGGCGCCGAAACTCGCCTGTCCGTGGCGTACCAGCAGCAGGCTCACGACAAGCCACCTTCGCCTGTCCAGCGGTTCGCGATGCAGGGGATGCAGAGGCAATCAAGGTTCACGCAGGAAGCGTCCAACGGGCATGGTCGCGGCATCGTACGCGGTGGACCCTGTCGATCAAAGCAGCCATGCACGGGCCATGCGACATCAGCCAGCGCAAATCATGCGAATGAATTGCATTTGAGAATTATTATCATTAAAGTGCCTGCACGGCGCCTCCCCACGGCGTACTCAAGGATTCTTCCATCGCCATGACGCGCAGGCTGCCCCACCCAACCCCGTTGACCCTCGCCTGTCTGGTAGCGCTCGCCGGCCTCGCTTCAGACCCGGCTTCCGCTGCAGCGGACATGCCCGCCGCCGAAAAGGAAGCGGTGGATCTGGACACCATCCGGGTGCGCGGCCAGCGCCTGAACACCTATCAGGCCGAGCGCAGCACCAGCGCCACGAAGACCGACACCCTGCTGCGCGATGTACCGCAGGCGGTCACCGTAGTCACCGAAAAACAGATGCGCGACCAAGGCGTGCAGGGCATGGCCGACGCGGTGCGCTATGTGCCGGGCATCGGTACGACGCAGGGCGAAGGCAATCGCGACGGGCTGGTGTTTCGCGGCAACAGTTCGACAGCGGACTTCTTCGTCGATGGCATGCGCGACGACGTGCAGTACTACCGCGACACCTACAACATCGAGCGGATCGAGGCGTTCAAGGGCCCGAACGCGATGATCTTCGGTCGCGGCAGCCCCGGCGGTTTGTTGAACCGCGTGACGAGGACCGCAGATTGGCGCGAGACGCTGAATCTTGGCCTGCAATTGGGTTCATGGCAGAAGCGCCGCGCGACCGCCGACTATGCGCATCCCTTCAGCGACGCCTTCGCGTTCCGCGTGACCGGCGTTTACGAGGATTCGGAAGGCTTTCGCGACGGCTATGAAGTGAAGCGCCAGGGCGTGAATCCGACCGCCGCGATCCACGTCGATGAAAACACGCTGATCACGCTGGGTTACGAATACTTCAGCGACCAGCGCACCGCCGACCGCGGCATTCCGTCGTACGCGACCGCATTCAATGGCACGCGCTCTCCGGTGGCGACCGATCGCGCCACGTTCTTCGGCGACCCCGAAGCGAGCCGCGCGGATGTCGAAGTGAGCGCCTTCAATGCACTGCTCGAACACGATTTCGGCAACGGCACCGTACTGCGCAACCGCACCCGCGTCGCCGACTACGACAAGTTCTATCAGAACGTGTTTCCCGGCAACGTCAACGCTGCGGGCACCACAGTCGCGCTTTCCGCCTACAACAATTCGACAGACCGCAAGAACCTGTTCAATCAGACCGATCTGATTTTCTCCGCGACCACCGGCGAGGTGGAACACAAGTTCATGACCGGCGTGGAATTCGGCCGCCAGGAGACCGACAACCTGCGCCGCAGCGGGCTGTTCGCGCTCGGCGCGGGATCGCCCTGCCAGAACCTCACCGGCGCCGGCAGCTGCGTGGTGCCGCTTGCCGCGCCGACGGTGTCGCCGATCGTGGTCTACGCCAACAACAGCGCGGCCGGCAGCGGTGACGCACGCAACACCGGCGTTGCGAAAGTCGCTGCGATCTACGCCCAGGACCAGATTGAGTTTTCGTCGAAATGGTCGGCGATCGTCGGGCTGCGCTACGACCGTTTCGATGTCGATTTCACCGATCTGCGCACGGGCGTCGCGGCGGATCGGCGGCAGCTCTCGTCTTCGGACACACTCTGGTCGCCGCGCGTCGGCGTAGTGTTCAAGCCGGTCGAAGACCTGTCGCTGTATGCCAGCTTCGGCGTGACCCATCTGCCGCGTTCGGGCGAACAGCTGGGCTCGCTCGCCTTCAACAGCCAGTCGCTGGACGCCGAGGCGTTCGAGAACACCGAAGTCGGCGCCAAATGGGAGCTGCGACCGGGCCTCACCGCCGAAGCGGCCGTCTTCCGTCTGAATCGCAGCAATGCCGCGATCACCGATCCCGACGATTCGACCCGCCTGATCCTGCTTGAGGGAAACAGCCAGCGCGTCGATGGCGTAGAACTCTCGCTTGCGGGGAAACTCGCAGACAAGTGGCAGGTCATCGGCAGCTACGCATGGCTGGATGCGCGCACCGTGCGTGCGGTCGGCAGTACGCCGGCCGGCCGGGTGTTGGCGCAGACGCCGGAAACATCGTTCGGTCTGTGGAACCGCTACGATTTCAGCGATCGCTGGGGCGTTGCGCTCGGCGCGACCTATCGCAGCGAGTCCTACGCCACCATCAGCAATGCGGTGACGCTCAAAAGTCATACCCGCTATGATGGCGCAGTGTTCTACAGATTCGACGCGCGTTTTTCGGCGCAGCTCAATATCGAGAATCTTTTCGACAAAGCGTATTACCCATCTGCGCATACCGACAACAACATCACGCCCGGGGCGCCGCGTGCGGCCTATGTGACATTGAACTTCAAATTCTGACGATTGATATCGCGCAACTCCTCATCGCGCAATTCCTTACACCCACAAGATCGCAGCCTCGCCATGTCAGCATCCCTCAGCTCCCCCGCCGCGCGTCGCCCCCGCGCGAACCTCCATCGCTGGATCAGGCAACTGCATTTGTGGATCGGCGCATGGGGCGCGCTGGCAGCCGTGCTGTACGGCAGTACCGGTCTGATCATGAGCCACCGCTTCGGAGATGGCGCATGGCCCCAGGGCAAGAATGCGGAGCTCGACAAGCGCGAGCTGTCGGTTCCCGCATCGGCACGCGTGAGCGCGGAAGCACTATCGCTCTGGCTGGCGCAAACCGAAGGTCTGGAGGCGCAGATCATCCGCAAACCGCCGCCCGGCGAACCCGCGAAAGGGCCCGAGCGCTGGACGTTGAACGGCGGAACCGCCAGCGAGGGCTGGGCGCTGGAGTACAGGGTCGGCAGCGAGAGCGCCGAACTGAAGCGATCCCGGCACAGCACGCTCGCCGCATTTAACCGCTTGCACAAGGCCGCGAGCGGCGGCCCGGGCTGGCGCATCCTCGGCGACAGTTTCGCGATCGGCATGATTCTGCTGGGACTGTCGGGCCTGTGGCTGTGGGCGCGCGGACGTACGCCGAAGCAGATGCTCGTCAGCGTGACCGCAGTATCGGCAACCGCGATGATCGTGGTGCTGGTCGCGAATCTGTTCTGATCGCGCCCGCCAACGGGCGGCTTCTAGCGCAGCCCGTGCACCACCGGACGCATCACCTGCGGCCGGTAATTCTCCTGTCGCATCAGATCCACCCCGCACTCCAGCCGTTGCAGCCAGTCGAGCAGCGCGATCTGCGCGTCGCCACGGAACGGCATGCCGTGCTGCGGCACGATCATCGCCGGATTCAGTTCGCGCACCATGTCCACCCAGAAGCGCACCACGCGGTTACTGGCCATGTAACGACGGTGAAAGCCCTCCATGCACGGACGATAGGCCTCGAAATCCTCGACGAAGCCATAGGCTTGGCCGCTGGCCACCAGTCCCGAGCAGATATCGCCGGGAAACAGGATCCGGCTGGTTTCGTCGAAGAACGAAAGATTGCCGACCGAATGCATGAAATGCGCCGGCAACGCCAGCACATCGGCATCGCCCAGCGGAATGCGTGCGCCTTCGTCCTCGACCAGCAGATAGCGTTCGCTCCCTGCGTTCTCCATGTAATGCGGCACCAGATGCGGAACGAAGCGTCCCCACAGGCGCGAGCAGACGACTTTCGCCTGCGTGTACAGCAGCCATTTGTCGACCGAGCCGATCACATCTGGATCCTGGTGCGAACACAGGATCAGATCGATCTGGTGAGGGCGGACATTGCGCCCAAGCGCGAGCTGCAATGGCGTATACAACAGCGATCCGCCGGGGTCGATCACTGCAGAGTGCGCGCTGTGCTTGATCAGGAACTGGTTGGCCTGTACGCCATCGTCGCCGCGAACAAGATCGTTGTAGGCGATGCAACTGTGTTCGCCGGATTCATACAGCACGAATCCCATGAGGGACGCCCTTGCGCAAGAGGAAGTGGCGCGCAGGTTAGGGACGCGCACCCCGGCGCTTTTTGATCATGCTCAACATTCGCGAATTCTCCGGAAATTTAGCGGTATTCGCATGTCCACGTCGCGAATGCGAACCGCTCCCGGTCACATTTCAGCACGCTCTTTGCGGCGAAGGCGGATGATGAGCAGCTCGCCACCGCCGTCCAGCGCGAAACGTGCGCGCGCCGAAACCGTGCTCAACAGAAAGGTATCGCCCAAAGAAGCACCGATGCGATTCATCCCGTCAATCGCCAGCGCATGACCCGACAACACGTGCACTGCCCACTGCTCGCCGGGTTCGACGAACAGCACCATCGAACCCACCAGCGGCCGATGCCAGAGTTCGGCGTCGATGCGGTCGCGTCGCCACATCAGGTTGAAGTCGTGGGTCGTTCCATCGATCAATTCACCGGATACGACCCGTTCTCCCGCGAAGCGCACCCGCCCATGCGGCGGCTCGACGTCGCGCACGTCGCCGTCGTCGAAACGCAGGCGGACGCCGTGGCCATGCAGCAACACCAGTTCGCGGTCTATGCCCGGGAACGACGAAAACGGCCCATCGCATTCGATTTCGGCGATCGACAGCCGCCAGTCCCAATCGTCGCCGGTCTGGGGTGAACGCAGGATCTCGCGAGTCCAGCCCAAGCCATTGCGCCAGCGTTCGCGGCGGTATTCGTGGGCGGGAATCAGCTGCAGGTTGTCGATCATGCGAGGCTCCGGGACGGACGCCACGAGTGTAGCGAAGGAGACTCGCTGCTCACCTCCCACCCGCCCCCGTATCGAGTACGAAGCCAAAAGCGCTTCGCGCACCCTCCCCCCGCAAGCGGGGAGAGGGAAGCGCGAGTACGGCAAGCGAGGGTGATGGCTGCATCAGCGCTTCTTGGGCACGGCAGCCGCCGCCGGAGCCTTCGCTGCGGTCGGCGCAGCCGCACCGCCGCCGATCAGGATCATCTCGCGGTTCTTCTCGACCGTCTTCAGGCCGATGCCGTCGACCTGGGCCAACTGTTCGGCGCTGCGGAACGGGCCGTGGGTCTTGCGGTAAGCGACGATGGCCTCGGCTTTGGTCGGACCGACGTTGACCAGCACGCGGTCGATGGTGGCGGCGTCCGCAGTATTGATGTTGACCTTTTCCGCCGCGGAAGCGTTGCCCAGCAGGGCCAGCGACAGGGCGGAGACGGCGATCAGGGACTTGAGGTTGAACAGATTCATGGCGATGTTCCTTGTGTGAAAGATGGGTTGTTTGACGGTGTCGACCGGTTCCGGTCTTCGCTGTCGGCGTTGTTTCGTCGACAGGGACAGTTTCCGGATTCGGTGCATCCGCCTATATCGCCGGACCACCCGCCCGGAGGCGGGCGAACACCGCACCCGGCTGTAGGAAAACCCCTACAGCGCAGGCCCGCCAAGGGCGGCGGGCGTACAATGGCCCCACTTTTCGACACGGGTCTTCGACACCATGGACATCAGCAAATTCGAGCCGGCTTCCATCCAGGATTTCGTCGGCAGCAAATGGGACGACGAGATCGTTCCGCAACTCGTCGAATACATCCGCATTCCCAACAAGTCGCCGATGTTCGACAGCGATTGGGTCGCGCACGGTTACATGGATGCCGCAGTCGCACTCATGGAAACCTGGGCGCGCGCGCAGAACGTGCAGGGCATGCAGGTCGAAGTGGTGCGCCTCGAAGGCCGCACGCCGCTGATCTTCGTCGAGATTCCGGCCAGCGCCGATGCCGGCACCGGCGACGATTGCGTGCTGCTCTATGGCCATCTCGACAAACAGCCGGAAATGACCGGCTGGGACGACGATCTCGGCCCGTGGACGCCGGTGATCAAGGGCGATCGTCTTTATGGCCGCGGCGGCGCCGACGACGGTTACGCGATCTACGGTTCGATCGCCGCGATCCAGGCGCTGCAGACGCAAGGCGTGCCGCACGCGCGCTGCGTGCTGATGATCGAAGCCTGCGAGGAATCCGGCAGCTACGACCTGCCCGCCTACGTCGACCATCTCGCCGCGCGCATCGGCAAGCCGTCGCTGGTGGTCTGTCTGGATTCCGGCTGCGGCAACTACGAACAACTGTGGTGCACCACCTCGCTGCGCGGCCTCGCCGGCGGCAATCTCACCGTCAAGGTCTTGAACGAGGGCGTGCATTCCGGCGACGCCTCCGGCGTGGTGCCGTCGAGCTTCCGCATCCTGCGCCAGCTACTGTCGCGGATCGAAGACCAGGACACCGGTCGCATCCTGCTCGAAGGTCTTCATGTCGAAGTCCCCGCCGACCGCATGCTGCAGGCGGAAACCTGCGCAGCCGTGCTGGACACGGCGGTCTACGACAAATTCCCGTTCCTGCCCGGCATGACGCCGATGCATGCGGACCTCACCCAACTGGTGCTCAACCGCACCTGGCGCCCGGCGCTGTCGATCACCGGCGTGGACGGCATGCCACCGCTGTCGTCGGCGGGCAATGTGCTGCGCCCCTACACCTCGGTGAAACTGAGCCTGCGCCTGCCGCCGACGCTGGACGGCAAACAGGCCGGCGAACTGCTGACCGAAGCGCTGCTGCGCGATCCGCCCAACGGCGCCGAAGTGTCGCTGCATCTGGAAAAGGATTCAACCGGCTGGAACGCGCCGACGATGACGCCCTGGCTGGAACAGGCGATCGACACCGCCAGCCGCGATTTCTTCGGCAAGCCGGCGATGTACATGGGCGAAGGCGGCACCATCCCGTTCATGGGCATGCTCGGCGAGAAATTCCCGGGCGCGCAGTTCATGATCACCGGCGTGCTCGGCCCGCACTCCAACGCGCACGGCCCCAACGAATTCCTGCACATCCCGATGGGCAAACGCGTCACCGCCTGCGTGGCCAAGGTGATCGCCGAACATCGCAACGCCAGCGTGCGCGGCGAAACCACCGGCGTGGCCGTAGTCGCCGGTGGTCACCATCACGGCGATCACGGCTGCTGCTGACCCCTGACACGCGGCTGTTAGGATGACAGGGCGTCGATTCGACGCCCTGCAATCGAGGGGACATCTCCATGTTCGAAGGCATCCTGGGTTACATCGTCGGCGGCGCGGTCATCGGCCTGCTGGCGCGCCTGTTCAAGCCCGGCGCTGACGCTATGGGTTGGATCATGACGATCCTGCTCGGCATCGGTGGCGCGGCAATCGGCAGCTACGTCTACCCCGGCCACGGCATCATGACCTGGGTAGTGGCGATCATCGGTGCGATCGTGCTGCTGTTCGTGTTCGAGATGATCCGCAAGAAGAAGTAAGCATTCGATCGCGGACACCCGCACTGCTCTATCGACAACGCCCGGCTCCGCGCCGGGCGTTTTGTTTGCGGCGCGTCAACCTTCCAGCAATCGCTTCACCACTTTTTCGGCCAGCGCTTCCGGGGTTTCGGCCAGCGTGTCCAGGGTCAACTCCGGCGCCTCCGGCACTTCGTAGGGCGAATCGATGCCGGTGAAGTTGGGAATCTTGCCGGCGCGCGCTTTCGCGTACAGGCCCTTCACGTCGCGGCTCTCCGCGACCGCCAGCGGCGTATCGACGAAGACTTCGATGAACTCGCCGTCGTCGAACAAATCGCGCGCCATCCGCCGCTCGGCGCGGAACGGCGAGATGAAACTCACCAGCACGATCAATCCGGCATCGACCATCAACTTCGCGACTTCGGCGACGCGGCGGATGTTTTCGACGCGGTCCTCGTCGCTGAAACCCAGATCCTTGTTCAGACCGTGACGGACGTTGTCCCCATCGAGCAGATACGTGTGCAGGCCGCTCGCCATCAGTCGCTTGTCGACCAGATTGGCGACCGTGGATTTGCCAGAGCCCGACAGACCCGTGAACCACAGGCAGCGCGGCGATTGGGCGAGGCTGCGCGCGCGCGCGGCCTTGTCGACGGTCAGATGCTGCCAGTGGATATTGGCGGCGCGACGCAGTGCGAAATCGAGCGTGCCGGCCGCGACCGTGGCGTGGGTCTGGCGGTCGATCAGGATGAAGCCGCCGAGTTCGCGGCTGTCGGCGTAGGTCTCGAACGGCACCGGCTGGTCGAGATGCAGATTGCAGTAGCCGACTTCGTTGAGATCGAGCGACTTCGCGGCCAGATGTTCCTGTGTGTTCACGTCGACGCGGTGCTTGATCTCGGTGATCGACGCACCGACCGTGCGCGCACCGATCTTCAGCCAGTACGGACGCCCCGGCAGCAATGCGTGTTCGCCCATCCACAGCAGGTGCACGGCGAACTGGTCGGCCACTTCCGACGGTGCGCCGGCGGCGGCGATGACATCGCCGCGGCTGATGTCGATTTCATCCTCCAGCGTCAGCGTGATCGCCTGACCGGCGGTGGCGCTCGCACGATCGCCGCCATCGCCAGCCACGATGCGGGCGACACGCGATCGCCGGCCCGACGGCAGCGCGACGATCTCGTCGCCCGGCGCGACCGCGCCGGACACGATCGTGCCCGCGAAACCGCGGAAGTTCTGATCCGGACGGCACACCCACTGCACCGGCATGCGCAGACCCAGGTCGCGGCGCACGGCGCCAATGTCGACCGGATTCATTTCGACGCTTTCCAGATGCTCCAGCAACGTCGTGCCGGTGTACCAGGGCATGCGCGCGGAAGACTCCAGCATGTTGTCGCCGTTGAGCGCGGACAGCGGAATGCAGGTGACCTGCGCGATGCCGAGCTGCGCGGCCAACGCGCGATAGTCGTCGACGATCCGCGTGAACACGGCTTCGTCGTAGTCGACGAGATCCATCTTGTTGATCGCCAGCACCACGTGACGGATGCCCAGCAGCGAGACGATGTAGCTGTGGCGGCGCGTCTGCGTCAGCAGGCCCTTGCGCGCATCGACCAGGACGATGGCGAGATCGGCGGTGGACGCGCCGGTGGCCATGTTGCGGGTGTACTGCTCGTGTCCGGGGCAATCGGCGACGATGAATTTGCGGCGATCGGTATTGAAGAACCGGTAGGCGACATCGATGGTGATGCCCTGCTCGCGCTCGGCCTGCAGACCGTCGACCAGCAGCGCGA
>CAZGBA010000049.1:0-28016 GCA_964523435.1 uncultured Xanthomonas sp.
CGCAAAGCACGTGGCCGACGCCACGACATGGGGTCGGCTTGAACGAATTGTTAGGTGGCGGTGGACGCCGATGCGAACTGAGCCCAGACGCAATTTCCGAAAACCGAAGTGGGACAGCCCGAACGCGCGCCCATGAACTCTCAGCTGGACCTGTCAGAAATGACAGCATGAGTAGCGGCACGCTTACCGACACCAAACACCGTTTCCGAAGCCGAATAACGCGACGTATGCAATGTGTGAGCGCGCCAGACGGATTTGACCGAAGAAGCAACGTGCCGACAACCTGGCCAAAGAGCAGCAGTCACCGAAGCCAGTGGATCAGGTTTGCGAGCAACACAATTGCAGAATGCTTTTCTGCCGCCTAACGCCTGAGTTAAGCCGCCCCGCAGCGGGGCGGCGGACGCGTGCTAGCGTAGCGTAGGCACGTGGCCGATGCCACGATGCGGGGTCGGCTTGAACGAATTGTTAGGCGTGCCCAGCGATTGCCTGCCTAATGCGCTCCCAGTCGTGCGCATATTGTCGGGATGCATCTGCATAATCAGTGTTTTGCTCAGAGTATCGGGCAACAAATTTATAGAGGGTTGTGCCGTTGCTACTAACGGGCCTGAGATCTTCTGCTGGTACGACAAAAAAAGTGGATCTATTGAACCAGTATGCAAGGACGAACTGTGAGGAATTTCGTTCTTTTTCCGTAACCGTGAAGTGGCAGGTATTCGCATCTCCAGCAACAGCAATTGTCTGTCTTGTCTTAACTTCGATGTTGATCTGCCTGTCATGCCCGATGATGACGAGGTCACATCCTTCGTCAGCATAATTTCTAAATACCTTCCATCCATCAAGGCCTTCGTCAGTAATGAGGAGGTGTAGGTAAAGAAGTGCAGAAAGCTCGCCAACTTCTTGAAGCGCTGTTTTTAGGTTCTGCGACAACTGTTTCATGGCACGCCTAACGCTTAGTCGACCCCATATCAAGGGCGGTAATCAATATTGATCCGGGTTTGTACGGGGTGTCAATCAGAAATATCCTACAAAGGAACAAACACTTGTCTGATTTCTCCAGGTAGCAAGAAACCATATCTTTCTCCCCTGATATTTCATGAGGAGTGCGGTATGTCGTACCGCCAAAAAGACGGGGTGGTAACAGGTGCGGGTGACGGCAAGGCCGCTTCGTCGCCCCGGTTGCTGGACATGGTGCGGGCGCGTTGTCGGCGCCTCAACTACAGCGTGCGGACAGAGCGGGCGTATGCGGGCTGGATCCGGCGTTTCGTGCTGGCAAACGACAAGCGGCATCCGCGCGAACTGGGCGCGCATGAGGTCGAGAAATTTTTGACCGATCTGGCGGTGCGCGGGAATGTGGCGGCCAGCACGCAGAATCAGGCGCTATCGGCGCTGATTTTTCTTTATCGCGAAGTCCTCGGCATGGACCTGCCGTGGATGGAGAATGTCACCCGTGCGAAACGCCCGCAACGGTTGCCGGTGGTGTTGTCACGCGCCGAGGTCGAGCGTCTGTTGACGATGATCGATGGTGAGGTCTGGTTGATGGCGGCATTGTTGTATGGCAGCGGCATGCGACTGATGGAATGTATGCGTCTTCGAGTGAAGGATGTCGATTTCGAACGTCGGCAGATCACCATCCGCGACGGTAAAGGCGCGAAGGATCGTCAGGTGCCGCTGCCCGATGGCGTACGCGATCGGTTGAAGACGGCGGTCGAGCGTGTGCGGATTCTGCATGCGCAGGATCTGGCCGAAGGGCATGGTGTGGTCTGGTTGCCGGGTGCGCTGTCGCGGAAGTATCCGAACGCGGAGCGTGAGTTCGCATGGCAGTACGTGTTCCCGGCGCGTTCGCTGTCGGTGGATCCGCGTAGTGGGGTGACCCGCAGGCATCACGTCGATGAGGCGATCCTGCAGCGCGCGATCAAGGTGGCACGGAAGCGCGCTGGCATCGACAAGCCGGTGACGCCGCATGTGCTGCGTCATAGTTTCGCGACGCATCTGCTGGAATTCGGTGCGGACCTGCGCACGATCCAGGCGTTGCTGGGGCACAAGGATGTCGCGACGACGCAGATCTATACCCATGTCCTGAATCGCGGTGCGGGCGGTGTGCTTAGCCCGCTCGATCGCTGAGTGGTGTCATGTTGGATATCCGGTTTTCGCTTGCATTGTTGATGGGCGTGATGGCCTGTCTTTGGCTGCCATCGCCGCCCGGCGGTTGGCTGCTGACGTGTGCGGCTGCGACTGCAGCGACCGCGATTTGGATGGGAGGTGCTTGGCGGCATGTCGGAATTTTCGCATTGGGGTTTCTGCTGGCGGGTGTGCATGCTTCGCTGGCGATGCAGCGTCAACTGCCTTTGACCATGGAGCATCGCCAATTTGAATTGACCGGTACGGTCATCGCGCTGCCGCATCATGAAGTGCGGCGGACGCGGTTCGTTTTCATGATCGACGACAGCGAAGCGCAGCCCGAAGCGCTTCGCGGCAGGCGGGTTCGTCTGACGTGGTACGACGAGTTCGGTGTCGACACGCCGCCTGCCGATGCGCCGCGTCTGCGTGTCGCTGCAGGCAGCCGCTGGACCTTGTCCGTGAAACTGCGCGCGCCTCGCGCGCTGCGCAATCCGGGCGGGATCGATGGGGAGAAGCATGCGCTGATCGAGCGCATTGTCGCGACCGGATACGTGCGTGTGCCCGAGTTCGCGCGGTGCTTGGCAGGTCCGCAGGGCATTGATGCCTGGCGCGAGTCGATGTCGGCGCGGATCGCGATCGCGGTGCCGCAGTCGTCGTCCCGCTTCATCCGCGCACTCGCCCTGGGCGATACGCGATCGCTCGACGATACCGATTGGGAGCGGCTGCGCGCGAGCGGGCTCACCCATCTCATCGCCATTTCAGGATTCCACGTCGGTCTGGTCGCGGGGTTCTTTGCGCTGTCGATGCGTGCCGTGTGGTGGTGTTGGCCGACGCTGGGGCGTCGAATGCCCCGTTCGCAGGTGGCGGTGCTGGCGGCCTTGTCCGGTGCGACGCTGTACGCGGCACTGGCGGGATTCGCGCTGCCCACGGTCCGCACCGTGCTGATGATCGCAGTGGTCGCTGCGGCGCGGTGCTCGCGGCGCGGTTGGCGGCCGGCCGATGCGATGTCGCTGGCGATGATCGCGATTCTGCTGTTCGATCCACTATCGGTGCTGTCTGCCGGGTTCTGGCTGAGCTTCGGCGGCGTGGCGTGGTTGCTGTGGTGTCTGCCGCAGGAGCAGCATCCGCTGCGTGGATTCTTCGCGGCGCAGGCTGTGGCGACGGTCGGGTTGCTGCCGTTGACGGTCGTGCTGTTCGGGCAGGCCTCGTTGGCTGGACCGTTCGCGAACCTGCTGGCGATCCCGTGGTGGAGTCTGATCGTCGTGCCGCTGTCGTTGATCGGCACGGGGATCGAATCGCTGCATGCGGGGTGGGGCTGGCCTGTGTGGCGGTTGGCGGCGATGGCGTTCGATCCCAGCTGGTCGCTGTTTGCGATGCTCGGCGACAGCCCGCTGGCGCTGTGGTGGTTGCCGGAGCCGCGCTGGTTCGCGCTGCCGCTGGCGATGCTGGTCGCGTTCTGGTGCCTGCTGCCACGCGGCGTACCGGGCAAACCCCTGGCGCTGCTGCTTTGGCTGCCCTTGCTGTGGCCGGATCGCCAGGCGCCGGAGCATGGCGAAGTCGAGCTGATCGTGCTGGATGTCGGGCAGGGTTTGTCGGTGGTGGTGCGCACCGCCCGGCACTCCTTGTTGTACGACATGGGCCCGGCGATTCCCGATGGTTTCGATGCCGGCGAGCGCGCGGTGGTGCCCGCGTTGCATGCGCTGGGCGTGCGTGCGCTCGATACGGCCGTGCTCAGTCACGCCGACAACGACCATGCCGGCGGCTATGCGTCGGTTGCCAATGTGTTCGCGATCCGGACGCGCTACGCGCCGGAAGACAGCGGGCTCGATGCGAAGATCGCCGGGCTGCGGCGGTGTCGTGCCGGTCATGCCTGGAACTGGGATGGCGTGCGTTTCCGCTTCCTGCATCCGCCGCTACATTTTCCCTATCTGCGCAACGAATCGAGCTGCATCCTGCGCATCGAGACCGCGCATGGCGCCGCGCTGTTGACCAGCGACATCGGCCATGTGATCGAACGCGACCTGCTGCGGCGCGATCCGGCCTCGGTGCGCGCCGATGTCGTACTGGTCACGCATCACGGCAGCGCCGGTTCCTCCGATCCGGGTTTCGTCGCCGCGACCGGGGCGCGCTGGGCGCCGATCTCGGCCGGCTATGGCAACCGCTTCAAGCATCCGAAGCCGGAAGTGGTGGATCTGTGGCGGCACCACGGGGCGGAAACGCCGCTGACGGCGGAGACGGGCGCGGTGCGGCTGCGGATCGGGCAGGGCGGTGTGGAGGTACAGACCGAGCGCCGTCGGCATCGGCGGTTGTGGGACGCGGCCGGCAGGCACGCGCGGGCGGCTCAGTTATCCTATCGCTCTGAATGAAGACGGCCGATGGCCGGAGGATGCGACGTGCTGGAACTGGTCAAAGCCGGCGGTTGGCCGATGATTCCCCTGCTGCTGCTGACGGTGGTGGCCTTGGGCATCATCCTTGAACGGTTCTGGAGCCTGCGTCGCAAGACCGTGCTGCCGCCCGGGCTGGGCGCCGAAGTCCGCGCCTGGGCCGCGCGCGGCAACCTCGACCCCACCCACATCGATTCCCTGCGCCGGACCTCGCCGCTCGGCGCCCTGCTGGCCGCCGCGCTGGATGTCCGCCACCGTCCGCGCGACCAGATCCGCGAGCGCATCGAGGATGTCGGCCGGCATCTGGTGCATCGGATGGAGCGCTTCCTGAACGGCCTCGGCACCATCGCCGCCGCCGGCCCGCTGCTGGGACTGTTCGGCACGGTGGTCGGCATGATCCAGATGTTCCTGGGCATCCTCGACAGCGGCCTGGGCGATGTGAACCAGCTTGCGGGCGGCATCGGCAAGGCACTGATCTGCACCGCGACCGGCATGATCGTCGCGATTCCGGCGCTGATGTTCCACCGCTATTTCCGCGGGCGCATCGCTGGTTACATCGTCGATATGGAACACGAGGCGATCCAGTTGCTCGACACCCTCGATACCCGGGCTGTAGCGACGCCGACGGCGGCTGGCGCACGCGGCATCACACCGTCGACGCACTTGGATTGAGTCTCCGGCCATGACCCGTTTGATCATCGCCCTGCTGTTGTCGCTGTTGATCGCCTATCCGGTCGTACCGGCAGTGGTTCGGGGTCTGCGCACCGGCAAGCTGGCGCATTCGGATACGCGGGCGTTCGTCGACCGTGCCCGGGCGCCGGTCCGTTTCTGGTTGCTGATGATGTTCTACGCGTCGTTGCTGGGCTTGTGCGCCTGGTACGTGGCGTTCGCCGCACGGCACGTATTCGTCGCATGACCGACGAACGCACGACGATCGAATTTCCGGAGATCTGAATCCCCATGCGCATCCGCGACTTCCGCGCCGACGACGAGCCCGAGATCAATCTCGTGCCGCTGATCGATGTGATCCTGGTATTGATCATCTTCTTCGTGGTCACCACCACGTTCGACGCGCGGTCGGTGCTCAAACTACAGTTGCCGAAGGCGAACGGCGAGCCCAGCGAGACGTCGTCGAAGGCGCTGAGCGTGCTGGTGAACGCGGAAGGCCGCTATTTCGTGCAGGACCGCGAGGCGCTGCGCACCGATGTCGAATCGCTCAAGCGCACGATCGTCGAGGTCGCGGGTGAGGGCACGACCCACGAAAGCCGCAAGCGCCCGGTGCTGCTGCGCGCCGATGCGCGCACGCCGCACCAGTCGGTGGTGACTGCGCTGGATGCGCTGGGTCAGCTCGGTTTCCGCCAGATCAGCATCGCGACGGCCCCCGAGCAGCGTGCGCCGGCCGCGTCATCGAAAACGGCGACGGAGACGCGCAAGTGAGCAAAACCGACCGCGCCCCGGCGTGGCCGATCTACCGCCGGCTGCTGGGTTTCGCCGGGCCGTACCGCAGCCTGCTGCTGTTTGCGCTTGCGGGCATGTTGATCGAGGCGGCGGCGGGTTCGGCATTCATGAAGTTGATGGAGCCGGTGGTCGACGAGACCTTCATCAGCAAGAACGCGCAGCTCAGCATGCTTCTGCCGCTGACCATCGTCGGGCTGTTCGTGATGCGCGGCATCGCCGGTTATATCAGCGATGTGTGCATGGGCCGATCCGCGCGCAGCATCGCCCGCGACCTGCGAGTGCGCGTGCTCGGCACATATCTGCGTCTGCCCGGGCTGCGCTTCGACAGCGAGCCGGTGCCGGGGATGCTGATGCGGTTGGGTTCCGACAGCGACCAGGTCGCGAATGCCGCAGTCGACGCTGCGAAGGTGATGTTGCAGCAGTCGCTGCAGATCATCGGCGCCCTGGCGATGATGCTGTGGACCAGCTGGCAGGTGACGATCGCCATCCTGGTGATGGCGCCGCCGCTGGCGCTGCTGATGGACAAGGTCGCGAAACGCTATCGTCGTTTCAGCCACCGCGTGCAGGAAAGCGGTGGCCGCCTGATGCAGGCGGCGGACCAGACCCTGAACAATCAGCAGGAAGTGAAGATCTACGGCGCGCAGGACGTGGAGCTGTCGCGCTACGCCGCGTTGGCCGACGAGAATCTGCGCCTGGCGATGAAGGTCGAGTCCACCCGCAGCATTTCCTCTGCTGTGGTGCAGCTGATGGGCGCGATCGGGTTGGCACTGCTGCTGTTCTTCGCCGGGCGCGAAGCGGCGGCCGGGCGGCTGACCGCAGGCGGCTTCGTGGTGCTGATGATGTCGATGATGGCGATGATTCCGGCGCTGAAGCAGCTCACCAACGTGCAGAACATGCTGCAGAAGGGCATCGCCTCGGCCGAGCGCCTGTTCGGCGTGCTCGACGCCGAGGAGGAGCGCGACACCGGCACGAAGATGCTCGATCGTGCGCGCGGCGAACTCGAATTCCGCGATATCGACGCGCGTTATCCGGGTCAGAACGAGCCGGCGCTGCGCGACATCCGCTTCGTCGCGAAACCGGGCACCGTCACCGCGATCGTCGGCCGCTCCGGCAGCGGGAAATCGACGCTGATCAAACTGATTCCGCGTTTCTACGAGCCGGCCTCCGGCGAGATCCTGCTCGATGGCCGCCCGTTGTCCGAGTACCGGTTGTCCGATCTGCGCCGCCAGATCGCGTTGGTCGGGCAGCAGGTGATGCTGTTCGACGGCAGCGTGGCCGCGAATGTGGCCTATGGCGAACTCGCCGAAGCCGGCGACGAGCGGGTGCGCACCGCGCTGGATGCCGCCAATGCCAGCGAGTTCGTCGACAAACTCTCCGATGGTGCGGATACCGGCATCGGCAGCAAGGGCGGGCGTTTGTCCGGCGGACAGCGCCAACGTCTCGCGATCGCGCGCGCGATCCTGAAGGATGCGCCGATCCTGATTCTCGACGAAGCCACTGCTGCGCTCGATACCGAATCCGAGCGCCTGGTGCAGGATGCCCTGAACCGGTTGATGCCGGATCGCACCACTCTGGTCATCGCGCATCGGCTGTCGACGATCGAGCATGCCGATCAGGTCCTAGTGCTCGATCAGGGGCGACTGGTGGAGCAGGGCACGCATACCGAACTGCTGGCGCGGGATGGGCTGTACGCGCATCTGCACCGGATGCAGTTCCGCGAGTCCGAAACCCTGGATGCGCCCGCATGAGCGGCCGGGCATGAGCGACGCGCGCCGGCAGCCGCCGACGTACTGGTTCGACGGAAGTCCGCCGCCGTGGCACGCGCGCCTGCTCGCGGGTGTGTATGCCGCTGCGGTCGCCGCGCGCACGGCTTTGTATCGCAATGGCGTTCTGCGCAGCGCGCATCCGGGCAGGCCGGTGCTGGTGGTCGGCAATCTGATCGCCGGCGGCAGCGGCAAGACGCCGTTGACCATCGCCATCGTCGAGCGTCTGCGCGCGGAGGGCTTCATGCCCGGCGTCGCCAGTCGCGGCTACGGGCGCCAGCAGGCCGGTACTGCACGCTGGGTCGATGCCGGTACCGACACTTTGCTGGGCGGCGACGAACCGGTGCTGATCGCGCGTCGGACCGGTGCGCCGGTGCGCGTGGATCGCGACCGCGTCGCTGCGGCGCGTGCGCTGATCGATGCCGGCTGCGACATCGTTGTTTGCGACGATGGCCTGCAGCACTACCGTTTGGCGCGCGATGTCGAGATCGAAGTGATCGATGGCCGTCGCCGTTACGGCAATCGCCTGCCGCTGCCGGCGGGACCGATGCGCGAGCGCCCGGAACGCAGTGAGCGCTGCGATTTCCGGGTGGTCAATCACGGTGGAGGCGACGCCGAGGCGAGATTCGGCGAGTGGCCGATGCGGCTGCGCACCCAGGACGCCGTGCCGCTGCACGGGCATCGCGGGGGGCCGCTGTCGTCATTCGCGGGCCAGCGCGTGCATGCGGTGGCCGGGATCGGCGACCCCGAGCGCTTTTTCGCGATGCTGCGCGGTCTCGATATCGCGGTGGTACCGCATGCATTCGTAGACCACCACCGCTATCGCGCCGAGGATCTGCGCTTCGGCAGCGATCTGCCGGTGCTGATGACCGAGAAGGACGCGGTGAAGTGCGCGACCTTCCACACCGAGCGCTGCTACAGCGTGCCGATCCGCGCGGAGTTGCCCGAAGCGTTCTGGGTGGCCTTGCTGGATCGGCTGCGCGAAAAAGACAAAGGATCGATCCGATGACAAAAACCCTGTGGTTCCGGGCGCTGATCGCGCTGTTCTCGGCTGGCTGGCTGGCGCCGATGTGGCTGGGAGTTGCGACGATGCTGGACTTCGTCGAACTGGAGCTGTGGCCGCTGTTGCTGCAGCAGCCGAAATTGAATTCCTTTCCGTTCATCGATTTCGCCGGCAAATGCTTTGCGGTCGCGTTTCTGTGGTTGGGTCTGGCGGTTGCCGGATGGGCCTGGGTCGCACTGGCTTTTCTGCAGAGGACGAAAGGCCGATGAATGCCTTGGATTTCGTCGTTGCGATTCCCGCCCGCTATGCCGCGTCGCGACTGCCGGGCAAACCGCTGCGCCTGCTCGGCGGCGAACCGCTGGTGCTGCATGTCGCGCGGCGCGCGCTGGCGGCGGGGGCGCGCGAGGTCTGGGTCGCCACCGACGACACGCGCATCGCCGACGCCCTGGCCGCAAGCAGCGTACGGATCGCGATGACCGCAGCGACCCATGTCTCGGGCACCGACCGCCTGGCCGAATGCGCGACCCGGGCCGGCTGGAGCGACGACACCGTCGTGGTGAACCTGCAGGGCGACGAGCCCTTCGCGCCGGCTGCGGGGATCCGCGCGGTCGCGGAGACCCTGGTCGCCTCGGGCGCACCGATGAGCACGTTGGCGACAGGGATCGACGGGATCGCTGCGCTGCTCGACCCGAACACCGTGAAACTGGTGCGTGCCGGCAATGGCGACGCCCTGTACTTCAGCCGCGCGCCGATTCCCTGGCCCCGGGACGCCTTCGCGCAGACGCGCGACAGGATGCCGACCGGTGGCCCGTGGCTCCGCCATATCGGCATCTACGGCTACCGCGCCGGCTTCCTCAAGCAGTTCGCAGCGCTGCCGCCGTCGCCGCTGGAGCGGATCGAATCGCTTGAGCAACTGCGAGCGCTGGAAGCCGGGCACCGGATCGCGGTCGCGATCACGCCTGCGGCGTTTCCGCCGGGGATCGACACCCCCGAGGATCTGGAACGCGCCGAGCGCCACCTCGCGGCGACGGGCGGGACCTGAGCGGTGCGGCTGTTGATGGTCTGTCTGGGCAACATCTGCCGGTCGCCGTTGGCCGAGGGCGCGGCCCGCGAACATCTGCAGCGCAGCGGTCTGGACTGGGTCGAGGTCGATTCCGCCGGTACCGGCGGTTGGCATGCCGGCGAGCCGCCGGACCACCGCAGCATCGCGGTCGCGGCCGGCGCCGGGGTCGATATCCGCGCCCAGCGCGCCCGCAAACTGCGCGCCGCCGACTTCGATCATTTCGATTGGCTGCTCTGCGCCGACCGCAGCGTGCTGCGCGACGTGCGGGCGATGGCGCCGCATGGTGCCTCCGCACAGGCTGCGCTGCTGCTGGAATGGGCGGGCATGGGCGATGACGCCGAGATTCCCGACCCTTACACCGGCGGCAGTGAGGATTTCCGCCGGGTGTGGGCGATGGTCGATGCGGCGGCCGCCGGCATCGTCGAAAGACTCGCCGCCGGACGCCCCCGCGTTGGACGACCACACGCGGGACGACCCTAGGCGGGACGACCCTAGGCATGATGGCAGGTTGACGCTCGTGCACAGACTAAGGATGCTGATCGGATGATGGACAAGTCGCCCGCCCCCGAATTTCCGGCCAGTCTCGAATGGCTGAATCTCGCCAAGCCGTTGCGCATGGGGCAATTGCGCGGGCGGGTCACCGCGCTCGCGTTCGTCAACGCCGGCTCCGCCTGGTGCCAGCAGCGCTTGAGCGACCTGGCGACCCTGCGCAAGCGCTATGGCGAGCACCTGCACGTGGTCGCGATCCACGTGCCGCGTTTCGATCACGAGCGCGATGCGAAGCGGGTGCTGAAGCGCCTGCACCGCGTACCGCTCGATTTCCCGATCGCCCACGACGCGGATTGGGTGCTTTGGCAGTACTACGGCATCGATGCTTGGCCGACGGTGGTGCTGATCGACGGTGAGGGCCGCGTGCGCGACCGCATCGTCGGCGATACCCCGGTGCGCGAGCTGGATGCACAGATCGCCAAGCTCCGCGCCGAAGAAGTGCCGCAGTCCCTGAATCTCGAACCGATCGAGCTGCGCCGCAATCGCGAGCCCGATCTGCCGCTGCGCTTCCCGATGGGCCTCGCCGCCAATCAGCAGTACCTGTATGTGGTCGATTCCGGCCATCACCGGGTGTTGGAATGTACGCCTGCTGGCCGGATCCATCGCCAGTTCGGCAGCGGCGGTCCCGGTTTCATCGATGGGCCGATGGAGTTGGCCGCGTTCCAGAACCCGCAGGGGCTGTGCCTGCAGCGCGATGAGCTGTACATCGCCGACACCGGCAATCACGCGGTGCGGCGGATCAAGCTCAGCACCGGCGATGTCGACACGCTTTGCGGCGCAGGGCGTTCTGGCCGGCCGAGCGAAGGCGTGATCCACGATCCGCGCTCGGTGGCGCTGGATCAGCCGCGCGGCGTCGTGATCTCGCCCTCGAATGTGGTCTGCATCGCCACCGCTGGCGACAACAAGCTCTGGGCTTACGACCTGGCCGAGCGTTCGCTGATGCTGCTGGCGGGTTCCGGTGCGATGGACCTGATCGATGGCATCGGTCCCGCCGCCGCATTCGTCGGCCCCAGTGCCCTCGCCATCGTCCAGCAGATCCTCTACGTCTGCGACGAAGCCGGCTCGGCGATCCGCAGCGTCCATCTGCGTACCCGGCAGGTGACGACGCTGGTCGGGCAGGGCGCATGGCGGTTCGGCAATATCGGCGGCTCGCGCAGCGATGCGCTGCTGCAGCAGCCGCAGGCGATCGCGCTCGACGGCTCCTCGCCCGTGCTGTGGATCGCCGACAGCGGCAACGATCAGTTGCGCACCCTGCGTTTGGGCGGCGGCGAGCTGAGCACCGTCAGCCTGCCGCAGCGCCTGCACGGGCCAGCGGGTCTGGCGGTGGTCAACGGCATCATCTGGATCGCCGATACCGATGCGCACGCGGTCCTGCGCTTCGATCCCGCCGATGGCAGCCTTCGTCAGATTCCCATCGGCGAATGACCGCCGGCCGTGATCCGACGGCCGACGATACGTTCGACGGCCGCGCCTACGCCCGCGATCTGACCACCGCGCCCGGTGTCTACCGGATGTACGCCGCAGACGGCAGTCTGCTGTACGTCGGCAAGGCAGCGGCGCTGAAGAAGCGCGTCGCCAGTTATTTCACCAAGGCCCTGCCGACCCGCACCGCGTCGATGGTCGCGCAGATCGCGCGCATGGATGTCACTGTCACCCGCACCGCGACCGAAGCGCTGCTGCTGGAAAATCAGCTGATCAAGTCGCTGCACCCGCGCTACAACGTGCTGCTGCGCGACGACAAGAGCTATCCCTTCGTGGTGCTGACCCGGGAGTCCTGGCCGCGGATCGCGTTTCACCGCGGTGCGCGCTCGCTGCCCGGGCGCTATTTCGGGCCATATCCTAGCGTACTGGCGGTGCGCGACACGCTGAATCTGATGCAGAAGATCTTCCGCCTGCGCAGCTGCGAGGACAGCGTGTTCCGCAACCGCTCGCGGCCGTGCCTGCAATACCAGATCGGCCGCTGCAGCGCGCCCTGCGTGGGGCTGGTGCAGGCGCGCGATTACGCCGATGCGGTGCGCCAGGCGACGATGCTGCTCGATGGCCGCAGCGACGATCTGACCACCGAATTGACCACGGCCATGGAGACGGCCAGTGAACGGCTCGATTTCGAGGAAGCGGCGCGGCTGCGCGATCTGGTCGCATCGATCCGCAAGCTGCAGTCGCGACAGTACGTCGATGGCAATGCCGCAGACCTCGATGTGCTCGCCTGTGCGATGCGCGGCGCGCAGGCTTGCGTGCTGCTGCTGATGTTCCGCGACGGCCGCAACCTGGGCACCCGCAGTTTTTTTCCGAAGACCAACGGCGAGGACAGCGCGGAGGAAGTGCTCGGCGCGTTCGTCTCGCAGTACTACGCCGAACAGGCGCCGCCGCGCGAGATCGTATTGGATCGCGAGATTCCCGAACGCGAGTTGATCGAAGAAGCCTTGGGCGCAACCGCCGGCCGCAAGGTCCAGATCAAGACGAGCGTGCGCGGCGAGCGCGCCGGATACCTCGACCTCGTGCGCCGCAACGCCGAACAAACCCTCGCCGCCGAGATCGGCAGCAACGCCGCGCAGCGCGCGCGCGCCGAGGCGCTGCGCGAGCTGCTGGGTCTGGACGAAGTGCCGCAGCGGATCGAATGCTTCGATATCAGCCACACCATGGGCGAAGCCACGGTGGCGTCGTGCGTGGTGTTCGATGCCGATGGTCCGGTGCGTGGCCAGTACCGCCGCTACAACATCGATGGCATCGAACCGGGCGACGACTACGCCGCCATGCACCAGGCCCTGGAGCGCCGGTTCCGCAAGGCGGCCGAGGCGGTCGTGGTGCTGCCCGCGCCCGATCCGGAGGCATCGGGCAATGAGGCGAGCCCGAGTCGCGCAGTCCTGCCGGATCTGCTCCTGATCGACGGCGGAGCGGGGCAGGTGGCCCAGGCCAATGCGGTGCTGGCCGATTTCGGGCTGGTCGATGTCCACGTCGTCGGCGTCTCCAAGGGCGAGGCCCGCCGCGCCGGCGATGAGACCCTGCTGTTGCCCGACGGGCGCGAACTGCACCCGGGCGCGGGTTCGTTGGGGCTGCAATTGATCCAGCAGGTGCGCGACGAAGCGCACAGATTCGCCATCACCGGACACCGCGGTCGGCGGCAGAAAGCCAGAAACGTCAGCCGCCTGGAAGATATTCCCGGCATCGGGCCGCGCCGACGCGCTAATCTGTTGCGGCATTTCGGAGGATTGGGCGGTCTGAAGGCGGCGGGGATCGAGGAGATCGCCCGGGTCGAGGGCATCAACGCTGCGCTGGCTGAGCGCATCTACGCGACACTCCATGGCATCGAACCACAAGGATCTTCATGAAGTTGACGATACCGACCATGCTGACGCTCGCGCGGATCGTGATGATTCCGGTGCTGGTGCTGGTGTTCTATCTCCCCTACAAGTGGAGCAACTTCGCTTCCGCTGCGGTCTTCGCGCTGGCGGCGGCGACCGACTGGCTCGATGGCTGGATCGCGCGCCGTTACGAACTGCACTCCGCATTCGGCGCATTCCTCGACCCGGTCGCCGACAAATTGATGGTGGCGGTGGCGCTGTTCCTGATCGTCCAGGGCCATCCGACGCCGTGGATGGCGTTCTGGGCGGCGGTGATCGTTGGGCGCGAGATCGCGGTGTCGGCCCTGCGCGAATGGATGGCGGAGATCGGTCAGCGCGCGACCGTGAAGGTCGCGCTGATCGGCAAGATCAAGACCATGGCGCAGATGTTCGCGCTGTTGTGCCTGCTGTATTCGGTGGTTCCTGGCGTCAAGCCCGCGCCATGGCCGGGCGATGTGATCTTCCACACCGGCGACTGGATGCTGGCCGCTGCTGCGCTGTTGACGCTATGGTCCGGCGCCCAGTATCTGCTCGCTGCGTGGCCGGCTTTGATGGCCGATGAAGGAA
Source organism: uncultured Xanthomonas sp. (assembly GCA_964523435.1). Lineage (GTDB taxonomy): Bacteria > Pseudomonadota > Gammaproteobacteria > Xanthomonadales > Xanthomonadaceae > Lysobacter_I. Next base: position 14,247 of record CAZGBA010000049.1, read on the forward strand.
AGAGTGTTGACAGTTCCGCAGCAGACGCTAAAATTCCGATTCCACCGCGGGAATAGCTCAGTTGGTAGAGCACGACCTTGCCAAGGTCGGGGTCGCGAGTTCGAGTCTCGTTTCCCGCTCCAGATTCATGTAGACCCCGGTTCGCCGGGGTTTGTTTTAAGCAAGGAAGTCACTGGCCTGGTGGCAGAGTGGTCATGCAGCGGCCTGCAAAGCCGCGTACGCCGGTTCGATTCCGACCCAGGCCTCCATATTTCCAAAGAACCCGCTTCGGCGGGTTTTTTGTTGCCTGCGCAGCGCGCTTACTCAGACGTGCTTTCGCGGGCGTGGTTTTCAATGCGCTTGCGCTCAGGCACCCTATGCGCGCGCCCGGGTGGCGAAATGGTAGACGCAGGGGACTTAAAATCCCCCGATGCAAGTCGTGCGGGTTCGAGTCCCGCCCCGGGCACATACTCCACTCACGTTCGGGGAAGATTCGGACCAGGTCCACTGCGCGCTGCGGCGCGTTCGTCGTTGCGGCGACTCAAAGGTCATCGCGGCGCGGTTCGAGTCCCGCCCCGGGCACCATCGGTGCGCAGTCGCGCGCATCGACTTGCGCGAACCGCGCGCATCCTGCCGGGGGTTCCATGTCGCGCTATACCGCCTACATCGTCACGCTGCTGCTGATGTTCGCATCCGTGATCGCAACGAACCTTTTCGGCAACGTCTGGATCTGGGCGGTCGTTGTCTTCGGCGCGTTCGCAGTGCTGGGTACTTGGGATCTGCTGCAGAGCCGCAGCACTTTACGCCGCAACTATCCGATCCTCGCGCATTTCCGCTACGGGTTGGAATCGATCGGCCCGGAGATGCGCCAGTATTTCATCGAATCCGATACCGCCGAAGTGCCGTACTCGCGACAGCAGCGCGCGTTGATCTACCAGCGCGCGAAATCGGAGAACGATACCCGGCCGTTCGGCACCCAGCAGGATGTCTACAGCGACGAATACGAGTGGATCAATCATTCGATCATGCCCACGGAGATCGCATCGCCGGATTTCCGCATCCGTATCGGTGAGCAGTGCGCGCAACCCTACGACGCCAGCGTGTTCAACATCTCGGCGATGAGTTTCGGTGCGCTTTCGGCGAACGCGATCCGCGCGCTCAACGACGGTGCGAAGCGCGGCGGTTTCTATCACGATACCGGCGAAGGTTCGATCTCGTCGTATCACCGCGAACATGGCGGCGATCTGGTCTGGGAGATCGGCAGCGGTTATTTCGGTTGCCGCAACGACGACGGCAGTTTCAACGCCGAGCGCTTCGCGCAGAACGCGCGCGATCCGCAGGTGAAGATGATCGAGTTGAAACTCTCGCAGGGCGCCAAGCCCGGCCACGGCGGCGTGCTACCGGCGGCGAAGGTCAGCGCCGAAATCGCCGCCACCCGTGGTGTGAGGCAAGGCGAGGATTGCGTCTCTCCAGCGCGGCACTCTGCGTTCTCCACGCCGGTCGAGCTGTTGCAGTTCATCGCGAAGCTGCGCGAGCTGTCCGGCGGAAAGCCGACCGGGTTCAAGCTCGCGATCGGCCACCCGTGGGAGTGGTTCGCGATCGCCAAGGCGATGCTGGAAACGGGGCTGTTGCCGGATTTCATCGTCGTCGACGGCGGCGAAGGCGGCACCGGTGCGGCGCCTGCGGAATTCATCGATCACGTCGGCGTGCCGATGCACGAAGGCTTGATGCTGGTGCACAACACCTTGGTCGGATTGAGTCTGCGCGATCGTGTGCGGATCGGCGCCGCAGGGCGCATCGCCAGTGCCTTCGACATCGCGCGCACCCTGTCGATGGGCGCGGACTGGTGCAATGCCGCGCGCGGTTTCATGTTCGCGCTGGGCTGCATCCAGGCGCAGAGCTGCCATACCAGCCGCTGTCCGACCGGCATCGCGACGCAGGATCCGTCGCGCTGGCAGAAGCTCGATGTGCCGGACAAGGCGACCCGGGTGCATCGCTTCCACGACAACACACTGAAGGCGCTGCGCGAACTGCTGTGCGCAGCGGGCCTGGAGCATCCTTCGGAGCTCGGACCCGAACATATTCTGCGTCGGGTGTCGCCGACCGAAGTGCGCTCGCTCGGTGCGCTGTATCGTTTTCTGGAACCCGGCGCGCTGCTCGACGGCACTGCGGACCATTCGGTCTTCCGCGATTACTGGCCGGATGCGCGCAGCGATGTGTTCGGGCCGCCCGAGCGCGTGCGGGCGATGCGGGGCAGCAAGTCGTATTGAGCCGTAGCGCACAACGCCCGCATCTGCGGGCGTTGTGGCATCGACACGCTGGCCGGAGCCTATGTTTTCTTTTGCCCGGAGATCCAGCGGTCGATCTTCGCTTCGAGTACATCCAGCGGCACCGAGCCGTCCTTCAGCACTTCATCGTGGAAGGCCTTGACGTCGAAGCGGCTGCTCAGCGCTTTCTCGGCGCGGGCGCGCAGTTCGGTGATCTTGAGCTGCCCGGTCTTGTAAGCCAGCGCTTGGCCGGGAATCGCCATATAGCGTTCGGCTTCGGCGACCGCGTCGGTTTCGCTGGTCGCTGAGTTTTCGAGCATGTACTGGATCACCTGCTCGCGCGTCCAACCCTTGCTGTGGAAGCCGGTGTCGACCACGAGGCGGATTGAGCGCCACAGTTCGTTCTGCAGCATCCCGAAATACATGTACGGGTCCTTGAGGACGCCCAGCTCCTTGCCGATGGTTTCCGAATACAGCCCCCAGCCTTCGATATAAGCGGTCTCGCCGCCGAAACGACGGAAGTTCGGCAGGCCTTTCAGCTCCTGCTGGATCGCGAGCTGGAAGTGGTGGCCGGGTTTGGCTTCATGCAGGAACAGATCCTCGCTGTCCCAGGTCTTGCGGCTGGGCAGGTCGTAGGTGTTGACGTAGAAAACGCCCGGGCGCGAGCCATCCTCACTGGGCGACTGGTACTGGCCGCCGGCGGCCGATTGAGCGCGGAAGGCTTCCACCGGGCGAATTTCGAAACCCGCTTTCGGTTTGAGATTGAACATGCGGTTCAAGCCCGGTTCCAGGGTCGCTTCAATGCCGCGGTAGTGCGCCAGCAGCGCCTCTTCCGATGCGAACTCGAACCGCTTGTCGGTGTTCACGTGTTTGAAGAACTCCTGCAGCGAACCCTTGAAGCCGACCTGCTGCATGACCTTGCGCATTTCGCCGTGGATGCGTGCGACCTCGTCGAGCCCGGTCTGGTGGATCTGCGCCGGCGTCCGTCGCGTCGTGGTATTGAGATACGCATTGAACGCGTACCACGCCTGCCCGTTCGGCAGACCGCCCATGCCGGCGGTGTCGCGGCAGGCGGGCAGGTATTCGTTGGCGATGAACTCGCGCATGCGCCGATACGACGGCATGATTTCCTGTTCGATCATCGTCCTGTATTCGGCGGCGATCCGCGTTTTGTCGGCATCGGAGAACGTGGCGGGCATGTTCTTGATCGGCCCCCAGAACAGGGTCTTGTCGGCCTGGTCCGCGATCAGCGCGTCGAACTGCGGCAGTACTTTCTGCATCAGCACTTTCGGCTGCACGACGCCCTGGCGCATGCCTTCGCGCATGTTGACGATGGCCTGATCGAAGATCGGCGCCAGTTTTCCGCCGCGCGCGCGCCAATCGTCGTAGTCCTTCACGGTCTTGAACGGCTGCGCGTTGCTGCCGGAGCCGAGCTGCGCGGCGAACGCGGCGATATTGTTGAACTGGTCGATCGGCATCAGGTGATTCGGGAATGACTCGCCTTCGAGCGTGTCCTTCGCGTTCTTGACGAAGATGTCGTAGCTCAGCCGGTCCTGTCCGCCCAGGCCGTCCGGGCCGATGGCTTCGGCGCGTTCGAGCCAGTGGACGGTGAACGCATGGGCCTCTTTGCGCGAAGCCTCGGTCAGGAAGTTCGGCAACTGGTCGTTGTAGCGGTTGTCGCCCTGGAACGTCGCCTGCAGCGGGTTGAGCTTGAGCGATGCTTCCCAGAATTCGACGTACAGACGGTCGAGCTGCGCAGCCTTCGACTCGGAAGTCGCTGCCGCTGCCTGCGCGGCGGCTTGGGCTTGCGGAGCGACGACGGCACCGCTGAACAGGACTGCTGCGATGGCGAGCGCGAGGAATGCGGACGGACGGGCATGGGGGCTGACGATCATGATGGCTCCGGCGTGGGGCGTAGACGATGTGCGGCGATCGGGTGGCGGCGTTCGAGTGGGGGCAAGGGCGACAGCTCGCGCCTGCCGCGCAAGCGTCGCCCGAACGGCCGACGACGGCATCGGCCAAAGGTCATTGCGCGGACCGGCAGCGCGCGAGCGCCGGGCCGTCAGTCGTGGGCGGCTTCGTTCCGCAGTTGCGCTGCGCGATCGGCGCCGAGGTAGGCGATGATCGCGCGACGCATCAGGTAAAGCAGCGGGATCAGCGCGATCGCAGCCAGCATCTTGTAGGCGTAGTTGACGGTGCTGACTGCCATGAACAGCGAGGTCGGCCAGTGCTGCGGGCCGAGCACGAAGGCGATGTAGAGAACGACGAAGCTGTCGACCAGCTGTGATACCGCAGTGGAGCCGGTGGCGCGCAGCCAGACGTATTTTTCACCGGTCATGCGCCGGATGCGGTGGAACACCGAGACATCGATCAGCTGGCCGAGCAGGAACGCGATCACCGAGCCGGCGATCGTCCAAAGTCCCTGGCCGAATACGGCGGCGTACGCCGCTTGATAGTCCGGCACGCCCTGGTCCTTGGCGGCATCGACCCACCAGGGGGCGGGCGCGAGGTGGATCGCGGCGAACGCGAAGATGAAGCCGTACAGAATCAGCGCCACCGCGATCCACGAAATCATCCGCACGCCGCGCTTGCCGTAGAACTCGTTGATCACATCGGTGAACACGAAGATGATCGGCCACAGCAGGGTGCCTGCAGTGAAGCTCAGCGAACCGGTCTGTCCGAAAAGGTTCCACGCCAGCGGTGCGATGCCCAGCGTGTCTTCCAGCGCGAAGATCTTCACGCCGATGAATTCGCCCAGCAGTGCGGTGACGCAGAAGAACGCCGAAAGGCCGATGAAAAGCCGCGTCGCGCGGTCGTCGAGCAGATGCGCGCTCATGCGGTGGCTTCCGCTTGGGTGTGGGGGTTCGCGATGGAACCCGGCGCGGTGAACGGGATCGTGTCCGGCGCCACCGCGCCACCGCTGATGATGAAGCTCATCGCCTGATCCACGGTCCAGTCGGTCGGCGTCATTTTCTCGACCGGCACGATTTCGAGATAGCCGGAGGTCGGGTTCGGCGTGGTCGGTACATAGACCGCGGCGAGTTCGCGTCCGGTGCCCTGTTCGCGCATCACCCGGGTGACGAAACCGAGGGTCTTCATCTCGGTGTGGGGAAAATCGATCAGGACCACGCGCTGGGTGCCATCGGGCTTGGTCTGCAGGATATCCAGCAGTTTGCGCGAGCTGCCGTAGATGGTGTTGGCCAAGGGAACGCGCTTGATCAGGGTTTCAAACCAGCCGAGCATGCGTTGGCCGAGCATGCGCCGGGTCAGCCAACCTGCGAACAGGATCACACCGAGCGTGGCGATCAGGCCGATGGCCGTTTTCACCCAGGCTTGGGCCAGCCAGCTCAATGCGTCCGGGGCAGTCAGCGCGAGGGTCTGCAGGATCGGATCGATCAGCGGCCGGCTCAGATCCGACAGCATCACGAACACGAACTTGAGCACCACCCAGGTGAGCCAGATCGGAAGCAGCGTGAGCAGGCCTGCGATGAACAGGCCTTGCAGGCGCCGGCCGAGCGAATGAGGAGTCGACATGCCGCGATTGTACGGGCTCGTGTGCAGCCACTGCATCGTGACCGCGATGGATCGCGGCTGTTGATGCCGGTTCCGGCTTCGCGGGTTGTTCGGCGCGATCGGAACGCTGGCGATGTCGGGCTTGAGCCCGACCTACAGTTCGCGCACCAGTCTGAAGCCGACGTCGTCGTAGCCGCGCGCTGCTTCCAACGGCCGGCCGCCGCCGGCGCCGCGCCAACTGCGGCCTGCGGTCAGGCGTCGCGCGCAGCTGCCGCCGGCGCAGTCGTTGAGCCATTCGGAGACCGCTTTGCCGCTGTCGTTGCGCGACGCGGCCTGGGCTTCCGCAGCCGTCGGCAGCCGGTAACGATGTTTGCCGCGCTGGCTGTGCCAGCGGGCGTAGGCCTCGGCGTCCTGCCACGACACGCAGACCACCGAGGCATTGTTCGACTGCTGGAATCCGGGCGCATCCCAAGTCCGCGGCGCGAGCACCCGCAGCAGCGAGGCGCGCTCGCGGCACAGCGCAGGCTGGCGTTGCGTGGCCTTGACGAATTCGCCGTACGCGTCGCGACTGACCGCAGTGCGGGAGACCGCGACCACCTTGCCGCCGGCTTCGACCAGGGTCATGTCGCCGATGTTGTCGGCAACGCGATCACCGGGTTGCGCGATCCTGGAGGCGCGTGTCTGCAATGCCGCGATCTGCGCGCCATCCAGGCCCAGCGTTTTCGCGGAGGCCACCACCCGCTGCGCCGCGCTGCGATCGGCTTTGGCATGGGCCTTGTCCATCCGCGCCGACAGTGTCGCATTCAGGCGTTTGCGGACCTGGGTCATCGTGGCCTGCCCTCGGGCACGGTCCTGTTCGGCCAATCGCTGCATGCGGCCGACGAGATCGCGCACCGGCGCGTCTTCGCCTTTGAGCAGCCGTTGTTCGCTCTCGTCGCCGAGCGCGGCCAGCAGACGTCCTCTGACCGTCGACAGCCCGGTATGGCTTGGATCCGTGCGCCATGCGGACATCACGCTGTCGTAGGCGTTGTCGCCGGAGGGCGAGATCAGCCGGCGCTGTTGCAATTGCTGCTCGGCGGCGGCCACGAACGGTTGTGCGGCCGATTCAGGCGCGGCGCGCAGCATCGAGTCGGTGGGGTCGGGTTCCGGTGCGCCGAGGGTGGGGTCGAGTCCACCGGCGGACGGCTCCTGCGCAGGGCGCACTTCGGAGCTTGCGGCGATGCCGGCCAGCCTGCGTTCCGCACTGTGCCGATCCATCCGCCACAGCACCGCGATGGCGCCGGCGCAGACGGCGGCGATCATGGCGGCGGCGATCAACTGCTTCACACCGATCCGCGCGCGCAATCGGGCATAGGCCGCGCGCAACGGCTGACGCTGCGCATGTGGCACCCGGCGCATCGCTTCGAGCATGTCCTGCGCGTCAGTGAAGCGTTCGATCGGCGACTTGGCCAATGCGCGATCGAAGAAACGCTGCCATTGGCCGAGATGCGGGGGCAGCCGCGGGATGGGATCCTGAACGTGCTTGAGCGCCATCGACAGCCCGTCTTCGGCCATGTAGGGCAGCTTGCCGACCAGCATTTCCCAGGCCAGCACGCCGAGGCTGTACAGGTCGGCGCGGAGGTCGACTTCGGTGCCGCGCGCCTGTTCTGGCGCCATGTAGGCGGTGCTGCCCACGGCCACGCCAGCGGTGGTGACGCGCGACCCGTAGCCCCGGCGCAGGGCAATGCCGAAATCGGTGAGCATCGGCCGCTCGGCTTCGTCGAACAGCACGTTCTCGGCCTTCACATCGCGATGGATCACGCCGCGGCTGTGGGCGAAGGCGAGGGCGCTCAGCAGGGCTTCGAGGATTTCGCGGACCCGGGATTCGTCGCGGGTGAGGTTGCGCTTGCCCAGATGTCCGCGCGGCAGCACCGGCATGACGTGGTAGGGCTGGCCCTCCTTGGTGCGCCCGACTTCATGGATATGAACGATATGCGGGTGATCGAGGCGTGCGATGGTGCGGGCTTCGTTCTCGAACCGCCGACGGCCGATGTCGTCGGCCAGCGCCTCTTGGCGCATCAGTTTGATCGCCACCTCGCGCCCCAGCGACAACTGCTGGCCAAGGTAGACCGTGGACATGCCGCCATGCCCGAGAATGCGGAGCAGGCGATAGCCGGCGATCTCCGGCCATCCTTCCTGCTGATCCGTCTGCGTAGAACTCATGTACCACTCCCCCTGTTACCCGTCGAGCATAACCAAGGCAACGGGCGCTGTGAAAGCGTAGTGCATCCAGTTGCTTGACGGTCTTCTCATCTTCAAACGGAAAACCGGGTCGAAAAGTCCATCGGTGGGTGAAAACGCGGTTGTAACGGGCGCAGAAGACGCCCACGGCGGCAGTTCCGGTCGCTGCAGGCCGATGGTCAGGGCCAGCGAGGCCGCGTGAGGGCCCGCCCGTCGCCGCATGTTCCGGTGCGGAGTGCCGTGCGCCGATACGTCTGCCTCACGCTGAAGGCGTCTCGCGCTTCCTGCGGATGTAGAGCTGCTTGCGCGCGCGGGCGACGATTTCGCCCCCGGCATCGACGATCTCGGTCTCGAACCAGCGCAGGTGTTTCCCGCCGTCGGCGGTGGCGGCGTGGATCTCGTCGAGCATCGCATCGTCCAGGCGGAACCGTGCGCGCACGGTGCCGCGACCGGGCTTGAGGAATGTGATCTCGCCGGCCTTGTCCCAGACGATGTAATCGCGGCCCAGCGCATGCAGGGCCAGCAGCATCCAGAACGGGTCGGTCATCGCGAACAGACTGCCGCCGAAATGCACGCCGACGTAGTTCCGGTTCCACCAGTGCGCGCGCAGTTCGACCTCGGCCTGACGCCAGTCGTCCGCGATCGAGCGCACGCGCACGCCCGCGAACAGGAACGGCGGCCACAGATTCAGGAGGCGGCGCAGGCTGCGCGCCGTGATCGCGTACGCCACCGGTCGTTCAGACCAGCAGCAGCGACGACATCTTCCGCCGATATTGGCCGACCAGATCCTCGTCCTCGATGATCTTGAAGGCATCGATCAGTGCCTTGCGCGGCAGGCCGTCCTCGAAAGCGCGATCGCGGCGCAGCATGTCCAGAAAGTGTTCGAGACCCTCCTGCGACCGGCCGGCAACGATGTCGTGCACGCCGAGCAGATGCCGCGCGCGCAGATCGCCGTCGTTGGCGGCGAGCATCGCCTGCAGGGTTTCGATGGGCGGGGCGTCCTTCAGCAGCGCGGCGAAACCGAGGCGCGCGCGGGCGCGCACGGCGCGATCGTCGGTCGACAGGTTGGCGGGCAGGGCGTCAAGCAGGCGTTCGGCTTCGGCGGCGTCGCCGGTCTTCAGCAGGGCGATGGCCAGATCGAGCTTCAATGCATCCGCCTCCGGCGCCGCCTCGATCTCCTCGCGCAGGCGCGCGATCTCGGCGAGCGGGTCGGCCGCCGGAGGTGCGGTCTCTTCGACGATGGCGGCGTCGGCCGCCGCAGGTTCGATGCCGTGATGCTTCAGGAACTCGCGCAGTTGACCATCGGGCAACGCGCCCTGGAAGCCATCGACCAGCTGGCCGTTCTTCACCAGCACCACGGTCGGGATCGAGCGGATCTGGAAGGCCGCGCCGAGCTCCTGCTCGGCCTCGACATCGACCTTGGCCAGCAGGAACGCGCCGCCGAACTCGGTGGCCAGTGCTTCCAGCATCGGCCCGAGGGTCTTGCAAGGGCCGCACCATTCGGCCCAGAAATCCAGCAATACCGGGGTCTGCAGCGAACGCTGCAGCACTTCCGTCTCGAAATTCTGCGCGTTGGCATCGAAGACGTGGGGCGAAGAGGACATGCGGCGATTCCGTGGGCGTGAGATCGCGTTATTGTGCCAGCAGACAGGCAATGCAAGACGGCGGAGTGACGTCGATGACGACGTCGTTCGTCCGTTTACTGGCCCATCAGCAGGTTGGCTGGCGAATATTGATCGGTCAGCGGCCGGTAACCGACGGCCTGCGGTTGCACCTGCGATTCCAGCTCTCCCGGAAATATGCCGATTTTCCAGAAGCGATCCTGCAACGCGGCGTTGTTCTTGGCGAGCGTCGCCGCCGACGGCAGACCATCCCGCCCTGCGACGAGGATCCGGCTTCCGAAGGTCATGTCCATGACGCGTACTTCTCCGAAGACCGACTGGTAGGTGGCGGCTTCGTACGGAGCCAGTAATCCCTTGGAGAATGTGTTGGAGGCCACCACGCCGCCCGGAGCCAGCAGCGCCTTCACTTCGCTGATGAATTCGCGGGTCATCATGTGTTCCGGTACGTAGAAGCGACCGAATGCGTCGATCACGATCAGGTCGTAACGGACTCCGGCGCGCGCCTGCCGGCGTACGAAAATGCGTCCGTCGCCGATGTAAGTACGCAGATCCGGATCTTCGCGATAGTTGAAATAGCGTTTCGCGACCTTGACCACGGCCGGATCGACTTCGATCACGTCGATCTTCATCGCAGGATCGATCCGGCGCATTGCCCGTGGAATGACGCCGCCGCCAAGGCCGATCACCAGCATGCGCTTCGCGTCCGGATTGGCCACCAATCCGGCGAAGACGCCGCGCGAGTACGGCAGCGAGAGCGTGTTGATGTTGTCGGTGAACATGCAGCTCTGCAGACCGCCACGTCGCGAGAAGGACATGCAGCGGTTTTCCTCGCTTTCGATGATCATGATGTCGCGATACATCGATTTTTCGCGATGGACGATTTTCCCTCCATGCGCCTTGTCGACCGGAGGAGTGCAGCCGCACGCCAGCAACAGCAGGACCGCGAGAAGTTCAAGACGCATTGCGGCTGCGCCCGATCAGGTAGAGTGCCGCCCCGATCGCGAACGAGATCGAAATCAGGCCGAGGATGACCGTATTGAGCTCGAACAGCAGCACCAGATAGAAGGTCGTCATGATCGTGCCGCCAGCGGACCCCAGCGTCGATGCGAAGTACAGGCGTCCTGCGGACTGGCCGGATCGTTCGACGTTGTCGATCAGCAGACGGACTGCATAAGGGGACACCATGCCCGAGAAGAAGGTCGGTGCGCTGAACATGAGGAAGGCCGCCACCAGCGATCCGTAGCGGGGGTCTTCGATCGAGAACGACAATGCGTCGAAAGCGGCATCGCTGAACAGAACGACCGGCAGCGTGAACAGCGCCTCCGCCATCAGCAGCAAACCAAGGACGGTGAGCTTGGGCGTTCGCAGCGACAGTTGCCCGCCGACCAGATAACCGACCGCCAGCGCGGTCATGAACACCGCGATCAATGCGCCCCAGACGAAGATCGAGCTCCCGAAATAGGGCGCCAGAAGACGCCCGCCGAGCAACTCCACGCCCATCACGAAAAAGCCGCTCCAGGCGGCTGCGAAATAGAGCGCGGGGTTGCGCCAGTGCCAGCGCGCTGATGACCTGACAAGGCCTGGATCGTTCTTGTGGTCCGTGGTTCCGGACAGGCTTGCGGTCATCGAGATTCCTTTGGGCTACGTGCACTCGATTGTGACAAGTCCGGGCCTTTCGGGGCAATGTAACCTGTACTTGACATTGTCGAATCAAAATGTAAGCTTTACATTACATTTGATCGCTCGTAGGACTACGCCATGTCGTTTTCGATCTGGATGCGCTGGGGCCTTATCGTCGGTGCCGGCTGTGTGCTGTGGTTGCTGCTCACCGGCCCGAAACAACTCCTTGGCTGGGACGCCGGTCAGCTCGGGATGGCGCTGCTGGTCGCCAGCGCCTGGGGCCTGCTTTATGCGGTGTCGCAGATGCCACGCGAGGCGCTGGAGCGCTCCGCTTCCCAGGCGGAGTGGAAGGCGCGGATCGGCGCCGGTTTCACATCGATCGCCATGGTTTACTTCCTCTCGAAGATGTCTCTCTTCAACGATGCAACGGTCCTGCAGAACCCGCATGCGAATGCCGTCGGGCGCAACCTGTTGATGCTGCTGATCGCGTGGACGATTCTGTCGGAGGTGCTGGCGTCGCGCTGGAAAGGCGCGGTGGAAGCGGATGAGCGCGATCGCGAGATCGCAGCACTCGCTGCAGGCTGGGGGCGTGGCGCACTGATCTTCTGCATCATGGGCATTGCGGTGACGCTCGGTTTCCCGCCTAGGCATACGCTCGAGTGGGCCACGCCGCTCATGATCGGCAATCTGCTGGTCTTCGCGCTCATGTGGGGCTGGCTGTGCGAATACGTGGCGACACTGTTGTATTACCGACGCGACAGGCAGTGATGCGTCGATGACAGCGACGCCGATTTCCAACCACATCCGTCGTTTCCGCTCCGAACAGGGAGACATGACCCAGGAAGCGCTCGCGAATCTGTGCGGCGTCACCCGGCAGACGATCATCGCGCTCGAAGCGGGCCGCTACGCCCCATCGCTGGAACTCGCCTTCCGGATCGCGCGTGCGTTCGGCGTGGGTGTCGAAGATGTATTCCAGTGGAAGGAGGGCGCATGAATCGCGCCACGCGCATGGCCGGCGGCGCTGCGCTGCTGATGTTCATCGTCGCTGCTGCGGTGTTCGGTGCGATGTTCAATGCGGACGATGGTGGCTTCTCGCAGCGGACGCACCCGCTCGCCTGGCTTGGCGCGAAGGGTATGGCCAGGGCGACACTGTTCAATCTCTGCGGGTTCGTGCTGCCCGCGTTGCTGGCAGCGGTCGCGTTGTGGCCGCTGCGTCCCGCGCTGCCGGCCGATGCGCGCTGGAGCGCGAGGATCGGCGCGCAACTGGTGCTGTTGTCGGCGATCGCGTTCGCGGCGCAGGGAGTCTTACCCTTGGATTTGCAGGACATGGATGGCGCTGCGAGCGGGCTGCATGCCGCCGCATGGACCATCTGGTGTCTTTCGTTCACCGCAGGCGCATTGGCCTTGGCCTGGGGGCTGCGCGGGAATCTGCCGCATCCCGGTATCCCCACGATCTGCGCGATCGTCGGATCGATCGTTCCATTGCTCGCGTTCGTCGTGCCGCTGTGGCTGCCGAATGCCTTCGCCCAGCGTGCGGCCTTCCTGCTGTGGTTCGGCTGGGTGGCCTGGATCGGCCGAATCCCGTCGCTCAACCGTGCTTGAGCTTCAGGCCGAGGATCGTCGCCGACAGCAGGAAAGTCACGACATTCGCGAGGATCATCGGCATCGAATCCAGCGCGATGCCGTAGACCAGCCACATCGCGATGCCTGCGGTGAACACCACGTACATCCCCAATGAGATGCTGCGCGTGTCCTTGGTACGGATAGTCTTGATCGCCTGCGGCACGAAGGCGAGGGTGGTCATCACTGCGGCCAGATAGCCGGCCCATTCCATGTTTGCCATCATCGGGTTCCCGCGCGTTCGGTCGCGGTGTGCTTGTAGATCACGCCGTCCTTCATCACGAAGTCGACGTTCATCACCACACCGATGTCCTTCAGCGGATCACCGGGCATCGCCACGATATCGGCGCGCTTGCCGGATTCGATCGTTCCCTGATCGTCGACGCCCAGCACTTCGGCGGCGAGCAGCGTCGCCGATTGCAGTGCGTACGCCGCCGGAATGCCGGCTTCGACCATCAGCACGAACTCGCGTGCGTTGTCGCCGTGCGGGCTGACCCCGGAATCGGTGCCGAAGGCGATCTTTACGCCTGATTTGTAGGCTCTGGTGGCGGTGTCCTGGATCAGCGCGCCGATACGCGCGGCCTTCGGCCGGATGACATCGGGAAAATAGCCGTCGATCTTCGCCTTGTCGGCGACGAAGCGGCCGGCGGTGATCGTCGGCACGTACCAGGTGCCTTTCTGTTTCATCAGCACCATGATCTCGTCGTTCATGTAGGTGCCGTGTTCGATGCTGGTCACGCCGCCGAGCACCGCGCGCTTCATGCCTTCGGCGCCGTGCGAATGTGCGGCGACCCGGTAGCCGTAATCGCGTGCGGTATCGACCACCGCGCGGATTTCGTCCACCGTGAACTGCGGCGCATCCCCCGATTTCGCATAGCTCAGCACGCCGCCGGTGGCGGTGATCTTGATGACGTCGCTGCCTTCCTTGT
>CAZGBA010000050.1:0-26368 GCA_964523435.1 uncultured Xanthomonas sp.
GCATGATCAGCGCATCGCGGAAGCTCTCGAACTGCGCCGACAGCACCAGGAAGATGATGATCAACGCGAACAGCAGGGTGACCAGCATGGTCGTGCCTTCCTGCTTGAACTGCCGGGACTCGCCCGCGTAATCCACGCTGTAGCCCTGCGGCAACACTTCCTTCGCGGCCTGCTCCAGCACCGCCAGCGCCTCGCCCTTGGACACGCCGGGACGCGGCGCGAAAGTGATCGACACCGCGTTCAACTGTTGGAAACGCTTCAGCACCTGCGGCTGCGCCGATTCTTTCAGGGTGACGATGGTCGAGAGCGGAATCAGTTCGCCGCTACGGGTGCGGGTGTAGTAGTTGGTGAGCTGATCGGCGTTGATGCGGTCGCTGCGCTGCACTTGCGCAATCACCCGGTACGAGCGGTTCTGCATCGCGAATCGGTTGGCGTAGCCGCCAGACAGCATCGCCGACATGTCCGCCGAAAGCGTACGCATGTCGATGCCAAGCGAAGCGGCCTTGTCGCGGTCGATCTGCACTTCGATCCGCGGTTTGTCGATCTTCAGATCCTTGTCGAGGAAGATGAAGCGTTTGCTGGCATAGGCCTTTTCGAGCACGGCATCGGCGAGTTCCTGCAATTGCTGCAGCGAACCGATGCCGCCGATCACGAATTCGCCGCCGCCGTCGCCGCCGGCGCTCGGAAGTGCAGGCGGAATCAACGCGAACACATTCAGGCCGGTGACTTCGCCGATCTTCGGCTGCAGATCCTGTTCCAGCACCTGTTTGGTCGAACGCGCACGCTCGCTCCATGGCTTCAGCACGAAACCCGCGACCGCGCTGTTGCTCGCGCCGCCACCACCGAAGCCACCGTTGAAAAGGAAGTAGTTCTCGACCTCGGGCACACTCTTGGCGATTTTGGTGACTTCCTCGGTGTAGCGTTCGACATAGTCCAGCGTCGACGACGGATCCGCACTGCCGATCGAGAAGATGAAGCCCTGATCCTCGGCCGGTGCCGGTTCCTGCGGCGACTGCATGTAGAGGAAGACGCACGAAGCGAAGACGATGGCGCCAAATACGCCGATCACACCCTTGGTATCGAGCGCGCCGTGCAGCCGGCGCTGATAGCCATGACGGAGACGATCGAAACGCACATCCAGCCAGGTTTCAAATCGGCTCTTGCCGCCTTCGTTGTGCGGCTTGAGCATCTTCGCGCTCATCATCGGCGAGAGTGTCAGTGCGATCACGCCGGACAACAGCACCGAGCCCGCCAGCGTGAATGCGAATTCGGTGAACAGCACGCCGGTGAGACCGCCCTGGAAACCGATCGGAAGATAGACAGCGACGAGTGTGGTGGTCATCGCCACCACCGGCCAGGCCAGCTCGCGCGCACCGCGCAGTGCGGCATCTCGTGGCGACATGCCTTCCTCGATATGACGATGGATGTTTTCCAACACGATGATCGCGTCGTCGACCACGATGCCGATCGCCAGCACCATCGCCAACAGCGTCAGCAGATTGATGGTGAAGCCCATCACCAGCATCAGGAACAAAGTGCCGACCAGCGACAGCGGCACAGTAACCGCGGGAATCAGCACGCTGCGGAATGAGCCCAGGAAAAGATAGATCACCACGATCACGATGATCACAGCTTCGATGATCGTACTGATCACCTCGTCAATGGCGTCCTGGATCGCTTCGGTACTATCGTAGGGAATGCTTCCGATCATGCCTTCGGGCAGTTGCGGGATGATGTCCGCATCCCACGCTTTGCGCACGGCCTTGATCACGTCCAGCGAATTGGCGTCCGGCGAGACATAGATGCCCATGAACGTCGCGGCCTGACCGTTGATGCGCACGGACGTGCCGTAGTTCTCGGAGCCGAGCACCACATCGGCCACATCGCCGAGACGCACGATGGCGCCATCCTTCTCTCGGATGACGAGTTCGCGGAATTCGTCGGGTGTGCGCAGATCAGTGCGTGCGGTGAGATCCACCGACACCATCTGGCCCTTGGTCGAACCCAGCGCGGACAGCACGTTGTTGTTGCGCAGTGCGGCGTCGACGTCGCTTGCGGTCACTTTCAGCGCCGTCATGCGCTCCGGCTTCAGCCACACGCGCATCGCGAACGAGCCGGCGCCGAGGATTTCGGCGCGCTGCACGCCGGGTACCGTGACCATCTTCGGCTGGATCACCCGGGTCAGATAGTCGGTGATCTGATTGTTGTCCAAGCGTTCGCTCGCGAACGACACGTACATCGCGGCGATCTGCTGGCCCTGCTGCAGATCGATGACCGGATCTTCGGATTCCTGCGGCAATTGGCCGCGCAGTTTGTTGATCTTGGCCGAGATCTGGGTCAACGCTTCGTTCGGATCCTGATCAAGACGGATGTACGCCTGGATCGTGCTGACACCGGCAGCGCTGGACGACGTCAGATATTCGATGCCTTCGGCGCTGGCGATCTCGCGCTCCAGCGGCGTCGTGATGAAACCCTGGATGAGATCCGCATCGGCGCCGAAATACGTGGTGCTGATGTTGATCACCGCGTTCTGCAGTTCCGGGTATTCGCGGACGTTCAGTGCGTTGAACGCGCGCAGTCCGAACAGCAGGATGAACAGGCTGACGACGACCGCGAGCACGGGCTTGTTGATGAAGATATCGGTGAATTTCATCGTGTTCTCCCATGCGCCGCAGGCGGCGCAGGGTGGGTAGTGGCGGTGGATACGGGCATGGTCCGGGCGCGTGTCGTTGCGTCAGCTGTTGTCGGGCTTCGGCGCGGAATCCGCGGACGGCTGCACTTTGTTGTTGATCGTCACCACCGCATCGTTGCGCAGTTTCAGGAGACCGCTCGTCACCACGCGTTCGCCCGGCTTCAGGCCCTCGGTCACGGCGACCAGATCGCCGCGTGTCGCGCCGGTCTTGATGAAGCGCTGTTGCACCACGAGTTTGACGCCGGTGAGCGATTGGCCCTGCATGTCTTTTTCGTCCGGCCCGTACTGCGTTTCACGGATCACGTACACCGCGTTGCCGTAGGGATTGAAGCTCACCGCAGTCTGCGGGATCACCACCACCGATTGCTCGCTACCGAGGTCGAAGCCGACCTTGGCGAATGTGCCGGGCCGCAGTGCGTTGTCATTGTTGACGAAGGTCGCCTGCACTTTGACGCTGCGGGTGTCCGCGTCGATGAGCGGCTCGATCGCGGTGATCCTGCCGTCGAACGTACGGCCGGGCAACGAATCGACGGTCGCACGGATCGCTGTGCCTTCCGTCAATTGATCCATGCGCTGTTGCGGCAACGTGAAGTCCAGGAAGATCGGGCTGATCGACTGCAGATTGACGATCGGGCTGCCGGGCGCGATGAATTGGCCGAGATTCGCCTTGCGGATGCCGAGTGTGCCGTCGAAGGGCGCGCGGATGGTTTTCTGCGCGATCAGTGCGCGCTGCGCTTCGACCTGCGCGAGCGCCGAAGCCGCATCGGCGGCGCGTTGCTCGACATCGGCCAGCGACACGAGCTTCTGCTGGCCGAGTTCGCGCCAACGGTCGCGCTGGGACACCGCGAGTTTCGCGGCGGCGTCCAGTGCGCGCAACGTGGCTTCTTCGTTGGCGGTGTTCAGTCGTACCAGCACAGTGCCGGCCTTCACCCGTTGGCCCGGCTCGAACAGGATTTCGCGGATCACGCCGCCGGCTTCGGTGGTGACATCCGCGCCGTTGATCGCGACGAAGGTACCGACGGCTTCGGCGCTTTCACGCCAGCGTTCCGCTTTCGCGACCGCGACGCTGACCGATGCGGGTGGCTGCGGCATGTTGTCGAAGAATTCGTTCATGCCGGTATTCATCACCGCTTTCACTGCGAACACACCGCCGAAGATCACGGTGGCGCCGATCAACATCCAGGTCATCCTCTTTTTCGAGGAGGGTTTGCGCGGTGCTGCGCGGTGCTCGTCATGGAGGGTCGAATCATTGCGGTCGATCATGGGGAGACCTCGGAGCGAAGTGCGGTCGCGGTAGTGAATGAGATGGCGGCGCGATGTGTCTGTGGACACTCGCTGTCGAATACTGCGCGGCAGAGGCGCGCATTCAGCGCATCCAGCGCGATATCGTCGGCGGGATCGAACAATGGCTGCCAACCGTAGCCGTTGAGCAAAAAGTGCAGATGCTTCATCAGCAACCGGTAAGGGTCGCCCAGCGCATACGCTTCGAGCAGCCCCTCGGCATGGGTGAGGGTATGCATCCCCATCGAAAGCGTCCAAGGCCCGATGGTGATGGCCTGTGGTGACAGGCCGATATCGGCGCGCAAATCGCCCGCAGCGATCGCGTCCTCGACGATGCCGTCGATCAATGCGCCCAAGGGTGCGCTGGCCTCCAGCGAACGCTGTCGGGTCAATGCTGAGGCAGCGCCCCAGACGACATCGGTCCAGACGAATTGGGCGAGACGGAAATGCTCGGGCTGCGCGCGGATGACCATCAGATCGGCCAATGCGATCGCCAGCATGCGTTCGCGGCTGGGGCCGCGCCAACGTGCAGCGCGTTCGAACAGGTGCACGCGGCCCAGGCAGTTGCGGGTGGCGAGCGTCACCAGCAGGTCTTCCTTGCTGGCGAAATGCTGGTACAGCGTGCCGATGGCGTAGTCGCATTCTTCGGCGATGCGGGCCATCTGCAGCGACAGGAGACCGTCGCGCTGGATCAATTCCTGGGCCTTGTCGAGGAAACGTTGTTCACGCTCGCCGCGTTCGCGCAAGCGGCGGTCCTTGGTGCTCATGGTAGCGGCCAAAGTGTGTCGATGGACGTATTTTGAATCGAATTCAAAATATGATCAATAGTGGTTCTTGATTGGCGCCGTAGCGCTCTTCTGAGGTATTCCGCCTTTCCTTCAGGCAACAAAAAACCCGGCAGCTTGCGCTACCGGGTCTGAAGTACGGGTGCAACGCGCGATTTCGCGCGATGCAGCTCCGCAGTTATCGCGTGGTCTTGCGACCGGCGGCCTTGGTCACCTTCTCGACGTCGGCCTGAACATTGGCGGCGACGGTTTCAAACTGACCCTTGGCAATCTGTGCGATGGCTTCGTTGGTCTTCACGGTGCGACCGAAGACTTCCTGGCCGGCACCGATGCTGCGCTCGACGTTTTCGCGGGCAACCTGCACACCCTTCGGCCAGACGGCCTTGAGGGCATCGAAATCGCGCGCTTCAGCCAGTTGCCCCCAGAAAGCGAACGTAGCGTTCATGTTCTCTTCGATGGTGGCGAGCTGCAGGCCGAACACGGCCTCGGTGTTCTCGAGGGCAAGACGACCGACCTGGGCCGAGGTGTCGGCGAACTGGCGGGTCGACTTGGTGAACTGATCGTTGAACTGCTGGTACATGGCGGGCTCCTGAGGCTGGGGATGCCGGCAGGGAATGCCGGTGTTGTGCGGTGCAACATAACGCGAATTATGTTGCACCGCAACATTTACCGACGAGCGGCAACTTTTTGCTTGCGGCGCTCTAGAAATCAACAAGTTGCGTGTTTCGACAGGGCTGACTTGCCTGAACATCAGCTGCGATATCGGCAGCCTGAAGTGCAGGTTTCGTGGATCACGACTTCGCTCAGGAGGGGCAGGCCCGGTTTCAGGCGTTCCCAGATCCATGCCGCCAGCTGTTCGCTTGTCGGATTTTCGAGGCCTTCGATCTCGTTGAGATAGTGGTGATCAAGGCGGTCATACAGCGGCTTGAATGCGGTCTTGATGTCGGCGAAGTCCATCACCCAGCCGGTCTGTGGATCGATCTCACCGCTGACGTGGAGCTCGATCCGGAAGGAATGTCCGTGCAGACGCGCACACTTGTGCCCGAGCGGTACATTGGGCAGCCGATGCGCGGCTTCGAGCGTGAAGACTTTGAAGATATCCATGGGCGGGCTCTGCGATCGCGGGGCCGCGCTGTGCGCTGCGGGCAGGCTTGGACAGGATGGTGGCTATGGGTGGACTCGAACCACCGACCCCAGCATTATGAGTGCTGTGCTCTAACCGGCTGAGCTACATAGCCAAGACGCCGCCGTCTGTACGGCGAGCCGGAAATTGTCCATGCCTGAGGCCCCCACGTCAATCCGACCCGTGTATTGCTGTTCGAGCTTGTCCTTGTCGGGCACCCATGGCAGAGTCGGCGACAGCGGCCTTAAGGCCTAAGATTTCAGGAGTCCGCATCGTGATTGATCCGGACGGTTATCGACCGAATGTTGCGATTGTGCTGATGCGCCCCGACGGAAGGGTGTTCTGGGCACGTCGTGTCCGCCGCGATGGCTGGCAGTTTCCGCAGGGCGGGATGAACAGCGACGAGACGCCCACCGAGGCGATGTATCGCGAGCTCCGTGAGGAAACCGGTCTCTTGCCGAAGCATGTCGACCTGCTCGGGAGTACGCCGGGCTGGTTGAGGTATCGCTTGCCGCCGCGCGCGGTACGTCGTCACGATCGGATGGTCTGCATCGGCCAGAAGCAGGTCTGGTTCCTGCTGCAGTTCACGGGAGAAGAGAGCGACCTGCAGTTGGATCTGACCGACTCCCCGGAATTCGACCACTGGCGTTGGGTCGATTTCTGGTACCCGTTGCAGCATGTCGTCAATTTCAAACGGATGGTCTACACCCATGCACTGCATCATCTTGCGCCCTTCGCGAGACAGGTGGCAGGTGCCCAGGCCGTTCCCTCGGTCTTGCTCGAATCCCGGCGCTGGTCGCGGACTCGTGACCGTCAGCGAGTTGCCGCACCTTGGGGCGGTAGCGGCCCGGACACGGGCATGGATTGACAATCATTCTCATTCGTGGGCAAATGAGGGCTACTCCTTTTAAGGCGATTTCCCGCCATGTACGTGTGCCTTTGCAACGGTGTGACCGAGCACGTGATCCGCCAGACCGCTGCGGCAGGCTGTTCGACGATGGCAGAGTTGACCATGCGCACCGGCTGCGGCGCGGGCTGCGGTACTTGTGTCTGCATGGCGACTGCGCTGCTGGAAGATGTCCGTGTCGCAGGAGCAGCGGTCAGCGACGTTGCCAACGCTGCCTGATGCCGTCGCTGTCGCGTCCCGCGCGCTACAGTGACGCATCGCAGATACGGAGCACGCAATGAAAGGCGACCCCAAGACCATCGAATACCTCAACAAGGCGCTCTACAACGAGCTGACCGCGATCAACCAGTATTTTCTGCATGCCAAGATGCTGAAGAACTGGGGCCTGAAGGAGCTCGCCGAGCACGAATACCACGAGTCGATCGACGAGATGAAGCATGCCGACGTGTTGGCGGAGCGCATTCTGTTTCTCGACGGTTTGCCGAATTTCCAGGCGCTGGGCAAGTTGCGCATCGGGGAAACTCCACGGGAACTGCTCGAATGCGATCTGGCACTCGAATTGGACGCTGTGCCCCTGCTGCGCGAAGCGATCGCGCACTGCGAGAAGATCGGTGATTACGTCAGTCGGCAGTTGTTCGCTGATATCCTCGATTCCGAGGAAGAGCACATCGACTGGATCGAAACCCAGCTATCGCTCATTCTGCGGCTGGGTGAACAGAATTATCTGCAGACGAAGCTGGCGAGTTGACGTGTTGGTGCGTAAATTCACTTGCTAGGGAAATATAAAACGGCGGCCTGAGGCCGCCGTTCTTGCATCAGCAACGCATGGAAGTGGAAATTCGCGTCGAGACGGATTCTATTCGCCGATGCTGGTGTTCATCAGCTTGAGATCTTCGAGCCGACTGACGATCCGATTCGAAGTCTTGGTGTACTCGCCGTCGAGCAGCCATTTCGCGGCGTCGAGCTTCCCGGACTGGTGCAACGCCACCACGCTGGAGGCTTGTTGGTGGAATATCTTGTGCACCGCACGCAGCTCGACGAACATCGGGTACTGTCCGAGCTGCTTCTGCCCGTCCGAATAGATCCATTTGCCCAGGTCGCAGCGGTCGTCGTGGCAAATGACTTCGGGCCTGAGATCTTCGCTGGAATGGCCTTCGAGGTAGTTGGTCAGCCGGTCCTTCCAGTTTCTGTGCGCGCCGATCGCGACGTCCAGATCGAGTGCGGTCAGTGCCTGATTGACGTCCTCCCGCGCTTTTTCCTGTTCTTTCTTCGAGCCGAAGCTCTTGAGGAAATCGAATAGTCCCATTGTTGTTCTCGCCTGAGTGTCCGTGGTCGTCCGACGGTAGCTATTTTGCAAAGCAAGAAGCATGCCTGTTTGATCGGAGCGACTCGTCCAAAGGGCGGTGGCTCGAGTACCTCAGTGGCCGGCATCGTGAAGGCCCGGGGATTGAGAGGCGGCGCGGGTATTGCCCCGAGTGGCCCAAGGGCGTGCCGAAGCCGCTGAACGCGGCAAATGCCGCCGCTGTGTGTCAGCCCCTAGGCGTTTTGCGACATGTTCGCACGCAGCGCCTGACGGGCGCGGGCGAACTCGTTCGCGATCAGTGCCACCGCGACCGCCGGGCGCTCCAGCGTCTGGGTGCGGGTCGCCAGTTCGAGCTTCTTGGCCGCATTGGACAGGGACATCGCGCCGAGGTTGGCGCTGGAGGATTTCAGTGTGTGCGATGCGTTGCGCAGCATCTCGTAATCGGGGCCGACCGCCGCAGCTTCCAGCGCGGCGATCAGCCGAGGCGTATCGTCGAGGAAGACTTCGATGAGACGGTCGACCTCGGTTCCGAGGATGCTTCGCAGTTCTTCGAGCACTTCCGGGTCGATGACCGGCGGCAAGGGATCGGTTCGGCGGGCGGGCGCTGCAGGTGGCGCCGGTTTTGCGGTGGGAGGCGTCGGGGTCACGAAAGGGTTTGTGGCGATGGCAGGTCGGTTGGCGGCAGCTTCGAGAGTCGCATCGGGCGTTGCAGCGGGCGGAATGGCTGCGACCGGAGCGGGCGCTGGCGTGGCGGTCTGTTCGACCGCTGGCTGAGGAGCCTCATCGGCAGCAGGGACGGACGAAGCGGACTCGGCATGGGCTTGTTGCGAGGAGATCTGATGCCAATGGAACAGGCAGCGCTCCAATTCTCCGCGGGTGACCGGTTTGGCGAGATAGTCGTCCATCCCGGCATCGAGACATTTCTGGCGGTCGCCGGCCATGGCGTTGGCGGTCATCGCCACGATCGGCAGGCGGCGGCCGCCGCTGGCGGCTTCGTGTTCGCGCCAGCGCCGGGTTGCGGTATAGCCGTCCATCACCGGCATCTGGCAATCCATCAGCACCAGGTCATAGCGCGAAGCGGACATCCGCAGCAGTGCGGCTTCGCCGTTGGTCGCGCTGTCGCAATGGGTGCCGAGCACGCTGAGCAGTCGCTGGCCGACCATCAGGTTGACCGGATTGTCCTCGACCAGGAGCACCCGCATCGGGCGCGCCGGTTCGGAAGCCTGTGTCACGGCGGCCTCGCCTGAGCTGACCACGCTGCCGCCCAGTGTGCCTGCTGCCGCTGCGTAGCTGCTGAAATCCTGCGCGGTCGGATCGGCGACGGGTTCGACCGTCCCGAGCAGCGCGGCGCGCAGGTCGGCATCGGGCGCCTGTCGCTGCAGCAGCGTGACGACCTGCAGCAGTTCTTCCGGTACTGGTTCGTCGCTCTGCAGGCAGATCAGCCGCACCTGGCCGTAGATGGTCTGGCGTTCGAGATTGCGTTGCAGCGCCACCGCCGTGCTGCGCACGCTGGCGAGGTCGGCGATGACCGTGGTGTAGGCCCAGGTCGGGCCCTGGCTGACGGCCGAGCGGATGCGTTCCAGCGCCTCCTGCGTGGTTTCGACGCTGGTGATGCGCAGCCCCCAGTTCGGCAGCAACATGCTCAAACGAAGCCGCAGTCGCTGGTCGCCGGTCAGCAGCAGCACACGCCCGCTGGTGGACTCGGCCTGTCGTGTCGGCGTGATATCGCCCTGCACCTTCAGCAGCGGAACCTCGAACCAGAACATCGCACCTTGGCCGGCGTCGGACTCCACGCCGATGCGGCCACCCATCAGATCGATGATGCGCTTGGAGATCGCCAGCCCCAGGCCGGTGCCGCCGTAGAGCCGGGTCGTGGAAGCGTCCGCCTGGCTGAAGGCCTGGAACAACCGCTCCTGCGCGGCCAGCGGGATGCCGATGCCGGTGTCGCGGACTTCGAAGCGCAACTGGTGCTGCGCGCTGGTGTCGCCGATCTTGCGCACGCCGAGCGAAATACTGCCGCGCTCGGTGAACTTCACCGCATTGCTGATCAGATTGGACAGCACCTGACGCAGCCGCACCGGGTCGCCGCGTACCGGCAGCCGGACCGACGGATCGATCTGCAGGCTCAGACGCAGGCCTTTGCTCTGCGCCGGGCGCTCCATCAGCTGGATCACCGATTCCAGCGTCTCACGCAGGTTGAACGTGGTCGATTCGAGCTGGAGTTTCGAGGCTTCGAGCTTCGAGTAATCGAGGATGTCGTCGACGATCCGCAGCATCTGCTGCGACGACAGGAAAGCGGTATGCACCATTTCCGCCTGGTCGGCTGGCAGTTTGTTGTGCATCAGCAGGTCGAGCATCGGCACGATGCCGTTGAGCGGCGTGCGGATCTCATGGCTCATGGTCGCCAGGAATTCGCCCTTGGCCATCACCGCCGATTCGGCGTCCTGTTTCGCCTGCCGAAGTTGCTGCTCCAACTGGTTGCGGCGCTGAAGTTCGCGCTGCAGTTCGCTGCGTTCGGCGTCGCTGCGCGCAGCGATCTCGGCGGCTTCGCCCATGTGCTGCTCGTAGTGGCGCGAGGCGTAAGCGAGGAAGCCGACGATGGCGGCGGTGATCGCGGCCAGGGTCAGTGCGACGACCCGCCAAGGGCCCGTCCCGAGGGTGACATCGAGCACCAGGGCAAGGGTGGCGCCGACTGCGGTGGCGAGCGCCAGCCAGCGGAAGGTCAGCAGCGAGGGCTTCGGATCGTTCAAATCGGAATACCTGGGTTGGGAACGGTGTCCTGCATCCGGCCCGCCCCGGGCAGGATGCGCTTGGCAGACGGTGGGCGGAGATTGGCCGAACCCCGATGATGCCGCACCAAGCGCCAGCTTGACCAGCGTATTGCCGGTCTGGCAGCGATGCGCGCTGCCAGCGGCCGGTCAGAGCAGCGAGTGCTGGAAGTCGAAATCCATCGCGTCGGCCGCGCGCTGGACCAGATCGCCCTGGATGAAATCGATTCCGCTCAGCCACAGGGTCGCTGCAGTCTGCGGGTCCTCGACGTGCTGGCCGATGACTTGCAGGCCGAGCAGATGCGCGCGCTCGATCGCCAGCCGCATCTCGTCCTGGATCGCCTGCTGGTCGATCTTGCTGGTGTAGTGCGGCGACAGACGGACATAGCTCAGCGGCAGCTGCGACAGCAGCGCGTCGGCCTCGGCATTGGTCTGGTACTGGCCCAGGCACAGGCGGACACCGGCGCTCACCATCCGTTGGCAGAATTCGCGCAGCAGCACCGAATGCACCAGCGCGTCGGCCAGCCTGACATCGACGACCAGCTGTTTGCCTTCGATCCCCAGATCGGCGAGCGAGGTGAGCAGCCACTGCGCATAGCCGTCCTGGCCGAGACTGCGCGCTGCCTGGGGTACAAACAGCCGTGCCGATTTGGTGCCGCGCTGTTCGCCGAGGATCGCGATGGCCCGGGTCATGACCCGGCGGTCGATTTCGTGCACCAGACCGGCACGTTCGGCCAGCGGTACGATTTCGGCGGCGGTATGCAGTTGTCCGCTTCCGTTGCGCAGCCGGACCAGCGTCTGGTACTGGACATGATCGCCGCCGACCACCGAGACGATCGGCTGGAACGCCAGTTCGAGGCGTTCGTTCTTCAGGGCGTCCTGCAGCTGCGCGAGCAGCTTCGCAGCGTGTTCAGAGACCGCGTCGGACTGCGGGCGGTAGGCGGCGATCGCGTTCGGCTCGTTGCGCGCCAGGCGCAGGGCTTCCTCTGCTGCGCCGAGCGCGGTGCCGGCGTCCTTGAAGCCGAGCGCCAGATCGACATAACCCACGCATGCGCGCAGGCGGATGTTGTCGCCGTTGATCGCGAGATTCTGGCCAACGAAGACATCCCGCAGCTGCCGCGCCCAGATCGCGTGTCGATCGGGCGGCAGACCCGGCCAATACACCACGAAGGTGTTGTCGTTGAGCCTCGATGCGGGGTGTTCGCCGGCGACCGTCGCGATGAGCCGCCCGGCGTCGGTGAGGATCGCGTCGAGTGCGGCATAACCATAGTGTTCGCGCAGTGCGGAGGTGCCTTCGATCACCACGAAATGCACGGCGCCCACGGTCTGCTGCGGGAACGCAAGCGCCAACTGCTGCAGCATGTAGGTGCGGGTCAGCAGGCCGGTGGCGGGGTGTCTGCGTACTTCCTGCTCGCGCTGCAGCTTCAGCGCGCGCGCCCGGCGCACGCGGTTCTCCACGGCGGCGATCAGATGCCGCGGGCGCACCGGTTTGCTGAGGTAATCGTCGGCGCCGCTGTCGAGCACTTCGAGATGACTTTCGGGGTCGGTGTCGCCGGTCAGGAAGACCACCGGCATGTGTGCGTACGCGGCATGGCTGCGGATCAGTGCGGTCAACTCGGTGCCGCTCATGCCAGGCATATGCAGATCCATCAGCACCAGATCGGGATGGAAGCGATCGAGCGTGGCCATGGTTTCGCTGGCCACCTGCACGGCTTCCGTGTCCATGCCGGAGCCCTTGAGCACGCTCTGCGCGAACAGCGACTGGCTGCGGTCGTCCTCGACGATGAGAATGCGGTACGGGGGTTCGCCCTGTTCGACCGGCACCACCTGCGGCGTGACTTCCGCGGCTGCGGCTTCTGTCGTCGTTGGATCGACGGACTCCGATGCGGCAGGTGGTGGCGCGTCCGCGCACCAGCGGCGCCAGTAGCCGGTCGGCGGAGATTCGGCGCGCAGCTGCGCGCCGGGGCCGGCGGTCCGGCCGCTGGACGCGGAGGCGCTGTGCTGGTGAGGAACGAAAGACATCGAAGCTCCCTGCTCGAACACGCATTATGCGTGTTCACTCCATGTTGGGAAGCCTGCGATGCAGGCCTGCCGCCGGAACGGTAGGCGCAGCCGCCGAACGGTCACCCGGTCGAAAGCATCCGTGAGACACCACGATACAGCTTGCGCCACAGCCACCAGACGACGAGGGCGATGGTCAGGCCGGTGCCGACCACCACAGTCAGGGCGATCCACGGATGCGACCACACCAGCGCCAGTCCGCCGATGACCGCAGTGTCCTCGGCGATCGAAGCGGTCCAGTTGCTGATCGGCTCCGGTGAGGTATTGAGCAGTGCCCGTGTCCCAGCCTTCAGCACGTGGCTGGTCAGGGCAGCGCCGGCGCCGGCGGCCATCATCCCGGCGCCGAGGTCGCCATCGGGGGACATCGCCGCTGCGGCGAGGAACGCGCCGGCCGGCACCCGCAACAGGGTCTGCAGCAGGTCCCAGCCCGAATCCACGCCCGGAATCTTGTCGGCGAAGAACTCCGCGATCGCCAGCGCCCCGGAAACGCCGAGCACCCACGGCGAAGTGGTGGCCTCGAGGGCGGGCGGCAGATCCAGCCAGCCGAAAAAGCCGGCGATCCCCACGCCGAACACCGTGAGGTAGGCGCGCACACCGGCCAACCAGGCCAGCATGATGCCGATGGCGAACACGTGAGCTTCGGAGATGACCATGAGTGTTTCCCCCAACCGACGCGCCGGACGCAACGAGCGCAGGGCGCGAGCCACGGCCAAGCGGGCCGCACGGGGGACAGTATCAGAAGCCCGGCTTGACGAAGCCTTAAGGTCGTCGCGTTAGGATGGCGCACCATGAACGACACGCCCGACGACACCCTGCCCAGACGCCGACGCGGCGCATCCCGCAAGGCCGCGAAGGCTGCGGTCGTGGTCAACGAGCCGGCGGTCCAGGCCATCCTCGATCAGGCGCTTCACCCCGAAACCTTGCCGGAAGCGACGGCGGGGGGCGTCCCGGCGTCGGAGTCGTCCAAGAAGGCGGCCAAACGCCGTGCGCCTCGCAAGCGTGGGGGAAAAGCAAAGCCGCTGCCGGTGGTCGACGTTGAAATTGCGGTCGCGGAAGCCGCGCCCGAGCCGGCAGCCGCTCCGGAGCCGGCCCCGGAACCCGCTTCCGCCGGGTCGGCCGAGGAGCTTGCCGCTGTGACGGAGGAGGTCGTCGAATCGTCGTCCGGGGACGTTGCCGACACCGAAACGATGGCCGGGGATGACCCCGGCGAGTACGACGCCTCCGCCTTCGCCGATGATCCGTCGCCGCCCGACGGCGCGCCGCCTCACGACATGCCGCGCAACGAGATGCCGCCCGACGACGGACATCCCCAAGCCCCGGATGCCGCTCCGGAGCCCACCCATCACCACTGGGTCTACCTTGCGCTCGCGGTGTTCCTGCTCGCGCTCGGGTTCGGGCTGTGGGGCGTGTGGACGACCTGGTTCGCAGGCGACGACCCGTCGGGCCAGAGCGCGACCGCGCTGCGTGCGCGCAGCGACAAACTGAGTCAGGAAGTGTCGACGTTGCGCCGTTCCGACCAGATCAGCCGCGAGGCCAACCGGGACCTGGAGCGCGCGCTCGCCGAGCGCGACGAGGAAATCGCCGGTCTGCGCGCCGATATCGCCTTCTACGAGCGCTTCGTCGGCGCCACCGGCCAGCGTCGTGGCCTGAGCGTCCACGACCTCGAAATGCAGCTGCAGAGCGGCGACGCCTGGCACTTTGTCGCCACGCTCACCCAGAACCTCAACCGCGGTGCGGTCAACACCGGGCGGGTGACGCTGTCGATCGAAGGCACCCGCAACGACCGCCTTGAGAAGCTGTCCTGGTCCAGCCTGCGCAAGCAGACCAATGCGCCCGGGGCGGGCTATTCCTTCAAATATTTCCAGCAGGTGGAAGGCGAAGTCATGCTGCCGAAAGACTTCAAGCCGCTGCGGGTGACGGTGCGACTGGTCCCCGCAGGCGGCAGCGCGGTGGAACAATCCTTCCCATGGCCGGAAACCGTGCACGGCGGCTGAAGCGCCGATCGCGGTGCCCGGGTGTCTCCGCTTGCGTCTTCTCCTTGAACCCCGGGTCGCATCGCCCCATCCTGTCGTCATGGACATCCACACTTCAGATCACGCCTCGCCTGCGGGCGATTCCCCGGCGCAGTTGCTCGACTTCACTGCCGCCGCAGCCGCCAAGGTGCGGGAACTGATCCGCGAAGAAGGCAATCCCGCGCTCAAGCTGCGGGTCTACATCCAAGGCGGCGGCTGCTCCGGGTTCCAGTACGGATTCGAGTTCGACGAACAGCAGAACGAGGACGATTTCGCGGTCGCCACCGACGAGGTGACGCTGCTGGTCGACCCGCTGAGTCTGCAATACCTGGTCGGAGCCCAGGTGGATTACACCGAGAGCTTGCAGGGCGCGCAGTTCGTGATCCGCAATCCGAATGCGAAGACCACCTGCGGCTGCGGCAGCAGCTTCAGCGCCTGACCGGACAATGTCGGGCGACCAATCACCACCGCCGCGTTTCGCGTTCGTCGAGGGTGCGCTCGATCGCGCCGACGCGCTGCGCGACAACGCGGATGCGCTGCATGCCTACTGGCCGAACGCGCGGGTGCTGCGGGTCGATGGCGACGGCAAAACGCGGGTCGATGCGCAGGGGCGCCTCTCCACGCCGCGCGGAAACGAGGTCGCGGTCGAATACGGCGATGCGATCTTCCTCGGCATGCGCGGAGACGAGGCGTGGTTCGCGCAGGCCGAAGCCGGTGTCGATGCCATGTCCGCCGCGCCCGCTTCCTTCGAGTCGAACCGCGCGGGCAGCGATCGCGTCGATCTGCGCACCGCTGCGGCGACATGGTCGCCGTTCGAAGCGACCGTGTTCGCGCAGGCGCGTGCGGTGCTGCACTGGCAGCAGCGTCACCGCTTCTGCGGTGCCTGCGGCGGTGCGCTCGCCTTCCAGCGCGGCGGCTGGCAGGGCCGCTGCGCGCAGTGCGGGCTCGAACACTACCCGCGCACGGATCCAGCGGTGATCGTCGCGGTCACCGACGGCGAGCGTCTGCTGCTCGGCCGTCAGGCGAGTTGGCCGGCGCGTCGCTATTCCACATTGGCCGGTTTCGTCGAACCCGGCGAAACGCTCGAACAGACGGTCGCGCGCGAAGTGATGGAGGAATCCGGCGTGCGCGTGCGCAGCAGCCGATATCTCGCCTCGCAGCCGTGGCCGTTCCCGTCGTCGCTGATGCTCGGTTTCATCGCCGATGCCGAACCCGATCCGCCGCAGGCCAATGAAGAGCTCGAGGATGCGCGCTGGTTCACGCATGACGAGGTCGGTGCGGCGCTGCGCAGGGAGACCGTCGAGTCAGGGCTGCTGCTGTCGCCATCGATCTCGATTTCGCGCTGGTTGATCGAATGCTGGCATGCCGGCACCGACAACGGTCGCGTGGAATAGACTGCGGCCATGTCCGCGACTTTGATCGCCGTGATCTTCGCGCTCGCACTCGGCCACCTCGCGCCGGGTCTGGCGACATCCGTGCGCCGATACGACTGGTTCGGCGTGTGGTTGCGTTGGCTGAATGCGCGCGGCAGCGACCTGCCCGCCGATACGGATGGAGGCGCTGGATTCTGGCGCGGCCGCTACGGTATCGCGCTTGCGCTGTTGCCGCCGGTTCTGCTGGTCGGCCTGTTCCAGTACGCGCTGTACTTGCCGTTGGCCGGTGTGGTCGGCCTGCTGTTCGGCGTCGCGATGCTGTTCCATGTCTGGGGTCCGCGCGATCTCGATACGGATGTCACCGCAGTGGTCGATGCCGAGGATGCGGTTGCGCGTCGCGCCGCCGCGATCAGGCTCGGTGCGAATCCCGACAGCGGCTTGGGCGAAGCGGCCGCGATGGTCGAGGGCGTATTTGCCAGCGCATTGCGTCGCTGGTTCGGCGTGCTGTTCTGGTTCTTGATCTTCGGCGCTGTCGGCGCGGTGCTGTATCGGCTCGCCGCGCTCGCCGCCGAAGGTGAATATGCCGACGCACTGCCCGCATCCACTCGCGACGGCGCGCGTCGGTTCTTCGCATTGTTGAATTGGCCGGTCGCGCAGGCGATGACGCTCTCGCTCGCGCTGGTCGGCAACTTCGACACCGTACTCGGCGCCTGGCGCGACGCCAACGGCGCATCGCTGCGACTGGATCACGCCCATCTCGGCGCCGCCGCACGTGCCAGCGTGCGCGGCGAGATCGCCGAAGAGACGCAGGAATTCATCGAAGAAGGCGCCACACCCGGCAATGCCTGGGTGCAGCTCGGCGAATCCCCGGAACTCCGCGACGCAATGAGTCTGGTCTGGCGGATCCTGCTGCTGTGGCTCGCCATCCTCGCGCTGTTCGTCGTAGCTGGTTGGGTGAGCTGACGCGCTCGCGCGGCACTGCCGCGCGCGTCAGCGAACGCCCGCACATGGATGTGCGGGCAGGACGATCCGAAGCCTGTGTTGTATCGCCATGGATGGCAGCGGCGATATCGAATGTAGCGGCCGTTTGCGCGGCACTGCCGCGCGCCTCAATCGCCGTCAGTCACTCGGCATGGCCGCAATACAGCACGGCAGATCGGTGGCGATGCATCGAGATCCAGACGCAATTGCACGACATCTTCAGTGCAGACGGGCGGGCTCGCCTGATGCCGCAGCGTGATTCGCCCGCCGAAGCCGGGGTCGTCCAATGCGGCTTCGGCCAGCAGGTGCAGCACATGCACCAGATAGCGTGGCCAGTCGAGTCCGGTCACGTCCACGACCAGTTCCCAATGCCCTTTGCCCTCGTCCCAGATCACGTCCACCGTCGTCTCAGGCGCAGGGCCACCGTGGGTACGCAGCGGAACCAGCAGGTCCGCGAGGCGGGGATGGCGCGTCTCGGCATCGACCAGGGCAAACCCCACGGCATCCGACTCGATGCAGGTCAACAGCGATGCCACGGTGGGACGCGCAGGTTGACCCGCGAACAGGCGGACCTTGGTGAAGTTGGCCCACCAGGCCGAGCGATCGCCTGCGGGCATCGCCGTCAGCAGACGGGCGAGGCCGCGCGCCAGGGCGTGCATGTCGGGTTCGCGCACCACGACGAACAGCGTGCGGCGCGCCGTCGTTTCCGCACCGGCGCGCGTCACCGCTTCCAGGCGTCGGAGCATCAGGACTTCGTGCAGAGAGGGAGTCACAGCAGACATTGCATCACCGCATGACGAAGGCCGGGCGCGGCTTTCTTCTGTTCCAGCACAGCAATCGCGCCATAGACATTGGCGCTGCCATCGCGCTTCAGGAGTTTCCCTAGCGCGGCCCGGTCGGCAGCCGTCAGTGGAGCTGGCTCGTGGACAGCGAGCAGGTGTCGCGCCCGCTCCAGACATGCGCCGAGGCCTTCGTCCGAATAACTGTCCGGTTTGCGCAGGCCCAGTGCATGCAGGAAATAGAGACGGAACCCCAGTCGGATTTCGGCGCTGCTGGCGCCGCCGGCAACGCGTTCGAGCAGGCGGGCACCGGTGTACTGCTCCCATCCCCCCTGTTTGGCGCTCAGCACCTGCCCATCGAGCGGCACGCGCGTGAACCCGACGCGGCGGCATTGCAAACCGAGCCGCTGGAGCACGCGCATCAAGGCCTCGTAGTCACGTTCGATGCCGGAATCATGGTAGAGGCAGACACTGTCGTGATGCGGCGCGCGATCGAGCAGATCGCGCAGGATGGCGAGGATGTAGTTGGACAGCCCGTGCTCCGACACCAGCAGGCGCAGAGGACGGCCTTCGTCGGTGAGGTCGAGATGGACGCCGCCGCCGAAGCGACGCTGGTCCAGCACCATGTCGTGCGCAGCGAGCCGTGCAAGCACCGCCTCCTGGTCGAGGCCGAACGGCGCGGAATGGAACAACGCATCACGGGACAGACCAAGCGTGCTGAAGACTTCACCCCAGAGTTCAAGGATGCGGCCCGATGCCGGATGGACATAACCCTCCGTCTCGATGCGTCGGGCGTAGGCGGCGATCCGATCGGCAGACGGCAGCGCGCCGGTGCGATGACAGTCGATATACAGCGCGCCGATGTCGCCTTCGCCCATGGTGCTGAAATCGACGCCGCCGCGTTCGCGGTCGAGATAGTCCCAGAAGCGGATGGTCTGCAGCGAGATATCCCAGGGGCGGCGGTTGTGCCAGATCGCGCCGGGCGTGAACAGGCCTTCGAAACGCTGCATGAAATCCAGCAGCAATACGCCTTTGAGATGCGATGGCGTCAGCGGCTTGGTGGGAGTGATGCCGATCGGGGCGTAGAGCGTGCTCATACCGTCCCGCGGGCATCGGCGAAATCTTCGCGCAACCAATCGCGCAACTGCGCCAGCGCCGCCTCCGGCGCTTCGCCGTTGTCGATGATGCGGTGCGCCAGACGTCGCCCCAACTCCAGTTCGTCCTCGAAGTTGGCGAGCCGCGAGCCGATGTCGCCGTCGCGTTCGATGCGTGCGCGCAGATGCGCTTCGACGCGCGCGCGCGGCGCCTCGACCTGATAGACGATATGCGCAGGAAAATAATGAGGCAGGCGCTGCAGCAGCATCGCGCGCAACATCAGAACGCGAATGCTGTGGCCATCGTCCTCCAGCGCTTCCCTCGGCAGGCCGTAACGTGCTTCCAAACCGAACAGTTGCACGGTCTCCAGGAAAAAGCCGGCCTGCTCGCGGGCCGTGAATTCCTCGTCGTCGATGAAGACATGGTCGGCGTTGGCCGGGTCTTCGTAATGCCGGGATTTGCGCGTGGTCCATGTAGGCACCAGACGCACCAGGCCTTCCTGACGCAGCGGCGCGAACAGCGTGCTCTTGCCGACGCCGGAAGGACCGATCACCACCAGAATCTTGGACATCATGGACTCACGCGGGCAGCAGGGGTTGCAGTGAGATCACTGCGACGACGGGTACGAAGAAGTTGTCCACGCCTTTGTGCGACAAGGCTTCGACCAGGGTCAGGATCGCGCTCACCGCGACCCCGGTCAGCAGCGCCGCCGTCGGCGGCAGGCCTGCGAACTGTGCCGTCGGCCACAGGATGGCCAATGCGGACAGGAAGAACGCCACGCTGCCGACATAGGATTTGGCATGGCCGAACAGCGTGTAGCGACGCTGTCCATAAGCGCTCCCGATCAGGCTGGCCAATGTGTCGGAGAAGCACAGGACAAGATAGGCGGCGAGGAATGCGGAATACGAAAAACCGATCGCTGCGACCGCCGCCACCGACAGCGGCAGCATGAGATCGCCGTAGGATGTCCGCTCCACCGCCATGACGGAGCGCATCAGCACTGTGCGGCGCAACAGTGCGAGTGCGATGACACTGCCCACCGCGATCAGCAGGAGCTGGTGATGATCGATGCCGAACAGCGGGAACGCAGCAATCAGCAGACAGGTGCTGACATGCACGGATTTGCGCGAAACCTCCGCGGAGGCGCCGCAGCGATGCACGATATCGCCGAATAAACAGCAGGCGACGATGCCGAGCACGAACAGGATCACCGCGCGGGACTCACGATGCGGTCCTTGACCTGTGGTGGTCGCAGACCCGCAGCGACGCGGTCGCACCACTCCTGGGCGAAGTCAGCGGGCATGGTCGGCCGTATCTCGCCCAGCGATGCGCCGCTCAACGCCGTGTCTGCGGCATAGGCTTCGCGCAGCCTTGTTTCGTGGAGGCCAACGTCCACCGTATCGTCGCAGGCTAGCAGCAGATCCAGCGCGCCTCCCGCTGCGGGCACGAACGTGAAGTTGCGTACGCGCAAGTCGTGATCCGCACCGTAGCGGCGGATGAAGCGCAGCAGCGCCGACTCGGGCACGGACGAGGCCTGCGTGAGGCGCCCGGCATAGGCCACCATGGGCACTTCGCCAGCATGACCCGTGACTTCGAGCAGATCGCCCAGCACGTAGCGACAGAAGCCGCCGGCCTGGGTCGCCACCACGGCATAGGAAGCGCCCTCGCGCAGTTCATCGAGCCGCAGCGGCGTCTGCGTCGTGCTGTCCTGCACATCGAGGAACTCGAAGAATGCAGCGTTGTACGCCATCACGCCGCGCAGGCCGTGCGGCAGCAGATGCAGGGCCAGCGGCACTTCCGAGGCCGCCAGTGGCGCCGGTACCACCACAACGCCGGCACCGTAGTCCGCGAGGACCTGCGGCAGATAGACCCCGGCGATGCCTTCGTCCCAGCAGATCAGGCGCTCGACCCGTGGCCACATATCGGCCGGCAGCAGGCGCCCGCGCGCGGCACGGCGCGCGGCGAGCTGCGCGGCCAGTGCAGGATCGGGCGCTACCACCGGGCGACCCGCGAACGTACCGGCGGCAACGTCGGCGCACAGGCGTTCGGCATTGGTTTCGATCAGATGCGGTACTGCAGCAAGGATGGCGGGATTGATGCCGACGAACTGGCGGATGTCATGCCCTGCCGCCATGCGGATGCGGAAGTAAAGGCGCTCGAGATCGGCGGCGATGTCCGCCGGCACCGTGGCCCAGGGGCCTTTCGTGCCCGGCTCCAGCAGTGCCTCGCTGCCGAACTCGTTCGCCAGATTCACCTGGCTGAGGCCGACGTGCGGCATGCCGCCGGTGAGGACCGAGGTGTCGCGCAGCGGATCCCATTTGAAGTTGATGGTGAGGTCGCGACTGGCCATCAGTCCCGGATGGGCGCGCGTCGTGCCCTCGAGATACGTCAGATAGAAAGGATTGAACGCTTCCGCGAAGTACGCGCGCGGCAGAGGCAGCACTTTGGCGCGGCCGGCGGTGCTGCCGCTGCTGGAGATGTAGCGGAAGACATCGCCGGGAAACAGCACGTCGCGCTCCCCGTCGACGATGCGGTCGACATAGGGGCGCAGATCGTCGTAGTTGCGCAAGGGCACCCGACTGCGGAAGTCGGCCAGACTGTCGATGTGCTCGAAACCGTGTTCGCGACCGAATGCGGTGCCGCGACCGCGTTCGATGAGGCGGGCCAGCACTTCGTCCTGGGTGCGCGCTGCGCCGTCGAGGCCGCCGACGAAGCGCTCGTAGTGTTGCTGGCCGTGTGCAATATCCATGGCAGAGGCTTCCTGCTTCGGTGAATGAATCGCCCGGTCTTCCGCAGACACCCGGTGCGCTGTTTGCGCGTGGCTGCTGTTTTTAGCATATCGGGCGGTACGTCACCATCAGGCGTTGCGCACGCGCGCAGAAGCGCTGCGGTTTCAAGCCTGCACCGGCCACGCCAGCGTTCGACCATCGATCCTCGCGCGCATTGCGCTGCCGTACGCAATGCGCGCAGCGCGCCAACATGCCGATCTTCAGCAGTCGATATCTCTGCAGTCGATTCCCGGCATCACCAGCCACCACTCGATCCCGGCGGATTTGCACGGGACAATTTTCACGGGACAACAAAACGCAATCTGTCGACCACTACATCCTCGCCAACACCGCCTGCGTCGGCTTCGCCAGATTCAGCGTATAGAAATGCAGCGACGGCGCACCGCCGTCGATCAGACGCGTACACATCGTCGCCACCAGGTCCGCCGCGAATTCGCGGACGCCATCGGTATCGTCGCCCAGCGCCTGCATGCGTTTGCCGATCCAGCGCGGAATCTCCGCGCCGCAGCTTTCGGAGAAGCGCTTGAGCTGGGTGAAGTTGGAGATCGGCATGATGCCCGGCACCACCGGCACGCTCACACCGAGTTTGCGCACGTCGTCGACGAAGCGGAAATACGCGTCCGGGTTGTAGAAATACTGGGTGATCGCGCCGTTCGCACCGGCATCGATCTTGGTCTTGAAATGGCGCAGATCGACCAGCGCATCCTCGGCCTGCGGATGGGTTTCCGGATACGCGCCGACTTCGATATGGAAATGATCGCCGTGCTCCTCGCGGATGAAGGTGATCAGGTCCGAGGCGTAGCGCAGGTCGCCGGGATGGCCCATGCCCGACGGCAGGTCGCCGCGCAGCGCGACGATGCGCTTGCAGCCGAGCGCGCGATAGAGCCGCAGCAGCTCGCGGATCTCTTCGCGGCTGCCGCCCATGCAAGACAGGTGCGGGGCGGCGTCGAAACCGTGCTCGTGCTTGAGGTGGCGCACGGTTTCGGAGGTGTAGCTGAGCGTCGAGCCGCCGGCACCGAAGGTGCAGGAAACGTAGTCGGGCGCATGCGATTTCAGCCTTTGCGCGGTGCGGTCCAGCAGCGCGCGCTGCTCGTCGGTCTTGGGCGGGTAGAACTCGAAGGAAATGGCGGTCATGACGGCGTCCAGTCGTGTCCTCGCAATCATATCTCTTTATCGCGATGAATGTGTATTGCGATATCGCCGACCGTCGCCGGGGACGCCGTTGGCCTGAAGGCCGAGCCTCAGCTGCGCTGGACTGGCGTTACCCTGATCCCGGCTTCCATCCCCAAGACCACCTCCAGACACTCACGATGTCCATCGTCCTCACCGAATTCTCCCGCCCGCGCCTGTTTCCCCGCGAAGCCCGCAGCAACACCATCCAGGACTGCACACCCGAAGCGTTCGAGCATCGCCTCAACGCGGAGACGCCGCTGGTAGTGCTCGATGGCTACGCACCGTTCTGCAAGCTGCATGTGCATCGCAACTGGACATCGACGCGCTGCATGACCATTCCGATCGACGACGGCAATCGCCACCGACTGCGCACCGGCTACGAGGCGCGCACGAAGGACGAGCTGCCGGTGCTGGTGCGCTGGTTCGAAGGCGTGGAGCCGCCGATCGCGGAATACCTGATTCCGATTCTCTACAGCCGCGAACAGATGACGAAGGAAGGCACGCCCATCGACGCCGACTGGGGCGTGGTCGGCTGCCTGTACACGATGACGCCCGAGGAAACTCCGATGACGCCGATCACGATGATGCGCAATGAGCTGGGCGTGGAGGAGGGTGGTTCGGGGGTGACGCTGGATCGTGAGGCTTATTTGCGGAGTGTGGGGTTTTGGGAATGCAATGCGGGGTGGAGGCCGTGATGCGAAATGGGTAGGCTGGTAGTCACAACCTCCAGTCTTGCACCTAGATGCCACCAGTGGGAGGGGCAAATCCGTTGGGTTATGCACCCATGCTTCATCGATGATTGAATGGCTGGGTCGATGGCCTAGCCTACGGCCCCGCAACAGAAATCAGAAAATGTTCAATAAAATCTATTACATAGAGCGTCGCTATCTAGAAATTAGCGTTGCTGCTTTGGGCGGTTGCTGAATGCTCGCCTAACGTATACCCTGATCTAACGGTTTCTTGGAGCCCCCGCTGGTCCAATATCCGGAGCCATGAGGAAAGTAAGATGCTCATGGATGGGCTCAGGTGACCAGTGAAGGCTTCGTGCTTGACGGAATATACGTGGGCTGATTTTCGCGATGCTTAACGCCGGTCGGGTTAATGTTCTAGCTGTTCCAATGGCACTGGTTGCCATTTCCCATCAACGACAAGGAGGCTCGATCATGAGAAAAAATCGTATGCAAGGCACCGGTGACATCTAAAGTGTCAATGCTGACTCGGAATGTCAGTTTTTTTCAATAAGGCCCCTTTGCAGGGGCCTTATTTACTTGTACGGAAGCTATTGGGGGAAGGGGAATGTCGCACGATCCGGATTTGCATGCTTGCAAGAGAGAGCGTCCTACGCCGTCTGCATATAAAAACTATATAAAAATCCGCGAGTGGCTATTATTGCTTTTGGTAGTGATCGCTCTGTCTGTTGGAATTGGGCTGGAGATCGCAAATTATTCTGTCTATGAGAATTTCAAAGGCATCGGCTGTGCTTTAGCAGGTTCTTCAATAATAGCAATATTAATTCCATCCGTTATTCGATGTGCAGGTGAAGGTTACAATAACGTCTGGCTTACGTCTGGCGCGGCGATAATTTTACTATTTATATTTCTTTTTACATTTTATACATCATACTTTCTGATCGTAGGGATGTCTCTTCCAGTCGGCGGGAGTGATTCTGGCACATCGCGCATTCTTACATTTCCTCCTATGATTTCCGCAGCATGCATTGCATGTTTGGGTTGGTATATTCACTTTCAAGCATCTGCAAAAAACCATAGGACAAGTAATTCATTTCAATTAATAATGCACACTAGGACTAGTAAAGAATTTTTAGACCGCGCAACTCGTGTCCACAGCGCATATCCTTATGGGACGATAGTCCCATCTGATCATGTAGCCTCAATTGCTCCCTCAGCGAAGCGGTCCGCAGAATCTGTGGTCGCCAAGCTTGATGAAAAAGCGAATCCCGAGGCTAAGGAAAATGCAGAAAGGCTGCTAAAAATAGCGTTAGATGCGGATGCGGTTAAGTACTTGCTCAATTTCTATGAATTTATGGCCGTCGGCATAAAACAAAAAGACTTAGAGGAAATAATTATCTACGATACCCTCGGAGTCGCGGTCACATCAATTTATGAGCGTGCGCAGCCATTTATTAATTACATAAATGGACCAAATGTTGGTCAGACGCTCGCTTTTTGCCAGCTTGATAAGCTGGTGAAACGCTGGAATATTTGGCTTGAAGATGAAAGATCAGATCTTAACAAGCGTCGCGCCGCAGCGGGTGTTAGCAAATAGCAAGTAGGAAGACCCGCTGGCCCACCGCTCCTGAAATATAACCACCCGTTCCGCGAAAAACCCATATACACGCATCGTTTGATGCCTTGGTTTTACGGTGATCGGTGGTGCGGTGGGCCAGCGGACCACCCTACGAATTTCGGAGTTTTTTGATGATGAGGGGAAGGCCTGAGGGCGCATGCGCAGATCGGAGTCGCTTTCGGCGGTTCCGACCTATGAGAAGGCACAAAAAAACGGGCGCCGAAGCGCCCGTTTTCATTTTTCTGCTGCAACCGCCGTGGATCAGTAGCGGTAATGCTCCGGCTTGTACGGGCCGTCCTTCGACACGCCCAGGTACTCGGCCTGTTCGGTGGTCAGTTCGGTCAGCACCACGCCGATCTTTTCCAGGTGCAGACGCGCCACTTCTTCGTCCAGCTTCTTCGGCAGGATGTAGACCTTGGCTTCGTAGGTGCCCTTGTTGGCCCACAGGTCGATCTGCGCGAGGGTCTGGTTGGCGAACGAGTTCGACATCACGAAGCTCGGGTGGCCGGTGGCGCAGCCGAGGTTCACCAGGCGGCCTTCGGCGAGCAGATAGATCGAGTTGCCGTTCTTGAAGGTGTACTTGTCGACCTGCGGCTTGATGTTCAGGCGCACGGCGTCCGAGTTGTTGAGCTTGTCGACCTGGATCTCGTTGTCGAAGTGGCCGATGTTGCAGACGATGGCCTGATCCTTCATCTGCGAGATGTGCTCGAACGTCAGCACGTCCTTGTTGCCGGTGGTGGTGACATAGATGTCGCCACGGCCGAGGGTGGATTCGACGGTGTTGACCTCGAATCCTTCCATCGACGCCTGCAGGGCGTTGATCGGGTCGATTTCGGTGACCACGACGCGGGCGCCGTACGCGCGCAGCGAGTGCGCCGAGCCCTTGCCGACGTCGCCGTAGCCGCAGACCACCGCGACCTTGCCGGCCAGCATCACGTC
>CAZGBA010000051.1:0-26061 GCA_964523435.1 uncultured Xanthomonas sp.
GGCGGCATCGCGCGGCTTGCCTTCGCTGGGCGCCACGTGCATGCGGAATCCGGGCGCGGCGTTCACTTCGCAGATGCCGCCGCCGATGTTCTTGTAACTCTCGGCGATGTTGGTGCTGAGGAAATCCACGCCGCCCACATCCAGACCGATGGCCTTGATCGCACGCACCGCCATTTCGCGGTTGTCGGGATGGATGATGTCGGTCACGTCGGTCGCTGTGCCGCCGGTGGAAAGATTGGCGGTGGAACGCAGATAGATGATGCGACCGGCCTCGGGGATGCTGTCGGCGGTCACGTCTTCGCGCGCCATCATCATCTCGGCCTGCGCGTCGAGTTCGATGCGGGTCAGCACTTTCTCGTGGCCGACGCCGCGTCGCGGATCCTGGTTCACGATGTCGACCAGCTCGCGGATGGTGTGCTGGCCGTCGCCGACCACGTGCCCCGGCGTGCGCCGGGTCGCGGCGACCAGTTCGCCGTTCACCACCAGCAGTCGGTGGTCGTCGCCTTCGAGATAGGTCTCGACGATGACCGAACGCGAAATCTCCTTCGCTTTCAGAAAGCCTTCGACCACTTCCTCGTCGGTGCGGAGGCGGATCGAAATACCGCGACCATGATTGCCGTTATACGGTTTGGTGACCACCGGAAACCCGATCTTGCGCGCGGCGCGACGCGCGGCGCCTTCGCTCTGCACCAGTTCCTGACGAGGCACCGGCAGACCGAGCGAGCCGAGGATCTTGTTGGTTTCTTCCTTGTCGCTGGCCAGCTCCACCGCGATGTGCGAGGTCTTGCCGGTCACCGTCGCCTGGATGCGCTGCTGGTATTTGCCGTGGCCCAACTGCACCAGCGACTGTTCGTTCAAGCGCAGCCACGGGATGTTGCGGTCCTCGGCGGCCTTGACCAGCGACATCGTCGACGGCCCCAGTGCGCGGCGCTGCGCGTAGCGGATAAAAGTGTCGCGTGCGTCGGGCCAGTTCCAGTCGTCGGGCACCGCGTCGGCCGAGCGCAATTCCGGCGGCAGCAGCGAACGCAGCAGCTTCAGCGCCAGTTCGCCGGCTTCGATGCCCTCCTCGCGCTGCGCGTATTCGTAGACCACCGAATACACGCCGGGGCGGTCGTCGATGCTGCGGGTTTTTCCGAAGGTCACATCTTCGCCCGCCATATTCTGCAGTTCGATCGCAACGTGCTCCAGCACATGGCCCAGCCAGGTGCCCTCGCCTTCCTTCATCCTCCGGATCAGACCACCCGGGGTGCGGTAGGAGCAGCCATGTTCGGCCAGTCCCGGCAGCGCTTCCACCAGCGCATCGACGAAGGCGGGGCCGAGTTTTCCGGTCGGCCAGGCTTCCAGTCGCTCCAGATCCAGCTCAAGCCGGATCACCGGAAAATGCGCATAAAGCGAGGGGCCGACGAATACCGAACGATCGAGAATGCGCATGACGAGTGGATACTCCTGATTATTCCTTGGGCCCGAGCAGCGCGCCTGCCGAAGCCTTGCGCGTGTGCAGGTTGAACGTAGCACCGGCGACGAGGATGTGGAAGCTCAGGCCCAGCAGGCAGACCGGTTCGCCCTCGTTGACCTGGGCCATTGATGAGAACTGCAGCCCGGCGGCGTCGACCACCGTCACCCCGCCGCTGCCCAGCACTTCCACCGTGTTGTCCGGCGAAATGAAGGCGGCGGTGTCTTCGTCCAGACCGATGCCGATCGCGAACGGATTGAAGGCCAGCGCTGCGGTCAGCCGGCCGAGACGATCGCGCTGGCGGAAATGCTGGTCGATCACGAACCGGTTGGTCAGCCCAAGGCCGGGCGCCAATCGCACCATGCCGGCGATCGGGGTCGGGCCCTCTTCGCCGAACGCGATCATGTGCTCGCTGAGAAAGGCCGCACCTGCGCTGGTGCCGGCCACATGCATGCCGCTTGCGTTGCAGATCCGGATCGCCTTCGCCACCGCAGTGCCACCCAGCAACGTGCCGAGCCGCAATTGATTGCCGCCGGTGAAGAACACGCCGGTCGCTTCATGGATGCGTTCGACCCGTCGCGGCTCGTCGGCGTCGCGACGCGTATCGAAATCCATCACCGTGACCTTGGCGACGCCGAGGCTGTTGAAGATCTCGACATAGCGCGGGCCGGTCGCATTGAGCCGGCTGGCCGTGGGAATCACCACGATATCGGCATCGGCGCCGCCGCAGAGTTCGACGAAACGGGCGAGGATCGCGCGGTCGTTCTCTTTTTCCTCGGCGCCGCCGATCGGAATGATCCAACCGCGCTCTTCCCCATCGGGGACTTTACTGGGACACATCTGACTTCCTGGGCTTCTTTCTGAAAGGGAATTTCGTGGAGGATCGGCTATCCGTGCGCATGGCCGGCGCTGTCTTCGAACAGGCCGCGCCGCAGCACCGCGCCGTTGCGCAGATGCCAGGCGCCCTGCGCCATGACATCGGAGACATGGTGGTCGGCGTCGAGCACGACGAGGTCAGCATCGGCGCCGACCGTCACTTCACCCTTGCCGGCAAGGCGCAGATGCCGCGCGATGTTGCGGGTGAACGCCGGCAGCACCGCATCGAGCGCATGTCCGCGCGCGAGCAGTTCGCGCACGGTGTCGAGCAATGCGTGCGCGCTGCCGACATCCATTTTGCAGAGGCGGCCGTCGTGATCGAACGTCGGCAGACAGCCGCCGGCATCGGAACTGATGGTCAGACGCTCTGCCGGCGCGCCGGAGGCGTGGTAGCGCTCCCAGGCCTCGGCGGCGGACCATGCGTCCTCGCCGTCTTCGACCGGGAATGCGGTGATATCGACCGTGCAGCCGCGGCGCGACAGCGCAAGCGCTTCCTCGAACAGGGCCTTGCGCCGGTTGATGTGCGTGGGATGGAACACCCGCGCCGGCAGTTCGGTTTCGTCCAGCGCGCGGCGCACCAGATCGAGCCCGCGCACGCCGTCGCCCAGATGCAGATGCAGCACGCCGGCCTTGCCGCTCATCAAGCCCGCGACATGCGCCTCCGATGAGACGCGGACGAATTCATCGAAGGTCGGCTGGCTTGAGCGGTGGTCGCTGATCGCCAATTCGCCGACCCCGATCACCGGGTCGAGATAGACGATGTCGCCACGGACGCTGCCGGTCAGCGTGACCGGCGGCAGATGGTAGCCGCCGCACCAGGCGAAGGCGCCCAGCCCCTGATCGCGCAGTGCGTAAACGGAAGCCAGCAGTTCGCCGGGGGTGCGCGCCAGATCGTCGGTGCCGAGCACCCCGACCACGGTCGTCACCCCGGCCGTCGTGAAGCGCGACAGCGGCACCGGCGGCACCCGGGTCGCGAACCCGCCCTCGCCGCCGCCGCCAGTGACGTGGGCGTGGCCGTCGATCAGCCCGGGAATCAGGCGTTTTCCGCCCAGATCGATCACCTCGAGGCCGGCAGCAGTCGGCGCGGTTTCGTCTGCGGCGCCGATCCACAGAATCCGGCCACCGCCGACCAGCAGCTGGCGCAGCCCCAAGGCCTCGGGTGCGAACACCGAGGCGTTGCGGATCAGGGTCAGTGCGGGGTGTGAGGCAGCGGCGGTGCGGATAGGCATCCGACATTCTAGCGGGAGCGGTGCGGCAAAGCCTCCTGCATGATCGATGCGCGGCATGCCCGAAGGCGGAGCCCGGTCGCCCCGGCCGCCGCCCATCCGGCTTTGTTGCGACTTTTCGACTCAGCGATTGAGCGTGACGTGGCCGGTCTTGTTGTGGGAGACGGTGATGC
This sequence comes from uncultured Xanthomonas sp., assembly GCA_964523435.1. Classification (GTDB taxonomy): domain Bacteria; phylum Pseudomonadota; class Gammaproteobacteria; order Xanthomonadales; family Xanthomonadaceae; genus Lysobacter_I. The sequence goes on from CAZGBA010000051.1 coordinate 3,729, forward strand.
TGAGACTTCCCTCAACGCGCGCGACAGTGACATTCATGCTGATGCGGTTGGGCATGTCCTGGGCCATCCGGCCGTTCGTGGCTCCGGTGCCCTTGGTATTGATGGCGTGGAACTGGGCACCGGCGACCAGCGGCTTCGACAGCCCGTTGCCGGTCAGCAGCGTTTCGATGGCGGCGTTGTCCTGGGCTTCGATCGCTGCATTCAAAGCGTCGAGTTTGGCGGGGTCCGCATTGATCCGATCGATGGCCGACTGCGCGGAATCGCAGACCGCACCGATGTCGGCCTGTGCGTCCGCCGTGCGCGCGTAGCTGGCGGCTGCGGCACCGCCCCCTGGGCCTCCGGCCATCGTGCTGACCGACGATATCGCCCAGGACCAACTGCTGGCTCCGGTGGCGCAGGCATTGGCCCCGACCGCCGTGTCTTGCAACACCACGCCCTCGGGGGCGACGCGGTCATTCGAGTTGTTGCTTTTGGTGCGGGTTTTTCCAGCGCTTGCGTCCATTGCTGCAACCAGTAGCAGCGCCAAAGCGCAGACGCTCGTGAGTTTCAGATGCGACATCTTCGTTCCCCTTCCAGCGATGTGTGGATGCACCCTACTTGTGATGGCTTGAAGCCGCAAAGGGGAGCCGGGCACGCGGGGTGATTCGTTCAGTTATGCCGGTTTGGGCACTCAATCTGCCTGCATCAGGCAATGCGCGAGACCGTCATAGAGCGTGCTGAAGCGTCGACATCATCTCGCCGGCTGCGGAGCAGTACTCGCAGTCGATCATTCGGCGATCAGATAATCCAAGAGGAACGGATAGCCGATCACCTCACCGGCGTTGCACAACAAAGTGACTCGCCCGGCTTTCGATAACAGCGCGACCGCATCGTAGGTTCGCTGTACGCTGCGTCCGTCTTGTCGGAGAAACCGACGTCGACACCGTCGAACATGAAGTGCTCGCCAGAATCCCATCGCGGCACCTGATGTTGTTCGATGCGGATACCAGGAAAACGCATCGAATCCTCATCGGAATCGATCGAATTTTGATAGTATCGGAAGAACGATTCCTTATCGTTGTCGGCCACAATATCCTCCTGAAATCGACGCTCTGGCCGGCTCACTGCAACCGGTGGTCACCAAACCGGTTCCGGAATTGCAGCAGCTTTCTGAAGACAAAGGGCTCAACCGAATGCGTCGCGTCGTGATCACAGGGATGGGTCTTGTTTCCAGTCTGGGCAATGACCTGGAAACCGTCAGCCACCATCTGCGCACTGGACATTCGGGTATCCGCTTCAGTCCCGCCTATGCCGAAATCGGCATGCGCAGCCATGTCTGCGGTGCTGTATCGCTGGATACCGACCATCTCGACATCGATCGCAAGGTCAAACGCTTCATGGGAGACGCTGCGGCATACGCCTATCTCGCCATGCAGGCCGCAGTCAAGGATTCAGGCCTGGAAAAGAACGACGTCTCCAATCCACGCACCGGTTTGATAGCCGGCTCTGGCGGCACATCGTGTTTCAACCACATGGAGTCAATGGATATTCTCCGCACGAAAGGCATCTCGCGCGTCGGGCCTTTCCGCATACCGAGGATCATGAGCAATACCGTCTCCGCCAGTCTGGCCACACCTTTTCGCATCCAGGGGATGAGCTACTCGATCGCATCCGCCTGCGCCACCAGCGCACATTGCATCGGTCATGCTGCGGAGCAGATCCGGATGGGCAATCAGGACATCATCTTCGCTGGCGGCGGCGAGGAGGAGCATTGGAGCCTCAGCTATCTGTTCGATGCCATGGGCGCACTTTCCAGGCAATACAACGATGCTCCCCACAAAGCATCCAGGGCCTACGATACACGCAGGGACGGCTTTGTGATCGCGGGCGGCGGAGGCATCGTCGTGGTCGAAGCACTGGAGCATGCTTTGGCCCGCGGCGCGAAGATCCATGGGGAGATCATCGGCTACGGGGCGACCTCGGATGGTTACGACATGGTCAACCCCAGCGGCGAAGGCAGTGTGCGCTGCATGCGGATGGCGCTCGCACGCGTCGACGCGCCGGTCGACTATCTCAACAGTCACGGAACCTCGACGCCAGTGGGCGATCTGATCGAAATGCGCGCCGTCCGCAAGGTCTTCAGCAAGAACATGCCGCAGATCAGTTCGACGAAAAGTCTTTCCGGACACGCGCTTGGCGCTGCTGGCGTGCATGAGGTGATCTACTGCCTGTTGATGATGAGGGACAGGTTTCTTGCCGGCTCAGCGAACATAGACAACCTCGACCCCGAACTGAGGGATATGCCCATCCTGCGCGAAGCCCTCGAAAACAAGGCGGTCGACATCGCGATGAGCAACAGCTTCGGTTTCGGCGGCACGAACGCCACGCTAGTGCTCAAACGCTGGAAAAGCGAATAGAACCGACTTTTCAGGCCGCCAATCCGGTACCGCCCGTCGCCATCAGAATCTCGCCACGAAGCGCGGTGGAGCGATCGGAAGCGAGGAAAGCGACGATATTGGCGATTTCCACCGGTTCAAGCGCCCACCGTCGGCCGCTCGATTCCAGGCGCCGGGTCATGTCTGGCCAAAGCTCCGTGAGATAGGGCAACATTTCGCTCTTGACCATTCCGCCACACACACCGTTGACGCGAATGCCTTTATCGTACAGATCGACATCCATATAGCGCACCAGATTTTCCAGTGCAGCCTTCATCAATCCCAGCGGATAATTCGGTAGCACCGCATGCGAGCCCACCCCGGAAATCGCGCAGATCGTGCCGCCTGGCGGCATCATCGGGATCACCTGGTTGATGCACGCGACATTGCCGATCAGATTGGTGCCGAACAACTCTTTCCAATCATGCCGGGTCAATTCCCGGATCGACTTGAACGGCGCGGTAGCGGCGTTCAGCACGAGATGGTCGATGCGCTGGATACCATCCGCCTGAAGTTTTTTGATCATCTGCGCGATGTCGTTCACTTCGGAAACGTCCGCAAGCGCCTTGTGCGCTTTCACGCCGGCCGCTTCGGCGTGCGCTACAAGCTTGTCGAGATTGGCAGCGCTCTTGCCTTGAGTGCGGCGATAATTGAGGATCACATCGTAGCCATCGTCGATGAAACGCTCGGCGATCGCCGCACCTATGCCGCGACCGGCTCCAGTGATCAGGACAATCTCACGCTCAGTATTCATAGCCCTCTCCTTGTCCATGCTACCGATAGGACTTGCCCGCCATCGCGCTTCGATGCGCCGGCAAATCGGAGTGCGTGCGTCGCATCAAGGGCAGCGTCGCGCCGATGTTTCATTCGCATTTCAACAACCAAGTCGCACCATTGCTGTCGCTCAGCGACAGTAGTGCAGGCGCAACATGTCCGTCGACAGCCACGCATTTGCGCTGCGCATACTGCTGAAGCGCAAGCAAAGGATTGATGCCGCCGCTGTCGCCGAAGCTGCGACTAATATTTTCGTAGGCCATCTGCTGTCCAACGGCCGCAGAAGCAGCTTCTTCCGCCGCAGCCAACGCGCTGGACGGATAGAGCCCGCCGTAAATCACGCCTCGCGCCTCAGGCAACAGGTTCGACCATGCCAGGCACAGCTGTTGAGTCGCTGCAGCACGTGAACCGGTCAAATTGAGATATCTCGCCGCATCCACCATGACCGGCGCATGCGTCTTCCTGGTGGTTGCGTCGCCGCGCTTGAACACAGCAAATCCGGCCCGCTCGATAACCGCCGCAGTGTGCCGGCCTCCCTTTCCGAGCCACCGTTGCTCCTGTTCGGCGTTGACGAGTGCTTCGGAAAAACCGAGCGCAGGATAGAAGCGGAATACGCCACCGAGCAGGACACTGTCGATATCGCCACCATCGAGCAGCTCTGCGGCCATATTCAACCCTTGAACAAACGCCGCGCGTCCGGCGTGGATCTTGCAGGAGTAGCCATTGACACCATGATCGCGCAGCAGAAATTTTGGAATGACGTCCAAATCGAAACTGTCGCGCCAGTTGAAGGCCTGTTCAAGATGCGAGCACTGCCCCCAGAAATCGAAATACAGCAGCGCCAGGCGTTCGCGGGGACCGGGACGCCCGCAATTCGACTCGGCCATAGCCATCGCCTGCTTGGCCGCCTGGCTCACGGCCGCCTGGGTTTCGCGGTAGCCTGCCCTGCTCGCCTCAGGTCCACCATCCACGCTGAAACGAGTGAGATCCCACTGCGATCGCGCCGTCTTGCGCATCGCACGGCGATACAGATCGCCTTCCCATGCGCGAAACCAGCGCATGGCGTAAGGCTCCGCCGCGCGTGTCGGCTGCACGACGGACAATCCCGCCAGCAGCAATCGCGGCGAATCAACGCGTGATACGCCGCAGAAGGACTCATCATCGCTGGATCGACTGTTCGCTGACGATGGCAGCGCGGAGGACGGCATAGGCACTTCTTTATCGACAGTCATGGCTCATGCCATACGCGACAAAGTGCAGGCGGCGACCGAACCTTCAAGACCCAGTCCGAGCTTGACGATCTTGTCCGACACCAAGGATAGCGGTGACGTGTCGGCGTGCAGATGCACTCCGGCCACCACATCCAACGGCGCCTGCGTGCGGAACGCCAGCAACCGTTGCTGTCGCATGGCGTCGGCAAGGATCGCCAGATCGGTGAGTCCGCTGGCCGCGACCTGATAACCTAGCTGCGCCTTGTACGACACGGCTGGAATACCGTTTTCGCCCCACATCTTGCGAACCGCCATCAATTCCGCCTGATCGCTTCCGCGTATGCCATTACCGTGCATGAAAATGCAGCCGATCCGATCCGCATCGGTCTGCGCCTGCTCAAGGGATTCGCTGATGGTGCGCGATATGGAGCGGAAATCCGGCGAGAACGACTGCCCGCCACGCGACGAACCACCGCTTTGGCACATAGCGAAGCCCTCGATGCGCATGCGGCCCGTACCCTTGCGGCGATCTAGATGCTCTCGGCTTTCGAGAATAGTCGCAGCGACACCACCGCCCAGCATGACGCCTTCGGTATTCGCGGAGAACGGCTGTGCCACCGTGCGCGCCAGGGCGTTCATGCCGCCCATGAACATGATGTTGTACAGCGTGACCTGCTGCCAGGACGCCACGACCGCGATGTCGATGCGCCCCGACTCGACCGCTTTGGTGGCCAGATAAAGCGCCGACAGACTCGAACAGCTGGCTGTTGCGAGCGCCTGCGGCGGCCGGGCAAGTCTGTAATGAAGACTCAGCAGCTGCCCTAGGCGATCCTCGCAATAACTTTCGCTGTGCATCTGTTTGATCGACGGATTGAACAGCACATCCTCACGATCGTTGCGCGACAGATAACCGGCGAACTCGATCGCCTCCGGCTGCACGCCCTGACCCCCAATGTACAGCTGCACACGCTGCGAGGACAGATCATCACTATCGAGCCCCGCATCGGCAAGCGCCTCATCAATGACACGCTGAAGCAATGACGCCGCCGTCGTCGCGGCTGTGGCGCGCCCTTTGACCAATGCCGGCATCGCCACCTGCAAGGGGTTGAACGGCATACCGAGACGGGCGGCATCGCGATCATCCTCGAAAAATGGAAGATGGTCCGCGAAACGCTGCGCGGCCAGCGCGGCGTTCATGGCTGGCGCATCAACGCCCAGTCCGTTGCAGGCGCCGATACCTGAAATCACCGCCGGGTCACGCCTAGCCATCCAGCGTCCCTTTGCGCAGCACGGCCGCGTAATTGTTGCCACCATCGGAAGTTCCGATCAGGATGGCATGACGCACTTCGCGGTGAATCGGCTGTCGAACAAAAGCGATGTCGTCGGCGCAAAATTCGCGGGTGTTCGGGATCGGGGCGATTTCGCTGGATTTCATCGCTTCCAACAGCATCGACAGATTGAGCAGCGCGGCAGCCGATTCGACGAAGCCGAAATGCGCGTTGTAGTTCACCAGCGGAACCTGCGCACCGGCGAAGATCTCGCGGACAGCGCCTATTTCCTTGTCCGCACTTTCCCTCGAACCCCAGCTTGTACCGCAGATCAAGTCGATCTGATCGGCGCGCACATCAGCCTCGTCAAGCGCCTGCCGGATTGCCGTTGCCATCGCGTTACCGCGTGCCATCGCAGGTTCGCCCGGATACGTCGCATCGCAGGCGCGGCCATAACCGACAAGCACAGCAAGAATCTCCGCGCCTCTGGCAGCAGCGATGTCGGCATCTTCGAGCATGGCCACGGCTGCGCCCTCGCCCATGATGAAACCGCTGGGTCTGGCGGAATACACTTGAAAAGCATCTTCCGCGACATCCAGGTTCACCCGGGACCTGTTCGCGGGCGACATCAATGCGGCAGCGTAAGCGTTCTCGTCCGCCCCTCCTACCAGTGCCTGGGCCTGCAAGCCCTGGCGCACCAATTCGTAACCGTAGAAAAGTGATCCGAAAGCAGCGTTATAGCCTGTCGAAAGCGTTGTGTTGTAGCCCTTCATTCCTTTGGCGATCGCACAGAAGGTCGCGATCGAGTTCATGAGTGCGGACGGAAATTCGAATGTTCGCGCACGCCTTGGATCCGGATACAGACTCTGCACGTACCTCGCTACTGTGGCCTGAGGTCCTTTGGACATGCCCATGATCAGTGCGACATCGGTATCGCCATGACGCACTTTTTTTCCGCCGCTCTGCAACGCCTGCTCCAAAGCCAGAAGACCATACGTGGCGATTCTGCTGGCTTTTCGCGGATCGAAATTCTTCAGATGCTTGCGCGGCTCGATATTGCGTATCTCGTGAGCGCGGAAATATCCCTCGTGAATCGCGGCGTCATGCAAGCCGGACGTATCGGCGAAGAACTTGCCGTAAGGACTTTCTTCTCCGCCTTGGCCATCAGCCGAAATCCAGTCGCGCATGGCAATCAGCGATGCGCCGCTCTCGCCATCGCGGATACGCTGGGCGATATTGGCCGCACCATAGCCCAGAGAACTGAGAACTCCGATTCCGGTAATGGCGACGCGACGCGGCCGGTATTCTGTTGCCGCTGCCTGTTCCGGTTTCACCGAAACCACAATGCTGCAGTTGTTGCCGCCGAACGCATAGTTATTCTTCATGAACAGCGCGACATCGCGCTGCTGGAACTCGTTCGGCACGTAGTTGAGATCGCAGCCGATTCGCGGGACGCTGAAATTGAGCGTTGGCAACACCTTGCCTGCCGGCAGCGTGACCAGGCAAGCGATCAATTCGACAATGCCGGCAGAGCCGATATTGTGCCCAAAATAGGATTTGCTTGAACTGACCGGAATCTCCGCGATGTTGGCGAACACCTTCTTCATCGCGATCGTTTCCGCACGGTCGTTGGCCTCGGTCCCCGTACCGTGCGCATTGATGTACTCGATGTCTTCCGGTGCGATGCCGGAATTCGCCAAAGCCATCCGCATGACCAGTGTCGCCCCCTCCGCACGGGGATCCGGTGCGGTTTCGTGGTGCGCGTCGGACGTGGTGGCGTAGCCGATAATTTCACCAAAAATAGCCGCGCCCCGGGCTTTGGCATGCTCGTACTCCTCGAGAACGATGGCGCCCGCGCCCTCTCCGATGGACAGCCCCGGCGTACCCGAGAAGGGGCAGCAGGGTTCGTCCCGGGTGGCTTTCAATGCATGGAAACCTGCGAACGTCGGCAGATAGACCGGATCCGAACCGACGATCAGCGCGATCGGATTCTTGCCGTTCTGGATCTGGTCGAAACCGATGCCGATCGCATTGGTACTGGCGGTACAGGCAGTCGCGACCAGCTCGAATCCTCCCTGCACCCCCAGCAGTGAAGTCACCACGGGACAGATGGAAGAGAAACTTCCGGACACCTCGAGCATGCGCAGAGAAAATTTCTCCGGCTGATTTTCGATCATCGGCATCGTCGCTTCGGCACCGGCAGACGAGACACCTGCTACAAAACTGGTTTGTTTCAACAGTGCATGGTTCAGCAGCCCGGCCTGCTGCAGCGCATCGCGAGCGACCTTGTAGCCCCATCGCACCGTGCGATCCAATTCTGGAAGCCGCTCGGGCGAGATCCCCTCGTACTCGACATGTTGCAGCACCTCGGAGGCCATCGCATGGTCGAAATAATGCGAAAAGCGCTCGCTCGGGCGAATCGAGGACTTGGCGGCGAACAACGCCTCGCGAAACTCGTCAACGGTGTTGCCCATGGCCGTCAGCACGCCCATACCAGTGATCACTACTCGTTTTCGCTTGACCATACGGAACTCCTGTAAGGACAGCCTGCTCGTTTGTCCTTGATGCATTCGTCGATACGGCCGTCAGTACGACAGCCGGTCTTGCCCTTGAAGGATCTGAACAAGTCCATCCAGAACCTGTTCAGAATTTGCGTGACGCGTAAACGTCGGATCCGCTATCGAAGCACCAGACGTCGATACATCTGGTTCTCCGATCGATTTCTCAGCGCGTCGTACCAACGCACGGGGCGGCCCGCCAAGCTTGACGATCGTCTGCTGCAACAACGCACGGCGGCTGTTGCAGCTTCAGGTCTTGGCCTGGCGCTGCTCGATGAGATTCTTCGGTCTCGAGGAATCGATATAGCTGTGTTCCGCCGGATTGACCATGAAGCTGAAGTTCTGCAGAAACGGGATTTCGGTCGTGCGGATGGCGATCCGTACGCCATTGCCGGCGATTTCGTACTGGTCGATGCCGGCATAGGCATATTCGCTATCCAGCAACGCTTGGCCGAAGAAACCACCCACACCTGCGGAACGGCCAAACGTGATGACCTTGCCGATGGCATCGGCGCCGGCGAATACGCTGTCTCCGACGCCCAATGCGGTGCCATCGCCTTTGACAACGAAGCCAACCACGCGCTGTTTGACGCCTTCTTCCAACTTGCTCAAAAGCGCATCTCGACCGATGAAAGCATCCTTGTCGTAGCGCACGGCCCACTGCATCTGCAGTTCGATCGGACAACGGCTGAATGCACCGACCAGCGCCGGGTCCCAGCACGGATTTTCGAGACGCGACCGCTTCTGGAAATCGATGCCGCCCTTCTTCATGTCGAACTTCAATCCGGCGTCCTCCGCGCGCTGCCAAAGCGCGGCGGCCGCCTCCTTGGATGCCAGAAACTTGAAGGCGAATTCACCGTGTTTGCCCGCACGAAGCAGAATGCCGTCATCGACGGGCATGAACTCCATGAATGGCAGCCCAAGCACATCGAATCCGAAGAGCTCAGCCATCAATTCCCAGCTGTAAGGGCCTTCGAACAGAATGACCGCCTGATCGTTCAATGCGGCGATCTGCACATCCTCCTCGCCGATCAGCGCCTGCAGCGCAGAAGCCAGGGCATCGCCATTCATCCATTCGGAGAGCAGCAGAAAACGCTCGTCGTCGCACAGAAGAAGCAAATCGGTGACGATCTGCCCATCAGCGTCCAGCAACAGCGTGTAAAGGGTCTGTTCGTTGCGGATCACCGAAAGGTCGCCGCCGACCACACGGTTGAGAAAATCGTAACCGTCGCCGCCCTGCACTTCGACAACGCCGAAATGCGAATAGTCGACCATCAGAATGGTATGGCGCGAAGCCTGATGCTCCTCGCCGGGCTGACCGAAGTTCAGCGGGATACGGATGCCATTGCGCTCGCCAAAGGCGGCACCGGCAGCTTCATGCATGGATTCCAGACTCATGAAATTTTCCTTTGAAACACCAGATTGAGATACACGCAGTCTTTGCTCAGAGCGCAGCCTGACGCTTGAGGATGAACGAAGCCAACGTATTCACGTTGCGCATGTACGAGGGATCATCGCCCTCGGTGACGCGTACGGAAAAATCTTCGTCGAGCATCACCACCAGTTCGGTCGCATCCACCGAATCGAGTTTCAGGCCGCTGCCGAACAGCGGCGTATCGTCATCGATCTGCTCTTTGCTCTGATACAGATTGAGGCGGTCGATCAGACTGTCCTTGAGCTTATCCAACACTTGCCGACGTTCGGCGATTGCCGCTTGCAGTTGCATTTCCATTGTTTTGATCCTTGCAGAATGACTTGTCTATCCGTTCGACTAACCTGGATAGACGGGGGTTTTCGACATATCGAACCAGAAATTGGCGACCTTTCCGGCCGCCGCGACTCTTCGTCCGACGCGCGCCTCGACTTTGAATTGGCTGAAGCCGGCAGGGTCTTTCATGATCAGTTCGCTGCGCATGAAGAGGGTATCGCCGGGCACGACGACGCTTTTGAACTTGAGTTCCTGGGAAGCGAGCACGCCGCCCCATTGCTTGCGGATGGCAGCGATGATACTCATGCCTTCTTCTGAATGCAGCGCTTTCTGCAGATCGCGGCGAGCGGAAAGGTCGCACTCGAAACGCTTCTCGTACTCAAGACAAAACGCCGTCAGCAGGGTCAGATAGTCGCTCGTCTGGCCCATGGCCTCGGCAATCAGGACGCCCGGCATGATCGGGCTTTCCGGAAAGTGGCCGGTGAACTGCGGCTCGTTGAATGAAATATTCTTGACTGCAGTGATGAAACCGCGCGTGCCGCGTTTGAATTCGCATATCTTATCGACAAGAAAAAATGGATAGCGCCACGGACCCATTTTCATCAACAATGCCGGCGTGATCAGACTTTCTTCAGAATCGGACATATGGATTTTCCTTCTATCAACGCATGATGAGGCCGCCATCGACCACCAATGTCTGGCCAACGACATAACTCGACGAACTTGAACACAAAAATGCGACGACCTCAGCCACTTCGCGGGTTTCGCCCATGCGCTGAAGAGGAATCACTGAAATTGTCTGGCGAATGACATTGCGGGGCACTCGCTTGGTCATCACCGACTCGATCAGTCCAGGGGCGACGGCATTCACCCTGACGCCCTTCGAACCGAGCTCCGCCGCCAATGAACGGGTGAAACCGATCATTCCCGCCTTGGCTGCGCTGTAGTTGGTCTGGCCAAAACTGTTGGTGATGCCGGCGATCGAAGAAACATTCACCACGGTCGCAAGCTTGGCCTTGCGCAACATGCGCAAGGCAGCCTTGGTCGCCATGAAAGTGCCGTAAAGATTGGTCTTGACGACATCGTCGAATTCTTCGTACAGCATTGTCGCGAACAGATTGTCGCGATACTTGCCTGCATTGTTCACCAGAACATCGAGTTTTCCGTCCGCTTCCTCGATGCGGGCCATGACCGCTTCCAGCGACTCCTTGTCCGTGATATCGCATTTGAGCGCCAGCAACCGTCCGGCGCATTGCGGCTGATCAGCCAGCTCGGCAAGACGCGCCGGATTATTGTTGTAGGTTGCATATACCTTGCAACCGTCCTCAAGCAATTTCTGGCATACCGCAAGACCGATATCACCGCTCGCTCCGGTCACCAATGCCACTTTTCCCTGCAAATCCAGATACGCTGCCATGAGCTTCCCTGTTTCTTTCGTGTGATTGTCAGCCGAGCACCACTGCCGCCACTGCATGAGTACCGCAGTGGGAGATACTCAGACTTGCTTCGCTCAACCCGGATTGTTTCATGAGCTCGCTAAATTTTCCGGAAAACACGAGATAGGGTCGCCCCATATCCTCGTATGCTATTTCCATATCATGGAAAAGCACGCCGTTCTGAAAACCCGTACCAAGCGCTTTGACCGCCGCTTCCTTGGCAGCCCAGATACCCGCTGCGCGTCCTGCATTCTCCTCCGGATTTCCGATGTATTGAATTTCCTTCGGCGTATAAACCCGGAGCATGAAGCCTTCTCCACTGCGTTTTGCGGCAGTGCGGATGCGCTCGATTTCGACGATGTCGATGCCCAGATGCATATTGATCGGCTCAATTGGACTCGGGCATGCGGCGTAACGATGCCACCGGCTGTATCGTTTGCTCGTTGATGAACTGCATCGCCTGCTCCAAGTCGCACTGAAACGTCATTCCCCGCTCATACCAGAACACTGCACCCAGGGCAGGCAGCAGCAGCGAACAGAACAACGGGAACGGCACTTCAGCAGGCAGCGCGCCCAGGAACAGGCACAGGCCGAGCGACCAGAGACCAAGCAGCGTGTAGTAGACCAGCATTCTCGCCAGCGTCGATCGCGGCGGACGATGACCGGTCACGACAGCGTCATGATTGAACAACTGCGATAGTCGCTCGCCAACAACCGAAAACAGACGCGAACGACGCGCGCTGAGCAGCGTGAAAAACGCAGCGATCCAGATGAGCAGGACGGATGCCGTCATGAACTCGCGACTGCCATACCCCGCATCAAGGCTGAAGGCCGGCTTGCTTTGAAGCGGCCAGATCAACGCGAAATTGATCAGCAGTGCGACCCATAGATCTTCGCGGCGATAGGCACTGACATGACGCGGCCCACGCATGTCTTTCCCGATCAGGGCTTCGCCATCGGGACTGGCCAGCACGATGTAGTAGTGGGCGCTGCGCAACAGCGTCCAGCACAGGATCAAGGGCAACAGCAGGCCTATGCCCGACAAAGCCAACAGCGTCGAGTGCTGCGGAAACAATCGATCACCGATCAACAGAATGAAAAACATCGCGACTGCAGCCAGCAATGGCATTCCGTAAGGCGTCCGCAGCGGATTCAACCAACTTGTCACATGACTGGGCTGCAGATCGCGCATCTGCGCGATTTCCTCTTTCGACAGGATGAACTTCGCAACCAGCGTGCTGTAGATCCAGTAGCCGGGGGCATCGCGCGTAACGCCATAGGTCACCCCAGCGGCAATCGCGACGCCTGCTATCAACAGCTCCGAAAGGTGCAGGGATTGGCTGTTGCGGACCAGCGCGAAACTCAGCATCAGGCACAGGAAGGTCGTTCCAAGCCACATGCTTGCGACATGGCGACCAAGATGACGTCGCAAGCTCGGAAGCATTACGGCGCCTCAGCCTTGTCGGCAGCCAGGAAATCGGCTGCATGTCGCGCAGCCAGCTGACCCTCCAGCATCGGAAAATCAAGCAGAAGCCGGCTGAGCACCTTCTTCGGCCCGACTTCCAGCAGAAGACTTGCGCCGCTATCCGCAATCGCAACGACTGTTTCGCACCAGCGCACCGTGGAATAGAGATTGCTTACAAGGTCGCGCTTGAGAAGATCAGGCGCTGTCATAGCGGTTGCCGATTGATTGGTGAATATCGGCAAGACCGCGTCGGCGAAGTGCAAACGATCGATGACCGCCTGGAACTCGTCTACGCCATTCCGCATCAAACCGCTGTGCCACGCCCCGTTGACGGGCAGCTTCACTTGCTCGAAACCCGCACGCAGAAGCTTCGGCAAACATTGTTTCAATGCCGACCTGGCGCCGGAGACCACCTGCTGCCTCGGCGAATTGTCATTGGCGATATCGACGCGGTCGGCCGGCGTATGGCTTTCGATCAAAGCGACGAGACTGTCCCGATCGACTCCCTTGATCGCATACATGGCGCCTTCGGTTTCTTCCGCCAAGGCATTCATGATCTCGCCGCGGGCGGTGACTGCACGGAAGACATCCTCCAGCCCCAACACACCTGCGGCATAAAGCGCGGAGAATTCGCCGACGCTGTGCCCGGCGACGCAGGCTTCGCCGATCGTCCGTTTTGCGCGGATCGCCTCCAGCATGGCGAGATTGACGGTGGTGACAGCCACCTGCTGATACTGGGTTTTATCGAGTTTGGGCATCGGCCCCTTGAAGCATAGACGACGCACGTCGAAACCGGAGATGTCGCTGGCGCAGTCCCACACGCGCGCAGTAGCCGGCGACTGATCGCAAACCTCCTCGCCCATACCGATGTACTGAGTGCCCTGCCCCGGAAACACCAGGGCACAGCCTTGTGTTTCGCGATCCCGTTGATCCTTTGCCTGCATCTCCAACCCCGCTGGCTCCAAGCCCGATGAACTCACTCTGACACTCTGATATGGATTAGCTAGATGATTATCATTTGGACGCCAGCCGGTGACATACATTCAACCAGACATGCTTGATTGCTCGTCATGACACATAGTTTACGCAATACGCCGCAGCAATAGACCTCACGGGTTGACGGAACCGGGCCGCGCGAAACCCCGTCTCGCCCTGCCGATGTGTCGAACCCGGTGAGTTCGTCCACCTGCTCTCTCCGCCAGATACGCAAAAGCCCCCATTCGGGGGCCCTTGCGTATCTGGCGGAGAGAGTGGGATTCGAACCCACGGTGGGCGTAAACCCACGGCAGTTTTCAAGACTGCTGCCTTAAACCACTCGGCCATCTCTCCGTTTTAATTTTTTCTAGTAGACCCGTCGTTCCCGCGTTCGCGGGAATGACGCGCTTGGAAGGTTCTCGACAATCAAGCACCTTCACGCCGGCTCGGCGATTTTACCCTGCTTCACCGGCGCCATCCCACCCGGGCAGTGCAGACAGTTGAGGCGAGAGGCCTCCAGCAGCGGCGGCAGGCTTTCGGCGAGGTAGTCGATGAACATCCGCACCGCCGGCAGCAGGCCGCGGCGGGAGGCGAACACGGCATGGCAGATGCCCATCGGCAGGCGCCAGGCGGGCAACACCACTTCCAGCTCGCGGTTGCGGACGGCGTCGGCGCAGATGGTTTCCGGCAGCAGGGTCACGCCCAGGCCCTGCTTGGCCAGCGCCATCAGCATCGGGAAATCGAAGCCGGAGACGCGGGGCTTGAGTTCGACCCGGCGGATTTCGCCGCCCTCTCCCTGCAGTTCCCAGCGCTGGCGGGCCTCGTCCTCGCTCATGCTGAGCGTGGTGTGGCCGGCGAGTTCTTCCGGGTCGCGCGGACGGCCGGCGCGGTCGAGGTATTTCGGGCTGGCGACCAGCAGTTCCTGGATCTGGCCGAAGCTGCGCATCACCAGACTGCCGTCGTCGTCGAGCTTCGCGCGGACGCGGATCGCCACGTCGAAGCCCTCGTTGATCACGTCCACGCGGCGGTTGTTGACGTGCAGTTGCACGCGCACCTGCGGGTAACGGGCGAGAAAATCGGGCAGCAGTTTCGGAATGAGTTCCTGGGCGATGCCCACCGGCACGCTCACCCGCACGAGGCCGCGCGGTTCGGCGCTGAGCCGGTCGACCACTTCGCGGGCGGCGCTGGCTTCGGCCAGCATCGACTGTGCGTGGCGATAGACGCTCTGGCCGACGTCGGTGACCGCGAAACGGCGCGTCGAACGCTGTAGCAGACGCGCGCCCATGTCGGTTTCAAGTTGGCTGATGCGCCGGCTGAGGCGCGATTTCGGGATGCCCAGCGCGCGTTCGGCGGCGGCGAAACCCGAGTGCTCGACCACCATCGCGAAGTAGTACAGGTCGTTGAGATCGTTCACGGCGATATTTCCATCCACGGAACAGTGGGGCGCATTGAATCAATTTTATCTCACCCATGCAATGCAGGCGTGCGGCCCCGGGTGGCCGATGGTGGCCGCTTTTTGCGCTTGAGGACGCAGGGGAACCGCATCGCCCGAGCCACGGGCCCTCGTACCGGGTCGGAGCCCCATCACGCCATGCCCAGCGATCCACCCAGCGACATCACCCGACTGCTGCAGCGCCACCATGCCGGCGATCGCGAGGCGTTCGACCGGATGGTGCCGCTGGTCTACGACCAGCTGAAGGCGATCGCCCATCGCCAGCTCGCCCGCAACGGTCAGCGCGGCCCCTTGCTCGACACCACCAGTCTGGTCCAGGAGGCCTATCTGCGGCTGGTCGATGAGGACGGGGTGGACTGGCAGAACCGCGGGCACTTCTTTGCGATCTGCGCGCGGGCGATGCGCCGGATCATGATCGACGACGCCCGCAAACGGCTCGCGGGCAAACGCGGCAGCGGCGCGGTCGATGCGACGCTGGACGCCGACATGGTGGCGGACGCGACCGAACCGGAACGGCTGCTGGCGATCGACGATGCGCTGTCGAAACTCGCCGCATTCAATCCGCGTCTGGCGCAGTTGGTCGAATGCCGCTATTTCGCCGGGATGACCGAGGACGAAACCGCCGAAGCCATGCAGTCGTCGCTGCGCACCGTGCAGCGCGACTGGATGCGGGCGCGCGCTTGGCTGCTGCAGGCGATGGACCCACCGTGAGCGGACCCACCGTGCCCGGATCCGAAGCGGAGGACCCGCGCATCCGCCTGGACGCGCTGTTCGACAGGGCGCTGGATCTGCATGACGACGCGCGCGAGGCCTTCGTATGCGCGATCGACGCGGAGGACGCCGCACTTGGTCGTGCGCTGCGTGAACTGCTGCGGCTCGCCGCCGATGCATCGGAAGCGCTGCAGCCACCACAAGCCGCGCACGCGCGCTGGCGTTCGCTGTTCGAGGCTTCGCCGCCGACCGAAGACACGCATGAAGCGCTGCCCGAACGCATCGGCGTGTGGCAACCGCTGCGCCGGATCGGCCACGGCGGCATGGGCACGGTGTATCTGGTCGAACGCAACGACGCCGGGTTCCATCAGACCGGCGCATTGAAACTGCTGCGGCCGGGCGACGAATCGGACGCATTTCTCGAACGCTTCGCGCGCGAACGGCAGATCCTGGCCTCGCTGACCCACCCGGGCATCGCACGTCTGCTCGACGGCGGGCGCAGCCGCGACGGCCGCCCATATCTGGTCATGGAATATGTCGAAGGCGAGGCGTTGGACCGCGCCTGCGACCAACAGCGGCTCGACATCGACGCGCGCATCGCGCTGTTCGTGCAGATCGTCGAAGCCGTGGCCCACGCGCACCGCAATCTGGTCGCGCACCGCGATCTGAAGCCAGGCAACATCCTCGTCGGCGCGGACGGCAGGCCAAAGCTGCTGGATTTCGGCATCGCCAAAGCGCTCCCCGAAGTGTTGAGCGAATCGCCGCTCGATAAGCCGCCAGACACGCATACCGCACTGCGCGCATTCACGCCGGACTACGCGACGCCGGAGCAGGTGCTGGGGCAACCGACCTCCACCGCGACCGATCTCTATCAGCTCGGACTGTTGCTGTACGAACTGCTGACCGGGCATCGCGCGCAGAACGCGCTGGACGCATCGCAGCGCGCGCTGGAAGACGCGATCTGCCGCAACGAGCCTGTGCGACCAAGCGAACGCATCACCGACGACGACAGCGAACGCTGCGCTGCCCGCAGTACGACGCCGGGCGCGCTGCGCCGCAAGCTGCGCGGCGATCTCGACAACATCGTGCTCAAAGCGTTGCGCAAGGCGCCGGAGCGCCGCTACGCATCGGCGAATGCGCTGATCGATGATCTCGAACGCTGTCGCACCGGGTTGCCGGTGCTTGCCCGCCCGGAAAGCTGGCGCTATCGCAGCAGCAAATTCCTGAAGCGCAACGCGTGGGCGGTCGCCGCCGGCATCGCGATCTTCGCGCTGCTGTCCGGTTATGCGATCACCGCGACGCTGCAGGCGCAGGCCATCGCCCGCGAACGCGACCGTGCGCAGGCCGAAGCGGAGAAAACCCGGCAGACGCTGGCATTGCTGCAACGCGTGTTCCTGCTGAGCGATCCGCGCGAAACCGGCGGCGTACCGCTGAGCGCACGGCAGGCGCTGGACGCAGGCTGGGAAAGTATTCAGGGCGAACTCGACAAGAATCCGGAGACTGCCGTCGAAGTCCTTGCCGTCGTCGCCGAATCGTATGACCGTGCGGGCGATTTCAAACAGGCGCGCGCGTTGTTCGAGCGCAATCTCTCGACCTTGCGCAAGCTGCCGCAACCCCATCCGCTGTTGCTCGCGGGCGCGCAGCGCGGACACGGCCGCGCGCTGAGCCAACTGGCCGAATACGACGCAGCGGATGCGGAACTGACGGCAGCGCTCGCCGGCTATCGTCGTCTCTTCGGCGCGCGACACGAAGAGATCGCGACGACCCTGATCGATATCGCCCAGCTGCACGCGAGACGCGGCGACCAGCGCGGCGCCGAAACCCTGTTCCGCGACGCCCTGGCGATGCGGCGAGGTCTGTACGGCGAACGCCATCCGCTGGTCGCCGAAGCGCTCAGCCTGCTCGCGATGAGTCTGCGCCAGCAGGGCGATTACGTCGGCGCGAGACCGCTGCTGGAACAGGCGCTGACCCTGCGGCGACAGATCCTGCCCGCGCAGCATCCGGACCTGCGCACCAGCCTGTCGAATCTCGCGATGATCCGCAGCGATCTTGGCGAATACGACGCCGCCGAAAGCCTTTATCGCGAAGCGCTGGCGGGAATGCAGGCATCGCTGGGAAAAGCGCATCCGGAAGCCGCGATCGTGATGGCCAATCTGGGCCGGCTGCTGCAATCGCGACGCGACTACGCAGGTGCTCGCGCGCTGTTCGAGGATGCGCTGCGGATCCGCCTCGCCGTGTTCGGCGAACATCATCCGATGACGGCGGAAAACCTCAACGACATCGGTTTGTTGCTGTCGGAAAGCGGCGACGCGAAAGAAGCCGAACGCTTCTACGTGCGCGCGCTGGACGCCTACCCGCCCGATCACAAAGGACGCGGCGCGACCTTGTTCAATCTGGGTCGACTGGCCGAAAACCGCAGCGAATACGCGATCGCAGAACGCCGCTATCGCGAAGCGCTCGCGCTGCAGCGCAAGGACTATGGCGAGACCCACGACCGCGTCGGCGCCGATCTCAACCGTCTCGGCATCGTGCTGCACCGCCAGGGACGGCTGGACGAAGCCGAAGCCTCGATGCGGCAGGCGCTGGCGATCTATCGCAAGCGCCTGCCGGTGGGGCATCAACGTCTGGCGATGGTGCTGCTGCCGCTGGGCGAACTGCTGATCGACCGCAAACGCCATCACGAAGCCGAACCGCTGTTGCGCGAGGCCTGGCAGGTGCGGCGCGGCGCACTCGGCGATGACGACCCGAAGACCGTCGACGCAGCGAAGGCATTGGCACGCGCACGCGACAACAGCTGACTTCGACGATTGATCCGGCCAGAAGAAGTTTGAACTCATGTTGTGCTGTGGGAGGGGCTTCAGCCCCGACGCCTTCGGCCGACAGTCGGGGCTGAAGCCCCTCCCACACGTTCAAACTTCATTTGACCCAATCAATAAGGCGATGCCCGCAACGCACGCACGCCGCAATCGCCGCGTACGGTCACGCCGACACGGCGCAGATTGTTGCTCTCGTCACGCTCGGTCATCCGGTCTGCGGCATCGGTCTGTACGTAGAGCATCCAGCGTCCCGGCGCCAGCGCTACCTCGCCGCTTGACGCCGCACTGCCGCCGCTCGCGATCGACGGCAGGCGCGCACTGTGCAGCACCACACCTTTCTGCGCATTGAGCGTGATCCGCGTGCTGGTCGGCCGCGATGCCGTGCGATCGGTATTGCGGGTGACGTGGCGGTAGCGGAACACGCACAGGCCATCGCGCCTGTCGTCGGCGCGATCGGCCGGCACATCGGCATCGCCGCCCCAGGGGATACGAATGCCGGCGAGCTGCAGTTCCTGCTCCATTTCCAGTTCGCCCTGCCCCGGCCCGGACGAACCGGGACGTTCGATCTGCGGATCGGGCGGATTGACCAGATCGTCGGCACCGACAGTTGGTGGCGCGGCATGGACGGACGCGCAGCACAGCAGTGCGACGGCGATCGACAAAGGGTATTTCGACATGGTGCGACTCCTGCAGGGTGAGTGATGGCGACCGGCGGTGCGGGATACGCACCGTCTCGATCCCTGAGTCGCGAAAAGCGGTCCGATCCCGCCATCCATCGCATCGGACCTGTGCACGCCTTCCATAACGTCGAACACGGCATTCGACGGACTCGTTTGTCCCGACGCGCCGGCCGACGAACGGTTGGCGGGTTTCCGCCGCAACGCACGACTCATTCCACGAGCGGACCCGAAGACGGCACGTACACGGCCCGAACGCCCAATGACACCGCCTTCCACCCATCCCATCGGAGACACCCATGTTCAACGCATCACGCATCGCCCTGTCCGGGGCCGCGCTGCTACTGCTCGGCGCGAACGCATCCGCCATCGAGCCCTCGAAAGGCCTGTACCGCATTCCCTACACCAACGACACCGAAATCCGCGTCGGCGGGGATCACATCGACCACAGTCCGCCCGGCCGCATCGACATGAACGGTCGCGGCGGCGGCACCTACCGGATCGTCGCCGCCGCCGACGGCTTCGTGCGCCATGTCGTCGACGGTTTCGACGACCGCCTCGACTGCAAGGGCAAGCCGGTCAGCGAGCAGAAGAACAACTACGTCTGGATCGAACACGCCAACGGCGAGTGGACCAAGTACACCCACATGCGCAAGGGCTCGTCCAGCGGCAAGGCGGGCCTGAAGAAAAACCAGTTCGTCAGTGCGGGCACGTATCTCGGCGACGAGGGCGAAGTGGGCTGCGCCAGCGGGCCGCATCTGCATTTCGAAGTCGGCGTGCCCAGAGCGAACGACGGCATCACCGCGACCGGCGGCTTCCTTGCCGACAACGACGGCAGCAAGCGCAACCGCATCCCGCGCATCTGCGGCATCGACGATGGTCGCTTCAAGACCGGCAAGACCTACACCGCGCGCACGGTTCCGGGCGTGGTCGAACCCGGCGGCAAGGAATACGCGCGCCACGGCATTCCCGCACGCGATTACCAGTGCGTAGTCGAACAGGCGGCGCTCGCCGGCTATGCGCCGGAGTGGATCGACGGCTTCAGCGTCGGCGGCGACGTGCGCTTCAACGCGATCTTCCGGCCCGCCGGCAATGCCGCCTGGCAGGCGTTCCACGGTTTGAGCGCCGCGCAGTATCAACAGCGCTTCGATGAATTCACCGGCAAGGGTTTCCGGCCGACCCTGGTCGAAAGCTACAAGCAAGGCGACGACGTGCGCTATGCGGTGATTTTCCGCAAGGACGGCGGCCCGCAGACGCGCGCCTATCACGGGCTTTCGGCGAACGAGCACCAGCAGCGCTTCGACGACTGGACCGCCGCCGGTTTCCGGCCGCGCAACATCGCGGTCAGTGCGGTCAACGGCCAACCGCGCTACACCGCGCTGTACGAAAAAGCAGACTACGGCCAGTGGTCGGCGAAATCGCGGCTCAGTGCAGATGCCTATCAGCAGTCCGTGACCGAGAACGACGCCAAGGGCCTGAAGTTGATCTATCTCAACGCCTACGGCCTGGACGGCAAGGTCTGGTTCTCCGCGATCTGGAGCACGAAGCCGGCGGGTGCGATCAAGGCGCGTCATGGCCTCAGCGCGCAGCAGTACCAGTCCGAGTGGAACAGCGCCGGCCGATCGGGTTTTCTCACCCGTGCCGTCACCGGCTACGCCGCAGGCAACGACGCGCGCTATGCGGCGATCTGGCGCAAGTAAGCGAGTTCACGCAACTCCGGCGCGCTGCCGACAGCAGCGCGCTGGCCCATCCCCGTAACCAAAGGAATCGAACGATGAAATGTCTCACCGCATCCGTACTGCTGGCGCTCGCGCTGGGTGCTCACAGCGCACCCGCTTCCGCCACTCTCGCCTATTGCACGCCCGCCGCGAACTGCGCTGCGGCAGGCCAGCCCTGCGACAACGCCATCAATCATACCGACACCGAATCGCTGTCGCTCAGCCCGGTCGCGGGCGCATCGGTGATCCGGGTGAAACTGTGCACCGCCACCGACAGCGTCTGCGGCGTTTCCAACCCGGTCCAATCGGTGACCATCTACGGCAAGATCGGCACACAGACCGTCTACCAGAAAACCCTGAGCAGCCTGAATCCGAACGACCCGCGCGACACCGGCCCCTACACCGAGCTGCCGCCGCTCAGCAGCCTTTCGGTGCGCTGCGGAAACTCCGGTGCGCAGAACAGTTGCAAGATCGTCTGGCAGCATTGCCGGGACACGCTGCCGGTGCAGACACCTTGATCGTGATGCGGACCTGGAGATGACGCGGGCCGCGCATGCGGCCCGTGTTCTGGAAGAAATTTGAGGCCCTGCCCTTGTGGGAGCGGCGGGAGCCGCGATGACTTGCGGAAAACTTTGCCGCAGCCTATCGCGGCTTCCGCCGCTCCCACAGGGGAATCGGACGATCGCCTCAGGCGATGCGCTCGGCGCCGCCCATGTAGCCGCGCAGCGCTTCGGGCACGGTGATCGAGCCATCGGCGTTCTGGTAGTTCTCCATCACCGCGATCAATGCGCGGCCGACGGCGACGCCGGAGCCGTTGAGCGTGTGCACCAATTCCGGCTTGCCGGTCGCTGGGTTGCGCCAGCGCGCCTGCATCCGGCGCGCCTGGAAATCGCCGCAGTTCGAGCAGGAGGAAATTTCGCGATAGGTATTCTGCGAGGGCAGCCAGACCTCGAGGTCGTAGGTCTTGCGCGCCGAGAACCCCATGTCGCCGCTGCACAGCAGCACCTTGCGATACGGCAGGCCCAGCTTCTCCAGCACGGTCTCGGCACAGCGGGTCATGCGCTCGTGCTCGGCCTCGCTCTCGTCGGGCTTGGCGATCGACACCAGCTCGACCTTCTCGAACTGGTGCTGGCGGATCATGCCGCGGGT
>CAZGBA010000052.1:0-26025 GCA_964523435.1 uncultured Xanthomonas sp.
GGCACCAGCATCCTGATCTACGACCAGACCTGCGCCACCGAAAAGCGCCGCCGCCGCAAGCGCGGCAAGATCGTCGATCCGCAGAAGCGCGTCATCGTCAATTCGCTGGTCTGCGAAGGCTGCGGCGACTGCGGCGTGAAAAGTTTCTGCGTCTCGGTGCTGCCGAAAGAAACCGAATACGGCCGCAAGCGCGATATCGATCAGAGCAACTGCAACAAGGATTACAGCTGCGTCGAAGGTTTCTGTCCGAGCTTCGTCACCGTGCATGGCGGCCAATTGAAGAAGGGCAAGACGGCCGGTGCTTCGGACCGTCTCGCCGATCTGCCGATGCCGACGTTCGCGAGCGCGCTCGACAAGCCCTGGAACATCCTGATCACCGGCGTCGGCGGCACCGGCGTGGTCACCATCGGCGCGCTGCTGGGCATGGCCGGGCATCTCGAACACAAGGGCGCGACCGTGCTCGACCAGACCGGCCTTGCGCAGAAAGGCGGCGCGGTCACCACCCACATCCGCATCGCTGCCAAACCCGAGGACATCCATGCGGTGCGCATCGCCGCCGGTGAAGCCGACCTCGTGCTCGGCTGCGATATGGTGGTGGTCAACGATTACTGGGCGCTGTCGAAGATCCGCGAGGGCCGCAGTCATGTGGTGCTCAACAGTTACGAAGCGATGCCCGGCACGTTCACCACCCGCCCGGACATGCAGTTTCCGGCCGCCGACATCATCTCCGCCGTGCGCACCGCGCTGGGCGGTCGCGATGCACCGGCGTCCGCGCTGCGGGTCATCGACGCCACCCAGATCGCGACCGCGCTGATGGGCGATGCGATCGCCGCGAATCTGTTCATGCTCGGCTACGCGTGGCAGCAGGGTCTGGTGCCGATTTCCTTCGACGCCATCATGCGCGCGGTGGAGCTCAACGGCGCCGCGATCGAAATGAACAAGACCGCGTTCGCCTGGGGTCGTCTGGCCGTCGTCGATCTGCCGGCCGTGATCGATGCCGCCAGCATCGTGCGCAATGCGCCGACCGCCGCCGAAAGCACGCCGCATACGCTGCCGCTATTGGCGCCGACGGCATCGGAAGGCCATGAATCCGGTCTCGATCCGCACAGCGCGGAACTGCGCAGCGCCGATGAACTGCGTCACGTGCCCGCCGTCGCCACCGAACGCGACTGGTTCATGCCGCTGGACGATGCGCGCCTGTCGCGTTCGCTGGACGAAGTCATCGCACGGCGCACCAGCTTTCTCAGCGACTATCAGAACATCGTGTACGCGAAGCGCTACGGCGATCTGGTCGCCAAGGTGCGCGCGGCGGAACAGGCGAAAGCGCCCGGCTCCACCGATCTGTCGGAAGCCGTCGCCCGCTATGCGTTCAAATTGATGACGTACAAGGACGAATACGAAGTCGCGCGTCTGTACACCAGCGGCGATTTCCAGAAGCGGGTCGCGCAGCAATTCGAAGGCGACTACACACTGAAGTTCAACCTCGCGCCGCCGCTGCTGGCGAAGAAGAACGCCAACGGCCAGCTGATCAAGAAGGAATACGGCCCCTGGGTGTTCACCGCATTCAAGCTGATGGCCAAGCTGCGGTTCCTGCGCGGCGGTGCGTTCGATATTTTCGGCCGCACTGAAGAACGCAAGATGGAACGCCAGTTGATCGAAGACTATTTCGCGACGGCCAAACAACTGCTCGAAAAGCTCGATGCCGGCAACGTCGGGCTCGCCACCGAGATCGCCAGCATCCCCGAGCACATCCGCGGCTACGGCCATGTGAAGGAAGCGCATCTGCACAAGGCGAAGGCGCGCGAGGCGGAGCTGCTGCAGAAATTCAACGCGTAACGCTACAGAACGCGTGCAAGTTGCTGCCGAACAGGCGAAGGCCCCGGGAAATCGGGGCCTTAGCGAATTCGTGCAGCGGAATCATCAACCGGTATAAAACCGGTCCAGCGCCTTCTCCGCCTGCGCACGCTCGAAATCGGACATGCCTCGGGTCACCGCGCGGTAATCCTCGATCAACGCAACATCGTTCGGCATCGCGCTGGCCAGGGCTTTCAGCACTTCGCTGCGTTCGAAATCGGAGGACATGCCGCGCACGCTGCGCAGGATGTTCTGGCTGCGCGCGAGATCCGGCGTCGTGCCACGGATCAGCGCCACCAGCGCTTCGCGCTTTTCGAAATCGGAGGCCATGGTTTCGACGGCGGCAAGATAATCCTTGTCCTGCAGGGCGATGCCGGTCTTGGCCGCAGCTTCCAGCACGGAACGCTGCTCGAAATCGCTGCTCATTCCCTGCATCGACTGCAGCGCGGTCGTGATCGCCTCAATGCGCGGCGCGCCATCGTCGATCATCGCGACCAGCGCTCGCTTGCGCTCGAAGTCACTGTCCAACCCGCGCAACGCGCGCGACCATTCGGCGACGCTGGCATCGTTCACCGCCAGTTTACCGGCAGCTTCGACCAGCCACTCCGCACGCTCGAAATCCGAATCGATGGTCGCCGCGATGGACAGCAATGCCGCCTGATGGCCGGGTTCGAGCATCGGGCGCGCCAGCGCCACGTCGAGCGCTTGGCGCTTCTCGAAATCGGACCCGATGGCGCGCATCAATGCATACGCCTGCGCGATCTGCGCCTGATCCGGCTGCGCCTGCACGAAGAACTGTCCGAGATATGCGGCGCGCACGAAATCGCTCTTGAGCAGGTCGATCTCATTCAACAGCGCGGCAGCACCGCCGCGATCGAGGATGCGCTTCGCGCGCGCTTCGGCCTGCAGGCCGCTGATGCGATAGATGTCGGGAATCGCGGTCGACAGCCATGCTTTGGCATCGGCATCGAACGTCCTGGCGACGCCATCGACCTTGTATTCACGTATCGGGCCGCTCTTGCCGGGCACCATGCGCAAACGGCGGGTCACGCCGGCCCGACGCTGCTCGATCTCGAATACGGCGCCGCGCCCCATCCGTGCGACATCGCTTTCGGTCGCATTGAACGCCACATCTCCGTCGAGCCTCACACGCAGGGTTTCGCCGGGCGCAGGCGCGGACGAACGGATCGTCAAGGTGTCGCCGTCGTTGCGGATCGTGATCGACAGCGCATGCTTCCAGACCGCGTCGGCCAGAACGCCGGGGCGGCTGACCACCATCACGCCGGGCAATGCGATCAACGCCAGCAAGGCGAAAGCGGCAGCGGTCCAGCGCCAGCGTTTCGGTATCGTCGAAAATTTCATCTGCGAGTTCTCCAAGAGGGTGCGCACGCGGTCGACGATGCCGCCGCTGCGTTCGGCCATCGCCAGCGCCCAGCCGGCGCCGCGATGATCGGTGTTGTGGGCGTCTGCGCTGCGCGCCAGACATTCGGCGAGACATTCGGCGAGATGCCGGCCGTTGCCGCTGCGTTCCACCGCCGCCGCATCGCACAGGGTTTCGGCGAGGGTTTCGAGACGACGCAGCGCGTGCCACGCCAGCGGATGGAAGAACAGCGGCACCAGCGCCAGACGCTGCAACGGCCGCCACAGCGGGTCACGACGACGCAGATGCGCAAGCTCATGCGCGAGCATCGCACGCTGCTGCGGGCGGTCGAGTCCTTCGGCCCAGCGCGGCAGCAGCACCGCGCCCGGCAGCACCAGCGGGCTGGTCAATCCCGGCAGCACGCGCAGCGTCGGTGCACGCACGCGCATCTCCTGCGCAAGCGCCTGCATGCCGCGCTGCAGGTCCGCGCCCGCAGGCGCGCCCTCCTGCACGAGCCGTCGGCGCAGGCGCAGCAGCCCCAGCGCCTGGAACGCCACGCGCACGAACAACAGCATGGCGCCGATCAACCACAGCATCAGCCCGACCAGCATCGCGTCATCCGCCACCGGCAGCGCCACCGGCGCGAAACCACGCGCCTGTATCGAAGCATCGTTGCGCGCATCGGGCGCCGCATCCGCATCGATGGCGTCGGTCTGCGGTCGCACGGCGACATCGTTCATGGCGGTCGCGATGGCCGCAGACGTGGTGGACGTCGGTACCGCTGTCGACGCTGCAGAAGTCGACATCGACAGCGCATCGCTCGACGACGGGCGCATGACTTGCCACGGCGTCATTTCCACCGACACCGATACGAACGCGCCGAACAGCGCGAACCGCCACCCCCATTCCGCCCAGGCCGGATGCTTCAACCCGCCCAATCGCTCGATCACCCAGACCGCAGTCAACAACACCGTGGCGTGCAGCGCGAACGCGATCAGCCAGCCGGCCGGTACCGAGAGCGATATATTTTCGATCCACTCGATCATGGCGACGCGCTCCCGTTGTCTTCGTCGCGCTGCAGCAGCGCGCGGACCTGTTCCAGATCGCCCTGCGCCACTTCGCGCTCGCTCACCAGATGCGCCAGCAGCGCTTTGGGGTCGCCGCGGAAGACCTGCGCGATCAGACTCGACACCATGTTCCGGCGCACCTGCGCCTCGCTGACGCAGGCGGTGTAGACCAGCATCCGGCCATCGCGCCGTGCCGCCACCGCGCCGCGCTTTTCAAGCCGGGTCAGCAGCGTTGCGACGGTGGTGTGGGCCAGATCGCGGTCGGCCAGCGCCTCGGTGACCTCAGCCACGCTCAGGTCCCCGGACCGCCACAGCACCCGCATCAGGTCCAACTGCAGGTCGCTCAATACGATGTCTTCGGCCATCTAACTTTCTCGTTCTACACGTGTCGTACTACAGTTGTAGAATAGTTCCGGAACCGCGTCAAGGGGCTGAAAGTCATGGCCGGAAAGGCCAGCCGCGAATGGCCGCAGGCGCTGCGGTGGATGAGCTGCGCAAGCTGGCTTTCGAGGGGCGGAAGGGAATCGAAACTTTTGCGTGCACGCTCCGCCGACACGCTCTCCACCCACGTTCATGCCCACGTCCGGAAGATGGATTAACTTAGCCACATCGTTTTTTTCATCGTCCAAGGAGGAGCCCGCCATGTCGCACCTGTCGATCCCGTTGCTCACGCTGTTGTCCGTCGCCGCCTGCACGCCCGTGGCGTCGAACGAACCACCGCCCGGTGGCGACGATGGCGGAGAGAGCATCGCTGGCGGCAAGCCACGAATGACCGGTGGTCCGTTGCCGCCCGAAGAACAGATCCGGGTCGCACCGGGCATCATGGACGCGAGCTGCAGCGCAGAGCCGGCGCAGCGGTTCGTCGGTCGCACCGCAGACGAAGGCACGGTGCAGGCGGCGATCGCCGCGAGCGGCGCGAAAACGGCTCGGGTGATCAAGCCCGACATGATGGTGACGATGGATTACCGCGGCGATCGTCTGAATATCCGTGTGGACGACGCCGGAAAGATCATCGACATCGTCTGCGGTTGAAACCGCACGCAGCGGTCGGCAAATTGCACCGCAGCGAATTATTGAGGCGGATCAGCGCACGGACGCCATCGCAGGCCTAGACTGCGACCTCATTCGAGGCAGGAGACAGGCGATGCGCAATCCGACATCGGGATCGAAATGGATGGCGGTCGTCGCGGTGGCGCTGCTTGCGGCCGTCGTTTGGACCTCTTTCCGTACACCCGACGACATCGTGCTCGGCACGCCCGTCGCCAGCGAACCCGCACATGGGACGCGCGCGCAGCCGTCGCTCGAAACGCCGCCGCCCATGGCGGAGGTCGCGCAAACCCAAGCAACGCGGGCGGCATATCCCGCCTTCCTGCCGGCCGAAGCCGTCGACACGCTGCGATTGATCGAACGCGGAGGGCCCTATCCGTATCGACAGGACGACGGCGTGTTCGGCAATCGCGAACGCCGGCTGCCGCAGCAATCGCGCGGCTACTACCGCGAATACACCGTGGAAACGCCGGGCTCGCGCGATCGCGGCGCGCGCCGGATCATCGTCGGCGGCCGTCCGCCGGTGGAATATTTCTACACCGACGATCACTACCGCAGCTTTCAGCGGTTCACGCTCGACAGCAGCGGGGAGACGCCGCGATGAGCGATGTCGAAGTGGGCGCCCTGCTGGCCGACTCCACCCAGGCCGGCGCGTATTTCGTCGATGCGCGCGACCGCGAAGCGCTGGTGGAAGCCGGCAGCGCGCTGCAGTTCGCGGTGCTGCCGGTGGATCTGCGCGCCTGCGCCGACGCCGAGGCGGCGATGTGCGAGATCGCGGACGCGCTGCGTTTTCCCGATTGGTTCGGCGAAAACCTCGACGCGCTGGCGGATTGCCTGAGCGATCTGTCGTGGTTGCCATCGGAGGGTTACGTGCTGGTGCTGGAGAACACCGGCGACTGGCGCGCGCAGGACTCGGACACCTTCGACACGGTGCTCGACATCCTCAACCAGACTGCGGAACGCTGGGCCAAGGACCGCGTGCCGTTCTGGGCGTTCCTGCCGGTGTCCACGCGCGATCTGGCCGCCATCAACGAATAGGCTTTTGTAGGAGCGGCGCAAGCCGCGATGAATGCATTGAAGATTTGCCGCTACCCATCGCGGCTTGCGCCGCTCCTACAAGAGCAACTGCGATGTGGCTACAGCGCAGGATCGGCGACAGCGGACGCCGCTGCGGCTGGCGCCCGCGCATAGCGCCATGCAACCGCCACCGCGCAGGCCAGCAGCGCTGAGGCGATGAGGAATGCGATGCCGGGCAAGCGCACCGGCGCGGTCGGGCCGATGAAGTAGCCGAACGAACCGGCGAACAGCGCAGGCGCGACGATGCCGGCCAGCGACACCAGGCTGCTCAACGCGCCCTGGATGCGGCCCTGCACTTCGGGGCCAACCTGCTGCGTGATCAAGGCCTGCGTCGATGGGGTGGCGATCGCCCAGAGCGCGCTGATCGGCAGGCCTGCAAGAAACATCCATCCGGTGCCGGCGAATCCGTAGATCAGGAAACCGATCACGCCGCAGCTCAGGCCCACGAGGATTGCCCGACGTTCGCCGAGGCGCTTGACCATCTTTCCGATCAGCAGCGCGTTGACGATCACGCTCAGCACGCCGACGACCGCCAGAACGTAGCCGGCTTCTTTTTCCTTCCAGCCGAAGCTGGCATCGGCGAACAGCACGAAGGTGCTCGGATAGACGAAGTGCGCGAAGTTGGCGAGGAATACCACCGCCACCAGACCCCAGATCTGCGGATAGTCGCGCAGCAGATGCACTGAACCCATCGGCTTGGCGTGCGCCCAGTCGAACGCAGGCGAACGGCGCGCTTTCGGCAGCGATTCCGGCAACACGAACAGGCCGTAGACGAAGTTGATCAACGCCAGCCCGGCGGAAAACCAGAACGGCAGGCGGTGGTCGATATCGCCCAGCAATCCGCCGATCACCGGACCGATGATGAAACCCAGACCGAAGGCGGCGCCGATCATGCCGAAACTCTTGGCCCGGTTCTCCGGCGCGGTGATATCGGCGATATAGGCGTTGGCGGTGGAGAAGCTGGCCGAGGTGACCGCCGAAATGAGCCGGCCGACGAACAGCCAAGCGAGATTCGGCGCCAGCGCCATGAAAATGAAATCGATCCCCAGCCCGAGGCACGACAGCAGGATCACCGGCCTTCGTCCGTAGCGGTCGGACAGCGCGCCCTGGATCGGGGCGCTGAAGAACTGCACGATCGCGAAGGCGGTGCTGAACGCGCCCACCCAGTACGACGCCTGCGACTGGTCGCCACCGACGAAGGTCTGCACCAGATGCGGCAGCACCGGAATGATCACGCCGAACGCCAGCACGTCGATCAGCACGGTGATGAAGATGAACACGAGCGCGGCCTGACGCTTGGCGCCATCGAGAGGACTGTTCACGGAGTGGGAAGCCGACGAGCGAGGGCGGCAGTCTAACCCGCCCCGACCACCCGTCCGTCAGCGGATTCCAGGGCCGGGGCGACGCCCAGTTGTCGCAGTGCAGCATTTGTGCTTTAGTCGGGTCATCCAGCGACACGGAACACGCAGACCTCACGGCCTGCGGGTGTGACTGTCGCCCCACGTTCGTACCCCAACCACCTCTGTTCCCACGTTTGTTCCCGGAGCTCTTCCGATGGAAAGCGATCAACGCAGCTGCCGTCCGCATCACAGCCACGGCCTCTACGATCCGCGCGACGAGCGCGATGCCTGCGGCTTCGGTCTGATCGCCCATCTCGACGACAAACCCGGCGCCGGTCTGGTGAAACAGGCGCTCGACGCCCTTGCCCGCATGGCCCATCGCGGCGGCGTCGCCGCCGACGGCCTGTCCGGCGACGGCTGCGGCCTGCTGATGAAAACCCCCGATGCCTTCCTGCGCGCGCTTGCGGCCGAATCCGGGATCGCGCTCGGTCAGCGCTATGCCTCTGGCATCGTATTCATGCCGCACGGCGACGACGCCAGCGCATGCGTCCACGGCGCGTTCTCGCAGGCGTTGCGCGAGGTCGGCCTGGCGGTCTCCGGCTGGCGCAAGGTGCCGACCGACGCCACGGTCTGCGGCGAACTGGCGAAAGCGACGATGCCGGCGATCGAACAACTGTTCGTGGTGCCGGTGCTGGATGTCGAAGGCGCACGGATGACCCGCGACGCCTTCGCCCATGCGCTGTATCTCGCGCGCCGCCGCGCCGAACAGCGCCTGCGCGACGTGCCCGGCCTGCACGTGGTCAGCCTGTCGGCGGACAGCATCGGCTACAAGGGCATGGTGCTGCCGCAGTACCTGCCGCAGCTGTATCCGGATCTGCAGCATCCGGAACTGGCGAGCAGTGCGGTGGTGTTCCATCAGCGCTTCTCCACCAATACCAGTCCGCGCTGGCCGCTGGCGCAGCCGTTTCGGCTGCTCGCGCACAACGGCGAGATCAACACCATCTCCGGCAACCGCATCTGGGCGCAGGCGCGCGCACACGTGTGGCGCACGGAGACGCTGGATCCATCCGAATTCGATCCGGTGATCGAAATGGAAGGTTCCGATTCGCAGAGTCTGGATTCGATGCTGGAGCTGCTGCAGGCCGGCGGCATGGATCTGCTCAAGGCGCTGCGCCTGCTGATTCCACCGGCGACGCAATCGCTGGAATACAAGGACGCCGACCTGCTCGCGTTCTACGAGTACTACGCGATCAACAGCGAACCGTGGGACGGGCCTGCGGGCATCGTCGCGTTCGACGGCCGTTACGCCGCCTGCACCGTCGATCGCAACGGCCTGCGCCCGGCGCGCTGGCAATTGAGCGACGACCGCGTGTTCATGGTCGCGTCCGAAGCCGGCGTGTGGGATGTCGAGACGCCGCGCATCCTCGCCAAGGGCAAACTCGGCCCCGGGCAGATGATCGCCGCCGACCTGCAGACCGGCCGCCTGCTCGATTCCGAAGCGATCGACGGCATCAACCGCGCGCGCGCGCCGTACAAGCAATGGCTCAAGCAGGGCATGACCTACCTGCACACCGAACTGGTCGACCCGAATCTCACCGCGGCGCCATTCGACGCGAGCACGCTGTCCGGTTTCCAGAAGCTCTTCCAGCTCACCCGCGAAGAGCGCGAACAGATCCTGCGTCCGCTGGCCGAAACCGAGCAGGAAGCCGTGGGTTCGATGGGCGACGACGTGCCGATGGCGGCGCTGTCGGGCCAGCTGCGGCCGCTGTACGACCGCTTCCGCCAGGCATTCGCGCAGGTCACCAATCCGCCGATCGACTCATTGCGCGAAGACTGCGTGATGTCGCTCGGCACGCAGATCGGCGAGGAAGGCAACATCTTCGTCGACGGCCCCGAGCAGGTCGCGCACGTGATGCTGAACTCGCCGGTGCTGTCGCAGCGCAAGCAGCGGCAACTGCTGACGCTGCCGGCGTTCCGCGATTCGCACCGCTATCTCGATCTGAATTTCAGCGCAGAGGAAGGCCTGCGCGCAGCGCTGCTGCGGCTGTGCGCGGATGCCGAATCCGCTGCGCGCGCAGGCGTGAAGCTGCTGATCATCACCGACCGTCGCCCGCGCCGCGATCATCTGCTGGTGCACGCATTGCTCGCCACCGGCGCGGTGCATCAGCATCTGGTGCGGCTCGGCCTGCGCTGCGCGTCGAATCTGATCGTCGAAACCGGCACCGCGCGCGATCCGCATCATTTCGCCTGTCTGCTGGGTTACGGCGCGACCGCGATCTATCCGTATCTCGCCTATCAGACGCTGCACGACCTCGGCGAACGCGGCATCCTGAAGACCAAGCACGGCGAAGCGACCCAGATCGGCCGCAGCTACCGCCGCGGCATCAAGAAAGGTCTGCTCAAGATCATCTCGAAGATGGGCATCGCCACCATCGGCAGCTATCGCGGCGCGCAGTTGTTCGAGATCGTCGGTCTGGATCGCGAAGTCGTCGATCTGTGCTTCACCGGCACGCCGTCGCGCATCGGTGGCGCCACGTTCGCATCGCTGCAGGAAGAGACCGTCCGCATCGCCGGTCGTGCCTGGGACAACAATGTGCTGCCGGACATCGGCGGCCTGCTGCAGTACACGCCGAACGGCGAGTACCACCAGTACAACCCCGACGTGGTCGTCACCCTGCAGCGCGCAGTGCGCAGCGGCCTGCGCGAGGATTGGAACGCTTACGCCGACGCGGTGAATTCGCGCCCGCCCGCAGCGCTGCGCGATCTGCTCGCGTTCGACACCTCGAAAACGAATGCGATACCGCTCGACGAAGTGGAGCCGGTCGAAAGCATCGTCCGGCGCTTCGACACCGCTGCGATGAGCCTCGGCGCGCTGTCGCCCGAAGCGCATGAAGCGCTGGCGATCGCGATGAACCGCCTCGGCGGCCGCAGCAATTCCGGCGAGGGCGGCGAAGACCCGCTGCGCTACGGCACCGACAAGGTCTCGAAGATCAAACAGGTCGCGTCCGGCCGTTTCGGTGTGACGCCCGAGTATCTGGTCAACGCCGAAGTGCTGCAGATCAAGGTCGCGCAGGGCGCCAAGCCCGGCGAAGGCGGCCAGCTGCCGGGGCACAAGGTCAACGCATTGATCGCGCGCCTGCGCTACGCACGGCCGGGCATCGGTTTGATTTCGCCACCGCCACACCACGACATCTATTCGATCGAAGATCTCGCGCAGTTGATCTTCGATCTGCGCCAGGTCAATCCCGATGCGCTGATCTCGGTGAAGCTGGTCGCGCATGCGGGCGTCGGCACCATTGCCAGCGGTGTGGCAAAAGCCGGCGCCGATCTGATCACCATTTCCGGCCACGACGGCGGCACCGGCGCCAGCCCGATCTCCTCAATCCGCTACGCCGGCACGCCGTGGGAACTCGGCTTGTCGGAGGCGCGGCAATCGCTGATCGCGAACGGGCTGCGCGACCGCGTGATCGTGCAGGCCGACGGCGGCATGAAGACCGGTCTGGACGTGATCAAGGCCGCGCTGCTCGGCGCGGAATCGTTCGGCTTCGGCACCGCGCCGATGATCGCGCTGGGCTGCAAGTACCTGCGCATCTGTCATCTCAACAACTGCGCCACCGGCGTCGCCACCCAGGACGACAAGCTGCGCGCCGATCATTTCACCGGCCTGCCCGAACGCGTCGAGAATTTCTTCCGTGGTCTGGCCGAGGAAGTGCGCGGCTATCTCGCGCAGTTGGGCGCACGTTCGATCGAAGAGATCGTCGGCCGCACCGAACTGCTGCTGCAGACCGAAGGCACGCTGCCGCTGCACCGCCTGCTCGATCTCTCACCGCTGCTCGCGCACGAAGGCCTGACAGCGGGCGGGCACTGCGGCGTGCGCGCACCGCAGCCGGCGCCGACCGGTCTGGCCGCGCAGCTGGAAACGGATCTCGCCGATGCCATCGCGCACAAGCGCGGCAATCAGGCGTTCGATACGCCGCTGCGTTACGACATCCGCAACACCGACCGCAGCATCGGCGCGCGCCTGTCCGGACGCATCGCGCGCGCGCACGGCAACCACGGCATGCACGACAAACCCATCGCCCTGCATTTCGACGGCAGCGCCGGGCAGAGCTTCGGTGCGTTCCTCGCCGGCGGCCTGCAGCTGGATCTCGAGGGCGAGGCCAACGACTACGTCGGCAAGGGCATGGCCGACGGCCGCATCGTGATCCGTCCTCCGCGCACCGCGCGCTACATCGCGCACGAGTCGCCGATCCTCGGCAATACCTGCCTCTACGGCGCAACCGGCGGCGAGCTGTACGCTGCCGGCCGCGCTGGCGAACGCTTCGCGGTGCGCAATTCCGGCGCACTCGCGGTGGTCGAAGGTGCGGGCGATCACTGCTGCGAATACATGACCGGCGGCGTGGTCGCGGTGCTCGGCCGCACCGGCCTGAATTTCGGCGCCGGCTTCACTGGCGGCATGGCCTATGTGCTCGACCGCGACCGCGATTTCGTCGACCGCTACAACCATGAGCTGATCGATATCCTGCGCATCAATTCGGAAGGATTCGAACACCACCGCTCGCATCTACTCGATCTGCTCGAAACCCACGTGCGCCACACCGGCAGCGTGTACGCGCAGGGCATCATCGACAATTTCCGCGATCACCTCGGCAAGTTCTGGCTGGTGAAGCCGAAGGCGGTGAGCATCGAAACGCTGGGCGAAACACTGAGGCGCGCGGCATGATCAGCATTCATGTGGGAGGGGCTTCAGCCCCGATCCGGTTGCAGTCGGGCCTGAAGGCCCTCCCACAGGGAGCGACGGCATGAGCAAGAAAACCCCGCAGGCGTTTCTGCAATCGCAGCGGCAGATGCCCGAGCGCGTGGCGCTGGAGCTGCGCCAACAGGGCGATTGGCACGAGTTATACGGCCGCTTCGAGGAAGCCGAGGCGAAGAAGCAGGCCTCGCGCTGTCTCGATTGCGGCAATCCGTACTGCAGTTGGGGCTGCCCGCTGCACAACTACATCCCGCAGTGGCTGGAACTCGCGCGCGAAGGCCGCGTGCACGAGGCGGCCACTCTTTGCCACGAAACCAATCCGCTGCCCGAAATCTGCGGTCGCGTGTGTCCGCAGGATCGTTTGTGCGAAGGCTCGTGCACGCTCAACGATGGCTTCGGCGCAGTCACCATCGGCGCGGTCGAAAAATACATCGTCGACAAGGCGCTGGCCGAAGGCTGGCGACCCGATGTTTCCACCGCGCAGCCCACAGGCAAGCGCGTCGCGATCGTGGGTGCTGGCCCCGCCGGTCTCGCCTGCGCCGACAGACTCGCGCGCGCTGGCGTGAAGCCGGTGGTGTTCGACCGCTACGAACAGATCGGTGGCCTGCTGCAGTTCGGCATTCCCAGTTTCAAGCTCGACAAATCGGTGATCGCGACGCGGCGCACGGCGCTCGAAGGCATGGGCGTGGAGTTCCGCCTCGGCGTGGAGATCGGTCGCGACATCGCGATGGACACCCTGCTCGCTGAGTTCGACGCGGTGTTTCTCGGTCTGGGCAGTTATCGCTACACCGACGGCGGCCTGCCCGGGCAGGATCTGCGCAACGTGCTGCCGGCGCTGCCGTTCCTGGTGCAGAACGGGCGCATCGTCGTTGGCGAACACGATGTCACCGGTCGACCGATCGCCGGCTGGGAAGATCAAGTGCAACTGCCCGAGCTGCGCGACAAGCGCGTGGTCGTGCTGGGCGGCGGCGACACCGGCATGGACTGCGTGCGCAGCGCGGTACGCCTCGGCGCGGCGCAGGTCAGCTGCGTCTATCGTCGCGACGAAGCAAGCATGCCCGGCTCCGCGCGCGAAGTCGCTAACGCGCGCGAGGAAGGCGTGCAGTTCCTGTTCCAGCGCGCGCCGCTTGAATTGCTCGACAACGGCGACGGCCATGTCCGCGCAGTGCGCGTCGCCGAGACGCGTCTGGGTGAACCCGACGCGCGCGGCCGTTGTCGCCCGGAGCAGGTGCCCGGCAGTGAAACCGAACTCGACGCCGACATCGTCATCATCGCCTTCGGCTTCCAGCCCGACCCGCCCGCGTGGCTCGCCGCGCACGGCATCGCGCTGCACGACGATGGCCGTGTGAACGTATTCCCGGCGCCGCCCCCTCACCACCCGCTGCGCATCGATCCCGCCAATCCGGTCTATCCGTATCAAACAGCGAACGCGAAAGTCTTCGCCGGCGGCGACAGCGTGCGCGGCGCGGATCTCGTGGTCACGGCGGTGCAGGAAGGCCGGGATGCGGCGGCGAGTATCGTGAGGTTTCTGGGCTGATGTAACACGTCGATCCGAGTGGCTGCAGGGCGTGCTCCAGCCCGCCGGGTTGTGCGGGTTACAGACCTTTCATCACAGGCGCAGCCAGAGCGGCTTCGCGCACGACGCCCCCGCACCGTTATCGATGAAGTACAAGAATCCGCGCCACGCTTGCGGCTACGGCGGTGCAATACGCCCGTACGCGGTTTCCTGCAGTGTCCGCTAGACGATGCCCATCGCGAAGGATTCGACCCCCAACCGGGCGAACCAATCGAAGGCGTGGGTCAATGCGGTCGCAGCGGAGCACGAAAGCGTCGAAATCGCGACCCTCAGTTTGCCGGTCGGCGTGAGTGGGATGTCATCGGCGTAATGGAATGTCAGCCGGGTGGTATCGCCACAGCTCTGATGGAAGCGTTCGCGCAGCGTCTCCAGCGACGACTCCTGGAAACCCTCGCCGCGCACCAGCGTCACATCGATCGTGTCGATATGGTGCTGCATTGCCTGGAAGCGCACGATGCCGGGCGTGGCGAACACCAGGAACTCCAGGAGTTCGCCGACGAAATGCCCTTCCGGCGTGCGCAGCGCGTCCATCCGGCGCCCGTCCACGCTGGCCAACAGCGGCAAGTCGCGACCGCATGCGCAGTTGCCATGCTGCTCGGTGGCGATATCGCCGTTGGCGTAACGCATCAGCGGCATGCCGTAATTGTGGAGATCGGTGATCAGAACCTCGCGCGGCACTGCATGTCCGGTCTCGTAGACCGGATCGCCCAGTTCCACATGCAGATGATCGGCGTTGACATGCAAGCCTTCGCACGCATCGCATTCGGAGGCGACCAGCATCACTTCCCGGCATCCGTAGGTGTTGTGGACGCGGCAGCCGAACACCCGTTCAAGCAGGGCGCGATGATGCGGATACAGCGGCTCCGCAGCGCAGATCAGGGTGTCCGGCGCATGCACACGGCGTCCGTGGGCATCCAGCCATTTCGCCAGTCGCACCAGCGGCGAAACGTATCCCACCAATGTCCTCGGTCGGTCGGCATCGATCGCATCGGCGTAGGCGGCCATGTTGTGCTCGCCCATCACGTAAGCATTCAGGATCCGGCGATTGAACGCGGCGTGATGCAGACGCTCCTTCAGCGACTGGCCGTTCGGATCATGACCCCAGAGGAACAACACGTGACGACCGAGCGGCGCACCCGCCCAGCCGTAGCCCCGCAGCATCACCGCAGTGCGCCGTTCGTAGCTCTCGCGGGTATAGCCGATGGTCACCGGTTCGCCGGTCGAGCCGCCCGTGGTCTTGTACAGCAGACGATCGCGGTAGCCATCGGCCTTCAGGCGCTCGAAGTCCTCGCGCAGATCGCGCTTGGTCAGGGCCGGCAGGCGCGCGTAGTCCTGCAGACTGCGGATCTCCGCCGGATCGGTCATCCCGGCCCGGCCCCAGTGATCGCGATAGAACGGCACGCGTTCCCAGCAATGCACGATCAGCGCCTGCAGTTTTCGCCACTGCAACGCTTGGATCTGCTCCGCAGGAAGCCACTGGTTCCGCTCGTACTCGGCGAGGTAACGCAGCGTGCCCCGGCGCATGAATCCGGATTCATACAATGGATACAACACATTGCGGAAAAGAGGCTCGTAGGCCCGGCGCAATGCTTTCATGGAACCACTCCCAGGACGATTCGAGCTCCGACATCGAAAAGTCTAAAAGCAAAATCCATGCCAATAGCCGCCCGCAATTGCTGCGCGACGGGAACAACGGGAAGCTGCAACGACAGCCGAAGTCATCAACTGAACACTTGCCGAACGCTTGGCTGCGTTGCATGAGCGCCGCGCACGCAGGGGCGCGAACCACATCGGAAACGGCTGTACTCAGCGCCCCGCGCCATTGTTGATGAAATGCAGGAATTCCGAGCGCGTGCGCGCGTCGTCGCGGAAGTCGCCGAGCATTTTCGACGTGACCATGCTGACGCCGCGCTTGTGGATGCCGCGGGTGGTCATGCATTCGTGCACGGCTTCGATCACCACACCGACGCCTCGCGGTTTCAGCACATCCTGGATGCAGCGCGCGATCTGTGCGGTCATTTTTTCCTGCACCTGGAAACGGCGCGCGTAGGCATCGACCACGCGCGCGAGCTTGCTGATGCCGACGACGCGACCGCTCGGCAGGTAGCCGACATGCGCCTTGCCGATGATCGGCGCCATGTGGTGCTCGCAGTGGCTCTCGAATTCGATGTCGCGCAGCACGACCATTTCGTCGTAACCGCCGACCTCCTCGAAGGTGCGCTTGAGGTAGTCCTCGGGATCGATGGCGTAGCCGCTGAACCAGTCGGCATAGGCTTTCGCGACGCGCTTGGGCGTATCGAGCAGGCCTTCGCGGGTCGGGTCATCGCCGGACCATCGCAGCAGGATGCGCACCGCATCCTCCGCCTGGGTGCGGGTGACGCCATGGCGCTGGTCGGCAGCCGACGGCGCGTCGTGGGCGGGGGTGGCTGCGTCGTGGGGCGTGTCGTCGTGATCGGCGGAGCACATGATCGGGGGGTCTCGGTCGTGGATCTGGGTGGGGGATGTTATCGCGGCAGGCCAACGCCTACTGCGTTGCATACGTCAGGAACCGTCATGCGGATGCAGCGGGAAGCGCCCGCAGTCGCGCTTCCAGACCGGAGTCGCGCCAGGTCCGGCGTTCGAGCGCGCGATCCAATGCGGCCGGCGTCGCCCAGAGCACCGCGCCGCGCCGCGCGCGGGTGAGCGCGGTGTACAGCAGCTCGCGCGACAGCACGCGGGCGTCGGCATCCGGCAGGATCAGCACGATGCGATCGAACTCCGAACCCTGCGCCTTGTGCACGGTGGTGACATAGGCCGAGGCGTGCGCCGGCAGTTGTGCCGGACGCCACGCGCGCAGCCCCTGCGCGGTCTCGAACCACACCGAAGCGTCTCCGCGCGCGTCCTGCCAGACCACGCCGACATCGCCGTTGTAGAGGCCATGGCGTTCGCTGTTGGCGGCGATCATCAGCAGTCGCCCGTGGAAATATGGCGTGCGCGCGCCCAGTTCGGCGGCGCACCATGCATTCCAGTGCTCGGCGCCGAACGGGCCGCGACGCAGCGCGGTCAGCACGCGCAGCTGTGCGCCCTGTTGCAATGCTTGCTGCGGATCGTCGGCATCGCGCACGGCTTCAAAGGCGGGCAAGGCATCGCAGCGCATGGTCTCGGCGAGTGCGGCGACATCGCCGTATCGCCACGCCAGCGCCGGGTCGTCGCTGCGCAGACGCGCGAGCACCGCCTCGCGGTCATCGCGCTGGATCGCCTGCGCCAATGCCTGCAGCACGTCGGCATCGGTCTGTCGCCAGCCGCGCAGCAGATGCACGCGCGATCCTGCCAATGGCGAATGCGCATCGCACGATGGCACGGGCATGCCGAGCAACGCGCTTGCGGCATCGGCATCGGCATCGGCCTTCGGCAGCGCCAGACCATCGTCGCTGGCCGCGCACAGACCGCCGAGCACATCGCCGGCTTCCACCGCAGGCAATTGATCCGGATCGCCCAGCAGCACCAGCGTCGCGTCTGCGGGCACCGCCGCGACCAGTTTCGCCATCAGCGGCAGATCGACCATGGAGGCTTCATCGACGACGACCAGATCGAAGGGCAGCGGACGATCCACATCGTGCCGGAACGCGACCCGACCCGGCTGCCAGCCGAGCAGCCGATGCAGGGTCCGCGCCTGACGCGGAATCGCGTCGGCGTACGCGGCGTCGAGACGACCGGCGTCGAGATCGGCGCGCAGCACGCCGTCGATCGCTTCGCCTAGGCGCGCGGCGGCGCGGCCGGTGGGCGCGGCCAGCGCGATCCGCAGCGGCGCACGGCCCCGCGCCTGCGCATCCGCCACCTGGATGGCAAGTAGGCGCGCAACGGTGGTGGTCTTGCCGGTGCCGGGCCCGCCGGTGATCAGCAGGAGACGCCGACGCAGTGCCGCGATCGCCGCCAGCGCTTGCCGATCGATGTCGGTGTGGGTTCGCGTTGCGGCATCGCGCGCGAACAATCGTTGGAGCATCTCGATGAGCGTTGAATCGACGGCTGGCGCATCGTGCACCGGTGCATGCGCACGGCGATGCAGGCGCTCGGCCAGATCCTGTTCGTAGCGGGCATAGCGCAACAGCGCGATGCGTCCGTTCTCGAATGCGAGCAATGCGTTGTCGGAACCGGATGCCTGCGCCGTCGCGACCCGGTCGCTAGCATGCAATGCACCGGCCCACACGTCGATATCCGGCAACTGCGCATGGGTGTCGAGCGCGTCCAGCAACCGATGCGCGTCGGCGAGCGCGAAGCTGCTGTGGCCCATCGCGACCGCGCGCATCGCCAGCGCACCGGCCAATGCCACTGGCGTGCCGGCGCGCAGGCGGTCGCGCAGCAGTTCGGCGAATGCGACATCGACCTGACGCAGCGCGCCTTCGATCTGCAGGCGCTGCAGTGTGCGCGCGGCGACGGCATCGATCCGATCTTCCATGCGCGGATCGCTCATCGCGGCATCCCCGCATTCGCATCCATACCATCGAACAGCGCATCCAATTCAGCGAGCAGCGTCGGCGCGACCGCGTCGACATGCACGCCGGCGCGCAACTGCGAGGCATCATCGGTGTCGTCCTGCAGGCGAATCCCGCGCAAAAACAGATACACCGCGCCGCCGAGATCGCGCGCATCATCGTAGGCGTCGCCGCGCCGCAGTTTCAGCCAACGGCGCAGGGCGACGAGATAGATCAGGTATTGCAGATCGTAATCCTGCGTGCGGATCGCGCGACGAAGACTGTCGGGGTCGTAAGCCGGCAGCCGATTGGTCTTGTAGTCGAGCACGTAATGCCGACCGGCCGGATCGCGATAGACCAGATCGATATAGCCCTGCATCAGCCCGTCCAGGGTCGCCTGCGCGGGCTTGCGCGCACGCGGATAGCCGTGCGCCTGCAGCAGCGCATGCACCGCTTCGATGCGCGTTGGCCTCAACCGGAAATGGAACGCCATCTCGCGCACCTGCTGCGATGCCGGCAGTTCGCACAGGCGCAC
Source organism: uncultured Xanthomonas sp. (assembly GCA_964523435.1). Lineage (GTDB taxonomy): Bacteria > Pseudomonadota > Gammaproteobacteria > Xanthomonadales > Xanthomonadaceae > Lysobacter_I. The sequence continues at coordinate 19,061 of CAZGBA010000052.1, forward strand.
GCCGCCCGGCAGCGATACGTTCAGCGCCCGCGACACCAGACGTGCGGTCTGGGCGAGATGCGCGGGCGTCGCGGCCAGACCATGACGCAGCAGCGCGTGTTCGAGCACAGCGCGCTGGCTTTGCGGCCAGCGATCCTCCAGCAACGACGATTGCGCTTCGGCTTCGCGAGACCACAGCGGCGCTTCCGCCGTCTCCAGCGCCTGATGCACCGCATTGCCGAACGCGGTACCGCCGAGGCTGATGACTTCGACTTCCTCGTCGGGGATCGAAACGACTTCATCGTCCGCGCCGCGCAGGATTTCGCCGTCTTCACTGCGTGCGTGCAGGGACGAGAAGCTCTGCAGGCGCGGGTCGGTGGAGAAACGGCGCCGGGCGATGCGCGCGGGCGGTACGTCGATGCCATCCGCATCGATCGCAGCGTGCAGACGCGTTCGCGGCGCGGCGGGATCGAACGCACGCACGACGATACTGCCGCCGGAATCCGCTGCCAGCGCTTCGATCCGAGCCTGCATGCCGGCGTGATCCAGCGCGTCGTTTTTGCGTCCGGTCTTCGCGCCGGCATGCAGCAGCCAATGCAGGGCGCTGGTTTCGGTGCGGCTGTTGCGGCTCCACACCACATGCAGCGCATGCTTGGCGCGGGTCATCGCAACGTACAGCTGGCGCTGCGCTTCGGCCTGTTCCTCGCGCTCGACCTGCACCGCGATCGCATCCGCCTGCGCCGGCTCCAGCACGTCCTTGCAGCGCCATGCGCGCGCCGGCCGTCCCTGCGCATCGTGGAAATCCTCGTACGACAGGCCGCGCGCGCCGGGCTCGCTGCGCCAGGCCACGAACGGCAAAATCACCACCGGATATTCCAGACCCTTGCTCTTGTGCACGGTCGCGATCTGCACCAGGCCGGCGTCCGACTCCAGACGCAGCTGTCGCGCCTCATCGGCGGCGGCATTCGCGCGCTGCAGCGCGAACCACTGCAACTGCTCGGCCATGCCATGACGCGAAGACGATTCCGCCTGCAGCAGTTCCGCCAGATGCAGCGCGTCGGTCAAGCGGCGTGCGCCGGTGGTTTCGGCCAGCCAGCGTGGCGCCGCATCGGCGATGAACGGCAACAGCGCAGGCAGCGGCCCGCGCGCGCGCCATTGATCGGCTGCGCTCATGAAACGTTCGATCTGGGTCTGAGCGAGGCCATCGTCCTCATCAAGCGCGGCGATCCGCGCGGCGTCCCAGCCCAACAGCCGCGTCGCCAATGCGGCGCGAAAACGCCCGCTGTCGGCCGGCTCGACCAGACTCGCGAGCAGCGCGTGCAGGTCCTCCGCACCGTCGCTGGCGAAGACACTCGTGCTGGACAGCAACGCGGCGGCGACTCCGGCACGGGTCAGCGCGGCCTGCATCGTCAGCGCCTGATCGTTGGTATTCGTCAGTACGGCAATCTCCGATGGCCGCAGTGCGCGCGCTCCGCCCGCGTCCATGAATCGGCCGCTATTCAACAGTTCCACGATTGCGCACACCGCCGCATCGCGCATCATCGCAAACTCGTCGTCCTTGGTGCGCATGCCACCACGGCCTTCGCCCGGCGGCAGCCAGTGCACGGTCATGCCCGGCACCACCGCATCGCCGACGCGCAGATCATCATCCTGCGCGCCGCCCGCAGCGAGCACCGGATGGAACGCGATGATGTCGTCGACGAACGGCAGCGGATTCGCCGTGAACATGGTTTCGATCGCGCACAGCACCGCGGGCGTCGAGCGGAAATTGGCGTCGAGTTCCGCAATGCCGCGCGTGCCGTCGCCGGCATCGGCCTCGACATAGTCGCGCGCGCTTCGATAGGTCGCTAGATCGCCGCCGCGAAAACGATAGATCGCCTGCTTGGGATCGCCGATCAGGCACAGCCAGCGCGCTTCCGGATCGCCGGCTTCGTACATCCGCCGGAAAATATCCCACTGGCGCGGATCTGTGTCCTGGAATTCATCGATCAGCATCAGCGGCCAGCGCGCGGCCAGCGCAGCGGCGAACTCCGGTGCAGCCGATGCTTTCCAGACGCGCTCGATCAGCTGGTCCTGGCTGCATTCGCTGCGACGCGCCATCGCCGTGTCGAAACGCGCGATGGCCGCATCGCGCAGCGCATGCAGCGCTGCTGCTGCGATCGATTCTTCGCGCAGCGGATGCACGACCCGCAGCGGATCGCAGAGTGCCGACAGATCTTCGGTCAACGCGTCCGGTGTTTGCCATAACGCCGCGAGCAGATCATGGACATCGGCGACGACCGCCGCATCGAATACCGTGGCATCCGTATTGGCGGCCGCACGCCAGAGCTCGGCGGCGACATCGCTCCACACCTTGGTGGCATCGTCGACCACCGCCTGCTCGGCCAACAGTCCCGCACGGAATCCGAATTCGCGCAGCGCGCGATGGCAGAACCCGTGGATCGTGGACACGGTGGCTTCGTCGAGCTGCAGCAGCGCGGCTTCGATGCGCTGGCGCACGATGGTGATGCCGTCGCGCTGGATCGCGGCCTGCAGCACCGCGTCGGTCACGGCGGCTTCGCCCTGCAGCGATGTCTCCGGCGTATCGAGCAGCTTCCGCGCGAGCCGCAAACGACGGCGCAGGCGCTGGCGCAATTCCTGCGTCGCGGCGCGGGTGAAGGTCACCGCGAGCATCTGCGACATCGACGCACCGCGCTCCAGCAGCAGGCGCAGCACCAGCGTGGCCAGCGTGAAGGTCTTGCCGGTGCCGGCGCTGGCCTCGATCAGTCGCGCGCCTTGCAGCGGCAGATGCAGGCCGACGTCGACCGCGATGTCGGCAGGCAGCAGGGTGTTCATGCTGCCGGCTCCCGCGCGTCGAACACGACGACCGCGATCTCGCGGAAGCGTTGCGCGTGTGCCGCGTCGTAACGGCCGAGCAGACCCTCGGGCCGGAACGCGAGCCGCAGCCACATGTCTTCGCTTTCGCCGCCGCCGCCGAAAGGTGCGAATGCAGTGTGAGCGGCTTTCCACGCGACGCCGACGTCCTTTTTGGCATGCCATTGCGACGCATACGCGAACGCGGTTTTCGGCGCGAACGACAGCGGCGCATCGCGGCCTTCGCGCCACAGGGCGAGCATTGCGGCGAGTCTTTCTTCGGCCTGAGCCTGCGACAGACCGGTGTAGACGATCTCCACCGGCGCATTGGCCTTGCTGTCGTAACCGATCAGATGCGTGCGCGCCGGTTCGCCGAGTACCGACGCCAGCAGCAGATGGTCGAGGCCCGCGCGCAGACGCCGCTTGCCGTCGAGCCTGCCCGCGACCGCAATGGCGCGGGCATCGGCATGGACATCGTCGAAACGGAAGGCGATGCCGTGCGCAGCATCCGCTGCGCTCACCGACACGATGCGCGTCCGCTCCGTGCCGACGGCCGTCGCGCGCGCCGCAAGCAGATCCTGCGCGACCGTGCGTGCGTTCTGCGCGATAGCATCACCATCGCGTCCCGGCGGAAGCAGCGCCTGCGCGCGCAGCCACGGCGCAGCGGCTTCGTCGTGGTCATGCGACAACAGCGCATCGACCGCGCTGTAGCGCAGCAGGCCGTTCTCGCCCAAGGGCTCGCGATCGGCGATCTCGTGCGCGGCATCGGGCAGCCGCAGGCCGAGCCGTTCGCGCAGCCAGTCGCGCGCGGGATTAACGAAGAAACGCTGCAGCACATCGCGATCCGGAATCGTCTGTGCTTCATTCGACGCTGTCATCAGCGGAGCAACGAACGGCGGTTCGCTCGTCTGAAGTGCCACGATCGGCATCGCCCACTCCCGCCGATACGAAAACCGGCGCGGTTCGACATCGCCCGCATCGCCTGCACCGAACGCGCGCGGCGAGAACGGCTGCAGCGGATGCTGCACGCACAGACGTTCGTGGACGGTATCGCCATGCATGCGCTCGACTGCATCCAGCAGTTCCGAAATCACCGGCGAGGGCTCGCGCACGCTGCCGTCGCGCGCATCGCGGCCGCCGTAGCTGAGATAGAACACGTCGCCGGCCGCGCACAGCAGCTGCAGGAACAGGAAACGGTCGTCGTCGCGCACCGAACGGTCGCCGAGATAGCGCTGCGCGCGGCCCTGGATCGCATCGACGATGCGGTTGATGTCGTCGCCCGGTTCGCGACGCGGATACGCATCGGCATCGAGTCCGAGCAGACAGATCACACGGAACGGCACCGTGCGCAGCGGCACCATGCCGGCGAAGGTCACGCCGCCCGACAGCCACGGACGATGCGACGACGGCTGGGTGAGCGTGTCGCGCAGTGTGCGCTGCACCAGCGTGGCCGGCAGCGCGCCGGCGTGCTCGGCTTCGTTCGCGAAATCGTCCAGCGTATCCAGCAGCAGACGCCGCGCCTGCGCTTCGCTGTCGTCCTGCGGCACCGGCGCGAGCAATGTCTGCAACATGTCGGCGAGTCGCGCGCGCCAATCGGCGGCGGCATGCGGCGTGCGCATCCATGCGATGAGTTCGCGCAGCCGTCGATACAGCGTCAGCGCGCGGTCGAGGGTGTCCGCATCCGCGCCTTCGAGTTCCGGATACGGCGCGATGAATTCCGCACCTGCATCGATCTCCGCCGTCTCCGCGCCTGTGGCGTAGCCGCTGAGCAGACGGTCGATGCCGAAATCGAAACTGTATTCGCGCCAGCGTCCGGCGCCGACGCGTTCGCGCGCGGCCTCGTCTTCGCCCCAGCGGATGCCGGCGGCCTCGAACCACGCGTCGATCTTCGCGCGCTGCGCGGCGTCCAGCTGCAGCGCGTGCGCGATCGACGGCGTCGCCAGCAGATCGCGGAACATGCTGGCAGTCAGCGGCGCATCGGCCAGCGCGATCAAATCCAGCAACAGTGCGATCAATGGATGCGACTGCGCCTGCGGACGGTCGGCCAACGAAAACGGGATGAAGCGCGGATCGTCGGGCGACAGGCCACCGAACACCGCGCGCGCCAGCGGCAGATAATCGGCGATGTCCGGCGCGAGCACCGCGATCTCGCGCGGCTGCAGCGGCGGGTCGAAGCGGGTGTCATCGAGCAATGCACGCAGCTGGTCGTGCAGCACCTCGACTTCGCGCAGCTTGGAATGGCAGGCGTGCAGTTGCAGCGACACGTCGTCGATATCGAACGCGGATGCCGCGGGCGCGGCGCGATCCAGCACGTCCTGCTGCAGCCGGTGCAGCAGCGTGTCGCGCCCGGGCAACGCGAACAGCTCGGTTTCGCGCTGCGGCAGCACGATTTCGTACGAGAACAGCTGCGCGAGGATTTCGCGTCCGCCAGCGCCCCATGCGGTCAACAGCGGGTTGTCGCGCTCGGCATCGGCGAGCGCCGTCGGCAGCGACGCGACGCCATCGCGACGCAGCCGCTCGCGCAGGGATTCGACATCGCCCCAGTATTCGGCGGAGGGCGTGGGCAGATAGAAATCGAGCTCGGACCATTGCCCGACCACCGCAAGCAGATGCAGCACATCCGGCGAGACATGGATGGTGCCGAACGCGGCGACGCGCGGCGGCAGTCCGGGCGGTGCGCTGCCGGCGAACGTATCGGCCTCGCGGTCATGGCGGGCGAGCCAGTCGCCGAGCAGCACGGCGCGATGCGACGTGCCGCGCAGGCGCTGGCGCAGCGCGCGCCACAGCTGCGCCTGCCAATCGTCGCGGCTGGCGGGATCGTTGCGCTCCCAGGCCTGCAGCCAGTCGCGGCGATAGGCCTGGTATTTGTCGTAGGCGCCGGCCAGTGCGTCGGCCAGTCCGTAGCGCGCGAGCGCATGCTCTCCAAGGGCATGTTCGCCGATCTCCGCCGATGCGCCGGCCGCACGCTGCAGATGCAGACGCACTGCGGGCGGCAGCGACGCGGCGCTGTCGTCGAGCAGCGCGTACAGCTGCCAGCGCAGCGATTCGCGATCCCACGGCGAGGTGTCGGGCAGCTGCGGATGCGCGCTGCGCAGCAGCCGCCAGACGAATTCCGAGGGCGTGCAGATGTCGAGATTGGCGGCGACGCCGTAGCGTTCGGCCAGGGCCTGCTGCAGCCAGTGGCGCAGCGCGGGCTGCGGGATCAGCACCACATCGGGCGCCAGCGAATCGGGATCCGCAGGCGCCGCCAGCCGCGCGCCCAAGTGCGCCGCCAACCGGTCGAGGCGGTTGCCGGAAATCAGGTGGAAACGGGCGGAGGCGGTGGGCATCGGTCAGACATGATGCCGGAGACGTCCTGAAGGCGCCTCCTTACGGTGCCGCCGCGAATGCCGGATCAGTCCCGCGCGGGCGGCGGACCGATGTAGTCGGCCTTGCCCAGCGGTACGCCGGCATGGCGCAGCAACGCGTAAGCGGTGGTGCTGTGGAAATGCACGTTGGGCAACACGTAGCCGAACAGATAGTCGGTGCCGATGAAATGCAGATCGCCGTACGCGCGCGTGGGTACGGTGATCGCGCGCATCTCCGCGCCGATGAAGGCATCGGCCGACAGCGAGCCCAGATAGTCGATCGCGCGCTGCAGACGCGCGTCGAGTTCGGCGAAGGTGGTTTCGTTGTCCTCGAACGCGGGCGCCTGCGTCCCCGTGAGGCGCCCGCCGGCGTTCTTGGCCATGTCGGTGGCGATCTGCACCTGACGGGTCAACGGAAACATGTCGGGCGCCAGCCGCATCGCCAGCAACACGGCGGGATCCCAGTTCTGCGCTTCGGCGTGGGCGGCGCCTTTGGCGAGCACCTGGCGCAGCTGCGTCAATGCGCGGGACAACGGCGGAACGACGGCGGTGTACAGATCGATGGCCATGGCGTGGATGACTCGGGAAATAAGGAAGACGAAGTGTACGCGGCGCTCGTAGGGTATCCGCGCACGCGCATCGTTCGATGCATTGCACGTGCGGAACGATGGTCAAGAAAAAGCGCCGCTGCATGAGCAGCGGCGCCGTGTCTTGCTCAACCGTGGCGAGCGGCGATCAGAACTTCCTGTCCACGTTCAGCTGCACGCCGTGGTCGCTGTCGCCACC
>CAZGBA010000053.1:0-25464 GCA_964523435.1 uncultured Xanthomonas sp.
ATCTTCCTGGTGCTGTCGGCGCAGTTCGAGAGCTTCCGCGATGCGCTGATCATGCTGATCACCGTGCCGATGGCGATCTGCGGCGCACTGCTGGTCATGAATGTGCTGGCGATCGTCGCCGGCATTCTCAGCTTCCAGGGTATAGAAGCCTTCCCCGGCATGAGCATCAACATCTACACCCAGGTCGGCCTGGTGACGCTGGTGGGCGTGATCACCAAACACGGCATCCTGATCGTGGAGTTCGCCAACAAACTGCAGATCGAGAAAGGCCTGTCGAAGCGCGAAGCGATCGAAGAAGCCACCGCAATTCGTCTTCGTCCGGTGCTGATGACCACTGCGGCGCTGGTATTCGCGATGATCCCGCTGCTGATGGCCAGCGGTCCCGGTGCGGCGGCGCGCTTCTCGATGGGCACGGTGATCGCGTCGGGCATGACCATCGGCACCGCTTTCACATTGTTCGTGCTTCCGGCGTTCTATCTGTATCTCGCACGCGACCATGCACAGGACGCCGCGCACGCAACTGCAGGCGATGCCGTGCTGGAGACGCAAACCGCGTAGGGCGGGCTCACGCCCGCCGCCATGTCAATCACGACAGCCGCGCTGCGCGATAGCGCCGCTGTTTGGATCATCGCGACTTAAATCCGGAAAGATCAGAGCGGCGGGCGTGAGCCCGCCCTACGCAAACCCCGGCGGCAGCGACAATGACGATGCCATCGCCGCCGCATCCGAAGATTGCGCGTACGGCAACACACCGAGACACGGCGCCGGCAGCGCACCGCGCAGCAGTTCGACGTACTCATCGCATTCGGCGAACGTGGGATCGACGCGATTACCGATCCATCCGATCAGTCGCATTCCGTCGCTCTGGATCGCGCGCGCGGTGAGTCGCGCATGATTGAAACAACCCAGGCGCAGGCCCACCACCAGCACCACCGGCAGTTCGAGTTTCTGTACAAGATCGACCTGATCCAACCCATCGTCCAGCGGTGCGGCCCAACCGCCGACGCCTTCGACCACCACCGCATCGGACTGCGCGGCGAGACGCGCATAGGCATCGACGAGATGCGCGAGATCCACGCGGATACCCATCGCACGGGCCGCGAGCTGCGGCGCGGTCGCTCGCTCCAACGCATACGGATTGACGTCCTCGTACACGGGGCACGGATCGCTTGCTGCCTGCAGACGCAGCGCGTCGTCGTTGCGCCAGCCATCGGGCGTGCGTTCGCATCCGCTGGCGACCGGCTTCATGCCGACAACGCGCAGGCCCGCAGTGCGCAGACGCTGGATCAATGCGACGCTCGCCACGGTTTTACCCACACCGGTATCGGTGCCGGTCACAAACAGGCCACGGGTGGCTTCGGAAACGGAAACTGTCATATATCCGCCGTCGTGCGCCTGATGATTGGAGGGATGAGACACATGGTAAACGCCGCAGGCGCCGCTGCTACACTGCGCGCATGAGCTTCGCATCAATCCCGCTCTCCGGCAGCAAGCCGGAACAGTACGCCCAGCTCGCCGCGCAGGCCGGGGCGCTGCTCGCTGGCGAACACGATCGCATCGCCAACGCAGCGAATCTGTCCGCGCTGGTTTATCACGCACTGCCGGATCTGAACTGGGCTGGTTTCTATTTCTTCGATGGCACCGAACTGGTCGTCGGTCCCTTCCAGGGCCTGCCCGCCTGCGTGCGCATTCCACTCGACAAGGGCGTGTGCGGCGCAGCCGCAAGTCGCCGACAGACGCAGCGCATCGCCGATGTCCACGACTTCCCCGGTCACATCGCCTGCGATGCCGCATCGCGTTCGGAGCTGGTCGTACCGCTGGTGCTGGACGATGCGCTGGTCGGCGTATTCGATCTCGACAGTCCGGTTCCGGGGCGATTCGACGTTGAAGATCAGGTAGGGCTCGAATCCATCGCCGCATTGTTCGTACGCAACCTGCGCACGAACGCGTAAGCTTCGACACACAAACTTTGAAGCACAAGCTTCGAAACGCGAGCCCCGCAACTCCTCTCCACGACGGAACCGCATGGCCACTCCGCTCAAACTCCGCAATATCGGCCCGAAAAGCGCAGCCTGGCTGCGTCAGGTCGGCCTACGCACCGAGGACGAATTGCGCGCGATCGGCGCGCTGGAAGCCTTCATGCGCGTCAAGCGCGCCGGTTTCAAGCCCAGCCTCAATCTGCTGTACGCGCTGGAAGGCGCGCTCCTCGACTGCCACTGGCAGGATGTGCCCAGCGAACGCCGCAGCGAGCTGCTGATCGCGGCCGACGCCGCCATCGCGCTGTTGCCGCCGCCGCGCGGCCGGCCGGCCGCCTCGCCGGTCACCACCACGCATACGATGCGCGAAGAAGACTCGGCGCCCGCGTTCAATCTCTTCGACGAACCCGACAGCGGCCACGCCGACTGATGGTCCGTCTCGCCTCACCTGCGCAGCACCGCTGAGGTACACTGCACGCGCTTCGAGGTGACCCGAGGACATTCGTCCAGAGGTTGAAACGGGAAGCCGGTGCGCGCCATTCATGGCGCAATGCCGGCGCTGCCCCCGCAACGGTAAGTGCGTCAAGCCATCGCATCCGCCACTGTGATCCGTCATCGCTCGATGACGACATGGGAAGGCGCGATGGTCGGACAGGCATCGTCCTGTTCGCGCACGAGCCCGGAGACCGGCCACGGAGTTCACGGTTGCGATGCGGAGGGCATTGCGGCGACGTCGCCGTCTTGTCCATGTCCTGCATGTGTCCTGCCGGCCGTTCGCTGTTTCCCTCTGTTCGCGACTCCAACCCATCTCACCGCGCGCGGGTGTGCGCGATGGAGTCCTGCATGTCTTTCCCGAAATATCCTCTGGCCCTCGCGATCGCGGGCGCCCTTCCCTTTGCTGCGTCGGCGCAATCGAACGACGCCGATACGCTCGACGAAGTCGTGGTCACCGCCACGCGCACCGCGATCACCACCGATGCCGCGCTGGCGCCGGTCGAAGTGATCGATCGCGAAGCGATCGCGCGCAGTCAGGCCGCTTCACTGGGCGAATTGCTGCGCGGTCGCGCCGGCATCAATCTCAGCAATCAGGGCGGCACCGGAAAACTCAGCGCACTGTTCGTGCGTGGCAGCGAATCGGACCATGTGCTCGTGCTGGTCGATGGCATACGGATCGGGTCCGCCACCTCCGGTCTCGCCTCGTTCCAGGATCTGCCGGTCGCGCTGATCGACCGCATCGAAATCGTGCGCGGTCCGCGCTCCAGCCTGTACGGCTCGGATGCGATCGGCGGCGTGATCCAGGTCTTCACGCGACGCGATCGCGGCGAGACCAGCGTCCGTTTCCACGTCGGCGCCGGCAGCCACGGGCGTCGCGAAGGCAGCGTCGGCGTCGGCGGGGGCGGCGAGCGCGGCTGGTTCGGTCTCGATACCGCCTATCAGCGCACCGATGGCATCGACGCCTGTCGCGGTTCAAGCACGCTGTTCGCCGGCTGTTTCACCGAAGAACCCGACCGCGACGGTTACGACAGCCGCTCGGTTTCGCTGCGCGGCGGCGTGAACATCGGCGAATCCCTCGAACTGCAGGGTAACGCGCTGCACGTGCGCGGTCACAACGACTACGACGGCAGCTTCGTCAACCGCTCCGACATCGTGCAGCAGGCGCTCGGCGCGCAGTTGCGCTGGAAGGCGGGCGACCGCATCGATCTGCGCTTCAACATCGGCAGCAACCAGGATGCCTCCGATAACTTCATCGGCAATATCGCCAATGGCGACTTTGCCAGCCGCCGCGACAGCGCGTCGGCGCAGGCCGATATCACGCTGGCCGAAGCGCATCTGCTGACGCTCGGCGTCGATTGGCTGCACGACCGCATCGACAGCGACACCGATTACGACCACACCCGTCGCGGCAACCGCGCCGCGTTCGCGCAATATCAGGGACAGCTCGACACGGACACATTCGGCAGGCACGACGTGCAACTGGCGCTGCGTCGCGACGACAACGACCAGTTCGGCGGCCAAACCACCGGCACCGCCGCGTGGGGCCTGGACTTCGCCGACGCTTGGCGCATCACCGCCAGCTACGGCACCGCGTTCAAGGCGCCGACCTTCAACGAGCTGTATTACCCGTTCTTCAGCAACCCTGCGCTGCGTCCGGAGTCCTCGAAGACCTACGAGGTCGGTCTCGCCTGGCGCGGCGACGCCGCACGCGTGCGTCTGGACGCGTTCACCACCGATGTCGACGATCTGATCGCCTTCGACGCCACCCTGTTCATACCGAACAACATCGCTCGCGCCCGCCTGCGCGGCGCGGAATTGCGCGTGGACAGCAGCGTCTTCGGCTGGGACCTCGGCGCCAGCGCCAGTTGGCTCGACCCGGCAGATCGCGCCTCGGGCAACGACCTCCCGCGTCGCGCGCGGAACACGGCGCGGCTGGAACTGGATCGGGGCTTCGGCAGCTTCCGCCTGGGTTTCACCGGTATCGCCGAGGGCAGCCGTTTCGACGACCTCGCCAACACGCGGCAGTTGGGTGGCTTCTCCACCCTCGATGTGCGCGGCGAATACGCCTTTGCGGCCGACTGGACCCTGCAGGCGCGGGTCGCGAATGTCTTCGACAAGCGCTACGAAACCGCCGCGTTCTACAACCAGCCCGGCCGCGAATGGTCGCTGACGCTGCGCTATCAGCCGAGGCAGTGATCGGCTGCATTGATCCGCTGAAACCGGCGCAGGGAGGCAGCTCATCGCCGCCCGGCTCCGCCATCCATTCAGCTTGCGCACGCATTGCGATTGCGCCTGTCTCTCAGGCTATGATATTGAGTGTCCTGCGCCGATCCGCAGCGCTTTCAATACCCCGCTCCTCCGAAGGGCGTCATGCCGTCCAGCTCCGAACACATCAGCCCCGGTCTTTTCGTCGTCAGGCCTGTCGCCCCGACGATTCCGGCCGCCGGCCTTTCCCGCCTGGATGGCCTGGCCAGCGTCGAACCGCTGGGCGGGCGGATGCCCGGTTGGGTCGTGAAGCTGAACAAGTCGCCCAGGAGCGCGCGCGCAGGCTGGCGCGACCTGCACCGCCTGCTCGGCCCGGATTTCGTGGTGCTACCGGCGATGGTCGATGAGGATGGCTGTTATCGCTACCCGACCGGCCTGCTGTCGCTGCGCTTCGACAACGATGCCAGCGAACAGAAACTGCGCAGCGTCGCCAGCACCTACGGGCTGGAACTCGTCGGTCGCGCCAAATTCACCAGACAACAGGCGCTGTTCAAACCCGCCGCCGGCAGCGACGTCTTCCTGCCCGACGTGAGCGGCAAGATCGAAAGCGACAAACAGGTCGAAGCCGTCTGGTTCGACGCCGAAAGCGCGTACACCCGATCGTAATCCCCGCCTGCCACCGACTTCCTTACAGGACGTGAGGCCGCAATGAATTCCATTTTCGCCGACCCGGCGGACCACGCGCCGATGATCGTCGAAACCGCCACCCGCTCCGATGTCGGCATGCGCATGGCCAGCGGCGAATGGATCGAGCTCGACCGCCTGCCGCTGAGCCTCGAAGCCGTCGACGGCGAGACCATCGCAAGGCTGTCGGGTACCGCCGTCGCGGCGATGGCGACCGGACGCGTTATGCGCGCGGCGCAGACATTCTTCGAAGTACCCAGCCGCGGCGCCGCGAAAGCGCCGACCGCAGCGCGCGCGAAATCAGCGACCAGAGCGCTGGGCAACGTGCTGGAACGCAAGACGATCACCGCGTACATGGATCGCGAAACGCAGCTGATGCGGATCCTCTACAAGGAAATCGTGCTGCGCTTCAAACCGCAGGTGCCGGCGAAAGTGCGCAGCGCGATCCTGCGCGACAGCGGGCTCGCCATGCTTGCCCGCAATCCGATGATTCCGGATCAGATGATCCTCACCGACACCGCGCTGCGCCACCCCGGCGAAGAACTCATCCGCTTGGCGGCGCGGCTGAACGCGCTGGACGAAGTGGCGTTCGCGGCGCCGAACTTCGTTTCCCAGTTCCGCCGCAGCGCTGCGGCGTCGAACACCGCCTCATCAAACACGCCCTCATCCAAACAGTGGCATCTGCGTCTGGTCGGCGCCGGCAAGGCCTGGGAGACCACGCGCGGCAAACGCGCGATCACCATCGCCGTGCTCGACGACGGCGTCGATGTCGAACACCCCGAGCTGCGCGGCAATCTCCTGCGCAACCCCGACCCGGACGAGCCGCGCGATCTGTGCGGCCGCGATTTCTATCTGCCCGACGACGATGTCGATCACTTCAATCCGCGCCCGAAACGCTTCCGCGCGCCGTTCGAGCTGATGAGCGGCAACGATATCCACGGCACCTGCTGCGCCGGCGTCGCGGTGGGGCGCGGTCCGCGCGCTTATGGCATCGCGCCGAACTGTCGATTGCTACCGGTGAAGGTTTTCCACGCCGATGATCTGGCCAGCGAAAGCCAGGTCGCCGATGCGATCCGCTACGCTGCCGCGTTCGCCGACGTGATCTCGTGCTCATGGGGCGGCGCGAAGAGTCCCGATATCGAATTCGCGCTGCAGGATGCGCGTCGTTTCGGCCGCAAGGGACGCGGCGCGGTGGTCGTGTGCGCGACCGGCAACGAAGCGCGCAGCCGCATCGACTATCCCGCATCCGATCCGAATGCCATCGCAGTCGGCGCGTCGACCGATGCGGACGAACTGGCCGACTATTCCAACCGCGGCCCGCAGGTCTGCGTGGTCGCGCCATCGAACGGCGGCACGCGCGCGATCTTCACCACCGATGTTTCCACGCCCGGACGCGGCTTCAACATCGGCGACGCCGCTGCAGGCGGCGCCGACGGTCTGTTCACCAACGACTTCGGCGGAACGTCAGCGGCGACGCCACTGGTCGCCGGCCTCTGCGGGCTGATGCTGTCGCTGAAACCGGAAATGACCGCCGAGGATGTGCGCGCAGCGCTCATCGCAAGCGCGAAGAAGATCGGCTCACAGTCCGCATATAAAGCCAACGGCCATTCAAACAAATTCGGCTACGGCCGGATCGATGCCGCGAAAGCGGTGGCGCAAGTCAAAGCGTCGAAGACGAAACCGAAGAAACCTGCGCCGAACAAATAGCGGGCTTCCTCTTTTCTGTCATCCCGAGCGCCAGCGAGGGACCTGCTTTGGCTTTATCGCCCACATCAACAACAACAAGTCCCTCGCTCACGCTCAGGATGACAGCGTTTGACGATCATCCCGATCCGAACAATTCCGGCTGCGGTGGCAGCCCATCGGGATCGCGAAACCCGCCGAGCCCCACGCCGACCAGACGATAACGCGTGTGCGAAGGCAGATCGACACGTGCGCGCAGCATCACCGCGATGTCGACAAATTCCTCCAGCGATGCCGGCGGCGCCTCCGGCGTATGGCTGCGGGTGAGGATGCGGAACTGTGCGGTCTTCAGTTTCAGCACCACGGTGCGGCCGACGCGCTCGACCTTGCGCGATGCTTCCCAGGTTTTCTCCGCAAGCCGTCGAATCGCAGGTTCGAGTTCGTCGATCAATACATCGCGCTCGAAGGTGTCTTCGGACGAAATCGACTGCACCGACTGGTCGGATTCGACCGGCCGCTCGTCGATGCCTTGCGCACGTTCGTGCAGACGCACGCCGAAGCTGCCGAACGCATGCTGCAATCGACCGATATCGATCGCGCGCAGATCGCCGACGGTGGCGACACCCAGCGCCTCCAGCTTCTGCAGCGCAACCTTGCCCACACCCGGAATGCAGCCCACCGGCAGCGGCGTGAGGAAGTCGTGGACCTGATGCGGACGGATCACGAACTGTCCGTCGGGCTTGCGCCAGTCGGACGCGATCTTGGCGAGGAATTTGTTCGGCGCGATGCCTGCGGATGCGGTGAGCTGCGTTTCCTCGCGGATCTGCGCGCGAATGGTTTCGGCGATGGCGGTCGCGCTCAGCGGTTCACCGCTGTCGAGCCGGGTTTTCGGATCGGTGACGTCCAGATACGCCTCATCCAGCGACAGCGGTTCGATCAGATCGGTATGCCGCGCGAAGATCTCGCGCACCTGCCGCGACACCGCCTTGTAGCGAACGAAATCCGGCGGCACGAACACCGCCTGCGGACACAGCCGCTCCGCGCGCACCGCCGGCATCGCAGACCTCACCCCGAAGGTGCGCGCCTCGTACGACGCCGCGCACACCACCGACCGCGCCCCGCGCCACGCCACCACCACCGGCTTGCCGCGCAGCGACGGATCGTCGCGCTGCTCCACCGACGCATAGAACGCGTCCATGTCGATGTGGATGATCTTGCGCGGCAAGGAGGACATGCGCCGATTGTCGCCGTTCGGCGCATCGGTGCAAGCCGTGGCGCGTCGGAACGTGTCAGCAGCTTCAGACTTCGCGTTCGAGCAATGCGATCTGCGGCACGCCCTGCCCCGATACGGCGCGCGCAACGACCGCATCCGATTCGACCGTGTCGATGCCCTGCTCCACGTACCAGGCCGGGTTGTAGTAGCTGTGCGAATAGCGCTCGCCGCCGTCGCAGAGGATGGTGACGATGGATCCGCTGCGGCCTTCGCGGCGCATGCGTTCGGCGACGATCAGCACGCCGACGAAATTGGTGCCGGTGGAACCGCCGACACGCCGGCCCAGTGCCTCGCTGACGTGACGCATCGCGGCGAGACTCAGCGCGTCCGGTACTTTCATCATCGCGTCGATACAGGCGGCGATGAAGCTGCGTTCGACCTTCGGCCGGCCGATGCCCTCGATGCCGGAACCGCAGGAGTGGGTGAGATCGTCGCGCGCAGCACCTTTCAACGCCCCGGCGAAATGATCGAAGAACACCGAATGCTCGGGATCGACGCAGAGCACGCGGGTGTCGTGGCGGCGATAGCGCACGTAGCGACCCAGCGTGGCGGCGGTGCCACCGGTGCCCGGGCAGCAGACGATCCACTCCGGCACCGGATGCGGCTCCTGCGCCATCTGCGTGAAGATCGATTCGGCGATGTTGTTGTTCGCGCGCCAGTCTGTGGCGCGTTCGGCATAGGTGAACTGGTCGAGGAAGTGACCACCGGTTTCGCGCGCGAGACGCGCGGACTCGTCGTTGATCGCCGCCGGATCGTCGACCAGATGGCAGCGACCGCCGTGGAATTCGATCGCGCGGACCTTGTCCGGCGAGGTGCAGCTCGGCATCACCGCGATGAACGGCAAACCGAGCAGGCGCGCGAAATACGCTTCCGACACCGCAGTGGACCCGCTCGACGCCTCGATCACCGGCCCGCCCTCGCACAGCCAGCCGTTCGCCAGCGAGTACAGGAACAGCGAGCGCGCAAGCCGGTGCTTCAGACTGCCGGTCGGATGACTGGATTCATCCTTGAAATACAGATCGATGCCGGGATAACCCGGCAACGCCATCGGAATCAGATGGGTGTCGGCCGACCGGTTGTAGTCGGCTTCGATCTTGCGGATGGCGGAGGCCGTCCAGATGCGCTGCGGCATGGGCATTCAACGAAGTGACGGCGACGCGAAGGGGATGCTGCCAACAGCGGTCGCCGCACCGGTGGCTTCCGACATCAATGCCGGACGGAGCCGCCATTATAGTTCCGGGCTTCGGTTCGACGGCGCGCGTTACTGCTTGATCGCGGGCGCGGCGGCGTCTTGCTCATTGATGCGATACAGCGCATGGCAGCCGGTGCACTGCGCGGTGGCGGCTTCAAGCTTCTGCAACGCCACCTCGACGCGCTTGCCGTTGCGTGCTTCGTCGGCGACTGCGGCGTATTCGACATGCATCGGGCGGGCGAGATCGAACCATGCGGAAGGCAGCTGCGCCCGGAACCCCTTGCCGGCGCCGCCGCCCTGACCGGGGCCGCGCGCTGCGGCCAACGATTCGACCGCTTTCCAATCCCCGGCCGCGAGCGCGCCGATGATGCCCTGGACGGTCATGAGTTGCCCACGCATTTCTTCGCGGAGTTCAGCGGCGTGCTTTGGCGAAAGCGCGAGACCGATGCGCTGATCGGCCGGCGCGGGTTTCAGCGACGGCGCAGACGCGGCCATCGGCACCTCCACCCAGAACGCGCCGCGCAGTGCGCCTTCTTCGAAGCCCGTGGCGGCATCCTGCGGATAGCGCGCGAGAATCGCCGCGCGCACAGGCTCCGCGACGGCGGGGCCGTGACACAGCAGGCACGCCGGTTCGGTGCGGATGCCGCGAGCGTAATGCAGCGTGTCCTGTCCGGCCTCGTACTGCGTCGTCTGCAACGTCTGCGGCGCTTCGCCTTTCGCTGCACGGCGTGCGAAATCGTCCAGCGCCGCGCGCTGCCAGCCTTCGGCGGCATTGCCGGGATTGCGAACACGCACACCCACGCGGCCGATCTTCACACCGTGACGCATCGCCACCGCTTCGGCGATGCCCGGGGCCTTGTCGTGGCAGAAATCGACCGCTCCGACGGGGCCGCTGGCGGCCATCTGCGCCATCAGCGCTTCGCGCAGCGTGCGCCCGAGATCCGCAGTCGCCGCTTCGGCGCGCTTGACCGCCTGCGCGGCGGCATCATTGGTCGGTTCCAATGTCTGGGTCGATACCGATTGATCGTTTGCAGGCACGGTTGCAGCGGCGAATGCGGCCGTTGCGAGACAGGCGAGGAGCGCGGAAGAAATTACGGATGTACGCATCGGAGAACTCCGTGTTGACGATGGATCGATAAAGTCGGCGACAGGATTGCAAACGCATCCGCTCAGGCGGACCAGCGCAGCACGGCATACAGGGTCAGGGCGATGACGCAAGCCCAACCGGAGAACAGGACGCGCCAGACGCGATGACGCGGAATGAATCCCACGCCACGCACGAATCCGGCAGCCATCGCCCAGAGCAGCGCCATCGCGATGCCGTGATCGGCGCGCCCCGTGGCATCCGACATCACGAACGGGAACGCGGTACCGATCATCATGATCGCGATGCCCACGAGCAGCGCGGGCAGATGCACCGGCACAGGCGCGACCTGCTCAGCGGTTGGCTGCTCAGAGGCTGCCTGCTCAAGAGCGGCATGCCCGGAAGCCTCCTGCTCATAAGCCGCATGCGCGCCGGTATCAACGCACATGGTCGTCCTGCGCCCCCGCATCGCGACGGTTCTCTTCGTTCTCGCCCCACATTGCGTTGAGGATCGAAAGCAGCACCGCGAATCCGACGCCGAGAATCCAGCTGAAATACCACATGTTCGTTTCTCCGCTCAGTGTGAGTGTTTGCCGCCGCGACAACCGCACCCCGCATCCGCGCTGGCGCAATGCGCGTCCGTGCCGTCGCCGACGGGAATGGCAGGCTCGATCGGTTCGGCGCAGAGCCGGCCGGCCATCCATGCAGAGAGCGCCTGATCCGGCAGAAGAATGTCGGTGATGATCACCTGCACGCCGAATCGCGCCAGGCGCGCGCGCAGACCCGGGCCGGCGCCTGCCGTGACCAGGACATCGACGCCCTGCAGCGCAGGCGGCAGCGCATCGCTGCGACCGCAGAGCACTTCGTCCTTGTCCAGGCTTCGCCCTTCCCAGTCGCTGATCACGCCTGCATTGACGTGCTTGATCAGGAAGTGGCGACAACGCCCCGCATGCGCGGTGATATGTCGACGATTCTGGGTGGTGCATGCAATGGTGACCATGGCAACCTCAATACGCCGAATGTTCATTGGCACGGATCTGCTCGACCGTGACCTTGCCCCGCATCACCCGATAGGCCCAACTGGTGTAGACGATGATGATCGGCATGAGGATCAGCGTCGCCCAGAACATCAGGGTCAGGGTCAGGTGACTGGAAACGCTGTCCCACACGGTCAGACTGGAGCCCGGATGCGTGGATGAAGGCATCACGAAGGGGAACAGCGATGCGCCCGCCGTGCCGATCACTCCAACAATCGACAGCGACGAGAACACGAAAGCGGTGAGCGTCCGCCCGCGACGAACCTGCCACACCGCGAGCAACGCACTCGCAATGCCGGTGATGGGCAGCAGCCAGATCGCCGGATAACGCGCGTAGTTCGCCCACCAGGCCTCCGCGCTGCGCACCACTGTCTTCGCCAGCGGGTCGGGCAAGGCGTCGGTGGCGGGCATCGCAGCAATCGCGTAGCCGTCGATACCGCCGAAGCGCAGCCACAGGCCCGCCGCAGCGAATGCCGCCACCATCGTCACGGCGGCGAGCGTGGCGCCACGGATCGCGCGGCGCTGCACATCGCCTTCGGTGCGGTGCGCCAGATACATGCCGCCGTGCATCGTGATCATCGCGCTGGATACCACGCCGGCCAGCAGCGCGAACGGATTGAGCAGACCCCAGAAACTGCCGGTGTAGGTCGAGACCAGCGAATCGTCGAAGTGGAACGGCACGCCCTGGAACAGGTTGCCGAACGCCACGCCGAAGATCAGCGGCGGCACCGCGCCACCGACGAACAGCCCCCAGTCCCAAATCTTGCGCCAAGTGGCGTTATCGATCTTGCTGCGGTAGTCGAACCCCACGGGCCGGAAGAACAATGCCCACAGCACTGCCAGCATCGCCCAGTAGAAACCGCTGAACGCAGTGGCGTAGACCAGCGGCCACGCCGCGAAGATCGCGCCGCCGCCGGTGATGAACCACACCTGGTTGCCGTCCCAGTGCGGGCCGACTGTATTGATCACCACCCGGCGTTCCTCGTCGGTCTTGCCGGCGAAGGGCAGCAGCGTGCCCACGCCCATGTCGTGACCATCCATGATGGCGAACCCCACCAGCAGCACGCCCACCAGCAGCCACCAGATCAATTTCAAGGTTGGATAATCCAGCAACATCGTTGTTTCTCCTCAGGCGTTGGCGGCGGTGTGGGCGACTTCGCGGTCGTAGCGTCCGGTGCCCAGACTGCCGGGCCCCTGGCGCGCGAACTTGACCATCAGGTAGACCTCGACCACCAGCAGCAGCGTGTAGAAACCGATGAAGCCGGCAAGCGATCCGTAGAGGCTGCCCACGGTCAGCGTCGACACCGACAGATGCGTCGGCAGCACGCCATAGATGGTCCACGGCTGACGGCCATATTCGGCGACGAACCAGCCCAATTCGCTGGCGATCCAGGGGACCGGCAGCATCCACACCGCCCAGTGCAGCAGCCAGCGCTTGCCGCCGCAGTGGCCGCGCAGCGTTTGCCAGAAAGCCAGCACGAACAGCGCGAGCATCGCGAATCCTGCCGCGACCATCAGCCGGAACGCCCAGAACATCGGGGTGACCCGCGGGATGGTGTCGTCCACCGCCTTCTGGATCATCTGCGGCGTGGCCTGGCGCACATCGACGACATATTTCTTCAGCAGAAGACCGAAACCGAGATCGGCCTTGTGCCGCTCGAACGCCGCTTTCGCCGCCTCATCGTCGCGGTGTTTGCGCAGCGCTTCCAGCGCGACGACCGCTTCGATGCCGTTGAGAATGCGTTCGCGGTTCCTGGCTTTGATCTGGCGGATTCCCGGAATGACCTTGTCGACCGATCGCGTACCGATCAGGCCGAGCACCCAGGGAATCTCGATTTCCCAGTCGTTGCGCTGCGCCTGCTCATCGATCCCGGCAACCAGCGCCAATCCTGCGGGTGCAGGCTGGGTGTCCCATATCGCTTCCATCGCCGCCATCTTGGTCTGCTGCGCTTCGCCGACCGTGTAGCCGGATTCGTCGCCGAGCACGATCACCGACAGCACCGACGCCAGACCGAATGCCGCTGCGACGCGGAAGCTGCGCTTGGCGAATTCGACGTTGCGACCCCGCAGCAGGTAGTACGCGGAAATCGACAGCACAAACATCGCCCCGGTCACGTAGCCGGCCGAGACGGTATGCACGAACTTCGCCTGCGCATCGGGATTGAACACCACCGCCCAGAAGTCGGTCATTTCCATGCGCATGGTGTGGTAACTGAACTCGGCGCCGACCGGATTCTGCATCCAGCCATTGGCGATGAGGATCCACAGCGCGGACAGGTTGGTACCGATGGCCATCAGCAGCGTCACCATCAGGTGCTGGGGTTTGCTCAGGCGATCCCAGCCGAAGAAGAACAGGCCGATGAACGTCGATTCGAGGAAAAAGGCCATCAGGCCTTCGATGGCGAGCGGCGCGCCGAAGATGTCGCCGACGTAGTGCGAGTAGTACGCCCAGTTGGTGCCGAACTGGAATTCGAGGGTGATGCCGGTGGTCACGCCCAGCGCGAAATTGATGCCGAACAATTTCCCCCAGAACCGGGTCATGTCTTTCCAGATGGCCTTTCCGGTCATCACGTAGACGCTTTCCATGATCACCAGCAGCCAGGTCATGCCCAGCGTGAGCGGCACGAAAAGGAAGTGATACATCGCGGTCGCGGCGAACTGCAGCCGCGACAGGTCGACCAATTGTTCGGAAATCACTGCGGAGGCTCCCCGGGTGTGGACAGGATGTGCGACGCGGCGTCCCCGGGAAGGACTTCGACCCGGGCGTCCTTCACGAACAGCCACCAGATCGCCGACAACATCGTCAGCTTGACGACGACGATCAGAAGGAGGTGGCGGCGAAGGGCGGAATGCGTCATGACCCCTTCCAATACGCATGGAATGTGCCAGCCTGCGAGTCGGCTGAAAAACCTTTTATTTCAATGGCTTGAATATCACGTAATGAGATTGGTCGCCATTTTCACTGCCATAATGGCGGCATTGAATCGATTTGAGTGCCAATATGACAGCCGGCAATGCCAGAGGGCACCGACCATGACCCACCGCAAACCCGGCCTTTCCACCGAGATGCTGGTGTCCTATCTCGATGGCTTGCCCGAACCGCACATCCTGTTCGACCCCGACTACCGGATCGTGGCGGCGAACGCCGCCTACCGCGCCCGCTATTCGCCGAACGCCTCGGTGATCGGCCAGACCTGTCATTTCGTATCGCACCACTCGCACGTGCCCTGCGACAAAGCCGGCGAATCCTGTCCCTTGGCCGCCGCCAGACGCAGTGCGCAGCGCGAACGGGTCGTCCATCTCCACCATGTCCAGGGCGGGCAGGAATACGTCAATGTCGAACTCACACCGGTGCGGGATGCCAACGGCGAGACGGCTTATTTCGTCGAAAAAATGGACCCTCTGCGCATCGCGACTTCGGGCGACGCGGATCGCAGCCTGGTCGGCCGAGCGCCTGCGTTCCGGGCCATGCTCGAACTGCTCTCCCGCGTCGGCGAAACGGAAGCCAGCGTCCTGCTGCTGGGCGAATCGGGCACCGGCAAGGAACTCGCGGCGCTCGCCCTGCACGAAATCGGCCCACGGCGAACACGTCCGTTCGTGGTGGTGGAGTGCAGCAACTTCGCGGAAGCCCTGTTCGAAAGCGAACTCTTCGGCCACGAAAAAGGCGCGTTCACCGGCGCGGTATCGGCGCACAAAGGGCTGGTCGAATCCGCGAATGGCGGCACCCTGTTTCTCGACGAGGTCGGCGACATCCCGCTGTCGATGCAGGTCAAACTGCTGCGGCTGCTCGAAACCGGCTGCTATCGGCGCGTCGGAAGCACCGAACTGCAGCACTCCGATCTGCGCATCGTTTCGGCCACCCATCGCGACCTGCGGCGCATGGTGGACGAGGGCTCGTTCCGCCAGGATCTGTTCTACCGGCTGAGCACGTTCCCGATCCGCATGCCGCCGCTGCGCGAACGCATGGAAGACCTCGATCATCTGGCCCGCGCCCTGCTGCGGCGGTTGCCGGGACAGCGCGAGTTGAGCCTCGCACCCGCCGCCCTAGATCGCCTGCGCCACTACCACTATCCCGGCAACGTTCGCGAATTGCGCAATGTGCTCGAGCGGGCCGCGATCATGGCCGACGGCACACGGCTGACGCTGGAGCACATCGAATTCGCGCTCAGCGGCCTGCAGCACACGGTATCCGCACCCGGGTTCGACAGCAAAGACGCCCATGCCGCACCTGCAGCGACGGTACGGACGCTGAAACATGCCGAGTCCGAACTGCTGAACACCGCACTCGCCGCCCACCCGGGCAGCCGCAAGGAACTCGCCGCGCAGTTGGGTATCAGCGAGCGGACCCTGTATCGAAGGCTGAAAGTACGGACAGCCGCCGAGTGAAGAAGCTCCCAGGCGGCGTCGATCGCGCTTTCTGACGCCCCCCGCACGTGCGACGGATTACTCGACGGTGACCGACTTCGCCAGGTTGCGCGGCTTGTCGACATCGGTGCCGCGCGCCAGCGCTGCGTGGTACGCGAGCAACTGCACCGGAATCGCATGCACGATCGGCGAGAGCAGGCCGACGTGGCGCGGGGTGCGGATGACGTGGACGCCTTCGGATTCGGTGAAGTGGCTGTCGGCATCGGCGAAGACGTACATCTCGCCGCCGCGCGCGCGCACTTCCTGGATGTTGGATTTCACCTTTTCCAGCAGCGTGTCGTTCGGTGCGATCACCACCACCGGCATATCCGAATCCACCAGCGCCAGCGGGCCATGCTTCAGCTCGCCGGCCGGATAGGCTTCAGCGTGGATGTAGGAGATTTCCTTGAGCTTCAACGCGCCTTCCAATGCAATGGGATAGTGGATGCCGCGGCCGAGGAACAGCGCGTGCTGCTTCGGCGCGAAGCGATCCGACCACACCGCGATCTGCGGTTCCAGATTCAAGGCATGCTGCACGCTGCCCGGCAGATGACGCAGCGCTTCGATCAGTTCGACTTCCTGTTCGGCCGACAGCTTGCCCTGTGCTTTCGCCACCGTGGCGGTGAGCACGAACAGCGCGACCAGCTGGGTGGTGAACGCTTTGGTCGACGCCACGCCGATCTCGGCGCCGGCGCGGGTGTAGAACACCAGTTTGCTGGCGCGCGGAATCGCGCTTTCGGGGACGTTGCAGATCGACAGGGTCTTGTCGTGGCCCAGCGATTTCGCGTACTTCAGCGCTTCCATCGTGTCGAGGGTTTCGCCCGACTGCGAGATGGTGACGATCAACTGGCGCGGATTGGCGACGACCTTGCGATAGCGGTATTCGCTGGCAATTTCGACGTTGCACGGCAGGCCGGTGATGGCCTCGAACCAGTAGCGCGCGGTCAGGCCGGCGTAGTAGCTGGTGCCGCAGGCGAGGATCTGCAGGCCGTCGATGTCGCGCAGGATCGCATCGGCATCTTTGCCGAACAGCTCGGGCGTGAAGCTGCCGTGATCGATCAGCGCCTCGATGGTGTCGGCGATCGCGCGCGGCTGCTCGTGGATTTCCTTCTGCATGAAGTGGCGGTACGGGCCCAGCTCCAGCGACGCCAGCGACACGTCGGAGACGTGCACATCGCGCTGCACTTCGGTGTCGGTGCTGTCGAACACGCGCACGCCGCTGCGGGAAACGTCGGCGGTGTCGCCTTCTTCGAGAAAGATCACCCGGCGCGTGGCCTGGATGATCGCGGAGACGTCGGAGGCGATGAAATTCTCGCCCTCGCCCAGACCGATCAACAGCGGGCAGCCCATGCGCGCGCAGACCATGCGCTCAGGCTCCTTGCGGCTGATCACCGCGAGCGCGTAGGCGCCTTCGAGTTCCTTCACCACGCGCTGCAATGCCTGCAGCAGGTCATCGCCTTTGGTCTGATAGTGATGGATGAGATGGGCGATGACTTCGGTGTCGGTCTGCGACTCGAACGCATAGCCGAGCGCGCGCAGGCGTTCGCGCTGCTGCTCGTGGTTCTCGATGATGCCGTTGTGCACCAGCGCCACGCCGTCGCTGATATGAGGATGCGCGTTGGATTCGGTGACGCCGCCGTGCGTGGCCCAGCGGGTATGGCCGATGCCGAGGCTGGCGGTGAACGCATCGGAGACCGCCGCCGATTCCATTTCTGCAACGCGGCCGGTGCGACGCACGCGCCGCACGTCATTGCCGTTGGCGCCGCGATCGACGATGGCGATGCCCGCCGAATCGTAGCCGCGATATTCGAGCCGCTTCAGCCCTTCGATCAACACCGGTACCACATCGCGATCCGCAATCGCGCCGACAATGCCGCACATACGTTTGGAGTCCCCTGGAAGCTGATGCATGGTTCGGAGCGACACATTCCACAGAGCGGTGTCGCGAGGTCGCTAGTGTAACGGCGAAAGCGGACGACACCGTCCGCGCGGACACGTCCGGACAGTCTGCGGACACCTTTCGCCGCCGATAAAACATTTTAAAAACAATCGGTTGACGTTGGCACGCCGCTTGCAATGGATGAATCACTTGTCCATCCACACATCGGCAACTGCCCGCTCATGAGCATCCGCGACACCTCCGGCCAGGATCACGCCCTCCATGCCTCGCCATCGGCCGCGAAACGGCGCCGCTGGCTGATCGCGGGCGGCATCGCGATCGGGCTGGCGGTCGCCATCGGCGGAATCCTGTCGCTATGGCGCGGCGGCAGCCGTTCGGTCGACGCCGCCCGGATCCGCATCGCATCGGTGCAACGCGGCGATCTGGTCCGCGATCTCTCCGCCGATGGCCGCGTGATCTCCGCGAACAGCCCGACGCTCTACACCATCGCCGCCGGCACCGTGACCCTGCGCGTGGTCGCCGGCGACGTGGTGAAGCAGGGGCAGACGCTGGCCGAGATCGACAGCCCCGAGCTGCGCAGCCGGCTGGCCCAGGAAGCCGCCGCACTCGCCAGTCTCGAAGCGGAAGCCAGCCGCGCGGGCCTGGACGGCGAACTGACCCGCGCCAACGCCCGCAAGCTGCTGGATCAGGCGTCGATCGACCACGTCGCCGCGCAGCGCGACCTGGAGCGCAATCGGCGCGCGTTCGAGGGCGGCGCAGTCGCGCAGATCGATGTCGCCCGCGCCCAGGA
This sequence comes from uncultured Xanthomonas sp., assembly GCA_964523435.1. GTDB lineage: Bacteria > Pseudomonadota > Gammaproteobacteria > Xanthomonadales > Xanthomonadaceae > Lysobacter_I. The sequence continues at coordinate 18,724 of CAZGBA010000053.1, forward strand.
CGCGCTGAAGAAGGCCGAGCTGAGTCTCGCCGCTGCGCGGAAAGAAGCCGAGCTGCAGGGCCGGGGCGCCGGGTTGGACACCCGCAACAAACATCTGCAGGCGGACCGCCAGCGTTCGGCGGTGAGCGAACTGCAGCGCCAGGTCGATGCCCTGACCCTGCGCGCGCCGTTCGACGGACAGGTCGGTCAACTGATGATCGCCCAGCGCGCCAACGTCGCCGCGAATGCCGCCGTGCTGAGTCTGGTCGATCTGTCGGTGTTCGAGGTCGAGATCAAGGTGCCGGAAAGTTTCGCGCGCGATCTGGGCATCGGCATTCCGGCGGAGATCACCAGCAACAGCGGCGCGGGCGCGAACAGCACGTTCGCCGCGGCGATTTCGGCGGTGTCGCCGGAAGTGGTGAGCGGTGAAGTCGCCGCGCGCCTGCGCTTCACCGACAAGCAGCCGCCGGGCCTGCGCCAGAACCAGCGGCTCAGCGCACGGATCGTATTGGACACGCGCCGCAACGTGCTGAATGTGGAGCGCGGCGCGTTCCTGGAACAGGGCGGCGGACGATTCGCCTACGTCATGGACGGCAACATCGCCGTGAAGCGCGCCTTGCGCACCGGCGTCAACAGCCTCGGTGCCGTGGAAATCATCGACGGCGCGAACGTCGGCGACCGCATCGTGGTCTCCGGCAGCGACCAGTTCGGCGATGCCGAACGCATCCGGATCTCAGGAGAATGAGCATGAAACCGTCTCTCGAAAATAACCGCACCGAATTCGCACTGGATGTCGTACCCGATCCCTTCCTGTTCGACCTGAACTGGTCCGCGCAGGAATTGACCGACGCCATGTGCGGTTCGCTCTCCTCGCTGCACCGCTTCACATTCGCGCCGTCCGCCAACGATGCAGCGATGCACCGGCCACGCCGCCGCGCGAGCTACGTCGCGATTCCGCCGCTGCCGGCGCGATTCCGCATCGGCGGCTGAACCCATCTTTCCCGAGAGTATCGCGGCTGAAGCCGCTCCTACAGACAGCCGGAGTTTTCCATGCTGCACATGCAAGGCGTCACCAAGGTCTATCGCACCGAACTGGTCGAAACCCACGCGCTGCGCGCGCTTGATCTGCACGTGCGCGATGGCGAGTTCGTCGCGGTCACCGGGCCGTCGGGTTCGGGCAAAACGACATTTCTCAACATCGCGGGTCTGCTTGAGGAATTCACCAGCGGCACGTACCTGCTCGACGGCGAAGACGTGAGCAGACTCGGCGACGATGCACGCTCGAAGCTGCGCAACCGCAAGATCGGCTTCATCTTCCAGAGCTTCAATCTGATTCCCGATCTCAATCTGTTCGACAACGTCGACGCGCCGTTGCGCTATCGCGGCATGTCGGCGGCCGATCGCCGCAAGCGCATCGAAGAGTCGCTGGCGCGGGTCGGTCTTGGCTCGCGAATGAAGCACTATCCATCGGAACTCTCCGGCGGCCAGCAGCAGCGCGCCGCGATCGCGCGCGCACTCGCCGGCAGCCCGAAGCTGCTGCTCGCCGACGAACCCACCGGCAATCTGGATTCGCAGATGGCGCGCAGCGTGCTGGAGCTGCTGGAAGACATCAACGGCCAGGGCACCACCATCATCATGGTCACCCACGACCCGGAGCTCGCCGCGCGCGCGCAGCGCAATGTGCATATCGTCGATGGCATGGTCACCGATCTGCGCAGCGACGGCAGCCTGCTCCGGGCACCGGGCACGCAGACGTCCACCACCACGGGCTGAGGGCATCGCCATGCTCACTTACTATTTTTCCCTCGCGTTGCGCAGCTTCAAGCGCGACAGGATGCTGACCCTTCTGATGGTGATCGCCATCGCCCTGGGGATCGGCGCGAGCATGACCACGCTGACCGTTTTCCATGTGCTGTCCGGCGATCCGATTCCCGACAAGAGCGCGATGCTGTTCCATCCGCAGCTGGACCCGGAAGGCATGGAGAATTACCTGCCGGGTGAAGAACCGGAAAACCAGTTGACGAGATTCGATGCGGAAGCACTGTTGCGCGAAAAGCGCGGCGACCGTCAAGCCATGATGACCGGAGGAAGCGTCTCCATCGAACCGGCGAGCAGCGCCCTGCCGCCGTTTCTGACCGAAGCGCGCTATTCGACCTCGGATATTTTCCCGATGTTCGACATGCCCTTCCAGTACGGAAGCGGCTGGGACTCGAAGGACGACCAGGCGCATGGGCGGGCCGTGGTGATCAGCAAGGCGCTCAACCGGAAATTGTTCGATGGCGCCAACAGCGTCGGCAAGACGGTGCGCATGAATGCGGCCGAGTTCCGCATCATCGGCGTTCTCGACGATTGGCGGCCAGCGCCCAAGTTCTACGACATGAATGCGTCCAATGGATACGGCGATACGGAGCAGGTCTTTCTTCCGTTCTCCACATCGCGCGATCTGGACATGGATCGCAGCGGCAACATGAACTGCTGGGGAGACAGCGGCGGCGACAGCACCGGCGTCAACGCCCCATGCGTATGGATTCAATATTGGGTGGAGCTGGGTTCGCCGGAGAAAGCCGCAGCGTACCGTCGGTATCTGTCGAACTATTCCGATCAGCAGCGCGCCGCAGGTCGCTTCAAGCGGCCGAACAATATCCGCTTGCGAAACGTCATGGAATGGCTCGACTTCCACAAAGTAGTGCCGAACGACGTCGTGATGCAAGCATGGCTGGCCTTCGGATTTCTGCTGGTTTGCCTGCTGAACACGGTCGGCCTGCTGTTGGCGAAGTTCATGCGCCGCAGCGGCGAGATCGGCGTGCGCCGCGCGCTCGGCGCAGCACGGCGGCAGATCTTTCTGCAATATCTGGTGGAAGCCGGAATCATCGGTCTCGCCGGCGGCCTGCTCGGCCTTGGCCTGGCGTGTCTCGGCCTGTGGGCGGTACAGCAGCAGCCGACCGACTACGCCGACCTCGCACGCCTCGATCCGATGATGCTGTTGTCGACGTTCGTGGTCGCTGTCGTCACCAGTCTGGTCGCCGGTCTGTTGCCGGCATGGAGCGCGATGCAAGTCGCTCCCGCCATCCAGCTCAAATCCCAATAATCCGGCTCAGTCGCCCCGCCCGTTTCCCGAGGAAAGACCCATGGAATTCCGCCCGATCCTTTCGACGCTGTTGCGTCACAAGACTGCGGCCGCACTGATCGTCCTGGAAATAGCGCTGAGCTGCGCGATCATCTGCAATGCGCTGTTCCTGATCGGCGCGCGCGTGACCATGATCAACGAGGTCAGTGGCGTCGCCGAAAACGAAATCGTCCGCGTCCAGATCACCAGCATCGGCACAGACGACAACGCCGACCCTCAAACCCAATCCGACCTGACGATTCTTCGCGGCTTGGCTGGCGTCAAGAGCGCGACGGTTCTCAATCAGATTCCGTTCGTCAGTTCGTCATGGAACAGCGGCGTGAGTCTGAAACAGGGCCAGAGCCGACCCACATTGAATGCAACGGTCTACATGGCGGAAGACCAGTTTGTCGAAACTCTGGGGCTCAGGCTGCTTTCCGGGCGCGATTTCAAATCCGACGAGTTCCTCACCTATACCGAGCTGAACAAGCCCGATTTCAAAGGCGCTACCGGTTCGGCCATCATCACCCGCAGCATGGCCGACAAGCTGTTCCCGGGCGAGAACGCTGTTGGAAAGTCGTTCTACAGCTGGGGCGACGATCCGATCCGCATCGTCGGTGTGGTCGAGCATCTGGTTCGACCCAGTGATCAGGGCGGCCCGGAAGCTCACGAGTATTCGATGGTGTTCCCGATCAAGACGTCCTACAACCTGGGCGGCAATTACCTGATCCGCACCGCAAGCGATCGACGCGATGAAGTGCTGAAATCGGCTGTCGCCGCGCTGCGCGCCAATGGACCGAAGCGGATCATCCTGGAAGACAACACGAAAACGCTGGAGGCCCTGCGCCTCGACTACTATCAACCGCAACGTTCGATGGTCTGGCTGCTGGCATCGGTGATCGTGGCATTGCTGGTGGTGACCGCATTGGGCATCGTCGGCCTCGCCAGTTTCTGGGTGCAGCAACGCAAACGGCAGATCGGCATACGCCGCGCATTGGGCGCGACGCGCGGCCAGATCCTGCGCTATTTCCAGATCGAGAATTTCCTGCTGGCGACGCTCGGCATCATGCTCGGTATGCTCGGCGCCTATGGCCTGAACCAATTGCTGATGGCCTATTACGAACTGCCACGGCTGCCGGCGTTGTATCTGCCTGCCGGCGCCGTGGCGCTGTGGCTGCTCGGCCAGATCGCGGTGCTCGGCCCGGCCCGGCGCGCGGCGGCGGTGTCGCCGGCGATCGCCACGCGCAGCGCTTGAAGCCCCATCGCGGGTGCGACGATGGCTGTCGTTCTTGCGGCACTTTCTCCTCTCTTGCCTTGCCTTGCCAACCCGAGGATTTATCGATGCCGTCACGTCTCCTCCTTTCCATCGCAATCGTTTTCTCGCTCACCAGCCTGACGCCGATCGAATCGGCCGGATTCGTGCGTATCGATATCGCGCAAACCAAGACCACGCGGCAGTCTTCCGGAAACTTCCACTGGCAGGCCGACCGACGGACGCTGGCGCTGCATGAGCGTGACGGCATCCTCGTCGTCACCCTCCTCCGGCCGGCATCACTGCTCGGGCTGCGCATCGACGACAGAATCGTCGGCGTGGGCGAACATCGCGTCGATACGATCGACGATCTGCTGCAAGCGCTGGAGGCGTTGGCAGGACGGACGGCCGTGTTGCATCTGATGCGCAACGGCCACGCGATCGAGCTGTCTCTCGCAAGCCGCGATTACGCATCCTGGCTGCCGCCTCCCACGCCGACTCCGCCATCTCCGCCCCGGCCCGTCGAGGTCGACTGACCATGCAGGATCAGCCCCCTCCAGCGGCTGATCCGATACTGCTGCGCAAAGACCCGCGTGACATCCACGCCTCCCGCGCACGACAATGATCCTCACACCGCCGATTCCTGCGCATGCCCACCATTCTCGTCATCGACGACAATCCTGCGGTCGCCACCGCGCTCGAGACCCTGTTCTCGCTGCACGATATCGACACCCGTGTCGCCAGCAGTCCCGTCGAAGGGCTGGCGGCGCTCGCGCAGTCGCCGGTGGACCTGGTGGTGCAGGACATGAACTTCGATACCGACACCACGTCGGGTGAAGAAGGCGAAGCGCTGTTCCGCGAGATCCGCGCGCAGCATCCTGATCTTCCGGTGATTCTGCTGACCGCGTGGACGCATCTGGAATCGGCGGTGGAGCTGGTCAAGGCCGGCGCCGCCGATTACCTCGCCAAACCGTGGGACGACCGCAAGTTGATGGTGACGGTCAACAATCTGCTGGAGCTGTCGCAGACCCGGCAGCAGCTTGCGCGGCGCGATGCCGGCGAACGTCGCCGTCGCGCGGCGCTTGATGGTTACGAACTGCGCGGCTTCGTGCATGCCGATCCGCTGACCGAATCCGCGCTCGGGCTCGCCTGTCAGGTCGCGCGTTCGGATCTGCCGGTGCTGATCACCGGACCGAACGGTGCGGGCAAGGAAAAACTCGCCGAGATCGTGCATGCGAATTCGAACGTGCGCAGCGGACCATTCGTTGCGCTGAACTGCGGTGCATTGCCAGCGGATCTGATCGAAGCCGAACTGTTCGGCGCCGACGCGGGCGCCTACACCGGCGCGAATCGCGCGCGCGAAGGCAAGTTCGAGGCTGCCGATGGCGGGACGCTGTTCCTCGACGAAATCGGCACGCTGCCGCTGGCCGGCCAGATCAAACTGTTGCGCGTACTCGAAACCGGCCAGTTCCAGAGACTCGGCAGCAATCGCGAACGCACGGTGAAAGTGCGCGTACTCAGTGCGACCAATGCCGATCTGCCAACGCTGATCGCCGCCGGGCAGTTCCGCGAGGATCTGTTCTATCGTTTGAATGCGATCGAAGTGCGGCTGCCGGCGCTGGCGCAGCGCCCGGACGACATCCTGCCGCTGGCGCGGCATTTCCTGCCGGCGGACAAATCGCTCGATCCGGCCGCAGAGCCAGCACTGCTCGCGCACCGCTGGCCCGGCAACGTACGCGAATTGCGCAACACCATCCAGCGTGCGGCCCTGCTCGCGCGCGGCGCACGCATCGGCGTGCATGACCTCGGCTTGCCCGCAGCGGTCGCGCAGACAATGGCGCAGACCAGCGACACCATCGAACCGGATCGCGCCGCGATCGAAACCGCGCTCGCGCGCGCGGGCGGCGTGCTGGCGCAGGCCGCGCAGGAACTGGGTATGTCGCGACAGGCGCTGTACCGCCGGCTCGAACGACTCGGCATCAAACGCGACTGACGATACTGGATCGGGCATGCAACTCCTCCGCATCCTGCCGCTGGCGATACGCTTGATCGTGCTGGCGACGCTGTGCGTCGTACTGGCGGCGGCGTCGACCGCACTGTTGACGCAATGGCTGCCCGCATGGGCCGCAGGCGCGATCGCCGCCGTGATCGTCGGCACGCTGGTGGCCACGCTGATCTGGCGCACGGTCACACCGATGCGCGCGCTGTTCCGCGCGCTGGCCGGCACGGTGGCGAGCTACCGCGACGGCGATTTCAGTTTCGGCATCACCTGGGACAAATACAGCGATCTGGTCGAACTGGTGAATGCGCACAACGCGCTCGGCGATGCGCTGCGCGAACAGCGGCTGTCGCTGGTGCAGCGCGAACTGCTGCTCGACACCATGGTGCAGAACACGCCGGTGGC
>CAZGBA010000054.1:0-24942 GCA_964523435.1 uncultured Xanthomonas sp.
AGACGCTTACACACTTTCCAGGCGTGCTCCTTCAACCACTCGGACACCTCTCCGTCTCTATCCCGATTCCGGCGTCCGGCCGTACTCAGGACCGCCGATTCTATCCGGCCTGCGGCCCTTGGACAAGGAAGCCATCTGCCTGCGTCGACTGAACCGCCGCGCATGGCAGAATGTGCGGATGTCCTATCTCGTTCTCGCCCGCAAGTGGCGCCCCAAGCGCTTCGCCGAACTGGTCGGGCAGGAGCATGTCGTCCGTGCGCTGACCAATGCGCTCGACACCGACCGGGTGCATCACGCCTTCCTGTTCACCGGCACCCGCGGCGTGGGCAAGACCACGATCGCGCGGATCTTCGCGAAATCGCTGAACTGCGAGCGCGGCACCTCGGCGGAACCCTGCGGCGAATGCAATTCCTGCCGCGATATCGACGCCGGGCGGTTCATCGATCTGCTTGAAATCGACGCCGCGAGCAACACCGGCGTGGACGATGTGCGCGAGGTGATCGACAACGCCCAGTACATGCCGTCGCGCGGCCGGGTGAAGGTCTATCTGATCGACGAAGTGCACATGCTCTCGAAGTCGGCCTTCAATGCGCTGTTGAAGACGCTGGAGGAGCCGCCTGGACACGTGAAGTTCCTGCTAGCGACCACCGATCCGCAGAAACTGCCGGTCACCGTGCTTTCGCGCTGCCTGCAGTTCAATCTGAAACGGCTGGAAGAGCCCCAGATTCAGGGGCAGATCGCGAAGATTCTGGAGGCGGAAGGCATCCCGGCCGAGGCCGGGGCGATCCGCCAACTGTCCAAGGCTGCCGACGGCAGTCTGCGCGATGGTCTGTCGCTGCTGGATCAGGCCATCGCTTACACCGGGGCCAGCACCGGCGGTTCCGCACTGACCGATGCCGGTGTGGCGACGATGCTCGGTACGGTCGACCGGATGCGCGTTGGCGCGGTGCTGAACGCTTTGGCGGCTGGCGATGGAGAAGGCCTCCTGGCCGACATCGCAGCGCTGGCCGATTTTTCCCCAGACTGGGCCGGTGTGATCGATGCCATTGCTGAAGCCCTGCATCGGGTGCAGGTGCGGCAGTTGGTGCCTTCGGCTGAAATCGAGGCCGATGGCGTCGACATCGACGCGCTCGCCGCCAAGTTGCGGCCGGAAGTCGTGCAGTTGTGGTACCAGATGGCGCTGCACGGTCGCCGCGACCTGGGCCTTGCTCCCAGTCCGCGTGGTGGCTTCGAGATGACTGCGCTGCGGATGCTTGCATTCCGCCCGGCCGAAGCAAGCGCGACGACGATCGGCGCATCTGCGGCGACGACCGTCCGTGGCCCGGAAGCGGCACGCGCGGCGCTGGACGCGTCCGCCCAACGTCCACAAACCACCGCCACACAATCTCCTCCGGCTCCGGCCCGGGTAGCGCCGGCGCCGGCTTTCGATCCACCGCAGACACGGTCCCCGCCGGCTGCCGCTGAGCCTTCAGTGCCGACGATGCCTGCTGCGGCGCCAACCATCGAGATCGACAACGACCGTTGGCTCGACCTGCTTGCCAACAGCAGCCTGCGCGGGCCCGCTCGCGAGCTCGCTGCGCATGCTGCGTTCACCGGCTACGCCGATGGCGTGCTGCGGCTGTCGCTGTCGGCCGACGACGACCACTTGCGCAGCCCGGCATTGGTCAAGGCGTTGACCGATACGATCTGCGCGCAGCTCGGCGGCACCGTGCAGTTGAAATTCGACAGCGCCAAGCCGGCCAACGCCGAGACCTTCCATCAGCGCGCCGAGCGTCAGCGCGATGCGAAGCAGACCGCTGCTGAAGAGCAGTTCATGGCGCATCCCGACGTGCAGCGGTTGATGAACCAGCAGGGCGCGAAACTCGTGCCCGATTCCATCCGCCCATTCGAAGACTGAACCCGAGAGATCGTACCCATGCGTGGAAATATCGCCCAATTGATGCAGCAGGCGCAGAAGATGCAGGAAAACATGCAGCGCGCCCAGGAAGAACTCGCGAAGCTCGAAGTCACCGGCAGCGCCGGCGGCGGTATGGTCAGCGTGACGCTGACCGGCCGTATGGAATGCCGCGGCGTGAAGATCGATCCCAGCGTGCTGTCCGATGCGGAAATGACCGAAGACCTGGTGGTGGCCGCGATCAACGATGCGGTGAACAAGGTCAATGCGGAATCGCAGGCGAAGATGTCCGGTGCCACCGCTGGCATGCCGATTCCGCCGGGGATGAAGCTTCCGTTCTGAACGCGAGGCCGCGTGCGCTGTTCCGCCGACGCGGTTACAGCGCGTACACGATGTTGTGGCTGCCGCTGATATATGTGGTTTGAACCGCGCTTGCGGCAACGGGCGAGAATGTCTGCGCGTCGATCAAGACCAGTTGGGTTTGCAGATCGTGGGTGAGCGCGAAGTGGGTGCCGTCGAGGGTGAGACTGATCCCTCGTGGATGCTTGAATTCGCCTTCGATCTTGTGAACGAGTCTGCCGGTGCGGAAATCCCAGAACGTCACCAGGTCCGCGTCCGGGTTGGTGGCAGCAACGATCATGCTGGGTTCGTGGATGGCGACACTGAGCGTTTCGCCGCGCATCTTTTTCGTGATCGGGTCGCTGGCGGCGATCAGTTCGTTTTTGTCCGGGTGATAAAAACCGATCGCGCCGAGCCAGGCAGGATTGGGGCTGCCGTCGATGTCCTTGTCGATGCCGTCACGCGGCGCGGAAATACAAACCAGTTCGCCTTTCGAGGTAATGGCGAGATGGCCGGCATTGATCATATCGTTCTTGAAATCAAGCAGTCGCCGCAGCTTCCCGGTTCGGACATCGACATATGCGATCGAGGGCCGACGGGTTGCGTCGCCGAATGCGCCGCCGCCATTGGTGACGATCAAGGTCTCTCCGTTGTCCACCAGCAGGCAGTCGTGGGGGGCGACGCCGTGCGTCGGGAACTCGCTCCCGAGCAACTCGAAACTCTCGCCGTCGCGAATCGCCAGCACCCCGGTCTTGCTGCCGTCGCCGACGATGGCCTCGGTGGTGTAGAGGATCTTGCCATCAGGCGAAAAGGCGCTATGCCCGTAGAACTCGCGTCCGGGCAACGTGGGAATACGGCGCAGAACCCGACCTTGCCGCATATCGATTTCGCAGCAGCCGGGGCCGTGCTTCTCGCAGACGACCGCCGTGTCCGGCTTCACCGGGTTGGGGCAGATACCGTGCCCGAAAAAATCGATGTCCTGGATGATACGTACGCGATTCCCGTCATCGTTGCTGTCCAGATCGACCATTCCAACGAAAAAGCGCTCCCCGTCCGCTGTGCGGGCGCGACCACCACCGATGACCGTGCCAAGCCGGCCGTTCGGCGATGCGGCGGAAGGGAAGATGGAACGGTTGTCGCAGGCGGCCAGAAGGCTCATGCCGGCGACCGCGCTGGCCAGGAAGCGTCGACGCTGGGGATCGTGATGTGGCATGGAATCATTCTTGCACAGGTCCACAAGTAGTATGCGCGTGCCCAAGGCTATGCGGCGCGTGGAAGTTGTTCTCTCGTCAGCGAGTTGTGATAGAACTCCAACTATGCAACCGACTGCCCTCGAACGATTGATCGAAGCCTTCCGTATCCTGCCCGGGGTCGGCCAGAAAACCGCGCAGCGGATGGCCTATCACGTGCTGGAACGTGATCGCGATGGTGGCCAGCGGCTTTCCGACGCGCTGGCAACGGCGGTCGAGCGCATCGGCCATTGCGCCCGCTGCCGTGATTTCAGCGAAAACGAGCTTTGCACGACCTGCGCAAACACTTCGCGCGATGCGCATCTACTGTGCGCGGTGGAATCGCCGGCGGACCGTCTGGTCATCGAGCAGGCCACCGGTTATCGCGGTTATTACTTCGTGCTGCAGGGTCGACTCAGCCCGCTGGACGGCATCGGCCCGCGCGAGCTCGGTCTCGAAAAGCTTTCTGCGCGCTTTGCGGAAGGCGAGGTGCAGGAACTGGTGATCGCGACCAATCCAACGGTCGAAGGCGAGGCGACTGCTCACTATCTGGCGCAACTTGCACGCCAGTACAACGTCAAACCGACCCGGCTCGCGCACGGCGTGCCGCTGGGTGGCGAACTCGAATACGTCGATCGCGGCACGCTGTCGCATGCGTTCGGTACGCGCAGCGAAATGCCGATCTGAAGCATGCCGATCTGAAGATCGAAGCGCCCGGGCGACGATGCCGCCCGGGCGCGATGGCGGCTCAACGCATGCGGATGATGTTGGTCAACAGTTTGCCGTGGTTGAAGGTGGGATTGCCGTTGCCGTCCCACTCGAAATAGCGTCCGTAGGCGGTGATGGTTTCGGAGATGCCGCCGCCCGGGATGCGCTGCAGGTCGAGGCTGTCGAACTTGCAGGTCGTACCGGCCGGTCGATAGGCGCAGGGGCCATTGGCGTAGCGCGTCACGTTGAGCAGCGGGTTGCTCTCGATCATCCTGCCGCCGCCGTCGAAGATCCAGTAACGGCCATAGGCTGTGATCGACTCGAACAGGCCATCGAGCCCCCATTCCGGCGCATGGATGATCGTGCGCGTATCGAACTTGCACGTGGTCGATGAACCGGCATAGGCGCAGGGTCCTGCGGCGTAGCGCGCGATGCTGGAAAGCAGGAAATTGTTCGCCGGCCATGGATTGCCGTTGATGTCGAAATTCCAGCCGCGTCCGTAGGCCGAAATCGATTCGACATAACCGATTCCGGGATGATCCATCGTCACGATCGATTCGATCTCGCATGGCTGCCCTGCCGGCGCGTAGGCGCAGGGGCCGCTGGCGTAGCGTGGAATGCCGCGCAGATTGCGGGTTACGCCGATCTGCGTGCCGCTCGCGTTGAACTGCCAGATGTGCCCGTAGGCGTACACCGACTCGACAAGCGCGCCCGAAGCATTGCGGTATTGGGCGATGCCGTCGATCTTGCATGCGCTGCCGGGCACCGGATTCGCGCTGCAGGGCCCGGTGGTGGTGGTGCGTCCAGCGTTCATCGCACGCTGCACGTGCAACAGGCCGGGACCGCAGTTGGTGCCGCAGGCGGGAAGCGCTGTGGTGGTGGCGCGCAGCAGCGCGCGGACCTGGTCGGGGCGCAGATTGGTGTTGGTGGAGAGCATCAGCCCGATCGCGCCGGCCACATGCGGGGTCGCCATCGATGTGCCGGACAGAAAGCGATGGCAATGGACATTGCCGCCTGCGGCCGATGTGGTCCAAGTGGATAGCGCACCCTCGATGAACGGGTTGAAGTTGCTGCTCTCGTCGGCAGGGCAGGCGATGCCTTGCCCATAGGCGCTTAAGACGGGCCGTGTGTGGACGCCGCCGCCGCCGGGCGCGGTGATGCCGACATTCGCGCCACGGCTGCTGTAGGTCGCAAGCGCGTTGTTGCGATCGGTCGCCGCCACCGAAATCACGCCCGGGCACGAGGCGGGGGACACGTTGTCGACGTTCACGGCGCCGTTGCCGGCGGCCGCGACCACGCTCACGCTGTTGTTCACGGCGCGATCAATGGCGTCGCGCAGCGCCGGAAAGTTCGCCTGCGTGCAGGGGCTGCCCGCTTCCAGGCTCATGTTGATCACGCGCGCGCCATTGTCGACGGCCCAGTGGATGCCGCTGACGAGGCGTTCGAGAGTGATTCCACCAGCGTTGTCTTGGATCTTCACGTTGAGCAGTTGGCATCCCGGGCAGACACCGGTGCCGCCGACGCCGTTGCCTATCGCCGCACCGGCGATGCCGGCGACATGGGTGCCGTGTCGCCAGATGCCCAGATCGGTCGCGGCGGTGCCGGGGGCCACTGCGTTGAATTCCAGCGGCGACCAGCGGCCGACGAGATCCGGATGCGCGGTGCGACCGGTATCCAGGATCGCGATTCTGATCGTGTTGCTGCCGCGGGTGATGTCCCAGGCGGCGGGCATTCCGATCGGCGGGTAATGCCATTGCTGTGCATACAGCGGATCTGTCGGGACGAACGACAGGTCGAACATGTAGTTCAACTGCGCGTATTCGACATCGCTGCGGCGGCGTAGGCGATCCAGCAGCGCAAGGGTTTCGGCCTTCTTTTCTTCAGGTCGATACAGACGCGGAGTGGCAACGGCGAGTCTGGCGAGATGGATGCGTGAAGACGGCGCGCTGAGCGCGACATCCGGCATTTGTACTTTTGCGCTGGCCAGCTCTGCGCCCGGTTTGAATTTCACGATCACTTCGAAGGGAACGAAGCGCAGATTACCGGGCGTCTCAGGCGGCGGCGCCGCCAGCGACGAGCCGGCGAACGCGAGGCCCAACAGGGCCAAAGGAATGGATGTGGGCTTCATCGGTGTGCATCTCCTTGCGATGTGCCTGCGGCGGTGGCCACAGGCGGTGAGGTTTCCTGAATGCGCCGACGCGATGCGTGCGACGGCTCCATCTTGCGCCGCGTCTGTATCGCGATCTGCGACCGCCATCGCGCTTGCCAGCGGACTGACCTCGACCGATGATGCGCGTGTCCCCAACTGATTTTCGGAAACAAGATGAGCGACACCATTTTCCATAAGATCATCGACCGCCAGATCCCGGCGGATATCGTCTACGAAGACGAACACCTCATCGCCTTCCGCGATATCGCGCCGCAGGCGCCGGTGCACGTGCTGTTCGTGCCGAAGATAACGATTCCCACACTCAACGACGTGCACCCTGAACAGGCCGAGATCGTCGGCCGTCTCGCTATCGCCGCTGCGAATTACGCCAAGGCGCAGGGCTTCGCGGAAGACGGCTACCGCGTCGTGATGAACTGCAACGACCACGGCGGGCAGACGGTGTTCCAGATCCATCTGCATCTGCTGGCGGGGGCGCCGCTGGGCAGGTTCGGGTGAGTCCGACATTCTGTCGAAACCAGGAAGCCGTCGGATGAGTCGAAGTCTTCGCGCAAGCCTCGCGGAACAGACGCTCCGCATCGTCGAAGATCGTGGCTACACGAATGCGGCTGGAGCCCGGATCGATCTCAATGCGGCGATCACGAAATGTCTCGAAGGTACCCGGTTGTATGCCGCCGATGACATCGCGGAATTGCGCGAAGAACAGCGAGGAGCGCGCGGCGTCGGCCACGCCGCCAAGATCGATATCGTCAATGAGACCACGCTCGCCGGACTTGCGGCATTGCTTCAAGACGATGAATCTCCCGTCGCGGTCTTGAATTTCGCTTCGGCGAAGAATCCGGGCGGCGGCTTTCTAGGCGGTAGCCAAGCCCAGGAAGAATCGCTGGCGAGAAGTTCCGCGTTGTATGCTTCGCTGGTGCTTGCGGGTCCGTTCTACGAGCGCCATCGCGCCTCGTCTTCGTTGCTGTATTCGAGCGCAATGATTCTATCGCCGGATTGTCCGGTATTCCGCGACGATGACGGCGCACTTCTCGATGCGCACCAGCTTGCAGGGTTCATCACCAGCGCTGCGCCCAACGCGGGTGCCATGGCCACGAATCGTCCTGATGAGCTGGGGTTGATCGAAGACACGCTTATCGACCGGGCGGAAGGCGTGCTCGCATTGGCTGCCGCGCATGGTTACCGCCGGTTGGTGCTGGGCGCGTGGGGTTGCGGCGTCTTCCGCAACGACCCGGCGATGGTCGCTGGCGTGTTTGCCCGACATCTGAAGCATGGCGATTGGTCGGAGCGTTTCGAGCGCGTACGCTTTTCCGTGCTGGATCGTGCGAACGATGCAACGACGTTCGCGGCGTTCGAGCGTGCGTTATCGCATTGAATTCCGAGAGGATGCGTGCCCGCGTATGGGTTGCCAGCGCTGGCAAGCTCACCAGCGGATGATGCCCTCGACTACCGTACACACCCGCCCCCCCGACCACACATCGCCCGCACCGTCGACAGTCAGTTCGATGATTGCATCGTGGCCGACTTCGCGGCCCTGGCTGATGCGGTAGAAGCCGCTGTCGCCGGGCAGTGCGTTCTGCGAGGCCAGCCAGGCGGCGAGGGTGGCGTTGGCGGCGCCTGAGGCTGCGTCCTCGAACTGCGCGGGTGCGCCGACCCAGGCACGGACGGCGAGGTAATAGACCGGGTCGTCGCTGCGTGCGTAGGCGCACAGGCCCATGCTTTCGGTCGATTGCGCTAGCGTCGAAATCGCGTCCCACGGCGGCGTTGCGGTGCGCAGCGCGGTTTCGCTTTCCAGTTCGGCCAGCCACCAGCGGCGCCCACCGTCCATCAGCGCGGGCGGCAATGCGCCCAGCGGGAGATCGCGCAACACATCGCGCAGACGCGGGTCGTCCGCGCTGGCGATCTCGTGCACGCTGGCGCGCGGGGTACGCACTGCGATGGTGCGTGTCGGACCTTCGCCGGTCACGCACAGCGGCAGCTTGCCGGCGATGCCGTCCTGCACAAGCAGGCCGTCGCGCGGCGATGCGAGTCCGGCTTCGAGCACCGCATGCGCGGTACCGACGCTGGGATGACCGGCGAAGGGTACTTCCCTGCGTGGGCTGAACATGCGGATGCGGTAACTGCCGTCTTCGTCGATCGCCGGGAAGACGAAGGTGGTTTCCGGCAGTCGCGTCCATTTGGCGATGGCCTGCATCTGCGCGTCGCTCAGACCCTCCGCGTCCAGCACGACTGCCAGCGGATTGCCGGCACCGGGGCGGTCGGCGAAGACATCGACTTGCGTATAGCGTCGGGGACTCATCGGCGGGACGATCCTGCGGAGATGGGTGCGCAGAGTAGCAGCGGGCGTGGCGTGGAGTCGGGTCGCGGCTTCATCACCAGACCACCTCGCCGCGGAGCACCAGCTGTACTTTCCCGCCGATCCACACTTCGTTCTTGGCATCAACGCGCACTGTCACTCGTCCATCGCGCCCGAGTTCGCGACCCTGGCTGCCGATGTAGATGCCGTCCCGGCCCGGGAGTCGGCCGGCGGCAGCGAGACGCGCGCCGATCGAGGCCTGCGCGCTGCCGGTGACCGGATCCTCGGGAATGTTGTCGGCCGGGCAGAACGCGCGGACCACGAGATGATGGCCGTCGCGTTCGTCAGGCGCATGCACCGCCAGTCCGGTCGCGCCGGTCGTTTCGGTCAAGGCGGCAATCGCGGCGAGATCGGGCTGCAGTTCGCGGACGCTAGCCGCATCGGCCAATTCGATCAGCCACCACAGAGGCCCGTTGTCCCATAGAGCGCGCTCAAGCGCGCCGACGCGCATGTTTCGAGTCGCAGCATCCAACAAGGCCGGTGCGATTTCGGCACCGCCGACCCGTCGCGCGCGTGGCGCTCGTATGCTCGGCGTCCACCGATCGATGCCGCTGTCGATCACCACCGGCAGCAGGCCCGCAGCGCATTCCTGTACCAGCCGCGTCTTTCCGGGTACGACCAGGCCCGCGTCAATCGCTGCCCATGCGGCACCGACGCTGGGGTGCCCGGCGAATGGCAGTTCCTGGCGCGGCGTGAAGATGCGTACGCGATAATCCGCATCGGCGACAGTCGTCGGCAGCAGGAAGATGGTCTCGGAGAGGTTGGTCCAGGCCGCGAAAGCCTGCATCTGCAGCGGATCGAAGCGCTCGCCCTCGATCACCACACCCAATGGGTTCCCGGCGCCGGGGCGATCGGCGAAGACATCCAATTGCAGATAACGCAGCGGCATCATGCGGGTGGTTCCGGTGACATAGAATGCATGGCTCCGGCGCATGCCGGGCCCCCAGTCTACCGAACCCGTCATACCCAGATGCCCGAGACGCACTCCGCCGATCCCCGCCGCGCCGGTCCCTGGATCGTGCTCAAATTCGGCGGCACGTCCGTGTCGCGCCGTCACCGCTGGGACACCATCGGCCGATTGGCGAAACAGCGGACCGGCGAGAACGATGCGCACGCGGTTGCGTCCCGTGTTCTGGTGGTGGTGTCGGCGCTGTCGGGCGTCACCAACGAACTGCAAGCCATCGCCGATGGTCGCGGCATACAAGAGCGGATCGAGGCGCTGGACGAACGTCATCGCGCGTTCTGCGCCGAACTCGAACTGGATGCCGAGCTTGCGCTCGGCGAACGGTTGTCGATCCTGCGTGCGCTCGGCAATGAGGCTCGCGCGGCTTCGCGCAGCCTGGACTGGCAGGCGGAGGTCCTCGCGCAGGGCGAATTGCTGTCGTCGACGCTTGGCGCGGCGTATCTGCGCGCGCAGGGTCTGGATTTCGGCTGGTGCGATGCGCGCGACTGGCTGTCTGCGGTGTCGCTGCCGAACGCCAGCGACTGGGCGCAGCGACTGTCGGTCAATTGCAGATACCGGGACGACGCAGGCACGGACGGAGACTTCGCACAGCGTTTCGCGCTGCAGCCGGCGCGGATGCTGATTTCGCAGGGTTTCATCGCCCGCCATGCCGATGGCGGCACCGCGATCCTCGGCCGGGGCGGCTCCGACACATCGGCCGCGTATTTCGGCGCCCTGCTCAAAGCGCAGCGCGTCGAGATCTGGACCGATGTGCCGGGCATGTTCAGCGCGAACCCGCGCGAAGTGCCCGACGCGCGGCTGCTGGCGCGCCTCGATTATGCCGAGGCGCAGGAAATCGCGACCACCGGCGCGAAAGTGCTGCATCCGCGTTCGATCGCGCCGTGCCGCGATACCGGCGTGCCGATGGCGATCCTCGATACCGAACGTCCGGAGCTGACGGGCACGCGCATCGACGCCAGCGCTGCCACGGTGCCGGGCGTGAAGGCGATCAGCCGCCGCAACGGCATCGTGCTGGTGTCGATGGAAAGCATGGGCATGTGGCAGCAGGTCGGCTTCCTCGCCGATGTGTTCGAACGCTTCAAGCGCCATGGGCTCTCGATCGATCTGATCGGTTCGTCCGAAACCAACGTCACCGTGTCGCTGGACCCCAGCGAAAACCTGGTGAGCAGCGACGTGCTGGCCAGATTGTCCGCCGATCTCGCCGAAGTCTGCCGGGTGAAAGTCATCGCGCCTTGCGCCGCGATCACGTTGGTCGGCCGCGGCATGCGTTCGCTGCTGCACAAATTGTCGGACGTGTGGGCGACCTTCGGCCGCGAGCGCGTGCATCTGATTTCGCAATCGTCGAACGATCTGAATCTTACTTTTGTCATCGACGAAGCCGATGCCGACGGCCTGTTGAACGAACTGCACGGCGAATTGATCCGTGGCGGCGCGATGCCGGTGCAGGATAATTCGGTGTTCGGTCCGAGCTGGACAGAGATCGCGCACGGAAAAGCGCAGCACGAAGCACCATGGTGGCAACACTGTGCCGCCGACCTGATCGCGCGCGCAGCCGCAGGAACGCCGCGTTACGTCTACCATTTGCCGACCGTGCGCGAACGCGCGCGGATGCTGCGCGAGACGATCGCGATCGACCGGCGTTTCTACGCGCTGAAGGCGAATGCGCATCCCGACATCCTGCGTGCATTGGAGGCCGAAGATGTCGGTTTCGAATGCGTATCGCTGGGCGAAGTCGAACATGTCTTTGCGATTTTGCCGGGCATCGATCCGCTGCGCGTACTGTTCACCCCGAGTTTCGCGCCGCGTGCCGAATACGATGCTGCGTTCGCTCGCGGCGTCAATGTCACTGTCGACAGCGTCGAAGCGCTGCAGCATTGGCCCGACACTTTCCGTGGCCGCGCGCTGTGGCTGCGGCTGGATCTGGGGCGCGGCGACGGTCATCACGCGAAAGTCCGCACTGGCGGCGCCGAGGCCAAGTTCGGCCTGCCGTTGGGCAAAGTCGAGACCTTTCTCGCCGAAGTCCGCAAGCTCGACGCGAAGGTCATCGCGCTGCACGCGCATCTCGGCAGCGGCATCGACAATCCCTGCCATTGGCGCGAGGTCTACGCCGATCTCGCCGGTCTGGCGGAGCAGATCGGAACGGTCGACACGCTGGATATCGGCGGCGGTTTGCCGGTGCCGTACACGCCCGATGCGCGACCGTTCGATGTCGCTGCCTGGCGCGCGGGGCTGGACGAGATCAAGGCCGCGTTCCCAGGCTTCCGTCTCGCGGTCGAACCGGGTCGCTATCTCGTCGCCGAAGCCGGCGTGCTTTTGCTGCATGCAACGCAGGTGATCGAGAAGGACGGCGTGCGTCGCGTCGGTCTGGACGGAGGCATGAACGCTTTGATCCGTCCGGCGATGTACGACGCCTACCACGGCATCCACAATCTTTCGCGTCCCGACGATGCCGACACCATTGCGTTCGATGTGGTCGGACCGATCTGCGAAAGCAGCGATGTCTTCGGTCGTGCGCGCTCATTGCCCAAAGCCACGGCAGAGGGCGATGTCGTGCTGATCGCCGATGCGGGCGCCTACGGCATGGCGATGGCCAACACCTATAACCAGCGGGCCTTGCCGGTAGAGGAATGCAGCGATGAAAGCTGATCTCGATTTCATGCTGTCCGGATCATGCCTGGCATCCGTGTTGATCTTCGCGGCGATCGTGATCGGCACGCGAAGTCCCGAAGGCATGGCGCCGCTGCACACCAATGCCATGCCTGCGTTGACTGTCGCGGCCATCGCATTTTTCTCGATGGCTGCGGCGTCGTGGTGGTGGGGAGTGCGATGTGTCACCACAGAGCCGTCGCCATCGCCTGCTCGATTGGCGATCAGAGTCACTTTCGGCGCAGTCCTGCTGTTCTGCACGGTTTCGACGGTGGTATTTTCCGCCGGAAACGTCGAACGGATCCTGCCCACATTCATCTATACGCTTGTGGTATCGATGATGCTTTTGCTGCCATTGTTTTCTATCCAGTTCATTTTTGGTCGCCGATATCTCATGCAGACGTCGGCCGCCGGCCGTTGAATATGCCCATCTTCGAAAAAAACTCCGTGCAGATTTTCCGCTTCGTCCGCTGTGCGTTCGACGCCGAAACCGGCATTGCGCAGCTCGTCTATGCCTTTGACGATGGCCCCGAGTTGATCGAAACGATCACTGTACCCGGCGCGCCGTTCGTATTGGATACGGCGCGCGCGGCTGCGGCCGAGCAGGCGCTGCGTCTGCTTCACTTGATCGCGGGCGTGAGCTACTACAAGGCTGCGGTGCCGCCGACGATCGCCATCGACAGCTACAGCATCGATGCGGATACCGCCGCACTGCTGGAAACGATCTATCTCAACGGCCTCGGCGAATTCGCGTATCGCAACGGCTTGGATTTGCACGGGAGGATCGTCTTCCCTGTGGGAGGGCCTTCAGGCCCGACGGGCACCGACTCGTCAGTATCGGTGTTCGGGGCTGAAGCCCCTGCCACAACAGCGGATTCGCTCGGCTTGCGCGAACACGCGTTGGTCGCCATCGGCGGCGGCAAGGATTCGCTGGTCAGCATCGAGGCACTGCGCGGTATCGGCGTGGAACAGACCGTGACCTGGATCGGTGGTTCGCAGTTGATCAAGGCCTGCGCGGAGCGCACCGGACTGCCGACGCTCAATCTCGGCCGTCAACTTGCGCCGGAGCTGTTTGAATACAACCGCCAGGGCGCGTGGAACGGACATATTCCGGTGACTGCCGTAAATTCGGCGATCCTGGTGTTCGCCGCAGTGCTGCTGGATGCGGACCAGGTGGTGTTCTCGAACGAGCGCTCGGCCAGTTACGGCAGCATGATCGAAGGAACAGGTGAGGTGAACCACCAGTGGTCGAAGGGCTGGGCGTTTGAGCAGGCGTTCGGCGACTACGTGCAGCGCCATGTCGCTGCCGACCTGAAGTATTACTCGTTGCTGCGTCCGCTGAGCGAACTGGCGGTCGCGCGACAGTTCGCAAAGACCGATCGCTACGACGCGCATTTCTCCAGCTGCAACCGCAATTTCCATATCCTCGGCGAGCGTCCGGTCAACCGCTGGTGCGGCGTCTGTCCGAAATGCCATTTCGTGTTTCTGGCGCTGGCGCCGTTCATGTCGAAGCCGCGCCTGGTCGGTATTTTCGGCCGTAATCTGCTCGACGATATCGCGCAGATCGGCGGCTACGATGCGCTGCTGGAATATCAGGACCACAAACCGTTCGAGTGCGTGGGCGAGGGCAGGGAATCGCGTGCGGCGATGGCGTCGCTGAGCGAACGCCCGGAATGGCGCGAGGACGAGATCGTCGCGCGCTTCGCCCGCGAAATCCGCCCGCAGCTTTCGCCGATCGAACAGCAGATCGCACCGCTGTTGATCATCGATGACGAGCATCGCGTGCCGTCCGCTGTCTGGGAACGCCTGCGTGCGCAATTCACCGCTTGATATCGGGCCGATTGGCATTTCGCGGCTCGACGGTTTGCGGGTCGCGCTCTGGGGATGGGGGCGCGAGGGTCGCGCTGCATACCGCGCACTGCGGCGGCGTTTGCCGACGCTTCCGATGACGGTGTTCTGCAGCGCCGGCGAAGTCGAAGAAACGCGTGCGCTCGGCGATGCATTGCTGATGAGCGATACCGACGCCAGCGTCGAGCATCTGTCCCGCTTCGACGTGGTGGTGAAATCGCCCGGCATCAGTCCCTACAGACCGGAAGCGCTTGGCGCAGCGCAGCGCGGTACGCGTTTCGTCGGCGGCACCACGCTGTGGTTCGCCGAAAATCCGGGTGCGCGCACGATCTGCGTCACCGGCACCAAGGGTAAGAGCACCACGACCGCGCTGCTCGCGCATCTGCTGCGCGCCGGTGGGTATCGCACCGCGCTGTGCGGCAACATCGGCATGCCGCTGCTGGAGTTGCTGGATGTCCAGCCAACGCCGGAATTCTGGGCGATCGAACTGTCGAGCTACCAGACCCGCGATGTCGCGGCGTCCGGCGTGTCGCCGGAGATCGCGGTGGCGACCAATGTCTTCCCGGAACATCTCGACTGGCACGGCAGCGAAGCGCGCTACGTCGAGGACAAGCTTGGGCTGTTCGTCGATGCGAAACCGCGCATCGCGATCCTCAACGAAAGCGATCGCACGCTGGCATCGTTGGATTTGCCCGACAGCGAGGTGCGTTTTTTCGGTGACGAAACGGGCTGGCATCTGCGCGGCGACGTGGTCTATCGTGGCGAACAGGCTGTTTTCGACACCAGCGGCCTGCCGCTGCCCGGGCGTCACAATCGCGGCAATCTGTGCGCAGTGCTCGCCGCCATCGAAGCGCTGGGGCTCGACGCCGCTACGCTTGCGCCGCATGCGGCCACGTTCCAGCCGTTGCCGCACAGGTTGCAGACCCTGGGCGTGCGCAACGGAATCGTCTACGTCAACGATTCGATCAGCACCACGCCGCACGCCAGCCTCGCGGCGCTGGATTGTTTCCGTACGCAGCGGGTCGCTCTGATCGTCGGGGGCCACGATCGCGGGGTCGAGTGGACCGGCTTCGCCGAGGCCATGCGTACGCAGGCGCCTGCGGCCATCGTGACCTTGGGACAGAATGGCCCGAAGATTCACGCCCTGCTGGCGCCGATCGCGGCAGCGGCGGGCTTCGCGCTTGCCCAAGCCGACGATCTGGCCGAAGCCTTCGCCCGGGCGCGAGATATGCTCGGCGGCGAGGGCGTGATCCTGCTTTCGCCCGGGGCCCCCAGTTTCGGCGCGTATCGCGACTATACCGAGCGCGGCCGGCATTTCGCCGCGTTGGCGGGGTTCGGTCCGGAGACCATCGCTGCAATCCCGGGGATCGGAGCAGGCTGAGCGCGATCATGCAGCCGACGATCGTGGCGACAATTGTCGTGGTTTCCGGGTAGTCTGGGGCGCTACCCCCAGAACACCCAAGGAGTCCGGTTATGCGTTCGATGCGATGGGCAGGTCTGCTCGCCTTGCTGTCTCTTTTCCTGATGGCCTCACCGGCGTTCGCTGCGATGCAGGCCAAGCAAGTCGAATGGAAGCAGGGCAAGCAGCGTTTCAGCGGTTATCTGGTCTACAACGACGCCACCACGACCAAGCGCCCGGGACTGATGATGGTGCCCGACTGGAAAGGCGTGACTCCGGCGGCGGTCGAGAAGGCCAAACTGATCGCCAGCGCCGGTTATGTGGTGCTGGTAGCGGACATGTACGGCAAGGGCGTGCGCCCGAAAGACGACAAGGCTGCCGGTGCCCTGGTCGGCAAGATTTATCAGGATCTGCCCACCTTGCGCGCGCGCGCCGCTGCTGCGCTCGATTTCCTGCGCACGCAGGCCGCCAATGCGCCGATCGACACGGCCCGGATCGGTGCATTCGGTTTCTGCTTCGGCGGCAAGACCGTGCTCGAACTGGCCCGCAGCGGTGCCGATCTTGCCGGTGTGGTCAGTTTCCACGGTGGCCTCGACACCACGATTCCAGCACAGGCAGGCGTGTTGAAGACCAGCGTGCTCGTGCTCAATGGCGCCGACGACACTTATGTGCCGGCTGCGCAGATCGATGGCTTCGAGAGCGAAATGAAGGCTGCCGGCGCGGACTGGCAATTCGTCAACTTCAGCGGCGCGGTGCATTGTTTCGCGCTGGAATCGGCGAAGAGCCCTCCCGGCTGCGTTTACAACGAACGTGCAGCGAAACGTGCGACCACGATGATGAACCAGTTCTTCTACGAGCGTTTCGGCGGCTGAGTCGCTGTTTCTGCAGCGGCGATCGCTCCGGCGATCGCCGCACGCGCCTGCGGACTGTTTTTCCAGCAGGTGGTGCCGAGCATCGCGGCGATCTGATTCACGATGCCATCCACATCGGTTCCGGCCAGCGTTTCCAGCGAATCGAAGCCGACTTGTTCGAGGCGATCGACCACGGTCGGCCCGACGCCTTTCACGGCCAGCAGCCGCGCGCGTTCGTCGGCGGAAAATCCCATCGCGTCAGTGATCGCGACGGACTGCATAGCGCGCCAGCCCGCGCAAAGCGGCAATGGCGTCATTCTCATCCAGACCATCCAACGCAGCCTCGGCCGTAGTCGCATACGTTTCGGCGCGACGGCGGCTGTATTCGAGCCCGCCGCTGGCTTCGATCGCCGCCAGCACTTCCGGCATCGCGTCGACATCGCCGTCTTCGACGATGGTGCGCAGGCGGTCACGAACCACCGGGTCGGAATGCTGCATCGCGTGGATGAGCGGCAGCGTCGCCTTGCCTTCGGCCAAGTCGTCGCCCAGGTGCTTGCCGAGCATGGTTTCATCGGCGCTGTAGTCCAACACGTCGTCGGCGATCTGGAAGGCGTATCCCAGCGCCATGCCGTAATCGTGCAGGCGCAGTTGCACGGCTTCGTCGGCGCCGGCGAGAAAAGCGCCGAGCCGGGTCGCGGCGGCGAACAGCACTGCGGTCTTGCGTTCGATCACTTTGAGATAGGCCGGTTCGTCAGTGTCCGGGTTGCGGATATGCAGCAACTGCAGGACTTCGCCCTCGGCGATCGCGTTGGTGGTGTCGGCGAGGACCTTCATCACCGGCAGCCGCTCCAGTTCGACCATCAGCTGGAAGCTGCGCGAGTAGAGGAAATCCCCGACCAGCACGCTGGCGGCGTTGCCGAACAGGGCATTGGCGGTCTTGCGGCCGCGGCGCAGGTCGGACTCGTCGACCACATCGTCGTGGAGCAGGGTGGCGGTGTGGATGAATTCGACCACCGCCGCCAGCTGATGGGCATCCGCCGCGCCGCCGTGGCCGAGGGCCCGGGCCGCGAGCAGGAGCAGCATCGGGCGCAGGCGTTTGCCGCCGGCGGCGATGATGTGCTCGGCGACCTGATTGACGAGCACGACATCCGAGCCCAGCCGCCGGCGGATCAGCGCGTCGACCGCAGCCATATCGGCGGCGGCGAGGGCCTGGATGGCGGGCAGGTCGAGAGAAACGGGCGCCGAAGTCGCTTCCATGGGGGGTCCAGACAGGTGAGACGAACATTATAAGAGGCCCGGCCCCGTGGATTCGGAGATTTCCGACACGGCTTTGCGGAGTTGCCGGATACCCGGGTGGCGGCCGGCTATAATCCAATGCTCGTCGCCAATACCGGCGACTCAGCAGGAAACTGTTCATGGCACGCGGCGTCAACAAGGTGATCCTGGTCGGCAACCTCGGCAACGATCCCGACACCAAATACACCCAGGGCGGCATGGCCGTCACCAAAGTCAGTCTGGCGACCACCTCGGTCCGCAAGGACAAAGAGGGCAATACCCAGGAGCGCACCGAGTGGCACCGGGTGACCTTCTTCGGCAAGCTCGGCGAAATCGCCGGCGAGTACCTGCGCAAGGGCAGCCAGGTCTATGTCGAGGGCTCGATCCGCTACGACAAATACACCGGCCAGGATGGCGTCGAGCGTTACACCACCGACATCATCGCCGACGAAATGCAGATGATGGGTGGTCGCAGCGAAGGCGGTGGCGGTGCCGAACGCCCGGCGCGCGCGCCGCGCGAGAGCGGCGGAGGTGGCGGCTATGGCGGCGGCCAACGCAGTGGCGGCGGTGGTGGCCAGCGTCCGCAGCCGGCGTCGAACAGTCCGCCGCCGATGGACGATTTCTCGGACGACGATATCCCGTTCTGATCCGTCTGGTCCTGATCGAGGTAGCTGCAGATCTCCGGAAAGTTCTCGAAAGGCCCGCTTTCTGCGGGCCTTTCCTGTTGCGCCCCATCGCACCGCATCGGCTCGGATAGCATTCGGCATGCGCCTCAACCCCGTTCGACTGGGCGGGCCGTTCAGTCGTCATCATTCGCAAGGGACATGGTCATGCAACGAGGCTTCGCGAGCACCGCTCTTTTCACGTTCGTCGCAGGGCTGCTGCTCAGCCAGACGATGACTCCGCCCGCGCAGGCGCAGCGCGTCACCGAACGCTTGGCGGCCACCGCCATCACCGCCCCGCCGCTGATCTCCGCGCCCGACGCGAAAACCCCCATCGGCCTGCGATCGGCCTCGATGCAAGTGGAAACCGATGGCGGGCTGGCGCGCACCACGCTGTTGCTGACCCTCTACAACCCCAACGACCGCCAGCTCGAAGGTAGCCTGGAATTCCCGCTGCAGCCGGGCCAGCAGGTCAGTGCGTTCGCGCTGGATATCGGCGGCGAACTGCGCGATGCAGTGCCAGTGCCGAAGCAGAAGGCGCAGCAGGTGTTCGAGAGCATCGAGCGCCGCAACGTCGACCCGGGCCTGCTCGAACAGACGGCCGGCAATCATTTTCGATTGCGCGTGTACCCGATCCCGGCGCGCGGCACGCGTCAGGTGCGTCTGGTGATCGATGAGGCTCTGCGTCGCGAAGACGGCGCATGGCAGCTCGATGTGCCGGTCCAATTGCTCGCCGATGCCGACCATTTGTCGCTTGCGATCCGCGCCCGTGGCCTGAGCGCTGCGCCGGTGCAGCGCGGCACCTTCGACGCATTGCGCTTCGAGCGCAGTAAAGGAGGCTATGCGGCGCGTCACGAGATCCTGCGCGAGCGGCTGCCCGCTTCGCCCGGAACGCGGCGTGTCCCGCCGCTGGGCTTCCGTTTGCCGGCGGTCGCATCGCCACAGTCCTACGTGCAGGCATTCGACGGCGACCGTTTTGCGCTGGTCGATCTGCCGCTTCCGGCTGCGCATGGCCGCACGCGCACGCTGCCATCGTCGATCGGTCTGCTGTGGGATGCGTCGGGATCCGCGCGCAAACGCGACCGGCAGAGCGAATTCGCGCTGCTCGACCGCTACTTCAAGACGATGGGCGAGGGCAGCGTGACCTTGCGCCTGCTCCGCGATGTGGGTGAAGACGGTGGCCGTTTCCAGATCCGTGGCGGCGACTGGAGCGGGCTGCGCAAGACGCTCGAAGACGCGGTGTACGACGGTGCCAGCGATCTCGCCGATTGGACGCCGGAAGCCGGTATCGGCGAATACCTGCTGGTCAGCGATGGTCTGCGCAACTATGGCGACGATGCGTTTCCCACGCTGCGCGAAGGCCAGTCGCTGTATGCGCTGAGTTCCGCAGGCGCGAACGCCGATGCCACGCGGTTGTCGGCGCTGGCCGAAGCGCGCGGCGGACGGCTGGTGCAATGGCAGGGCCGCGAAGGTCTCGATGGCGCCACTGGCGCGCTGCTGAGCGACGGCACCCGCATCGCCGGGCTGGAAGGCGAGGGCATCGAGGATCTGCAGCCGCAGGCCTGGGCCGCCGATGGCGGGCTGCTGCGTATCGCAGGACGACTCACCGAACGGACCGCGACCGTCCGCGTGCGGCTGCGCGAAGGCGGCAAATTGCGGACCGTTGAAGTTCCGGTGGCTGCGGATGCGCCCGAGAGCAATCAGGTGGCGACGCTTTGGGCCAGTTGGCGGGTCGCCGCGCACATGGCCGAGCCGGAACGTCATCGCGCTGCGATCACGCGACTGGGCCAGCGCTTCGGTCTGGTGACGCCCGGCACATCGCTGCTGGTGCTGGAAGCGGCCGCCGATTACGTGCGCTACGACATTCCGGCGCCTGAGGCATTGCGCGCCGAAGTCGATGCGCTGCGCCGCTCGCAGGCCGCCGAGAAAGCGCAGTTGCGCAGCCAGCGGCTGGAAGAAGTCGCATTGCGCTTCGCGGAACGCGAAACCTGGTACGCGCGCAAATTCCCGAAAGGTGCGCCGCCGAAGCCAGAGGCCAAGAAGGATGAGGCTACCGTCACGGGTTACAGACTCGCTCGGCGTGAGAACAGCGAGGATCAACGTGCCCGTCGTCCCGAGGGTGAAGCCTTCGCGGGTGCTCCGCCGCCTCCACCGCCTCCAGCGCCGATGTCGATGCCGTCGCAGGCGCCGGCCGAAATGGATGCACTCGTTGCTGCTGACGCCGAAGCAACGGCCGGGGCGGCCGCGAATCGCGCAGTGGCGCCGCTAGCGAAAGACAAGGCTGGATCCGAAGGCCAGGGCGTCTCGATCCAGTTGCAGGCCTGGGCGCCGGATTCACCTTATGCCCGCCGTCTGCGCGATGCCAAGGCCGAAGACCTATACAACGTCTATCTCGACGAGCGCGACAGCCATGCGTCGAGCACTGCGTTCTATCTTGATGTCGCCGATCTGCTGCTGCAGAAGGGCCGTCGCGCCGAAGCGCTGCGGGTGCTGTCGAATCTGGCCGAACTCGATCTCGAAAACCGCCACGTCCTGCGCGTGCTCGGCTATCGCCTGATGCAGGCCAAGGACTACGCCCGCGCGGTCGAAGTCTTCCGCGACGTGCTGCGTCTCGCCGACGAAGAACCGCAGAGCCATCGCGACCTCGGGCTGGCGCTCGCGGCGGCCGGACAGCGTCAGGAGGGCATCGAGCGTCTGTATGAAGTCGCCGCGCGGCCGTGGGACGCACGTTTTTCGGAAGTCGAACTGGTCGCGCTCAACGAACTGAACGCGGTCATCGCCACCAGCCCGCAGCCGCTCGACACCGCCTTCATCGACCGCCGGTTGCTGAGCAACATGCCGCTGGACCTGCGCGTCGTGCTGGGCTGGGACAGCGACAACAGCGACATGGATCTGTGGGTGACCGACCCCAACGGCGAACGCTGCTACTACGGCAATCGCAATACCTACCAGGGTGGTCTGATCTCCGATGACTTCACCGGCGGCTACGGCCCCGAAGAATTCGTGCTGCGCGATGCCAAGCCCGGCAAATACAAGGTCGAAGCCAATTTCTTCGGCGACCGCCAGCAGATCGTGACCGGCGCGACCACGCTGAGCATGCAGTTCAGCACCGGCTGGGGCACACGCCGGCAGCAGGACCAGAGCGTCACCCTGCGCCTGAGCGGGCAGAGCGAGACGGTGTTCGTCGGCGAGTTCGAGGTGAAGTAACTGCCCGATGGTTTCGGTCCATCATCGCCCGGTATGTCCGGGCGATGATGGTCGCGTCGGATCCTCATTCATTCCGTCGTCGTCGCAGTGGAATGCAGCGCTGCAGGTTGACTGCGCGCAGGCGGACTCGTCTTCAGCCCGAACAGCGGCCGCAACCAGCGCATGCGACGCACGATCTCGAACCCGAGAAAGCACAGCGCAAACGTGGCCATGACCAGCAGCGGGCCTTCGATGCCGGGGCGCAGGCCGAGCGGCTGCGCATTGTGGGCAAGGACCACGATGATCGTCTGATGCAGGATGTAGATCGGGAACACCGCTTCGCGCAGATAGCGCAGGGCTGGCGAGTCGGCGAAGGCGATGCCGTGCACGAAGCCGAAGATCGCCGTGATCGCAGTCCATTGGAACAAGGCCCAGACCACGCGCTGCGTCATCCGGAGCGTTTCCGGCGGCGGCGTGCTCTCGTCGCTGTAGCCGCTGGCGTAGAAGTACCAGACGATGAACGCATAGCCGGCCATGGCGGTGACCAGCGACAGCCAGCGTATTCGCTGCAGGGCGTCCCAGAATCCGTCGCGGCTAGCGACCAGCATGCCGAGCAGGAACAGAGGCAGGTACTGGGCATGGTTGTACCAGTCGTCGACCAGCGCATGGGTCGATTCGAAGCGCGCGACCAGCGCCAGCCGTGCGATCGCAAGCAGCAAGGCCGGCCACAGCAAAGCGCCGACGCCGGAGCAGCGGCGTTCGAGCCATCCGCCGACGCGCGCCATCGCGTTGGGCGCCAACCGCAGCAGCGCCCAGCCGATCATCGTGTAGACCCAGAGGTAAACGACGAACCATAGATGGTTCCAGGTCGGCACATCCAGGCAATCGCCGTCGCGGCAAAAGTTGGGGTCGTTCTGCAGGTACCTCGCCCAGAAGGCGACATAGCCGTCGTGGTACCCGCCGGGCAGCTTCTCGACCACCTCGTAATAAGACTGCGGCGCAACCACCACCAGCATCCCGAAGATCAGCGGCAGCAGCAGGCGCCGGCTGCGCTGCCGGACGAAACCGGCCGGTCGCTTTCCGAACAGGAATGCAGTGGCGGCGCCCGAGATCAGAAACAGCAGCGACAGCCGCCAGGGCGAGGTCAGCAGCATGAGCGGTTCGATCGCCTCGCTCGCGTACGGGCTCTTCACGTGCCAGTCCCAGGACACGTAGTACATGCCGGTGTGGTACAGAACCAGCAGGAAGAAGGCGGCTATCCGCACCCAGTCCAGGTCGTATCTGCGCTGCATCGGGGCTGTCTCGAAGCCGGAAAGCGCCCAGTCTTGGCGAGTACACGCCTCAGGGGCGTTACGAAGTGCCAGATCGCAGGCCTCCGGGGATGAATGGCGGGCTGGGAGGGACGAAGAGGCCGCTGCATTCGCGCCGGGGTGCCTAGAATGCGCGGATGCCAATGTCTTCCCATTCCGATTCCAGTTCCGATACCGGTCCGCCCAACGGTCCAAGTGCAGCCGAGGAGCCAGGTTTGGCGCGCCAATCGCCTTGGCGTCGACTGATCGAAATCGGCTTCTGGTTGCTGATCGTCTCGATCAACGGTATCGGTAACAGCATCACAACTCTTATCGAACTGCGCCGCGAAGGTTCGGATACCCGGAATTGGGAGCCTTTCGTCTGGGAAGGCAGCAGTGCCTTGATCTGGTTGCTCGTGCTTTTGCCGATGATCGTCCGCTTCAGCCGCCGGTTCCCCCTCCATTGGGACACCTGGCGTCGATATCTGCCCTGGCATGTGACGGCCAGCGTCATCGTCTCGCTGATCCACGTCGTCGGCATGGTCGTTCTGCGCAAGCTGGCCTATGCCATGGAAGGCGCCGACTACGACTTCGGCGTCTGGCCGACCGAATGGCTCTACGAATACCTGAAGGACGTGCGCAGCTATGCGGTGATCGTCGCGGTGGTCGAGATTTACCGCTTCCTTGATCGCAGGCTGCGGGGCGAGGCCAGCCTGCTTGACCGCCCGGATGAGGGCGATCCGGTCGAACCCGTGGACCGTCCGGAACGGTTTCTTGTGCGCAAGCTCGGCCGCGAATTCCTGATCGCTGCGAACGATATCGAATGGCTGCAGGCCGCAGGCAACTACGTCAACCTCCGGGTTCGAGGACACGACTACCCTTTACGCAGCACGGTTGCGGGCATCGAATCGCGGCTCGACCCGACCCGCTTTGCCCGGATTCACCGCAGCTACATCGTCAACCTGGCGCAGATCGCTTCGATCGAACCCCTGGACGATGGCGACGCCCGCATCCACCTCATGGACGCCACCGTCTTGCCCTGCAGCCGTCGCTATCGCGAACTGCTGCGGGCGCTTGCAGGCGCGTCGGCATGAAGTCCTGCAAGGCGCGCAGTCCGGCATGTCCTGCTAGAATCTTCAGTCTTTGTTGCAACTGCACAATCACGCCATGATCGAACTGAATCCGATCCGCCAGCGCATCGCCGACCTCCGTGGCCGGCTCGATTCGCTCCGGGGGTATCTTTGACTACGACGCCAAAGCCGAGCGTCTGGAAGAAGTCAACCGCGAACTTGAAAACCCCGATATCTGGAACGATTCCGAACGTGCGCAGGCCCTGGGCCGGGAGCGTTCGATGCTCGACAAGACCGTCAACGGCATCCGCGATCTGAAGGAAGGTCTGGCCGGCGCCGAGGAACTGCTCGAACTGGTCGAAATGGAAGAGGACGACGACACTGCGCTGGCGATCCAGAAAGATGTCGAGCGCTACGCGCGCGGCGTCGACCAGCTCGAATTCCAGCGCATGTTCTCCGGCAAGATGGACTCGGCGAATGCCTATGTCGACATCCAGGCCGGCGCCGGCGGCACCGAAGCGCAGGATTGGGCGGAAATGCTGCTGCGCATGTACCTGCGCTGGTGCGAATCGCGCGGCTGGAAGGCCGAACTGATGGAAGTCAGCGCCGGCGACGTGGCCGGCATCAAGTCCGCCACCTTCAAGGTCGAGGGCGATTACGCCTACGGCTGGCTGAAGACCGAGATCGGCGTGCATCGTCTGGTGCGCAAGTCGCCGTTCGACTCCGACAACCGCCGCCACACCTCGTTCACCTCGGTGTTCGTCTCGCCGGAAGTCGACGACAAGATCGACATCGAGATCAATCCGGCCGACCTGAAGACCGACGTCTATCGGTCGTCCGGCGCCGGTGGCCAGCACGTCAACAAGACCGAATCCGCGGTGCGCATCACCCACGTGCCCAGCGGCATCGTGGTTGCCTGCCAGACCGAGCGCAGCCAGCATGCCAACCGCGACCGCGCGATGAAGATGCTGGCGGCCAAGCTCTACGAGCTGGAAATCCAGAAGCGCAATGCCGAGCGCGACGCGGTGGAAGCCGCCAAGTCCGACATCGGCTGGGGCA
>CAZGBA010000055.1:0-23312 GCA_964523435.1 uncultured Xanthomonas sp.
CGCTCGCCGAGCGCATGCGCCCGCGCACGCTGGACGAGATGGTCGGCCAGCGCCGGCTGCTGGCGCCGGACACGGCATTGCGCAAGTCGATCGAAACCGGCCATGTGCACTCGATGATCCTGTGGGGGCCGCCCGGCTGCGGCAAGACCACGCTCGCACTGCTACTCGCCCACTACGCGGATGCGGAATTCAAGGCGATCTCGGCGGTACTCGCCGGGCTGCCCGAGGTGCGGCTGGTGCTGGCCGAAGCCGCGCATCGCTTTGCCGATGGCCGGCGCACGGTCCTGTTCGTGGACGAAGTGCATCGCTTCAACAAGACCCAGCAGGATGCTTTCCTGCCGCATATCGAGCGCGGCACGATCCTGTTCGTCGGCGCCACCACCGAAAATCCTTCGTTCGAGCTGAATTCGGCGCTGCTCTCGCGCTGTCGCGTGCATGTGATGGAAGCGGTGTCGGCCGACGACATCGCGGTCGCGCTGCAGCGTGCGCTCGACGATGAAGAACACGGGCTGGACGGTCGTGGCCTGCGCATCGCGACGGAACAATTGCAGTTGATCGCGACCGCTGCCGATGGCGATGTGCGTCGCGGTTTGACTCTGCTGGAAATCGCCGCCGAGCTTGCCGGTGAGAGCGGGGCAGGCGATGCCGATGACGGCGGCAGTGCAGGGACGATCACCGATGCGATCCTCGAACAGGTCCTGGCCGATCGCACCCGGCGCTTCGACAAGGGCGGCGAGCAGTTCTACGACCAGATCTCGGCGCTGCACAAATCCGTGCGCAGCTCGAATCCCGATGCGGCGCTGTACTGGCTGGCGCGGATGCTCGACGGCGGCTGCGACCCGGTCTATCTCGCCCGACGCATGACCCGGATGGCGGTGGAGGATATCGGTCTGGCCGATCCGCGCGCGCTGCAGATGGCGATCGATGCCTGGGACACCTTCGACCGCCTCGGAAGCCCCGAAGGCGAACTGGCGCTGGCGCAGTTGGTGATCTATCTGGCCAGCACCGCCAAATCCAACGCGGCTTACAAAGCCTTCGGCGCAGCCAAGCGCGATGTCGTCGAATACGGCACCCAGGATGTGCCGCTGCATCTGCGCAATGCACCGACGAAGCTGATGAAGCAGATCGGCTACGGCAAGGACTACCGCTACGATCACGATGCCGAGGGTGGCGTGGCGCTGGAGCAGACCGGTTTTCCGGACGCGATGGGTGAACGGGTCTATTACCAGCCGGTCGAGCGCGGGCTGGAGATCAAACTCAAGGACAAACTCGATCGACTGCGCGCGGATCGTGCGAAGGCGCGACGGGCGAAACCGGAACAGGGTGGGGGATCGGAGTGATTGGTTTCTCTGGAATGTTCCCCGTCCCGATGACCGGGAGAATCGACTGATGGTCGCGCAGTGGTGGCAGCAACTGCTGCTGGTCGCGATGGGCGGAGCGCTCGGCGCGGTCGGGCGGTTCTGGCTGGGCGGCGTGCTGCTGCGGCAGCTCGGCAGCGGTTTTCCGTGGGGCACGCTCTCGGTCAATCTCGTCGGCTCGTTCGCGGCCGGCTTCATCGCGATCTGGCTCGAAGGCCGTGGACAGACTGCGCTGTACTGGCGCGCATTCCTGATCGTCGGCGTGCTCGGCGCGCTGACCACGTATTCGGCGCTGATGCTGGAATGTCTGCTGTACGCCAGATCGCAGCGCAGCGGGCTGATGTTCGGCTATCTCGCGATCACCCTCGTGGCCGGACTCGCGCTGGTCTGGCTGGGGGCCCGGGTGGCCTCGGGGCTGAGAATTACCTGACGCATGCTTGCCTTACGTGCGCATGCGGGGTTTTCCGAGAGCGCTGGTCGGAAATCACCGACAGATCACCTGAAGCACGATCCCTATCGTGGAGTCCTCGCCACGACACGGCGTTCGCCGAGGACATCGCCCATGCTACATCCCGCTTTTCTTCGACTGTCGACGCTCGCGTTGATCGCAGTCTGTCTGCTGCCTGCAACGTCGATCAGCGCGCAGGAAATCCATACCTGCATCGACGCCAAGGGCAGGAAGAGTTACCAGAACATGCCTTGCGCCCCCGAGGAACGCACTGTCTCGGTACGTCCCTACGAGGCAACACCGGAAGATCCGGCGATCGCATCGCGCATCGCGTCGATCCAAAAGGAGATGGATCGCCGCAATCATTCCAGCGGCAAGGCGACAATCGTCCGTGCTGGCGGCACGCGTCGTGCGGCAGGCCCGACGCCGTGCCAGGCCGCCAAGGCGAAGCGCAAGGCGACCCTTGATCGGGTCGGACTGAAGCGCAATTTCGAATTGCTCAGTCAGCTCGATTCCGAGGTGTGGGAGGTCTGCAAAGGTTTTTGAGCATCAGGGAAACCGGGGATCGATCGCTTCCTGTTCGATCCGGATCGGTGCCTGCTGCAGCGCGGACGCGATCTGCGGCCACCCGACCTTGTCGGCCCAGTACGTCATTTTCTTCAGGCATGCGGCCGATGGCCTTTCCGCATCCAGCGCATCGGTGTCGAAGTCCAGCGGCGACATCAGCCAAGGCGACAGGCATCTGCCCTCAGCGTTCGCGACCATCGCAAGCTGCGCGGCGATCCTGAAACCACCTTCGTCGATATCGCCCCAGTGGTAGAGCCTGCAGTCCGCAGGCAAAGACCCGAGCAGGCGGGCGAAGAAGCCCCGCCATGCCGGCGAGGGCATGCCGCCGGTGTAGATCAGCAGCGCATCGCTGCCGGGCAATTCGCCATTCGGCAATGCGCGCGCAGCATCGTGGAAGCTGGTGAGATTCTCGATGGTCAGCACGTAGCGCGCCTGCGTTTCGATGGTGCGCACGGCGTCGACCGGCAGGCCGAGATACGGTCGGCACAGCGCGACGGTCGTCTGCGGCAGGATCGCGGTTCCTTGCCCTGCAACCAGCACCGGCTGCGGTTCGCGACGCAGGCCGAGCGCCGACCAGATCTGCGCGTTGTCCAAGCCCGATGCCGTCAATTCGCCGGTCAGCAGCAGGTCGAGCCACGGCGACAACGCTTCGAGACGCTTGCTGTCGCGGAAGATGCGGACGCTCTCGCGCCGGAGCAGGCGCTCCTGGGTATCGTCGCCGCGACAGGCCAGCACCGCTTTCGCGGCATCGGCGATATCGCGCGCAGCTTCGGGACCATGACCACGGACCTGACGGCCGCGTGTCCAGGCATCCAGCACCTCATGCACGACCGGGAATGCCGTGGCGCTGTCGGCAAGCTGCGCAGTGGCGTCGGCCACCTGCATGCTGAGCAGGTTCACACCCAGATGCGCACCGAGCGATTCGAGACTGGCAAGCTGCAGCCGCAGCAGACGCGGATGTTCGCCGAAGCGTTCACGATCGGCGGTGATCGCACCGGCGCGTACCGCGAGCGCGATCTCCGCGTCGAAGGTTTCGATCTCGCTCAATGTCCGCAGTTCGGTGTATTCGGGACAT
Organism: uncultured Xanthomonas sp.; assembly: GCA_964523435.1. Taxonomy (GTDB): domain Bacteria; phylum Pseudomonadota; class Gammaproteobacteria; order Xanthomonadales; family Xanthomonadaceae; genus Lysobacter_I. The sequence continues at coordinate 3,449 of CAZGBA010000055.1, forward strand.
TTGGCCAGTGTGATCGGCAGCGACACCGCTTCGGACTTTCCCTGCGACCGCGCGCGTTCGCCGCTGCGCAGCAAGCGCATCAACGCCTGCTGCGCGGGATTCATGCGGTGCGCTCCGCTTCGATTCGCGCGATCTCCGCTTCCAGCAACTCCGGATGCAGCGCGAACTGGTCGCTGTGCAGCAGCGCGCGGCCGGCGTCGGTCACGCGGATGCGCTCCACCTGCAGCAGCGGGCCGTCGCGGAACAGTTCGATATAGCTGTCGAGCACGCCGGTGAGCGTGCCCTGCGCAGTATCGGGCGCGGCCAGAATCAATTGCAGCCCGAGCGAACGCAGGTATTGCGTGGTGGCACGCGCGTTCTGGGCGTCGATCTTGTCGCCGAATTCGTCGAGCATGATCAGGCCGAGCCCGCCCTGCTGGCCGTCGCGTTTGCCGTAGGCCGCCGCGAGCGCGGCGCCAGCGATCACGTACATCGGCGCGCGGTGTTCACCGCCGGACCCGGAGCGCATGCGTTCGCTGAGGGTGCCGATGACACGGCCGTCCTGCTGGATGTTGACCTCGAACGCGAAGAACCGGCGGTAGTCGTCGAGCGGCGAGGGCGCATTGCCGCGACCTCCGATCTTTTCCTCGATGATGTCGCGGAAGGCCTCGGGCACTTCGCCTGCGCTGCCGAACAGCGTATCGGTCTCGCCGACATCAGACACTCTTTCGATGAAGCGGTAGAGATCCTTGAACTCGGGTGCGATCTCGTAATGGAACCTGTAGCGCTCATTGTTCGAGAACGCCGGACTGCTCATCAGCGTCCGGTTGAGGATCTGGATCTGATGCTTCAGGCGGGTGAAGTTGTCGTACAGCGCCGACGCCACATTCGAGCGGAAGGTTTCGACCGCCGTGGCGTAGGCCTCGTCGGCCATGGCCTGATGCTGGACCAGTTCGGTACCCTTGAGATAGGCGATCTCGCCGCGCAGCAGCGCATCGGCCTTGCGCCAGTCCTGCGGTTCGACATCCAGCGCGATGCCGTGGTCCTTGGCGTACTGGGCCAGACCGGACCAGGCTTCGGGCAGCACGGCGTTGAGGGCTTTTTCGGCATCGTCGGCGCGATGCAGGCAGCGGGCGATGCGATCGCCCAGCTCGGGATACTTCGCGTCGAGTTCGTCGCGATGCTGCTCGACCAGATTCGGATCGACATCGGGATGCCGGAACGCATCCACCGCCGCGCGCGCGATGCGTTCGCTCTCGGCGTTGAGCTGATCCAGCAGCACCTGCGCTGCGGTCGCCTTGCCCTGGATGACGGCTTCTTCACCGACGAGTTTTTCGACCAGCGCTTCCAGCGCATCGCGGCGCTGCTGGCAGGCCTGCGCGTGTTCGCTCAGCTGGATCAGATCCGGATCCGTCTGCGCTGCGCGGCTGTCGCAGAGCGCGCGATAACGTGCGGCGGCTTCGCGGTGTTTCAGCAGCAGGGTGTGGATCGCCTGCGCCGCATGCTCCGGACTGCCGAGGCGCGTCCAGTCGGCGACGCGCGCGTCCAGCGTCTGCCATGCCACTTCGAGCCGGCGGATGTCCTGATCGGCGCGCTCGATCTCGTCGCGCAGCAGCTTTAACCGTTCGCGGTTGTCGGAGGCGCCGATCTTCAGCTCGCTGGCCGCAGGCAGGCGCAGACGTTCGACACCGCCGCTTTTCGCCACCAGCCCATCGCGGCTCATGCCCTGTTTGGCGCGAACGATTTCGGCTTCGGTCTCGATGCAGCGCAGTTCGCCGAGCTGGCGGCGCAGATAGGCGAGGGCGTCGTCGTCGCCGCGCAGCAATGCGGACACGTGTCCGTCGCTGATGCGCATATCGGCGCGCGATTGACGCGCCTGACTGGTCAACGCGATCTTCACCCCGTACACGGCACGTCCGCCGTGCAGCGAGCGATACAGCTTCACCGCGCGCTCTTCGTGTTCGGCAGGTATCAACAGCGCTTCGACATGACTGCGTAGATAGGCTTCGATCGCGCCCTGCCAGGCGGGATCGCTCACCTGCACCAGATCGCAGACCGGGCGAGTGGGAATGCCTTCTTCTTCGAAATAACTCATCAGCCGGATCACATCCGGACGCAGCTCGGCCTTGCCGGCGTTGAGTCGCTTCTGGTTCTGGCGGGCGCTGTCCGCGCGTCGGCGCGCGGTGTCGAGTTCGCTGCGAAGTTCGTGCGCACGGGTGGCGACCATCGCCATGGTCGGCGCCGCCAGCGTTATCGCGGACAGTAGTTCCGCATGCAGCGCGTCAGGCGGCAGTTCGATGTCTGCGTCGGTCGGCAGTTCGGAGATCTGCCGGAACAGCACGCTCCAGGGCGCTGCCGCCTTTGCCAGCGTGGTGGGATCCAGTCCCGTCAGTTCCAACTTCGAGACGGTCGTCAGTTGATCGCGAACGGAACCGGCATTGCGCATCAACTCACGTTTGAGCTGGGTCAGCTCGTCGCGGTCGCGGCCGGCGGTCTGATCGAACGAAGCCTGTTCGCTGTAGCCGCGCGTGCCCTGCAGTCGCCGCTGCGCATCTTCGGCCTGCTGGCGCGCGGTGGCGCGGTCACTGCGCGCCTGTTCGAGCGCGCGCGCGGTGCGCTGATGCGCATCGCGCACCTGCGTCAGCGCGTCTTCGGCGGCATCGACCTGTTCGCTGTGGGCGTCGCGGCGGTATTCGGCGCCGAGCGCGCGGTACGAAGCCGAGCGCGTCGCCTGAGCGGCGACTTTGCGATACAGCGTTTCGACGATCTCCGCCGCATCGATACGACGCGCGACCTGTTCGATCTTTTCCTTGATCAGCCGGAAGCCTTCAAGCAGCGCGCGGAATTTGCCGATATCGGTCGGACGCTCTTCGGCGACCAGGGTACGCACGAACAGGTCGACATCGTTCACTCGCTGCAGGTTCAGCGCATTCTGGAACGCCTTGCGATACGCGGCCGGATCGATATGCACATTGCTCGCCGGACGCAATTGCAGCAGCAGATCGCGCAGGAAACGATCGCTGGTGGCGTGCAGTTCGACCTTGGTGCCGGCTGATTTGCAGCGCGCGGCGATCGCGGTGCGGAACTGGATCCAGGTCAGCGGCAGCTGCTGGCCTTTGACCGTTTCCAGATGGTCGTCGAGGCTCAGCGCGACGCGCGGCAGCAGATACATGCCGTGCAAGCGATGATCGGGTTCGTCGGCAGATGCGCCGAGCGCGACGCCAGCGCTCAGGATTTCGCCGCTGACCGTGTCCTCGAATACCAGACTGATATAGGTGGTCGCGGTCTCGCGCACGCGACCGTCGTCGCCGGCACGATACACGCCGAGGCAATAGTCGCGGATGCTGCGCGCGCGATGACTGCCGCCGGCCTGCGCGTTGAAGCGGATCTGGTTGCGGTCCGCGCCAAGCATCACGATCTGCAGCGCATCAAGCAGGGCGCTCTTGCCGGCGCCGTTGGGCGCGATGATCGCGGTAGTGGCGTCCAGTTCCAGCGTTTCCGCCTGGAACAGGAAGAACTGGACCAGATGCGCGCGCTTAAGCTGATACATCGTCGCTGTCCCTGTCGGTGTCGGCCGCGTCGTTGCTCATGACGCCGCTTCCTTCTTCATTGCCGCCATCTTCATCGTCGCGGTTGTGCTGATCGAGCCGCTGCAGCCACTGTGCGCCGACGATCTCGACGATGGCGGGCCGCACCACGATCCGGAACGGCTGCGGGTCGTCGGGTTCGCAGTCGATGGTCTTGCATACCGCCCAGCGACGCAGCATCCGCAGCGTCTCGCGCAGCGGACCCAGCTCCGGCATTGGCCGGCCGGTCATCGCCTGATAGGCCTCCTGCAGTTCGGGCAATTCGACGATCACTTCGCCCTGATCCTCGATCTGGCCCTGACGCATCGCGGCGTCGTAGCGATGGCGCAGCACCAGGATCAGCAGCGTCTGCTCCAGCGACACCGCCGTGCCTTCACCATGCGTCGGCAGCGCGACGACATAGCGGTAGTGCGCATTCCGTTCGAGACGGATGCCCAGCGGTTCCAGCGCGGCGGCGAAGTCGTTGAAGTAGGTTTCCACCAGGTGGTAAGCGTTCTTCGACATGCGGTCGCTGCTGTACAGCACCTGCTCGGTCACCAACCGGTATGCGGCCCGCTCGAAATCCTGCGGGATGTAAAGGTCGCCGGAAAGCTGGCTCAAGTGTGCCCAGGAACGTTTCATGCCGCTGTGTTTTCCTTGTTCGCGCGATCGCCGCTGCGGTGCAGAATGAAGTGCGGCGCGTGCAGATAGAGGTTGTCGCTGTTGTGCGGAACAGCAGCGTGTTCATTCACGAGTTCGACCCGGAAGCCGCGCAGCAGACGATGCAGCGGATCGTCGCGGCGGAGCCCGCCTTTGCGACGGCTGCGCAGGGCGAGGGTGAGCAGGGTCTGATACGCGCGGAAATCCTCGATCGTCGCGATCTGCAGCGCATCCGAATCGAGCGTCGCGCCGACGGCATGCCAATGCCGGTCGAGATAGCGCGTCAGATCTTCCGGCAGCACCAGTCGCACCCGTTTCATCCGCCGCAGCAGATTCAATCGCGCCAGTTGTTCGGGCGTGGGGTCGGTCTGGACGTTGGCGGTGCGCGGGATCGGTCGAGGGCGCTGTTTCGGCGGGCGCAGACGCTGCTCGTCCATCAGTCCGCCCGGTGCGACCGGCAGGCGCAGCGCGTCTTCCGGCGCGCTCAGCACGCCGCGACAGGCCCGACGCAGCAGGATGTCGAGCTGGTCCGGCGCGCGCAGGCGGTAATCGAGAAAGGCGAGGGCGCGGCGGTTGGCCTGACGGATGTCGTCGTCCAGCCGTCCGAGGTATTCGTCGATCCGGTCGATTTCGTACAGCCTGCGCAGGCTGCGCTGGAAGCGGTGCTCGGCCAGCGCCATGTCGCCGCCCGGCGCGCGCTCGGCGTACCAGGTCAGCAACTGCGTGCGCAGCGGGCCGTATTCGATCTCGCGCACCATCGCCAGGATCGAGGTCCGGTGCGCCAGCGGGTGGTCGGCGTTGTGCAGCTCGGCGTAGTCGCCGACGAACAGTTCGCCGACATAGCGCTCGAACAAGCGCCGGGCGAACTGCGCGGTGCTTTCGGCCTTGCTGAGCTCGGGCATGAGGTCGCGGACCTGCACGCTGATCGCCGCGACGTGCGAGAGCAGCTGACGCGACTGGTCGGCGGCTTCGTCCAGCGTGTCGCCCATGGCTTTGCCGGCGATCACCTGGTTCAACTGCAGCTCGATCGCCCGGACCTTGGCACCGAGGAACGTCGGGCCGCGTTCGGCGAATTCGATCAGCAGGGTCAGCAGTCGCGAGACCGTGTGGGTCATCGACACCATTTCGCGCGCGCCGATCCGTTCCTGACGCAGCCAGCCGGCCTGACGGAAACGTTCGTAGACCAGATTGGCGCGGACCGCCAGCGGCGTGTCCGGCGCCTCGCCATCCTCCTCCCACGGGTCGTCGGTGAGCAGATAGCGCTCGAAGGCGGCGGTGATCTCGCGGCGCTGGAAGCCGATGCTGGGCGGCATCGGCGCATCCGGCCCGAAGCATTCGTCGAACAAACGACAGAGCAGGCGCCAGTAGTGCATCCGGTTGGGCGAGGCCAGCGGACCGAACAGTCCCTGCGGCAGCATCGAGAACAATGCGGTTCCCGCCGTCGATGCGCCTGGATGGCCGTTCGGATCGCCGCTCAAGATCGCAAGATTCCCGGAAAGTGGGCCGAAGCCTCGGCAAGCCGCGCATTATCCCAAAAACCCGGGCCGAACCCGTAATGCCGGTTAGTTAACGCTGCTGAGTATGTTTGGCGACTGCTGTGAATTGGCTTCCTCCCCCGCGAGCGGGGGAGGATTGAGGTGGGGGCGCGCGACATGACGGCGCACAGCGCCCCCATCCCAGCCTTCCCCCGCACGCGGGGGAAGGAGAAAACGGCCGCATGGAACGGACAATTCGCGTTAACTGACTGGTATTAGGCCGAACCCGCGCATTGTTCGGAAATCGAAACGTAAATCGAAGTCGGCGGGGTAGCATGCAGGCCATGGACCTGATCGAACACCGCCCACGCGACATGCACGCCCGCGACCGGGAAGCCCTCGATCGCGCATTCGCGCTGCTCGAATCCCCGTCGGTGGTCGCGAAACTGACGAACATCGTCGGCAAGCCGCTGGAATCGGCGCTCGACAAGCTGCCCCAGGGGGCGAGCAAGCGCGTCCACACAGCGGTGCAAGCGGCGCTGACCCGGTCGGTGCGGGTGGCGCTGTCCAGTCTGCGCGACGATCCCCGCGCTTCGGCATCGACGCGCTCGCATACGCTGATGTCGGCGGCCAGCGGCGCGGCGGGCGGTTTCTTCGGGTTCGCGGGCCTGATGGTCGAACTGCCGGTGACCACCACCATCATGATGCGTTCGATCGCCGATATCGCCCGCAGTGAGGGATTTTCACCGCAGGATCCGACGGTCGCCGAGGATTGTCTCGCGGTGTTCGCGCTGGGCGGGCCGCGCAGCGACGACGACGCGTCGGAAACCGGCTACTACGCCGCGCGCACGATGCTGCAGGAAGTGTTGAAGCAGACGGCGGCACATCTGACCAGGGATGCGGCGGTGCGTGCGGGCCAGCACGGCGCGTCGAGCGCGGCGGCAGGCAAGGCGGGCGTGTGGCTGGCCAAGTTCATCGAAGCGGTGGCGGCGCGCTTCGGGGTGGTGATCACCCACAAGCTCGCGGCGCAGTTGATGCCGGTGATCGGTGCGGCCGGCGGCGCAGCGGTGAACACGCTCTTCATCCAGCACTACCAGGATATGGCGCGCGGCCATTTCATCATCCGACGGCTCGAAGACGCCTATGGCCCCGATCTGGTGCGCGACGCGTACATCGGGATGAAGCGTCGCCTGCAAGCGCCGGCGTGATTCGCGCCGGGGGATGTGGCCACAACGGCCGCGCTACAACTGCAGCCGGCTTTCGAAATATCGCGCCGATCCATCCAGTGGATCGGTGAACGCCAACGAGCGCGCCAGCAATTTGAGAGGGCGTTCCGGGTCGTCCGGTGTCTGATCCGCAAGCCGCGGATAGAGTGGATCGTTCTGGATCGCCGCACCGAGTGCGGCCATGTGCACGCGGAGCTGGTGCTTTCTTCCGGTGAGCGGTTCCAGCGCGTAGCGCCATGTCTCGGACCCGCGTTCGAGCACATCGATGCGGGTGCAGGCGTTCGGCTCGCCATCGATTTCCCGTGTACGGAAGAATGGCTCGCCGCGTACCAGCCGGCTGCAGTGTTCGAGTGGCCATGTCGCCATCGGCAGCGGCGGTGCGAGCGCCTCGTAGCGCTTGTGGATCGCACGATCGCGGAACAGCGACTGGTAGCGCGAGCGCGTCGCCGGATTGTTGGAGAACAGCACCACGCCTGCAGTGAGCCTGTCGAGTCGGTGCAGGGGAACGATCCGGTTGTCGTCGAAACGTTTCACTAGCCGCGCCAACAGCGTTTCGTTCACGTAGATGCCACCCGGCGTCACCGGCAGGAAATGCGGTTTGTCGACGACGATCAGATGTTCGTCGACATGAAGCAGGGTCTCCTGCACCGCGAGATGCCGCTCGCTCTCGACCTCGCGGAAATAGCGGATTTCGGCGCCGACGCGGAATGGGCTGGATTCGGTCAGCGGCGCGCCGTCGGCATCAAGGACGCGACCGCGCGCAAAGCGCGAACGCCAGACGTCGCGATCGATCGCCGGAAAGCGCGCGCACAGCGCGTCGAATACGGTAACCCATGGGCCGGGCGGCAGCTGCAGGCGGCTCGGCGTGTCGGCTGTCGATGAAGCCCCGGGTTGTGGATCAGGCATCTGCCCGTCTTATCGGGATTGACCGGCCTTCAACGGCGGCCGCTCCGGGAACTGGCCCGCAGGTGCGGGGGGCGTTCTCAAGAGCTTCGTCAAACGGCGATCGCGCGGGCCCGGGCGTCCCGTGCTTCTGTAGACGATGTCGTCCAGCTTCCACGTGCTGCCTTCGAGCACCCATTCGTAGCGATCGCGCCAGCGGACGGGGATGTTCTCTGTGCTCGCGACGAACTCGACATCGACGGCAGCACGGTTCTTCGCCAACAGATTGGTGAGGCGGACGTCGTAGGTGTCGAATGCGCTGGTCTCACCGGAATGGAACCCGATCTCGACGCCAGCGGCTTCGGCAGGGCGGGCTTCGACGGGGCCGGGGCGTTTGTCTCCCGGCTGATCCGCAGCAGCGGGCGGCGCCTGTTCGAGGCGCGTGGCGCGCAGCGCGGCATAGAGCTCCTTGCTGAGGATGTTGCGCATCTTGTCGATACGCTTGATCTCCTGCGGCGCAGCTTCATGGCCGTAAACATCGAGGAATTCCCGGGTCCGGGTGCCCGGCGTTTGCGGCGGCTTCTTGCCGCCGGCATGCGCCAACGGAATCGCCGCGAGGAGTACGAGAATGGCGAGGAGAGTGCGCATGATCATTTCATCGTGGGCATGACGAATTCGGCCGGCTTCGATTCCGCGTGCAGGGCGCTGTCCGGCCAGCGCGCGGTGATCGTCTTCAGCCGGGTGTAGAAACGCACGCCGTCGGGGCCGTGCACGTGGAGCGGTCCGAAGATCGAGCGCTTCCAGCCGCCGAAACTGTGGAAGGCCATCGGCACCGGGATCGGCACGTTCACGCCGACCATCCCGGCCTGCACGCGATGCGCGAATTCGCGCGCGGCGCCGCCGTCGCGGGTGAAGATCGCGGTGCCGTTGCCGTATTCGTGCGCGTTGACGAGCGCGAGCGCGGTGTCGAAATCGCGTACCCGCATCACGCACAGCACCGGCCCGAAGATTTCCTCGCGATAGATGCGCATGTCGGCGGTGACATGGTCGAACAGACAGCCGCCGAGGAAGAAACCGCCGTCGTGGCCATCGACCGGATAACCGCGACCATCGACGACCAGCGATGCGCCCTCGGCGACGCCGGCATCGACGTAACCCGCGACCTTGTCGCGATGCGCGGCGGTCACCAGCGGACCCATTTCGGGATCGAGGCAACCGGGGCCGATCTTCAGCGCCGCGACTTTCGGCGCGAGCCTGGCGACCAGTGCATCGGCGGTGGCGTCGCCCACGCACACCGCGACCGAGATCGCCATGCAGCGTTCGCCGGCCGAGCCGTAGCCGGCACCGAGCAACGCCGAGACAGCGCCATCGAGATCCGCATCGGGCAGCACGACCATGTGATTCTTGGCGCCGCCCAGTGCCTGCACGCGCTTGCCGTTGGCGCTGCCGCGCGCATAGATGTACTCGGCGATCGGCGTGGAACCGACGAAGCTGATCGCCTGCACGCGCGATTCGTCGAGCAGCGCATCCACCGCGACCTTGTCGCCGTGCACGATGTTGAACACGCCATCGGGCAACCCGGCTTGTTTCAGCAGATCGGCCATGAACAGCGATGCCGACGGATCGCGTTCCGACGGCTTCAACACGAAGGTGTTGCCGCAGGCGATGGCGACTGGGAACATCCACAGCGGCACCATCGCCGGAAAATTGAACGGGGTGATGCCGGCGACCACACCCAAAGGCGAGTACTCGCTCCACGAATCCACGTCGCGGCCGACGTTCATCGAATGCTCGCCCTTGAGCAGATGCGGAATGCCGCAGGCGAATTCGACCACTTCGAGACCGCGCGTGACTTCGCCTTTCGCGTCCGACAGCACCTTGCCGTGTTCGGAGGTGATGATCGCGGCCAGATCGCCCGCGTGGCGCTCCAGCAGTTCCTTGAACTTGAACATCACCCGCGCGCGGTTGAGCGGCGTGGTCGCCGCCCAGTCGGGATAGGCGGCTGCGGCGGCGTCGACGGCAGTGCGCACATCGTCGACGGAGGCCAGCGGCACGCGCTTGGTCACCGCGCCGGTCGCGGGATCGAACACGTCGGCGAAACGCTGCGCATCAACGATGCTGGGGTCGATCTTCTGGCCGGCGATGAAGTGGGGAATGCGCGTCATGAGGTCGAGTGGCCGGTTGCGGTGTCAGGAAAGCCAGAGGATCGCGCCGTCGCCGCGTTCGGCCGCGCTCTTGTAGAACGCGACCAGCTCGCGATAGTTCTCGACCAGATAGTCGAGCGCATCGTCGCCGTCCCGCACCCAGATGGCTTCGGGATAGATCTTCGCCTTCTCCATCGCCTGCGGATCGAAGCGCGATTTGAAGACGGTGTCGTCCGGCAGCCAGCCGGCGACGGAGCGCACCTGCTCGGAGGTCAGGAAACGCGCCGGGCCGTAGCCGATCTCGTCGCCGATCTCTTCGCCGCCCAGTACCGCCCAGCTCAGCGGTTCGGCGCTTTCGTCCGCGCGGCCGGTGAGCAGGAAGTGGATGCCGTGCCAGGCTTTGTCGATCTCGGCGTAATGCGGCGGCTCGCCGTCACCGTCGTCGGGATGCAGGTAGCCGTCGATCAGGTCGGGATCGTGCCGCAGGCGCTGAAGAGTGGCTTCGTCGACCGCTGCAAAACATCCGACCATGCCCATGACGCTCTCCTGCGGGTGGAATCCGTTGTGCCGGACCGGTTACGCCAGTGCTTTCGCCGCCGGCACGTATTCGTAGCCCAGATCCTCGGCGACCGCCTTGTAGGTGATCTTGCCGGCGTGGACGTTGAGGCCATTGAGCAGATGTTCGTCGTCCAGCAGCGCCTTCTTCGCCCCCTTGTTCGCCAGCTGCACCGCGAAGGGCAGGGTGGCGTTGGTCAGTGCGAAGGTGGAGGTGCGGGCAACGCCACCGGGCATGTTCGCGACGCAGTAGTGGATGATGTCGTCCACTTCGTAGGTCGGATTCTGGTGGGTGGTGGCCTTCGACGTCTCGAAGCAGCCGCCCTGGTCGATCGCCACGTCCACCAGCACCGAGCCGGGACGCATCAGTTTCAACTGGTCGCGCGCGACCAGCTTCGGCGCCGCAGCGCCCGGAATCAGCACCGCGCCGATCACCAGATCGGTGTCGGGCAGACGCTCTTCGATGGCGTCGTGGGTGGAATAGATGGTGGTCATCTGATGGCCGTACAGCTCATCAAGATATTTCAGGCGGTCCAGCGAACGGTCGAGGATGGTGACGTGCGCATTCAGACCCATCGCCATGCGCGCGGCATTGATGCCGACCACGCCGCCGCCGATCACCAGTACTTCCGCCGGCTTCACGCCCGGCACGCCGCCGAGCAGCACGCCCGAGCCGCCCTGGGCTTTCTCCAGCGCATGCGCGCCGGCCTGGATCGACATTCGCCCGGCGACTTCGCTCATCGGCGCCAGCAGCGGCAGGCCGCCTTTGCGATCGGTCACGGTTTCGTAGGCGATCGCGGTACAGCCGGATTTGACCAGACCCGCAGTCTGGCCCGGGTCCGGCGCGAGATGCAGATAGGTGTACAGCAACTGGCCTTCGCGCAGCATCGCCACTTCGACCGGCTGCGGTTCCTTCACCTTGATGATCATGTCGGCGCGGCGGAAGATTTCTTCTGCGCTGTCGACAATCTCCGCACCGGCTTTCTGGTACATCTCATTGGTCAGTCCGATGGACTTGCCGCCGTCCCGCTGGATCATGACTTTGTGACCATGCACGACGAGCTCGCGCGCGCCGGCCGGAGTCAGACCGATCCGGTACTCGTGGTTTTTGATTTCCTTGGGGACGCCGATCAGCATGGCTGGATTCCGTCGATAGAGTGGTTGGCGCGCATTAGGCCGTTTCGCCGATCACATGCGCAAGGGTCTGGAAGATGCGGTCGATATGGGTGCGTTCGAGGATCAGCGGTGGCGACAGCGCGATCACATCGCCGGTCACCCGGATCAGCAGGTTCTCCTGATGGAAGCAGCGGGTGAACACGTCGTAGGCGCGGGCCCCCGGCGCGCCCGGACGCGGCGCGAGTTCGATCGCGCCGATCAGGCCGATATTGCGGATATCGACCACGTTCGGCTGGCTGCGCAGCGCGTGGATGGCATCGGCCCAGTAGGTTTCCAGTTCGATCGCCCTCTCGAACAGATTTTCCTCGGCATAAGTGTCCAGCGTCGCCAGCGCGGCGGCGCAGGCCAGCGGATGGCCCGAGTAGGTATAGCCGTGGAACAGCTCGATCATGTTCTCGGGGCCATGCATGAAGGCCTCGTGGATCTTGTCGGCGATCAGCACCGCGCCCATCGGCACGCAGCCGTTGGTCAGGCCCTTGGCGGTGGTGATCATGTCCGGCTGCACGTCGAAGCGCTGCGCGGCGAAGGCCTTGCCGACACGGCCGAACCCGGTGATGACCTCGTCGAAGATCAGCAAGATGCCGTGCTTGTCGCAGATCTCGCGGATGCGTTTCAGGTAACCCTTCGGCGGCAGCACCACGCCAGCGGAACCGGCGACCGGCTCGATGATCACTGCGGCGATCGTGCTGGCATCGTGCAGAGCGACCAGGCGTTCGAGATCTTCCGCCAGCTCAAGACCGTGCTCGGGCAGGCCACGACTGAAGGCATTGCGTTCGATGTCCAGGGTGTGGCGCAGATGGTCCACGCCGGGCAGCAGGCTGCCGAAGAATTTGCGGTTGTTGGGCAGGCCGCCGACCGAAATGCCGCCGAACCCGACGCCGTGGTAGCCCTTCTCGCGGCCGATCAATCGGGTCCGCTGGCCTTCGCCGCGGGCGCGGTGGTAGGCGAGGGCGATCTTCAGCGCGGTATCGACCGACTCCGAACCGGAGTTGGTGAAGAACACGTGATTGAGCCGATCCGGCGCGATCTCGACCAACCGCTCGGCGAGCATGAACGGCAGCGGATGCGCCATCTGGAAGGTCGGGGCGAAATCGAGCGTGGCGATCTGCTGCTGCACCGCTTCGACGATGCGCGGGCGGGCGTGCCCGGCATTGCAGCACCACAGACCGCCGGTCGCATCCAGGATTTCGCGGCCGTCGACCGAGGTGTAGAACATGCCCGACGCGCTGGCCATCAGACGCGGATTGGCCTTGAACTGGCGATTGGCCGAGAACGGCATCCAGAACGCCTCCATGGCCTCCGGCTGCCGGGTGGCCTGCCGGGTGTAGTGGTCGCCGAAGCCAGTGGTGGAGGCGGAAACAGTGTCGTCGCGCATGAGAGGCTCCAAGCCGGTGGTTCGTGTCGGCGGGGCGCCGACGAGGTCGTGGTGCGAAGCTTAGCGCGTTGAAAAAACTTTACAACCGATGCCGAAAACAGCAATAAATGCTGCAAGGCCGCAAACGTGTAAAGTATCCCGCATCAACAAAGTCGATGGACTCTGAATGGATATCGGCGCACGCCTGCAACTCGTCCGCAAGACCAAAGGCCTCAGCCAGCGCGAGCTGGCCAAGCGGGTCGGGGTCACCAACAGCACCATTTCCCTGATCGAACAGAACAAGGTCAGTCCATCGGTCAGCTCGCTGAAGAAGGTGCTGGACGGGATTCCGATCTCGCTGGCCGATTTCTTCACCATGGATATGGATGCCGGCCCGATCGACAGCCCGTTCTACGAATGCGGCGAACAGCCCGATGTCGGCAACAACGACATCCACTATTTCCTGGTCGGCCAGCGCCGTCCGCAGCGACAGATGTGCATCCTCCGCGAAGTCATGCCGCCGGGGACCGACACCGGCGAGGGCATGCTGGCGCACGAGGGCGAGGAGGGCGGCGTGATCGTCCAGGGACAGGTCGAAGTGACCGTGGGCGATCGGGTCCGCGTCCTCGGGCCGGGCGAGGCGTATTACTTCGAGAGCCGCGTCCCCCATCGTTTCCGCAATGTCGGCGACGGCGACGCGATCCTCGTCAGCGCCAACACCCCCGCCACATTCTGAACTTCCGAGAGTCTTCTCCATGACCGCTCCCCATACCCGCGACAGCTGGCAGGCACTCGCCGACAGCCTTCGGATCCGGACCCAGGCCTTCATCGACGGGCGCTATGTCGACGCTGCCGCCGGCAAGACGTTCGACTGCCTCAGCCCGATCGATGGGCGCGTGCTGGGCAAGGTGGCCGAAGGCGAGGGCGAGGACATCGACCGCGCGGTCGATGCCGCTCGGCGCAGCTTCGAGGCAGGTTTCTGGGCGAATGCGCGGCCCACGCATCGAAAGAAAGTTCTCATCAAGTTCGCACAACTCATTGAAAATTATGGTGATGAGCTGGCTGTGCTCGAAGCGCTGGACATGGGCAAACCGGTGACCGACGCCCGCGCGGTGGATGTCGCTGCGACTATCCGCTGCATGGCCTGGACCGGCGAGGCGCTGGACAAGGTCTACGGCGAGGTCGCTACGACCGGCGAGGACGAACTGGGCCTGATCACCCGCGAACCGCTGGGTGTGGTCGGCGCGATCGTGCCGTGGAATTTCCCGATGCTGATGGCGACCTGGAAGATCGCGCCCGCGCTGGCGATGGGCAACTCGGTGGTGTTGAAGCCGTCGGAGAAGTCGCCGTTGACCGCGATCCGGTTGGCGGAGATCGCGATGGAGGCGGGTATCCCGGCCGGCGTACTGAACGTGGTGCCGGGCTACGGCAAGGGCGCGGGCGAACCGCTGGCCTTGCATATGGATGTCGATGGACTGGTGTTCACCGGTTCGACGGCGGTGGGCAAGCATCTGCTGCAGTGCGCCGGGCGCTCGAACATGAAACGCGCCTACATGGAATGCGGCGGCAAAAGCCCGAACATCGTCTTCGCCGACGCCCTGGACCTGGAACAGGCCGCCAAAGCCGCCGCCGGCGCCATCTTCTACAACCAGGGCGAGGTCTGCACCGCAGCGTCGCGGCTGCTGGTCGAGCGCTCGATCAAGGACGACTTCGTCGCTGCCGTGGTCGAGGCGGGCAGAGCCATGCATCCACGCCATCCGCTGGAACCTGGCGCACCGATGGGGGCGATGGTCGATGAAGGCCAGACCGCGCGCGTGCTGGATTACATCGCCAAAGGTCAGGCCGACGGAGGCCGGCTGCTGCTGGGCGGCAAGCGCGCCGACGTGGTCGCTGGCGGTTGCTACATCGAGCCGACGGTCTTCGACGCCGTCGAACACGACCACACCATCGCCCGCGAGGAGATCTTCGGCCCGGTGCTGTCGGTGATCGCCTTCGACGACGAGGCCCACGCATTGCGCATGGCCAACGACAGCGAGTACGGTCTGGCTGCCGGGGTCTGGACCCGCGACATCGGCCGCGCCCACCGCGTCGCCCGCAAACTGCGCGCAGGCAGCGTCTGGGTCAATTACTGGGACGGCGGCGACATGACCGCACCGTTCGGCGGCTACAAGCAGTCCGGCAACGGACGCGACAAGTCCCTGCACGCCTTCGAGAAATACACCGAAGTCAAAGCCACCTGGATCAATCTGGCGACTTGAAGGGAGCAGGGCGCCCCGGTGTGACCCGAGGCGCCCTGCTGGTCGAGCATCCATGCCCGGCTTGCACGCTCTATTTGGATGTACGGCTCAGCAGGCATCCACGGTCAGATTCGTATCCGGATCGAGATGACTGAAAGGCGCCGATCCGGTGGAACGGCCGTGCACGGTATGCCCGCCTTCGGTCACGAACCAGTACGCGCGGGCGTTGTCCAGATTGCCCATGATGATCAGATTGCCCGGCGTGGTGACGTAATCGCCGATGGTCAAACCGGCGCCATCGGTGATCGGATCGTCGCTGCCCGCAGCCGCCTTGCCGATCATGCCGCCGATCAGCGCACCGATCAGCGCGGCCACCGCCACCACCACGGCGGCGATGATCAGCACGACCAGCAGGCACAGCAGATAGAACGGCCCGGATGCCGAGCAACCGATCGCCGCACCGATCGCCACCGCAGCGATGATGCCGCCGATCCCGGCGATCGCGGCTCCAGCGATCGCGCCGCCGCCTGCAGCGCAGACTTCGGAGCTGTGGAAGATCGCACTGATGATCGGGGATCGTTCGGTATCGTTGTTGCACACCACCGTGGCCCCGCCGTTGGCGGCGAGATCCCAGTAATCGCATTTGACGACCACATCGATACGCGGATGACTGGCCGCGAACGGGAACACCCATTCGCTCCAATCGTCGAACGATGGAAACACGTCTTCGATCACACCGGCCGAACACGTATCCAGTCCTCTGGGCGCTTCGACGCAGTTCTTGTAGAAGAACACGATGATGACGATCATCACGGTGACATAGGCGGCCACCGCGCCGAGCCACACCGCGACCGGCGCGGTGATCCCGATCAGACTGAAGGTCTGGGTGAGAAACGCGACCGTTTCGGCGAATTTGGTAATGACCGTGATCAAGCCCGAGCCCAGCGAGATCAGCAGCAGGATCAGGCCCCAGAGGTCCGAAAAGGTGGTTGCGGTCGAAGCACTGCCAACGCCGCAGGCGGGTTTTGTATTGGCCATGGCTCAGCCCTCCTTCGTGCGTTGCGTGGGTTTGCGGCAGTAGCGGCAGAGCAGTCGGCCGACGAGCAGACCCACCAGCATGCCGATCAGGAAGAACAACAGCGGTTGCCCACTCAGATTGCACAGATAGACGGTGAGCGTGCTGGTCAACAGCGCATTGATCAGCAGCGGGCCCGCGACCGTGGACGCCGAATAGCGCAATGGCCCGCAAAGCAGCGCGAACAGCGCGCCCCAGCAGAACAGCGCCAGCACCAGCGCGATGTACAGCCACAAGGGATAAGCGACCGGAGTGAACGCTTTGCCCATCAGCCAGACGATGCAGAACATGAAACCCGTCAAAGCGCCGATCAGCATGCCGTTGAGTTCGCATGGACCGAGACGCAACGTGAAGGGGCGGGTGATGGCGATCATGCTGCGGATGAGTGCGTTCATGAGTCGACCCTCACCAGGAACGTGACGCCACCCAGGAGCCTGCCGCCGCTGTCGTAGCCGACCACCGTGGCTTCCTTGAGGATGAAATCGCCGGCCGGCGGCACGATCGAAGCGGGCACATTCGTGGTCAGCGTGGCGGTGATCTGTTCGCCCGGCGCGAACACGCGGCTGGTCGGTGTGATTGCGCCGCCGATGTCGTTGGCCAGCACCACCAGGGTGATCGTTTCCGTGGAAGCCGACGCGTTGACGACCGCGAATTGCTTGCTGGGCGACTTGCCGACCTGCGACGTACGCACGCCGTGGATCGCCTGATAGCCCAGATTGTTGTCGGTGACCTTGTCGTGTGGATGGCTGATCCGGACCTCGATCGAGACATCGTTGCCCAGCGCTCGCACCGCATCGTTGATCGGGAAGGCCAGATCCTTCGCGTCGGGCGCATAGCCGAGGCTGATCAGCTGGTCGCCCAAGGAGCTGTAGGTCGTACCGATTCCGTATTGCGCCCAGCGCACCTGTACCAGGGTGTTGACCGCGCTGGCCTCGTTGGATTCGTTGTGCACCCGGACCACGATGCTGTCCATCAACCGCCAGTCGTCCCACCAGTTGGTCTGGATATCCGGACTCTCCCAACTGGTAGCCAAGCCTTGGGACAGCCGCTGGCGCTGGCTGTAGATCGCCGGGTCCGGTCGTTTCGGTGGTTGGTCTGTGCTGATGCACTTGCAGTGCGGGCGCTTCGGCTTCGGCCGCCAATCGCACCGGTTGTCGTTGTGGCCGACTGCTGCTGCAGCCGCCTGATAGCGCTCCGACATGGCATTCTCCTGTGTCGTGCTTGGGAATTGTGACGGTGTGCCTATTCCTGATGAAAGCAACGCCCATTGTTCAAACAAGCGGACAGGCCAAGCGCAAAGGAGCGCACGAGGGACAGGCAAGCTTCGAGCGGCTTGATCCAGACGCTGCGGTGCGCGGGCCGTAGGCGCAATTGTTTCTTTACATAATATGCATTATGCGAAGTTTAATTATGCGTTTGGAAGTGGCTACAAGTCTCCTTTACGCTTCATGGCTGCGAGCCTAGCCCACCGAGTCAAAGGGTCGAGCGGGTTCACATTATTTGTATGCCGTACGATTTCTTGAGGCCAGCCTATGACAACCACCGCTGGTGAGGCAGCCGGCGACAGCGGCTGGGAGCGCTGGCGCGTATTCTCGGCTGGGGCTTACTCGCGCTACCACGAGCAGCTTGTGGCGATCCGCTCAGAATATCCGTGTCTAACCGACTATGCCGCAGCAAAACGGGCCGCTTCCACGAAGGGTACCTTCGCATGGCGCTGGGGTGCCGAGGGCGAGATCCAAGAGACAGTCAACTCGATCAACGCTTGGGGCGGACGCTTGCATTCGTGGAATGCCTGGAATCGCGTCGTCGATTCTTACGACTCTGAAAACGACAGGTGGGAAGTCCTCAGCCAATTCGTTGAACCGATCGCTTTTTTCTGCATGCTCCAGCCCAGCAGCCTAGCCGACCGCATCACGGTCACTGCAGAGACCTTGTTACATCAAGCCAACCTACATGTCATCCCCGGCCAAGCTGATCGCTTGGATCAAGATGCCTCGCCCGGCAGACCGATGCGACGCTCGGATCGACGTAAGCAACTTAACCGCCTCGGGCAGCCGTGGGCGACCTATCCGGCGTTCCGTGACGCTCTACTCGCTATCGACGGAGCAGGCTATCAGAAGATTACGCGCAACTTCCGCGACCTGACCAATCATTCCTTTGCGCCGCGCCTCATGATTGGCGAGGTGACGCGTGCGATCCGCTCTATCGGCCCATGGACCGATCTGGTCGAGCAACCGGATGGGACCTTCCTACCCGTCGAAGATCCCAAGCGCAAGGTCGTTCAATACGCGATGCACTCGATGCAGCCACTGCCACTTGAGACAACGCGTTCCGCCAATCTTTCGGAGTACTTGAAGGCCCGACGCGTGATGGAGGATTTTGCCCTGCTGGTCGCAGAGTTATGTGATCGCATTGACGCTCTGCCGAAATCTTGCCCCAATTGACTACGAATAGCGCGAGCTACCCTGCCCCGACGCCACTGCGGGGCTACTGTAGATAACCAGCCATTAAGTCACCGCAACTCCCGCATCACCTCGCGCAGCCGGTTCAACGCGTCGTGGTGGAGCTGCGACACCCGTCCCTTGGTCACGCCCATCCGTACCGCGATCTCGCGGAACGGGATGTGGTGGTAATAGTGGGCCGTGATGAGCTGTCGCAGCCGATCCGGCAGCCGGGTGACCGCCTGCAGCAGCGCCGCGTTGGTCTGGTTGCGGTTGATGTAGGCGTAGGCGTCGTCGTTTCCGGCATTGCTGGCGTTGTCGAGCAGATAGCCGATGCCGAGGCCGACGATGGCGTCCACCACGCTGTCGAATGCGTCGAGATCGCCGCTGTGCATATGCGCCAGCCGCTCCGCGTAGCGTGCGTCGTCGTTGGAAACGCCGCGCTCGCTCAGCTGCGCCCGCAGGCCGTTGAACACCGACCCGCGCACGCGCGGCCTGGCGTAGGCGCGGAAGTCGACGCCGCGGTCCGGGTCGAAGCGCGACATCGCATCCAGCAGGCCGAGTTCGGCGTTCTGCACGAAGTCCTCGCTGTCGAGGCTGTAGATCGAGATGCGCCGATACACGCTGCGTCCCACCGCTGCGGCCCAGGGCATGTACTGCATGAACAGCCGGTCGCGCGCGCCCGGGTCGCTGTCCTGGCGATATCGTCGCCAGAGCTC
Organism: uncultured Xanthomonas sp.; assembly: GCA_964523435.1. Classification (GTDB taxonomy): domain Bacteria; phylum Pseudomonadota; class Gammaproteobacteria; order Xanthomonadales; family Xanthomonadaceae; genus Lysobacter_I. The sequence goes on from CAZGBA010000055.1 coordinate 22,938, forward strand.
GTGCTCGGGAGCGCTTTCGATCACGGTCGCCATGGCCGGGAACCTAGGACCAGTAGCTGCTCAACAGCGCTCTGGAAATCAGTACCCAACCGTCGATCAGGACGAACAGCAGGATCTTCAGCGGCAGACTGATCGTCGCTGGCGGCACCATGATCATGCCCAGCGACATCAGCACCGCGCCGACCACCAGATCGATCATCAGGAACGGCAGGAAAATCACGAACCCGATCTGGAAAGCGGTCTTCAGTTCGCTCAGCAGGAATGCCGGTGCGAGGTGGCGCATCGCGATATCGTCGATCGATTTCGGCGCGGGCGCCCGCGCCATCTCCAGCACCGCCTGCAGATCGGTTTCGCGGGTCTGGCGGATCATGAACT
>CAZGBA010000056.1:0-23105 GCA_964523435.1 uncultured Xanthomonas sp.
TGGACTTGAGTGTTTCTTTGGTTACTTTCTTTGCGCCAAAGAAAGTAACTCGCGCGCCAGCGCGAAAAAGATGACAGGCTTTACCCGCACACTATGAAGAACCGACATCTGAAGCGGTGATTTGAAGCCGTTGCATTGTTTTCACTCACCCATGACTTCGGTGACATGCGCCACAGCGTCTGCGGGGCGATGCTGACGTCCCGATGCCGCTCGCGGAGCGATCACTTGTCGCCGATACGACGAAAGACCCAACGCTTCAGCCTGTGCTGCGGTGTCCTGGTCCCGCTGGTGTACTTCGGTGCGCAGGTCGCCGCCGCGCCGTTCCATCCCGACTACAGCTTCTTGGTGAACTCGGCCAGCCAGCTCGGTTCGGACGCATCAACTTTTCCGGCCTTGCTCAATGGCGGAGCGATCCTGAGCGGCGTGCTCGGACTGTTATCGGCCTACGGCATCGGCACTGGGCTGCAGGTGGCCGGTGCAACACCGTGGTTCGCATGGCTCTGCGCAGCGTGCAGCGTGTCGGTCGGTGCGGCGGCGATCTGGGCGGGCCTGCATCCGATGCCCGACCCGCAGCACAACCCGGGCGCGCTCGGCATCGGAATGTTTCTTGGGCCGCTGGCGCTGATTGCGGCGTTCTGGCGCGTGCACGACGGTCGCGCGATGCGTGGCTATCTGTGGCTGACGCTGCTCGCGTTCGCAGCGCTGGCGCCGATCATGAGCGGGATCACCCCGGTCGATCTGAATCGCTATGGTGGCCTCATGCAGCGGATCGCGGCGCTGGTGTTGTATCTCCCGCCCGCTGTGACGGCGTGGTGGCTGATGCGTGCGGGCATTCAACCAAGCAAACGTTATTGAACCCAGCGCGAGCGTCTGTTCGACTGGAAGAATGGGCCAAGCGTGTCGGCGACACTGCGGCGATCAAGCGCCGCACGACCCAGATCGTCGTGACGCCTTCGGTGCCGCTGTAACAACGGAACCGGCGCACCCTGAGGTTGCGCCGGTTCCAGAAGACAACTCGAAACGCTCAGTTGTACTGCGAACTCTTCACCAGCAGATGCTTCGCGAACTGCCCGTGCAGATAACCGATGCCGCGTGCCAGATGCAGGGTCGCGAACAGCAGCAGCACACCGGCAATGAACACCAGCGGCAGCGAAAAATATTCGAGCGACGTGGTGAGGACGCCGTTTTCCATGCCCAGCAGCGTCCAGCCTTCGAAATCCGGGTTGTACGCTGCATATCCCACAAGCACCATGACCGGCGCCGCGATGAACGACAGCGACACGCTGAGCAAGGTGACCGCCAGAGTGAAGTAGATGATGCCCAGCGGCAGCATCAGCACCATGTACAGCAGCGTGGTCCAGGTGCGCGGGTCGGACAGCATTTCGCCGATCCTCGCCATCCACGGTTTGCCGCGACTGTTGTAGAGCGGCCGGCGCGGCATGCGCTCGCCGAGCATCACTTCGACGATGCGGCCTTCGAGCAGCGAGAACATCCGCGTCGATCCCAGAAACAGGATCGCGAACGGAATGCCGATGATCAGCACCGCCAGACCCGCCGACAGCGAAATGCCGGTGACCACCCAGGTGAAATAGAAGATGCCAGTGGCCATCGACAGCAGCATGTAGAACAGCGCGGCGTAGGTGCGCGGCTCGGCGATCACGCCGAAGAATTTGCCGAACAGCGAACGGTGCTGACGCGGTGGCGGCGCACGCAGCGCGGTCTGCACTTTCACTTCGGTATCGCGATAGATGTCGGCAACTTCATCGGGCGCGCCGTAGCTGGACGCGACCTGCGCAATCACCTCGGCCTCGGTTTTCTGTGGGTTCTCGGCCATTTCCGAGCGCAGGTATTCCTCGGCGTCGTACAGCGCGTCCTGGATCAGCGCAGGGTCGGCGCCGGCCAGCGAGCGCCGCAGGTGTTCGAGGTAATCGGGGATATTGGTCGGCAGCGGACGGGCATTCATGGCTGGGTTCCTTTCAGAACGGTATCGACGGAATCTCGGGTGGCGCACCAGGCGTTGCTCCAGGCGGAGAGGATCTCGCGGCCGAAGGGCGTGATGCTGTAGTAACGACGCGGCGGGCCGCTGATCGACGGCTCGACCTGGCTTTCCAGCAACGCGGCGCCTTCCAGATTGCGCAGCACCGGGTACAGCGCGCTCTGCTTGCCGCTCAGCACGCCGTCGCCCTGTCGCTCCAGGGTCTTGGCGATCTGATAGCCGTACATCGGTTCGGTGGCGGTGCCCAGCACCGCCAGCAGCGCCAGCGAGACGGTGCCGGCCGACAGTTCCTTCTGGAACTTCCGCAGCAGCGCTTCGGCGGTGTCGTCGGCGGTTTCGTTGGGGATTCCGTCGGTGAGCGGTGGCGAGTGCATGACGGCCTCTGCGGTGATCAGCTGGATATCGTGGAGATCACTCTATCCATAACTTGCACATAGTGGATGTGCCGGACGTCACTGCGACCGCCGGCTCACAGCCGCCGCTGGTCCGGGCACGGCTTCTGGGCCAGAATCGGCGGTCAATCGAAGGGAGAGCCCACCGTGAGCACGATCCACACCCGCCTTTCTCTCGCGCTGCTGGGCGCTGTGCTGTCGACCACTGCCCTCATCGCTTCCGCGCAGACAGCGCCTGCTGTTCCGTCTGCTCCCAAATCCAGGTCGATGCAGGAACTGCTGGACAGCTCGAAGCCCGGCGACTGGCGCACGCTCGATCCGGCGCGGACGCTGTACATGGATTTCGCCGCCGGCCGCGTGGTGATAGAACTGGCGCCCGACTTCGCACCGGCGCACGTCGCCAACATCCGGGTGCTGGCGAAAGGCCGCTACTGGGATGGCCTGAGCATCAACCGTTCGCAGGACAATTTCGTGGTCCAGTGGGGCGATCCGGCCGAAACCGACACCGCGCGCAAACCGCTGCCGAAAGGCGCGAAAGCGAAACTTCCGGCCGAATTCACCCGCCCCCTGAAAAACCTGGCGTTCACCCGCCTGCCAGATGTCGACGGCTGGGCGTCGGAAGTCGGTTTCAGCAACGGCTTCCCGATCGGTCTGGACCGCAGCGAAGGCGGCATCGCGTGGCTCGCGCACTGTTACGGCATGGTCGGCGCCGGTCGCGATATCGCCGCCGATTCCAGCACCGGCGCGGAACTTTACGTAGTGACCGGGCAATCGCCGCGTCAGCTCGATCGCAACATCACCACCGTCGGCCGTGTCGTGCAAGGCATCGAACTGCTCAGCGTGCTGCCGCGCGGCACCGGCGGATTGGGTTTCTACGAGAAACCCGAGCAACGCTTGCCGATCCGCTCGATCCGGCTCGCCGCCGATCTCAAACCCGCCGAGCGCCTGAAACTGCAGGTGCTGCGCACCGACACGCCGTTGTTCGAGGCCATCGTGGAAGCCCGCCGCAACCGCCGCGACGATTTCTACAAGCGCCCGGCCGGGCACATCGATCTGTGCAACGTGCCGCTGCCGGTGCGCACCGCACCGGAAACCGCAGCGAAGCCGAAGCGCTGACGCCTACGACCAATCGCCTATCGCCGGTTCCTCGACGACAACCTACGATCACGGCGATTCCCCGCCGGTCCATCACATGCGCCTCGCCCTCCTCGCCGATCTGCACGCCAACCGCGAGGCCGTCGATGCCTGCCTTGCGAAGCTGCGCAGGCTGGGCTTCGACCGTGCGGTGATCCTGGGCGATATCGTCGGCTACGGCGCCGATCCCGAATGGACCATCGATACCGTGCAGGCGCTTGTCGCCGACGGTGGTTTCGCGATCTACGGCAATCACGATGAAGCCGTGCTGCGCGACGCGCAGAACGACACGGCATCCACCAAACACCCGCACGCCCAGGCCGCGATCGACTGGACCCGCAACCGCCTCGACGAAACCCAGCGCGCGTTCCTGACCGCACTGCCGCTGAGCATCGAAGACGAGGACCGGCTTTACGTGCACGCCAACGCGTGGGCGCCGCGGCAGTGGGGCTATATCTCGAATGCATTGGCCGCTGCGCAGAGCATCGCCGCCACGAAACAGCGGGTCACGTTCTGCGGCCACGTTCACGAGCCGGCGCTCTACCACTCGCAGCCCGGCGGCGGCGCACGCCATTTCTCGCCTTCGCCGGGCACCGCGATGCCGTTGATCGGCAGCCGGCGCTGGCTGGCGCTGCCGGGATCGGTCGGGCAGCCGCGCGACGGCAACCCGGCCGCATGCTGTGGCGTGTTCGATACCGCGAAAGGCACGCTGACCACGCTGCGCGTGGCCTACGACCATCACACCGCCGCGCGCAAGATCGTCGCCGCCGGCATGCCCGAATCCCTGGCGCGACGTCTTGTGGAGGGTCAATGACATGCCCGTACCGCTGAAACCCGGTTTGTCGATCGACGGCTTCGAGCTGATCGCACCCTTGCACGAAGGCGGCATGGCCACCTTGTGGCGCGTCTCGCATCCGGACCACACGATGCCGCTGCTGATGAAGCTGGCGCGGATCGGCTACGGCGAAGCGGCGACCCAGATCGTCGGCTTCGAAGTCGAGCGCATGATCCTGCAGCAGCTGACCGGCCCGTACGTGCCGCGCTACATCGCTGGCGGCGAATACCAGGATCAGCCGTGGCTGGTGATGGAACACCTGGTCGGCGAAACCCTGCGGCCGCTGCTGGAAAAGACGCCGCTGCCGCCGCAGCAGGTCGCCGAACTCGGCGCGCTGGCCGCAACCGCGATTCACGCCCTGCATCAGCAGGAGGTGATCCATCTCGATATCAAACCGAGCAATCTGCTGCGCCGCCCCGACGGTAGCATCGCGCTGATCGACTTCGGGTTGTCGCATCACGCGCATCTGCCCGATCTGCTCAGCGAACAGTTCAACGTGCCGATCGGCACCGCGCCCTACATCGCGCCGGAACAGGTGTTGGGCCAGCGCGACGATCCGCGCAGCGATCTGTTCGCACTCGGGGTGACGCTCTATCACCTCGCCACCGGCGAACGCCCGTTCGGCAATCCCGGCAGCCCGGCGGGGCTGCGTCGCCGGCTGTATCGCGACCCGGTGCCGCCGCGCGCGATCCGTGCGGACATCCCGCGCTGGCTGCAGGAGCTGATCCTGCGCTGCCTGGAAGTGGATCCCGATGCGCGCCACGCGACCGCCGCGCAGCTCGCGCACGATCTGCAGCATCCCGAGCAGGTCGCATTGACCGAACGCGCCGACCGCAGCCATCGCGATGGCCGGCTCACGGTGATGCGCCGCTGGTGGCAGAACTTCGGTCGCGATCGCGAACCGCGCAAAGCGGTCAGCGACCATCTCGACCAGGCGCCGCTGCTGATGGTCGCGATCGATCTGAAGCACGAGGATGCCGCTCTGTGCGCCGCATTGCGCGGCAATCTGCAGCGGATCGTGTCGACGTTTCCGCATTCGCGGCTCGCCTGCGTGACCGTGATGCGCACCGCGCGCATCGGTCTGGACAGCAATCTCGACGCCGAAGGCCGCAATCGCCACGTCAAACGTCTGATCGCGCTGCGCGACTGGATCCGCCCTCTCGGTCTGGACGAACATCGCGTGACCGTGCACGTGCTGGAACACAGCGACCCCGCGCATGCGCTGCTGGACTATGCACGCGACAACGGCGTGGATCATCTGATCATGGGTGCGCGCGGCGTGACCGGAATGCGCCGGATTCTCGGCAGCGTCTCCGCGCACGTGGTCGCGGAAGCCCCGTGCACAGTCACGGTGGTGCGTGCACCTGCGTCACCGGAAGACACCACCGATTGATCGGAACATCGCCGAAGCCCGCCGACCGGGCTCCAGCATTTCACCCCATCACAGCCGGCTGGCGATCGCCTTGGCGAAAGACATCGTGGTGCCGGTGCCGCCGAGATCAGGAGTGACCGAATCCCTGGCTTCCAGCGTCGCGACGATCGCGTTGCGCAGGCGCACCGCGTTCTCGGGCTGGCCGACGTGATCGAGCATCTGGCCGATCGCGAGCAGCAGTGCGCAGGGATTGGCGACGCCCTTGCCGGCGATGTCCGGCGCCGAGCCGTGCACGGCCTCGAAGATCGCGGCTTCGGTGCCGATGTTCGCACCGGGCGCAAGACCCAGACCGCCGACAAGACCGGCGCAGAGATCGGAAATGATGTCGCCGAACAGATTGGTGGTGACGATGATGTCGAACTGTTCCGGACGCATCACCAACTGCATGCAGGTGTTGTCCACGATCATTTCGTTGCAGAGGATGTCCGGGTATTCGGCGGCGACGACGCGCGCGGTGCGCAGGAACAGACCCGAGGTCGACTTGAGGATGTTCGCCTTGTGGACGACCGTGATTTTCTTGCGGCCGGTCTTGCGCGCCAGCTCGAAGGCGTAGCGGACGATGCGCTCGGAGCCGCGGCGGGTGATCTTCTGGGTCAGCATCGCGGTCTCGCCGTCCTCGGACAGCGACTGGCCTTCACCGATGTATGCGCCTTCGGTGTTTTCGCGGACCGTGATCAGGTCGACGCCGGTCGGGAAGCGCGATTTGGTGTTCGGGAACGACTTCGCCGGGCGCACGTTGGCGTACAGGTCGAAGCGTTTGCGCAGCTCGACGTTGATCGAACTGAAGCCCTCGCCCACCGGCGTGGTCAGCGGACTCTTGAGGGCGATGCGGTTGCGGCGGATCGAATCCAGCGTCGCCTGCGGCAGCAGTTCGCCGTGCTTCTCCAGCGCGACCATGCCGGCGTCGGCTTCTTCATAGGTCAGGCCGGTGTTCATGGTGTCGAGCACGGACAATGCCGCGTCCATGATCTCGGGGCCGATGCCATCGCCGCGGATGACGGTAATCGTTTGGGTCATGGTGTATTCCAGGCTGTCTTTGATGCAGGCAATCTTGTGTGCGAACCCGGCGCGCGACGCGCGCGGGTCATGCGAATTCGTGAAGAGCGGGACGCGATCCGCAATGGAATGCGGACGCGCGGCGAGCCCGCGAATTATGCCGGAACGGCCGGAAGCCTGCCGGAAATCGCGTTCAGACGTTGGTCGAAGGCGCCAGCACCCGGCGGCGCGGCGGTATCAGCCGTGGTCGTGCACCGGGGCGGATGCGGCTTCGCCCTGTTCGAGTCTGTCGAGAAAATCCACCGCACGGCGCAGATGCGGGATCACGATGGAACCACCGACCACCAGCCCGACCGAGAAAGTCTCGAACATCTCGTCGCGGCTGACGCCGGCTTCCCTGCACTGGGCGACGTGATAGCTGATGCAGTCGTCGCAGCGCAGCACCAGCGAAGCGACCAGCCCCAGCAGCTCCTTGGTTTTCACATCGAGCGCGCCGGCCTGGTAGGTCTGGGTATCGAGGGCGAAAAAACGGCGCACGACCTGATTGGGCTCGGCCAGGATCCGTTCGTTCATGCGCTTGCGGAAAGCGGTGAATTCGGCAAGACGGTCCTGCTCGTTTTCGCCCGCACCGCTCATGCGCCTTCCCCGGACAGCAGCGGCTCGAACTTGCCGGCGCGATGCAGGGCCATCATGTCGTCGAAGCCGCCGACGTGGACATCGCCGACGAAGATCTGCGGCACGCTGGTGCGCTTGGCGCGGGCCATCATCCGTTCGCGCTCGGCGGGATCCGTGTCGATCCGGATCTCGGTCCAGTCCAGACCCTTGCTTTTCAGGAAGTTCTTGGCGGATGTGCAATACGGACAGATCGCACTGGTGTAGAGGGTGATCGTCGGGGTCTGGGGCATGTTGTCGCTCAAAGCGGTCTCCTCGCTGCACAACGCTGGCGGTCGTATGTGGCCATCATGATGGGGGCCGCCTCCGCTGTTTTCCACCCGCGCGGCGAAACGCTGCGATGCAGGGAACGACGGCGCGCTGCCATGGTCGAATGAAGTCGCGGGCGGATTAACAGCGCATTCACGCCCTCCCCGTCGATAACCGGCATGCTGTCCCACGAAATCGCTACTGGAACCCGCCCATGCGTTTGCCGGCCGTCATCGCCGCACTGACTTTCTCCCTCGCTGCGGTCTGCGCCCCGGCGCAGGACAACCGGCTGCCGGATATCGGCTCCTCGGCCAACGAACTGCTCAACCCGACCCGACAGGCCGAATACGGCAGCATGATGCTCAGCCAGTTGCGGCATTACGGCTATGTGCTGGACGATCCGCTGATAGACGGCTGGCTGCAGTCGGTGGGCCATCGCCTCGCGGCGGCCAGCGACAAACCGCAGCATCCGTTCACCTTTTTCATGTTGAAAGACCGGCAGTTCAACGCGTTCGCCACCCTCGGCGGTTACATCGGAACCAATGCCGGACTGGTGCTGGCGGCCGAAACCGAAGACGAAGTCGCCGGTGTGCTGTCGCACGAAGTCTCCCACGTCACCCAGACCCACGTGCTGCGCAGTGTCGAGCGCGCGCAGAAGGACAGCGTGCCGATCCTGCTGGCGATGCTCGGCGCGATCGCAGTCGCGCAGTCCTCAGGCGGCAATTCTTCCGACGACGCCTCGATGGCGGCACTGGCCTCGGCCCAGGCGCTGATGGCCCAGCGCCAGATCGACTACACCCGTTCCAACGAATCCGAAGCCGACCGCATCGGCATCCAGACCCTGGCGCGCGGCGGCTACGACCCGAATGCGATGGCCAGCATGTTCACCCGCATGCAGTCGATTTCACGGGTGAATCAGGGCGGCGAACGCGAACGCGCGCCGGACTACCTGCGTACCCATCCGGTCAATACCACCCGCATCAGCGAAGCCAAACAGCGCGCCGATGAGCTGTCGTCCAAACCGGCCGCGTTCGATGCAGGCAGCACCATCACCAGCGAAAATCCGCTGATTCCTTCCGGCCTGCGTGTGAACGGTCCGGCGCGTCTCAACGACAACGTCCAGTTCGGCTGGGCCCGCGAACGTATCCGCGTGTTCAGCGCAAACACGCCGGGCGCTGCGGTCGAAGAGTACGAACGTCATCGCCGGTCCAAACCCCTGAGCGATGCGCAGCGCTACGGACTGGCGGTCGCCCGGGAGCGCAGCGGCGAATACGCGCTTTCCGCGAAGGAACTGACCCCGTTGCTCGCGAAATATCCGACCGACCCGTGGATCGTGATCGCCATGGCCGAAGCCGAAGCCCGTGGCGGCAACCTCAGCGGCGCCGACACCCGGATGGACACGCTGCTGGAGAGAATGCCCGGTCATCGCGCGGCGGCACTCAGCTATGCACAACTCCTTGCGGAGCGCAACGATGTCGGCGCCGGCAAGCGCGCGCAGTCGGTGCTGCGACCGCTGCTGATCGACAGCCAGGAAGACCCTGTGTTCCAGAACATCTTTGCGCGTGCCAGCGAAGTCGCAGGCGACCCGGTTCGCGCCGGCGAAGCCTATGCCGAAGCCGAATTCCTCAATGGTCGACCGGAGCGCGCGCTGATCCAGCTCAACACCCTGCTGAAGCGACCCGAGCTGGACTACTACGCCCGCGCCCGGGTCGAGTCGCGGATCGCCGCGATCACCCCGGCGGTGCTGGAACTGAAGCGTCTCGGGGTTCGCGATGAGGTTCTGGAACGGCGCTGACGACCCGTCTTGACACATTCGCATCAACGCATCAAGATGCATAGATGCGAACCACCATCGACCTCCCGGATGACCTCCACCGGATCGTGACCAGCCTCGCCCGGCACACCGGGCGCAGCCTTGGTCAAACCGTGGCCGAACTGTTGCGTCGCGGCCTGGCCGAGCCGGACCAAGCGAACCGCATCGGCGAAGCGGCAGCGGTCTACCAGATCCATCCGCAGACCGGGCTGCCCGTCGTCGCTTCCCACCAACCCATCACCGAAGACGACGTCAAGGCGCTGGACGACGAACCATGACCCATCTGCTTGATGGCAATGTGCTGGTCGCTCTGGTCGATCGTTCCCACGTCCACCACCCCGCTGCGGTTCGCTGGTTCGCCGCGCATCCCGGCGGTTTCGCCACCTGCCCGATCACCCAGGGCACGCTGATCCGGCTGTTGCTGCGGTTCGGGGCGGTTGCGGACGCCACCGGTGCGGTCTCGGTCCTGACGCAGTTGACCGCGCATCCCCGGCACATATTCTGGGGCGACGACATCGGCTACGCGGACATCTCGTGGGCCGGCGTGCTGGGTCATCGGCAAGTCACCGACAGTTATCTCGCAGGTCTTGCCCGGCATCATCATGGGCGATTGGCGACGTTCGATCGCGGTCTCGCCGCGCTGCATACCGACATCGCCGACGCGATCAACGTCTGAATCTACGGCAGATGTCGCGACTGTCATCGCACATGTCCGCCGTCACGATTCAGTCATAAAAATGTCGTCTACTGTGGCCGATACCGGAGTGCGGCCCAGGCTGCCCTGCGGCGCACAACAGACAGCCCAACCGAGCACGTCATGCAGAAGCGCATCCTGATCGTCGACGACGAACCCGCGATCCGCGAGATGGTCGCCTTCGCCCTGCGCAAGGGCGAATACGACCCGGTCCATGCCGGCGATGCGCGCGAAGCGCAGGCCGCGATCGCCGAACGCGTGCCCGATCTGATCCTGCTCGACTGGATGCTGCCGGGCACCAGCGGCCTGGAGCTGGCGCGGCGCTGGCGGCGCGATGCGCTGACCCGCGACATCCCGATCATCATGCTGACCGCGCGCGGCGAAGAGAACGACCGCGTCGGCGGTCTCGAAGCCGGCGTCGACGATTACGTGGTCAAACCCTTCTCCGCGCGCGAACTGCTGGCGCGCATCCGTGCGGTTCTGCGCCGCTCGCGCGAAGACGACGAGGACGGCAGCGTCCAGGTCGGCGGCCTGCGCATCGACGGCGCCTCGCACCGGGTCTATGCCGGCGACGCGCAGATCCAGATCGGACCGACCGAATACCGGCTGTTGCATTTCTTCATGACCCACGCCGAACGCGTGTACACCCGCAACCAGTTGCTCGATCACGTCTGGGGCGGCAATACCTATGTCGAGGAACGCACGGTCGACGTGCACATCCGCCGGCTGCGGCGCGCATTGGAACCGGTGCAGCTCGACAACATGGTCCAGACCGTGCGCGGTTCGGGTTACCGGTTCTCGGCGACGCTCTGAGCGCTGCGCACGCAGCGCGCGCGCTTTGTACGAACGATTCCAATAGACTCAGCCGATGCCGAACGACGCCCGCTCCGCATGGCTCAAAACCCTCGGCCAGCTCGCGCTGGTCCTGCTCGCAGCTCTTGTGGCAGGCTTCGCGATCGGCAAGCCTTGGCCGGTGATCACCATCGCCGCGCTCGGCGTGGTGGGCTGGCATTACTGGAAACTGCGCCAGGTGCTGTTGCGGCTGACCGCCCGGCAGCGCTTCACGCCGTCGGCCGGCGACAACGTCTGGAACGAACTGGATCGTCTGCTGTATCGCGGCCAGAGCGAAATGCGCGCGCGCAAGCGCCGGCTGATCGACATGCTCCGCGCCTACCGCGCCGCCGCCGCCGCGCTGCCCGACGCCATCGTCGTGCTCGAGCGCAACAGCCAGCGCATCCAGTGGTTCAACGAAGCGTCGACCCGGCTGCTGGGCCTGCACTATCCGCGCGACCTCGGCGCAGCGCTCAGCGACCGTCTACAGCCGTTACCGGTCGCACACTGGTTGACCAGCGGACGCTATGCCGAGCCGCTGCTCGATACACCCTCGCCGGTGCAGCCTGATCTGCGCCTGAGTCTGCGCCTGATCCCCTATTCCGACGAACTCTGGCTGCTGGTCGCGCGCGACGTGAGCAAGCTGATGCATCTGGAGCAGATGCGCCGCGATTTCGTCGCCAACGTCTCGCACGAACTGCGCACGCCGCTGACCGTGGTGCACGGTTATCTGGACATGCTCGATCCCGGCGAAAAGCCCGACTGGGCGCCGATGCTCACCGAAATGCAGCGTCAATCGCAGCGCATGACCCAACTGGTCGAAGACCTGTTGATGCTGTCGCGCCTGGAAGCGCAGGAACAGCTGCCCGAGGAAGTGGTTTCGATGGTGCCGATGCTGACCACGCTCAAGCGCGAAGCGGAAGCCTTGAGCCAACGCCGGCATACGATCACGATCGAGGATACCGCCGGTGTCGACCTCTGGGGTTCGACAAAGGAACTGCACAGCGCCTTCTCGAATCTGGTCGGCAATGCGATCCGCTACACGCCGGCCAGTGGCGATATCCGGATCCGGTTCACCAGCGAAGTCGATGGCGGCACGCGGCTTTCGGTCGAAGACACCGGCTACGGCATTCCCGCCGCGCATCTGCCGCGCATCACCGAACGTTTCTACCGCGTTTCCACCAGCCGTTCGCGTGAAAGCGGCGGTACCGGCCTCGGCCTCTCGATCGTCAAGCACGTGCTGAACCTGCACCAGGCGCGGCTGGAGATCGAAAGCGAAGTCGGTCGCGGCAGCCGCTTCACCTGCCGTTTCGGCCACGAGCGCATCCGCGCCCGCGATGCCATCCATTATTCCGAAGACTCCGCATGAGCCCACGCACGCCAGCACGCCCCGCCGCACGAAGCCCTTCGACGCCGGAACCGCATCAGGACACCACCGATCCACTGCGCGACCATGCGCTGTATCTCAATCGCGAACTGTCGCAGCTCGATTTCAATTTCCGGGTGATGGCGCAGGCGCAGGACGGCTCGGTGCCGCTGCTCGAACGGCTGCGCTATTTGTGCATCTCCTGCACGAATCTCGACGAATTCTTCGAAATCCGCGCGGCGACCGTACGCCAAGCGCAGGATTTCGGCATGCCGCTGGCCGCCGACGGCATTCCGCACGCGACCCTGCTCAAGCGCATCCACGACCGCGCCGCAGCGCTGGTGGACGCGCAGTACCGCTGCTGGAACGAAGTGCTGCGACCCGCGCTGAGCGAAGCCGGCGTGCGCGTGCTGCATCGCCAGCACTGGAACGCGCGCCAGACCCGCTGGTTGCGTGCGTATTTCCGCGACGAGATCCTGCCGGTGCTGTCGCCGCTGGGCCTCGATCCGGCGCACCCCTTCCCGAAGATTCTCAACAAATCGCTGAACATCGTGGTGGTGCTGAAGGGCAAGGACGCATTCGGTCGCGCCGGCCATCTCGCCGTGGTCCGCGCACCGCGTTCGCTGCCGCGCATCATCCAGTTGCCGGAACGCGCTTCCGGCGGCGAACACGATTTCGTGTTCCTGTCCGCGGTGCTGTCGGCATTCGTCGACGAGCTGTTCCCCGGCATGGACGTGAAGGGCGCGTACCAGTTCCGCGTCACCCGCAATTCCGAACTGATCGTCGACGAGGAGGAAGTCGAGAATCTCGCGCTCGCGCTGCGCGACGAACTGGTCGGACGCGGCTATCTGCGCGCGATGCGCCTGGAGATCGCTTCGGATTGCCCGAAACCGATCGTGCGTACGTTGCTGCAGAATTTCGAACTGCCCGAGAACGCGGTCTACCGCATCCAGGGCCCGGTGAATCTCAACCGCGCCATCGAGATCTACGATCTGGTCCAGCGCCCCGATCTGAAATTTCCGCCGTATCAATCGCGGCAGCTCAAGGACATGGAGACCATCTTCGAGCGCGCAGCCGCAGACGATCTGCTGATGCATCATCCCTTCGATGCGTTCACGCCGGTGCTGGAACTGATCCGGCAGGCGGCCGAAGATCCGAATGTGCTGGCGATCAAACAGACGCTGTACCGCGCCGGCAAGGATTCGCCGATCGTCGAGCATCTGATCCAGGCCGCGCGCAACGGCAAGGACGTGACCGTGGTGATCGAACTGCGTGCGCGTTTCGACGAAGAGGCGAACCTGCGTCTCGCCGACCGGCTCCAGGACGCTGGCGTGCAGGTGGTCTATGGCGTGGTGGGCTACAAGACCCACGCGAAGATGCTGCTGATCGTGCGTCGCGAAGGCCGCAAACTCGTCCGTTACACGCACCTGGGCACCGGCAACTACCACGCCGGCACGTCGCGCGCCTACACCGACTTCGGACTGATCACCGCCAACCCCGACATCGGCAGCGATGTGCATCAGATCTTCCAGCAGATTTCCGGTCTTGCCCCTGCGATCAAGCTCAAGCGACTGCTGCAATCGCCGTTCACTCTGCACGCGGGCGTCCTGGCACGGATCGAGCGCGAAACCAGACTGGCCACGACCGGAAAAACGGGGCGGATCGTCGCCAAGATGAATGCGCTCAACGAGCCGCAGGTGATCCGCGCGCTGTATCGCGCTTCGCAGGCCGGCGTGCGCATCGATCTGATCGTGCGCGGCGCCTGCACCCTGCGTCCGGGCATCCCGGGGGTGTCCGAGAACATCCGCGTGCGCTCCATTGTCGGTCGTTTTCTCGAACACAGCCGCGTCTGGTGGTTCGGCAACGACGGCAGCCCCGATCTGTTCTGCTCCAGCGCCGACTGGCTGGAGCGCAATCTGCTGCGCCGGGTCGAAATCGGGTTCCCGATCCTCGATCCGGAGCTGGCCGCGCGGGTCAAGGAGGAATCGCTCGACAACTATCTGCTCGACAACCTCAACGCCTGGGAACTGCAGGCCGACGGCAGCTATCGCAAGATGACGCCCGAGACCGACGCGATGCCGCATTCCGCGCAGTCGACGCTGTTGGCGAAGTTGTGCGGCTAAAGTCTTAGCGCAGCACATGGACGGCCGCCCCGCAATCGGTTCCGTTCACGGGAGCATGTTGGTAGGCTGCGCGGGCGTTCGCACAGTCGCACCCCACAACAGGCCCGCCGCTTGAATCGATCCGCTGCCACCGACCGTGCGACCACTGTGCCATCGCAGGATGGCGATGTCCTGGCCGCCATCGATCTGGGCTCGAACAGCTTCCACATGGTCGTGGCGCGCACCGTCCTGGGACAGCTGCGGATCATCGATCGCCTGCGCGAAAGCGTGCGTCTCGCCGATGGCCTGGATGGCAAAGGCGGATTGAGCGCGGAAGCCCGCGAACGCGCGCTCGACTGTCTGTCGCGCTTCGGCCAACGCATCCGCGATCTCCCGCCGCACTGCGTGCGCGCGATCGCCACCAACACCGTGCGTGCGCTGCGCGAACCGCAGGCATTCCTCTCCGCAGCGGAACGCGCGCTGGGCCACGGCATCGAAGTGGTGTCCGGCCGCGAAGAAGCGCGACTGATCTACCTCGGCGTCGCCCACGCACAGCCGCCCAAGCCGATGCAGCGACGGCTGGTGATCGACATCGGCGGCGGCTCCACCGAATGCATCATCGGCTCGGGCTTCGACACCATCGAACGCGAAAGCCTGCAGATCGGCTGCGTCGCCAGCACAAGGCGCTTCTTTCCCAACGGCAAACTGTCGAAAAAGCGCTGGAAGGATGCACTCACGGAGATCGAAGCGGAATTCCAGCAGTTCGCGGGGCTGTATCGCGCCCTCGGCTGGCAGGAAGCGATCGGTTCTTCCGGCACCAACAAGGCCATCGGCGACATCTGCGCGGCGATGAAACTGACCAAGGGCGCGATCACCGCCGACACCCTGCCGATCGTGCGCGACCGTCTGCTCGCCGCCGACCGTATCGAAGACATCCAGTTGCCGGGATTGCCCGACGACCGCAAGCCGATCATCGCCGGCGGCATTCTTGTACTCGAAGCGGCGTTCGAAACGCTCGGCCTCGAGCGGATGATGGTCAGCAAGGCGGCAATGCGCGAAGGCGTGCTCTACGACATGCTGGGTCGCGGCGGCGTCGACGATCCGCGCGATATCTCCATCGACGCGCTGATGCAGCGTTACGATGTCGACCGGGCACAGGCCAAACGCGTGGAGGACACCGCACTGCGATTGTTCGGCCAGGTCGCGACGCGCTGGAACCTCGGCGACGACGAACGGCGGATGCTGATCTGGGCCGCGCGCGTGCACGAAATCGGACTCGCCATCGCGCACAGCCAGTACCACGTCCATGGCGCCTACCTGCTGGAACATTCGGACATCGCCGGTTTTTCGCGCCAGGAACAGCTCTTCCTGGCCGCACTGGTTCGCAACCACCGTCGCAACATCTCGAACAAATCGCTGGACGCCCTGCCCGACCGCCTGCAGGCGCCGGTACGCCGCTGCGCCGCATTGCTGCGTATCGCGGTGCTGCTGCACCGTTCGCACGAGGCGGAATCGATCCCGAAACTGGAACTGCGCGTGATCGGCATCACCGTTGCCATCTCGATGTCGAACAGCTGGTTGGACAAACGTCCCCTGCTGCGGTCGGATCTCGAACACGAACCCGAAGGCATCGCCGGGCTCGGTATCGAACTGCATCTCGACGTCTGATCGCAATCCCCGGGCGCGTCATCGCGCTGTCACCCGGACGCCACCGTCGTTTCATCGACAAGCTTCAATCTTCGTCAAACCGAAGAGCGACGCCGATGCGCTACGCGATCGTCACCGAAACCTATCCGCCAGAGGTCAACGGCGTCGCGCTCACCGTGCAGAGTCTCGAACACGGCCTGCGTTCGCGGGGTCACGGCGTCAGCGTGATCCGGCCCCGGCAGACACGCGATGCGCGACCTGCGGCGGACGAACATCTGCTGGCGGGCCTGTCCCTGCCGCGTTATCCCGGCCTGCGCTTCGGTCTGCCGGCGACACGAACACTGATCTCCCTGTGGAACCTGCACCGCCCGGATGCGATCTACGTGGCCACGGAAGGCCCATTGGGGTGGTCGGCGCTGCGCGCGGCACGATCGCTGCGCATACCCGCCGCGACCGGCTTCCATACCCGCTTCGATCGCTACATGCGCGATTACGGCGTGCCGTTTCTGCAACCGGTCGCGCTGCGCTGGATGCGCCACTTCCACAACAGCGGGAACGCCACGCTCGTGCCGACCGAAGCATTGCGCGACGAACTGGCTTCGATGGGATTTTTGCATCCGCTGCGTCTGCCGCGCGCGGTGGACAGCACGCAATTCCATCCCTCGCACCGCGACGATGCACTGCGGGCATCCTGGGGGCTGCGTGCCGAAGATCTTGCGGTGATCCATCTCGGGCGGATCGCACCGGAGAAAAATCTCGGCCTCGCGGTGCGCGCATTCCGACAAATCCAGAAGCAATGCACTGCCGCCCGCTTTGTCTGGGTCGGCGACGGGCCCGCGCGGGAAACGCTGGCGAAGGAGAATCCCGATTTCGTGTTCTGCGGCCTGCTGCGTGGCGAAACGCTGGCCCGACATTTCGCGAGCAGCGATCTGTTCCTGTTCCCAAGCCGCAGCGAAACCTATGGCAACGTCACTCTCGAAGCGATGGCCAGCGGCGTGCCGACCGTCGCCTTCGACTACGGCGCGGCGCGCGAATGCCTACGCGATGGTGAGCATGGTGCGGCAGTGGCGAACGACAGCGCGGACGGCGACGATGCGTTCGTTCGGGCGGCGGCAAGAATCGCCGCAGACCCGGGTCTGCGCGCGCAGATGCGCCTGGCAGCGCGCGATGCGGTTTCGGTCCTGCGCCCGGAACAGGTCGCCGCCGATTTCGATGCAATCCTCCAACGTTTGGCCCATGCAGGAACACATCATGAACGACGGCTTGTTGCGACGCCGGCTGCGCACGAATGAATCGGAATGGTGCCTGCGCGCGAACGCGCTCTGCGGGCGCATCGCCACGCGGCGCTTTTTCTCGCTGATCAGCCGCCTCGGCGACGGCGTGTTCTGGTATGCACTGATGGCGGGATTCGCGCTGTTCGGCGGCCACAACGGCATGCTCGCGGCACTGCATCTCGCCGCGATCGGCCTTGTCTCATTGGCCTTGTACAAAGGATTGAAGCGCTGGACACGCAGACCACGCCCCTGCGCGTCCGACCTGCGCATCCGCGCCTGGGTCGCACCGCTGGACGAATTCAGCTTTCCGTCGGGTCACACGCTGCATGCGGTCGCCTTCACCATCGTCAGCCTGTCGTATTTTCCAGTGCTTGCATGGCTGCTGATTCCGTTCACCGCCAGCATCGCTGTTTCACGCGTGGTGCTCGGCCTGCACTACCCGAGCGATGTGCTTGCGGCGACGGGGATCGGGAGTGCGTTGGCGCTGGTATCGATCTTGATCCGCGAAAACGCGCTCACGACCCTTGTCATCTAGCTGTCCTGTGGGCGAGGCTTCAGCCCCGAATGTCGGGCCCGAAAGCCCTCCCACAGAATCAACAGCCCGCATGCGTTACGGGCAACGCTCCAACTTCGCCTGCAACAACGACGGCGCGAGTTGCCCACGCCAATCGCGATCGTTCGCGACCTGCGCCTGCGCACGACTGCCGTCGAGCTGCTCGACATCGACATCGGCATACGACCAGCCTGCATCTCCACTGCTCGCGACAAAGATCCCGTCGGCCGGCAAACCGACATCCATCGGTGCGTACACCGCCGCCTCGCCGGTATTGATATCCAGCACGGGGCTCCATTCCGCTTCGCCTGCGGTCACCGCCTTGGCGACGAAACTGCGGTTTTCCAGCGCGCGCGCAAGACAGCCCACACGCACGCGTGTGGCGCCAGCAGCGGTATCGGTGCAACTGGGCACCAGCAGCAGGTGCGCGCCGGCCTCGCACTGCGCGCGTACCGGCAGCGGGAATTCGATGTCGTAGCAGATCGCGATGCCTGCGCGGACGCCGTCGAAATCGAAGACTTTCAGCGTATCGCCGCCTTCGATCACACCGGTCTTCTTCTCGAAGCCGGTCAGCTGCAGTTTGTCCTGCCAGAGATTGCCGCCATCGGGCGAAAACAGATCGGCGCGATTGCGATAGCGGCCGTTCCCGGTATCCAGCAGGAACGTGCCGGCAACGATGCGCATGCCGGTCTCCCGCGACAGCGTCGAATACAGATCGAGCCAGGCGCCGCGATAGCGCTGGATCGCGGCGAACGAAGCGCGCAAGTCGTCGCGGATCGGCGCTTCGAAGGTCGCGCCCAGCTCCAGCGACAGGTATTCCGGTAACACCACAATGTTCGCGCCAGCGGTCGCCGCCTCACGCAGCCAGAGGCTCTGCTTTTCCGCGAAATCGTCGAAATTCCGCGGTTCGCCGATGGGATATTTCGCGACCGCGATCTTCATGCGCCAGCCTCCTGTTCAATCGGCTTCGTCCAGAACGTCAGCGCATGTTCGATATCGCCGCAGCCGATCTCGTTCCAGTGCAGGCGCATCGTCATCTCCGGTCGGCGGATGTAGCCGCGTTTTGCCCAGAACGCCTCGTTGCCGCGATGCGTTTGCGGGCGACGCGGATCGTCGGCCTCGCGATCCACTGCGCAGAACGCGGCAAGATCGAAACGACCGAGCGCACGCGCATGCGCTTCGCGATGATCGAAAAAGGCGTGGCCGATGCCTTGACCGCGATAGGCGGGCAGCAGCACCGATTCCCCAAAATAGAACACGCGCCCCGTATCCACGCCCTGCGCCTCGAACGGCGCGCGGAACTCGGCCGAATCGTCGGCCAGCGGCAGGCCCGTTGACGCGCCGATCACCGCATCGTCATCGAAGGCGAGCACGAAGACGCTGTCGTCCGAGCGCGCATAGGCATCGAGATATTCGCGCTCGTAGACGGGATCGCCGTCGTAGAGGTAAGGCCAATCGCGGAACACCGCGATCCGCAGTGCAGCGACCGCATCGAGATACGGGTGGATGTCCGCGCCCGCGACACGGCGGATCTGGATTCTGGTCGTGCTGGCCGCATTCGGAGTCATGCGCCCGATTCTATGCCAAAGAAAACGCCGCAGACACGGGGCCTGCGGCGTTCGGGAACAGCGCGGAAGCGATCAGCTGCGCGGCAGCGGCGGCGGATTCGCCGTGCCGACGCTGTACCAGTCGATCTTGCGGGTGACGACCATGATCGCTGCGAGAATCAGGAACAGCAGGCCGGCGCCCAGCACCATCGCGTTGTCCTCGGAGATCAGCAGTCCGTACAGCGCGCCGTACAGCGTGCACAGCATCGCGGCGAAACCGAAGCCGCGCAGCCAGGAGCGCAACACATGGCTGACGTAGTAACCCAGCAGGCCGATGCAGGCACCGCTGGCGATGAGATAGGCCTTGCCGAATTCCATGTGCTCGGACAGCGCCACCAGCAGCAGGAAGAAGATCGCCAGCGCCAGACCGACCAGACCGTACTGGATCGGGTGAATTCGCAGTTGTTTGATCAGCTCGAACATGAAGAAACCGACGAAAGTCAGCAGCACGAACAGGATGCCGTACTTGCTGGCGCGATCGGCCTGCGAATAGATGTTGACCGGCTCGACCAGCGACACGCCGATCGCATCCAGACCCGACACCGTTTCGGTATTGTTCGCGGCATCGACCGAGCCTGCGGGCGCCATGCCCGGCACCCGCGAACCACCGAGGTACTGCGCCTGCGCATTGGTCGCCAGCGACGAGATTTCCCACTCCGCGTGGAAGCCCTTGTCGTCGATCGTGCGCTTGCGCGGCAGGAAGTCGCCGTTGAACAACGGATGCGGCCACGGCGAATCGATGGTGATGATATTGCGCTTCGCAAGCGGTGCGATCGCCAGAGACTCGGTGCCTTCAAGGGTGAAATCGAGCTGGCTGTCGAGCACGATCGCACCGCCGGCCGCGGTCACCGGCAGACGCGCGTGCAGACCGCCGCCGTCGCCGCTGCCCGGGCCCTGCAGCAGTTCCGCGTCCTTGCCGTTGATCGTCAGCGTCTGCAGGCCGACCACGCCGCGGACATCGGCGATGGCGTAGCTGAGATACGGCTGGCCGATCCTGCGCGGTGCGAGCGCATCGGCGTCGCTGGGGACCGTGGCCTTGAATTCGGCGTGGAGCTTAGTCGCGAACTCGTATTTACGCACTTCGTGCAGGCCGATCTTGCGCACGATCGGCTTCATCGCGCCCTTGGCTTCCAGCGTTTCCGGGAAGAACATCCAGGTGCCGCTCTCTTCGCGTCGCACCTTGCGGCTGAAGCCCTGATTGTCCTTTTCCTCGACTTCGACCAGCTCGGTGTACGGTACCATCAGCACCGGTCCGGATAGCGCCTGCGCGCCCGCCGAGCTGCGCGCGACGGTCTGCACCGCCTCACGACGGTAATTCTGCCGTTCCTGGATGGTGCCGCGGATCATCATCAGCGGGACGAGGATGGCGATGGTCAATCCAATCACCATGAGAATCTTCAAGAGCAATCGCATGTCGGCCTCCGACGTTGTGGATGGCCTCAGTGTCGGCACGGCATGCGGGGCGGCGATGGCGGCTGTGTGAAGCCGGTTTGACGCTTTAAGAGGTTTGTCCTGGGGGAGCGGCGGAAGCCGCGATGCTTTAAACATCCATCGCGGCTTCCGCCGCTCCCACAGGGCGATTTCTTACGCCGGATCAGCAGTCGATCAGATGGCTGACAATCTCAAGCTGGCTACCGTTCCGCCGCCTTCGCGATTGGCCAATGCGACGCCGCCACCGTGCAGCTCGACGGCTTCCGTCACGAAACACAACCCCAGGCCACTGCTGCGGCTGCGCCCATCCGGGCGCGGCAGCGAATAGAACCGCTCGAAAGCACGCTCCAGCGCGTAATCGGGCACGCCCGGGCCGCGATCCAGCACCTCGACAATGAGATTGCCCGCTTCGCGCCGCAGATGCAGTTCGACCTCGCTGCCGGCCGGCGCGAAATCCGCCGCGTTGTCGAGCAGATTGAGCAGCGACTGCCGCAACAGGAAAGGATCGCCGGAGACGCGCACGCCGCGCGCATCGACATCTTCGACGATGCTCAACGTCAGCGACGACTGCGCATATTTCGGCGCGATCCGTTCGGCGGCTTCGTCGGCGATGACGCGCAGATCGACCAGCTGCGGCTGCTCGATCCGCTGCCGGTGCTCCACCGCCGCCAGCGCCAGCAGTTTGTCGATCATCTCCGCCATGCGCTCGCTCTGGGCGCGAATGGTCGCGACGAAGCGCGCACGATCCGCCGCAGGCATCGGCGCGACATCGCTGTCGGCAGTCTGCAGCAGTTCGGCGCTGCCGCGGATCGCCGCGAGCGGGCTTTTCAGTTCATGGGTCAGCGCGTGGACATACTGCTCGACGTATTGCTTGCCTTCGAGCTTGGCGCGCATGGTTTCCAGCGCGCGACCGAGATTGCCGAATTCGCCCGCGCTGTCCGGTGGCGTCGCGCGTTCGCCAGCGGTAACCGCATCGGCGTAACGGCGCAGCGCACCGAGCTGACGCGACAGCCACCATGCCGCCAGCAGGCCGATCACCAGCGCCACCCCGAGCAGCACGAAACCCCAGCGCAGGATCACGCTCTGGCTGCGGGCGATGAACGGCGCGATGGTCTGGTTGGGCTTGGCGACGGTCAGCACGCCGATGATGCGCGAGGTTTCGCCGTCGCGGACGGCGATCGGCGCGGCCACATGCATGACCGAACTGGTTTCGTCGTCCGGATCGCTGCGCGAAGAGCGCGCACCGTAGCGGCCGCGCAAGGTGAGGTGGACATCGTTCCAGCGCGAATAATCCTTGCCGACATCCTGTCCGCTGGAATCGAACACGACGATCCCGCGCGCATCGGTGACATAGATGCGGGTGCTGACCTTGCGCTTGGTGAAGCCCCAGATTTCAGCGCCGAGATCGCGATCGGTCAGCGCCCGCACGTGCGCGGCGAAGCGGCCATCGCCGATCCGACCGGCGATCATGTCGTCCTTGGCCTGCTCCGCCAGCAGATTGGCGGTATCGACCAGCGTGTCTTCCATCGCCTGGCGCACGCCGGGCTTCACTTCCTGCAGGAATACGCGGCCCAGCAGCAGCGCCGCCAGCGCCACAATCAGAAAATAACCGAGCAGGATGCGCAGACCGATATTCATATCGCGACGTTCACGCGCATGGCGCCGTCATCCACCGATGTGCAGCGAATAACCCAGGCCGCGATGGGTGCGGATCGGGTCGTCCTGCTCATTCAAACTGCGCAGCTTCGCGCGCAGGGTCTTGATATGCGTGTCGACGGTGCGGTCGCCGCTTTCCAGTGCATCGGCCCATACCCGGTCCATCAACTGCGTGCGCGAAAGCACCGCTCCGGGACGGTGCATCAGCACTTCGAGCAGACCGTATTCGTAGCGGGTGAGATCCAGCGTCTGCCCCCGGTAGCGGATGCGCTTGCCTTCGCGATCGATCTCGAACGTCCCATGCGCCTGCCAGCTCGCGGTTTCGGCCTGCACCCGACGACGCAGCCGCGCACGGACGCGCGCGACCAGTTCACGCGGCGAAAAAGGCTTGACCACATAATCGTCGGCGCCCAGTTCCAGGCCGA